>CBIHRW010000037.1:0-41850 GCA_966212545.1 uncultured Noviherbaspirillum sp.
CTGATGCCGACCAGCAGGGTAAGAAAGCCTGCCGCGGAAACGAGGTAGATCTTCACGCGCACCTCCCCCTCGGTGCGGGCAAGAAGTGCGCCGAGCGTCAGGTAGACCACAGCGGATAGCATGGCGTGGCCGCTGGGAAAGCTTTCGGAGTACACCGCGGTTGCATGCGGCACCAGGTCCGGCCGCGGGCGTCCGAAACCCCATTTGAGCAGGTGGCTGAGCGCGATGCCGCCCAGCACGGAAATGATGACCATCCATGCGGCGCGACGTTTGCGCGTCAGGAGAAGGAAGCCGGCGACGAGGACCGTGACTGTCGTGAGTACCGCGACGCCGCCCAGCGCAGTGAAGTCGCGCATGATGCCTTCGAACCATGCAGGGCCGAGCGGGTCGGACAAGTCCGCGCTGTTGCGGAATGCCAGCAGGATGGCGGTGTCGAAGGTCGCCGTTTCGCCTTCGCCCACCTCTTCGGCAATTTCAACGAAGGCAAATAGCGATATTGCCGAGACGAAAGCGACGAGCAGGCCGGATTTCTCCACCCGGCTTACGCGCACAAGCGTCCCGGCAAGGTTGAAAGAGGTGTGACTTAGCCAGTGCAGGAGCCGATCCATACTTTTCCCTCGCGCATATTGTTTCCTATACTTGATCGCGCGAGGGGAAAACAGTTTCCTTTTTGTCCCTTTTTTGTTCCCTTACCGGCTCGACGGGAAGCTGAACATCGCCCGCCCCGGATCGTTGGATGCGGGCCAGCGCTGGGTGATGGTCTTGCGCCGCGTGTAGAAGCGCACGGCATCCGGTCCATACGCATGCAGGTCGCCGAACAGCGAGCGCTTCCAGCCGCCGAAGGAATGGTAGGCGACGGGGACCGGCAGCGGCACGTTGACCCCCACCATGCCTACGAGAATGTTGTCGCAGAAGTGGCGCGCGGCCTCACCGTCGCGCGTGAAGATGCAGGTGCCGTTGCCGTACTCGTGCGCGTTGATCAGGGTCATCGCTTCTTCCAGGGAGGCGACGCGGACCACGCCGAGCACCGGGCCGAAGATCTCTTCCTGGTAGATGCGCATGCCCGGCTTCACATGATCGAACAGGCAGGGACCGAGGAAATAACCATTGCTGCGTTCTCCATTCGCATCGCGGACGACCAGCTCGCGTCCGTCTACCAGGAGAGTGGCGCCTTCGACGACACCGGTATCCACGTAACCCTTCACTTTCTCGTAGTGCTCGCGGGTGACGAGCGGACCCATATCGTTGCTCGCGTCGGTACCCGGGCCGACCTTCATCTTGGCGATCTCGGCCTTCAGGCCGGCGATGACGGCATCCGCAGTGCCGTCGCCGACGGCAACCACCAGCGGCACGGCCATGCAGCGCTCGCCGCAGGAACCGAACGCCGCGCCCATGAGGGCGTTGACGGCATTGCCGATGTCGGCGTCGGGCATGACGACGGCATGGTTCTTCGCCCCGCCCAGCGCCTGCACGCGCTTGCCGTGCGCGGTGCCGGTGGCGTAGACGTACTGGGCAATAGGCGTCGACCCGACGAAGCTGACCGCCTGCACGCGCGGGTCGGTCAGGAGCGTGTCGACTGCCTCCTTGTCGCCATTGACAACGTTCAGCACGCCAGGCGGCAAGCCGGCTTCCAGCGCCAGTTCCGCGATGAACACGGCAGCGGACGGATCGCGCTCGGACGGCTTCAGCACGAAGGTATTGCCGCAAGCGACTGCCATCGGCCACATCCACAATGGGACCATCGCAGGGAAATTGAAGGGCGTGATGCCGGCGGTCACACCCAGCGGCTGCAACTCGCTCCAGGAGTCGATGGCAGGGCCGACGTTCTTGCTGTGCTCGCCCTTGAGCAGCTCGGGCGCGTAACTCGCGTATTCGACGTTCTCGATGCCGCGCTGCAGTTCGCCCATCGCGTCGCTCAGGACCTTTCCGTGTTCGGCGGTGATCATTGCGCAGATCTTGTCGGCGTGCTCTTCGAGCAATTGCTTCAGCCGGCTCATCACGCGTGCGCGTTTGAGCGGCGGGGTGTTGCGCCAGGCGGGGTAGGCCTTTTCGGCGGAAGCGATGGCTTCTTCGACCGTCGCCTTGTCTGCAAGCCTGACCTTCTTTTCGGAGACGCCGGTAGCGGGATTGAAAACGGGAGCGGCGCGCTCGCCCCGCGAAACGTGTTCGCCGTGGATGAAATGGCCGATGATGTTGGTCATGAGGAATCCTTGTTCGGTGTCAGGCAGTTTCGTTGATGGATTCGCCGAGGGCGTTGACGAGGAGATCGATCTCCTCGCGCGTGGCGATGAACGGCGGCGCAAGCTGGATGGTGTCGCCGCCGTAGCGAACGTAGAAACCCTTCTTCCAGCACTTCATCGCAATCTCATACGGCCGCTTTGCCGGCTCGCCCGGCAGGGATGCGATCGTCAGGCCGGCGGCCAGGCCGTAGTTGCGGATGTCTGTGACGTGCTTGGAGCCCTTGAGGCTGTGCACCGCGTTCTCGAAATGCGGCGCCAGCTCACGCACGCGGTCCAGCATGTGTTCCCTGACCAGGATGTCGAGCGCAGCGAGGCCGACCGCGCACGCGACCGGATGGGCGGAGTAGGTATAGCCGTGCGGGAACTCCAGCATGTAGTCGGGCCCGCCGGTGTTCATGAAGGTGTCGTAGATCTCCTTCTTTGCGATCACCGCCCCCAGCGGCTGCGAGCCGTTGGTCACCTGCTTGGCGACGTTCATGATGTCCGGCGTGACGTCGAAGGCTTCCGCGCCGGTCATCGCGCCGCAGCGCCCGAAGCCGGTGATCACCTCGTCGAAGATCAGCAGGATGTTGTGCTGCGTGCAGATCTCGCGCAGGCGTTTCAGGTAACCCTTGGGCGGGATGATCACGCCGGCCGAACCGGAGAAGGGTTCCACGATAACGGCCGCGATGTTGGACGCGTCATGCAGCGCGATCAGGTTGAGCAGCTGGTCGGCCAGTTCTGCGCCTTGATCCGGCATGCCGCGGGTGAAAGCATTCTGCGGCAGCAAGGTGTGCGGCAGGTGGTCCGCTTCCACGCCTTGGCCGAAGGTCTTGCGGTTGCCGACGATGCCGCCGACGGAAATGCCGCCGAAGTTGACGCCGTGATAGCCTTTTTCGCGCCCGATCAAACGGGTTTTGCCGGCCTGCCCCTTGGCACGCCAGTAGGCGCGCGCCATCTTGAGCGAGGTGTCGGCGGCTTCGGAGCCGGATCCGGTGAAGAACACATAATCAAGACCGGCCGGCACCAGCTCCTTGATGCGGTTGGCCACCTCGAACGACAGCGGATGGCCGTGCTGGAAGGCGGGTGAGTAGTCGAGCGTATCCAGTTGCTTGCGTGCCGCTTCCGTGATTTCGGAACGGCCATGACCGAGGCCGCTGCACCAGAGCCCGGAGAGGCCGTCGAAAATCTTTCGCCCGTCGCTGTCGGTGTAGTAGGCGCCTGACGCTCCGGTGATCATGCGAGGCGAGGCCTTGAAATTGCGGTTGCCGGTGAAGGGCATCCAGTGCGCTTCGAGCCATTCTTCGCTGGTATTCGTATGGGAAGTCATGTCCGCTCCAATCCGTTTATTGAATGGTGTAACCGTCTTATTCTGGACCCGCGTGTTACTATCATGAATACTCAAATATCAATGTTTACTTGAAGATCTATGCAAGTAAAAAAACGTGCGATCCTCGGCCAGCTGAGCGATGCCGACATCCGCCTGCTGCGGGTCTTCAAAAGCGTGGTCGATTGCGGCGGCATGGCAGCCGCCGAACTGGAGCTGAACATCGGCATTTCGACGATCAGCAAGCATGTGAAAGACCTGGAAACACGCCTCGGCCTGACTCTGTGCCACCGCGGGCGCAGCGGCTTTGCAACGACGGCGGAAGGGGACAGGATCTATCAGGAAACGCAGCGTCTGCTGGCAGCCACCGACGCCTTCATCCGCGGCGTCGACGAAATCCACTGCCGCCTCGGCGGCCAGCTCGATGTCGCGATCTTCGACAAGACGGCCAGCAATCCGGCATCACGCATCGGCGATGCAATTGCCCTGTTTACCCGGCTGGCACCGGATGTGTCGCTCAACATGCACGTGGCACCGATCAACACTATCGAACGCGGCGTGATGGACGGCCAGTTCCAGGTCGGGATCATTCCCGTGCACCGCAATTCGGCCAGCCTTCATTACGACACATTGTTTGGCGAGACGATGCTGCTTTACTGCGGCAGCAGGCACCCGTTGTTCGGGGCGAGGAGCGAGCAGCTGACATGGATAAGCCTGAATGCCTACCGGTTCGCGGGGCTCGGCTACCACTCGCCCAACATGGAGATCAGCCAGCGCGTGCGGCTGGCGCGCAAGGCAACGGGATTCGACCAGGAATCGATCGCGACGCTGATTCTGTCGGGCGAGTTTCTCGGCTTCCTGCCGGACCACTATGCGAAAAGTTTCGAGGCGGACGGATTGATGCGCGCCGTGAAGCCGTCACAGTTCCGCTATGAATGCAGTTTCGCAAGCGCGATCCGGCAATCGCCGGGGCCGCAGCGGGTGACGCAGGTCTTTCATGATTGCCTGTTGCAGGCGCATGGGAAGAAGCGGGAGCCGGGGATGTGAAGAAAGTAGTGGGCATGATTACCGCGCCCACTACTTGGAACAGACTTACTTGCCGTTCGCCCTGTTTATCAGGAAGGTCGTCAGCAGCGGCACCGGACGGCCGGTTGCGCCCTTGGCCGCGCCGGATTTCCAGGCGGTGCCGGCGATGTCGAGGTGCGCCCAGGTGTACTTCTTTGTATAGCGCTCCAGGAAGCACGCCGCAGTGACGGCACCGCCCGGCGGGCCGCCGATGTTGGCCATGTCGGCAAAGTTGGACTTCAGCTGTTCCTGGTAGGCATCCTCAATGGGCATGCGCCAGGCGGTGTCGCCGGTCGCCTTGCCGGCCGCCAGCAATTCTTCCGCCAGCGCATCATGTGCATCGTCGTGGCGGGTGAACAGGCCCGTGTTATGGTGGCCGAGCGCCGTGACACATGCGCCGGTGAGGGTGGCGATGTCGACCACGGCTGCCGGCTTGAAGCGCTCGGCATAGGTCAGCGCATCACACAGGATCAGGCGGCCTTCGGCGTCGGTGTTCAGGATTTCGATGGTCTGGCCGGACATCGAGGTTACGACGTCACCCGGCTTGGAAGCGCGGCCGGAAGGCATGTTTTCGCAGGTCGGGATGACGCCGATGACATTCAGCTTGAGGCCGAGTTCGCCGAGCGCACGGAAGGTGCCGAGGACCGACGCGGCGCCGCACATGTCGTACTTCATCTCGTCCATGTTGGCGCTGGGCTTGATCGAGATGCCGCCGGTATCGAAGGTGATGCCTTTGCCGACCAGCACGATCGGTGCATCCTTCGGCTTGCCGCCGTTGTACTTGATCACGATGAACTTCGGCGGCTCGTCGCTGCCCTTGGTGACCGCGAGGAAGCTGCCCATCTTCAGCGCTTCAATCTGCTTGCGGTCCAGCACCTCAACGCCGAACTTGTAGTCCTTGCCCAGTTTCTTGGCGACGCCGGCGAGGTAGGTCGGCGTGCAGATGTTCGGCGGCAGGTTGCCGAGATCCTTGGTCAGCGCCATGCCGTTGGCGACGGCGGTCGCTTGTGCGACGGCGGTCTTGGCAGCAGCGGCGGCAACGGCGGAGGTCAGGAAGGCAACTTTCTTTACGCCGCCTTTTTCCGGTTCCTTCTTGCTCTTGGTCGTGTCGAAACGGTAGTTCGCGTCGCGGAGTGCGATCACTGCGCCGCGGATTGCCCAGGCTGCATCACGGTTCTTGATTTCCTCGAAGGGCAGGGCAATTGCGCCCTCGTTCGTGCCCAGATTGGAAAATACTCGCGCCACTGCTTGCACCGCCGAGAGGAAATTTTTCTCGGACACGGATTCTTCGTTGCCCAAGCCGACCAGCAGCACGCGTTCGGCGGCGACGCCATCAAGGCCGCGCAACAGCAGGGTCGTGCCTGCCTTGCCGGTAATGTCGCCAGACTTCAGCGCGGAGGTGATGATGCCCTTGCCATCCAATGCCTTCGCACCGGCAGAGAGTTTCTTGTCTTCAAATACACCGACCGCGATGCAGCCGGTTTTGACGCTCTGGAGGCCGGTTTTAGCCTCGATTGGTTTTATGCTAAAGTCCATAAGTCGCTCCTTCTCCAGACGCAATTATAGTCTTCTATTCAATGATTTTTCAGCGCGCACTTCAACGCGAATTGGTAAGTACCGCAGGCGCTGTCTTCACGACGCTTTTCACGATCACGATTACCGTCATGCTGATCAAGGTCCTCGGCCAGGCGGCCGGAGGCAAGGTCGCATCGCAGGATGTCATCGCGCTGATCGGTTTCGCTGCCTTGCGCTACCTGCCGATCATCCTGATCCTGACGTCGTTCATTTCGGTCCTTGTCGTCGTGACACGCAGCTACCAGGATTCCGAGATGGTCGTGTGGTTCGCATCCGGGCTCAGCCTGTCGAGATGGATCAAGCCTGTCCTGTCGTTCGGCATACCCGTCATCGTCGCCGTGATCGCCTTGAGCTTCTTCGTGACCCCATGGGCGAACCGGCAGAGTGCGGAGTTCCGCGAGCGCTTCCAGAAGCGGGAGGATATTGCCAGGGTCGCCCCGGGACGTTTCCAGGAGTCGTCGTCCGCCGACCGCATCTTCTTCGTCGAGGCGGTGAGCGGCGATTCGACCAAGGTGCAGAACGTGTTCGTGAACACCGTCAAGGACGGACGCAACAGTATCGTCGTTGCCAGGGAGGGCTCGATCGCCCTCGACGAACGCGGCGACAAGTTCCTGGTCATGGACCAGGGGCGCCGCTATGACGGCATGGGCGACCAGACAGAGTTCCGCGTGATGGAGTTCGAACGCTACGGCGTGCTGGTGTCGCGGCAGTCGCAGGCCTTGGTCGGCGACCAATCAGCGCGGTCCTTGACGACGCTGGAACTGATTGCAGACATGAACAACTTCAACGCAGGCGAATTGCTGTGGCGCATTTCACTGCCCCTCATGGGCCTGTTGCTGATGCTGCTTGCCATCCCGCTGAGTTTTGCCAATCCCCGCGGCGGCCGGTCGGCCAACCTGCTGATCGCCTTGCTGCTGTTTATCATCTACAGCAACATGGTGAGCGTGCTGCAGGCCTCCGTCGTACAAAAGCGCCTGTCTTTTGAAGCAGCCTGGTGGCCTTTGCATCTGACGGCGGCGATCCTGATCATGATGTTGTTCTCCTGGCGGCTCTTTATCAACAGCCGCTATCATCCGGCCACCGTCTGGGGCACATTCAAGCGCGCCTGGCTGTTCCGGAAGACGGGGGCGCAATGAGGGTGATCGAGCGTTATGTGTCGAGGGAGATCGTCGGCGCCGTCCTGTTTGCGCTGGTGGCCTTCCTTGCGTTGTTCGCATTTTTCGACCTGATCAGCGAATTGCCGGCGGTGGGCCGTGGCGGCTATCGGTTGCAGCATGCTTTTCTGTATGTCGCACTGGGGCTACCCGGATATGTGTACGACCTGATGCCGATTGCGGCGCTGATCGGCACCATTTACGCGCTGGCTCAGCTTGCGGCGAAATCCGAGTTCACGATCATGCGTGCTTCCGGCCTGTCCACCAGCCGGGCGGGATGGATGCTGGCAAAGGTCGGCATCGTGTTCGTGCTTGTGACATTCCTGTTCGGCGAGGTGATTGCGCCGGCCAGCAGCGCAATGGGCGAGCGGCTGAAATTGCAGGCGCAAGGCGCGACAGTGTCGAAGGAGTTCCGGACCGGCTTGTGGACCAAGGACGTAATCCGTGAGGATGGCCTGACGGGCGAACCGATCGGTTCGCGCTTCCTGAACGTGCGGGACGTAACGTCGAACGGGCAATTGCAAGACGTGAAGCTGTATGAATTCGACCGCGATTTCCACCTGACCGCCATCGTCACGGCCGATCGCGCAGACTACAAGGCCGATAATGTCTGGCGCCTGTCGAATGTGACCGAAACCGTTTTCCCGGCCAATGCCACCGATGTCGCCGCTGTAGTGACCACAAGGCATTACCAGGCACGCGACCTCATGTCCGAGATTACGCCGAATATCCTGTCCGTCCTGTTCGCGGATCCAGACCGCATGTCTGCATACGGCCTGGCGACTTATACACGGCATCTGGCGGAGAACAAGCAGACAACGGAGCGCTATGAAATCGCGTTCTGGAAAAAACTGTTCTATCCGTTGGCCGTGCTGGTGATGATGGCACTGGCCTTGCCTTTTGCCTACCTGCATTTCCGCGCCGGCGGCGTGAGCCTCAAGATTTTCATCGGCATCATGATCGGCGTGAGTTTCCAGCTGCTTAACAGCCTGTTCTCGCATCTCGGGCTGCTAAATACCTGGCCGCCGCTTGCAACAGCCGTGTTGCCGAGCATAACCTTCCTGCTGGTGGCGGCGGGAGCCCTGTTATGGGTTCAGAAACATTAGGCACAATCATGACGCAACATTCCCTTGTCCTGTTTGCTCACGGCGCACGTGATCCGCGGTGGGCCGAACCTTTCCAGCGGCTGCAGCAACTGACGCAGTCGCAGCTGCCGGACGTTGTCGTATCGCTGGCCTTCCTTGAACTGATGGAGCCGCGACTGCCGGATCTCGTGAAGAACCTTGTGCAGGCGGGATGTAATGAAGTGACGGTCGTGCCGGTGTTTTTTGGCCAGGGCGGACATGTTCTGCGTGACCTGCCGGTCATGATCGATCAGCTCAGGCAGGAATACCCGGCGGTGAAGATCAATGCCGTCGCGGCAGTCGGCGAAAACGCCGATGTGTTGAATGCGATCGCACGCTATTGCGTGGGCTCGATGGAGCAGGCCAGGGATCAGTAGGGCAGGGAAGCGGTAGCTTCCGGCTCTGCAACTACCGGGGCGTGAGTGCCTCGCCGAACATCACCAGCACGGGACCGTGGCAATCTGCCAGGCCCTTTTCCAGTTCGCCAAGTTGAAGCCGCTGGATCCGTTCGTTTGTGCGGCTGCAATTTTCGATGACCAAGACGGGCAGGCTGGGTGGACGTCCTTGCGCGAGCAGTTTTTGCGCCGTCATGATTGCTTCCTTCCCGCCCATGTACTGGATCAGTGTGTCGCAATCGGGCAGGGTGGTCTGCTCCGGATGACCCGGAGCAGTGGCGGAAGTAAAGAATGCAACGCTGCGCGCGACGCCGCGCTTGGTCAGCGGCTGTTTCGATGAGGCGGCAGCGGCGAGCGCAGCAGTGACGCCAGGGACAATCTCCACCTCGATGCCTTCGGCTTCGAGCGCGCGCAATTCCTCATCCGCCCGTCCGAACATCATCGGGTCGCCGCCCTTCAGCCTGACGACCAGCTTGTACTTGCGGGCGCATTCGACCAGCTTCTGGTTGATGACGGTTTGCGCAGTCGAGCGTTGACCGGAACGCTTGCCAACGGAAATCTTTTCCGCCTGCGGGCAGAGGGCCAGCATTTCATCGGTGACCAACGCGTCGTGGAGCACGACATCGGCCTGCGAAAGCAGCCGGGCGCCGCGGACCGTGATGAGGTCGGCAGCGCCCGGGCCGGCACCGAGCAGAATGACCTTGCCGGTCGTCTTCTGCGCGGCGGGTTTTGACGTCATGAGAGTCCGTTCAGGCGATGCGGATCATGCCCGCAGCGACCGTCTGGTGCGTCACTTCGTCGATCAGGATGAAGGAGCCGGTCGAACGGATCGCGTCGTAGGCGTCGGCGGCCAGCGGCTGCTGGACGTTGATCGAGACGGTCGCGATGTCGTTCAGCTTCAGCGCATCGGCTGCGCGGCGTTCCTGCGTGTTGATGTCGAGCAGGGTATCGATCTTCGTCACGCGTGCCGCAACTTGCTTGGTCGTGTGCTTGAGCCAGTACTTGCGGCGCATGTCGAGCGGTTCCTCGGACAGCCAGCAAATGTCGGCTTCGACAGTCTTGAGCAGTGTCGCCGGTTTGTCTGCCTGTACCAGCATGTCGCCGCGCGAGATGTCCAGGTATTCGTCCAGCAGGATGGTGACCGACTGGCCGACGGAGGCGGATTCCAGCGAGGCGTCCAGCGTCAGGATGTCCTTGACGGTCGCGGTCTGGCCGCTCGGATGCACCAGCAGCTTGTCGCCTTTCTTGACCTTGCCGGCTTCGATGCGGCCCATGTAGCCGCGGAAGTCGTTGGCTTCGTGGCCGTTGTGGCGCGCCACCAGTTGCACCGGATAGCGGAAGGGCTCGTCATGAGATTCGTCGTAGACGGACAGCGATTCCAGCAACTCGATCAGCGTCGGGCCCTGGTACCACGGCATATTGTCGGTCTTGGTTACGACATTGTCACCTGCAAGCGCGGACAGCGGAATTGCGCGTACGTCGTTCAGGCCGAGCTGCTTGGCGAACTTCTCGTAGGCGGCAATGATGCGATCGTAGACAGCCTTGTCGTAGTTGACCAGGTCCATCTTGTTGACGGCGACGATCACGTGTTCGATGCGCAGCAGGTGGGCGATGGTCGAGTGGCGCTTGGTCTGCGTCAGGAGTTCCACGCTGCCGTCTTCGCCCAGCTTCACCTTGGACACATCGACCAGGATGATCACGGCGTCGGCGGTCGAGGCGCCGGTTACCATGTTGCGGGTGTACTGCTCGTGACCCGGGGTGTCGGCGATGATGAACTTGCGCTTCGGCGTGGCGAAATAGCGGTAGGCCACGTCGATGGTGATGCCTTGCTCGCGTTCGGCTTCCAGGCCGTCGGTCAGCAGCGACAGGTCGACGGTGTCGCCGACGGTGCGCTTGTGCTTGGCACGCGAGATAGCGTCGAGCTGGTCGGCGAAGATGCCCTTGCTGTCGAACAGCAGGCGCCCGATCAGCGTGCTCTTGCCATCATCGACGGAACCGGCGGTGATGAAGCGCAGCAGGCCGCGCTCGGTAGCGGCGTTGTTGGTCAGCACTTGTTCAGAAACTGCGGCGTTCATCAGAAATACCCTTCTTTCTTGCGTTTTTCCATCGATGCTTCGGATGTCTGGTCATCCATGCGGGTCGCACCGCGTTCGGTGATCTGGGTCACGGCGGTCTCCGCTATGATCGCATCCACGTCGGCTGCGTCAGAGGCAACCGGGCAGGTGCAGGAAATGTCGCCCACGGTGCGAAAGCGCACGACGCGGGTTTCAATGGTTTCGCCTTCGCGCGCTGGCGTGAGGTCGGTCAGCGGCACCAGAAGGCCGTTGCGCGGGATCACCTGGCGTTCGTGCGCGAAGTAGATCGGCGGCAGGGCCAGCTTTTCGCGGGCGATGTACTGCCACACGTCGAGTTCGGTCCAATTGGAGATCGGGAACACGCGCATGTTCTCGCCCTTATGGACGCGGGTGTTATACAGGTCCCACAGCTCCGGGCGCTGGGCCTTCGGGTTCCATTGGCCGAATTCGTCGCGGAAGGAGAAGATGCGCTCTTTCGCGCGGGCCTTCTCTTCATCGCGTCGGGCGCCGCCGATGCAGGCGTCGAAGCCGAATTCCGCAATCGTTTCCAGCAGCGTCACCGCTTGGGCGGCGTTGCGCGAATCGGTCTGCGGATTGCGCAGGCGCACGGTGCCGCGCTTGATCGAGTCTTCCACCGAGCGCACGACCAGGCGCTCGCCCAGTTCGGCAGCGCGGCGGTCACGGAATTCGATCACTTCCGGGAAGTTGTGGCCGGTGTCGATGTGCACCAGCGGGAAGGGGAACTTGCCGGGACGGAAGGCCTTCTCCGCGATGCGCAGCAGGACGACCGAGTCCTTGCCACCCGAGAAGAGCAGGGCCGGATTCGTGCACTCGGCTGCGACCTCGCGCATGATGTGGATCGCTTCCGATTCGAGCCAGTCCAGGTGACGGTTGCTGGCCGCGTCCAAAAAGAGTTTTTCGACTGCTGTGTTCATGATTTATTGTGCTGCTACCGATTTGATTCTGACCAGCTTGCCGTCCACGACGTGGAGGCCGCATTCCTTGGATTCCGGGTTTTCCCACCACCAGCGTCCGGCGCGGACATCCTCACCCGGCTGGATCGCGCGGGTACAGGGTTCGCAGCCGATTGACGGATAGCCCTTGTCGTGCAGCGGGTTGTACGGCACGTTGTTGCTGCGGATGTAGTTCCACACGTCCTCTTCCGACCAGTCGGCCAGCGGGTTGAACTTGGTCATGCCGTGCGCCGGATCGTCTTCCTGCACCGCGAGTTCTGCGCGGGTGGTCGACTGCGCGCGGCGCTGGCCGGTAACCCAGGCCTTGTTGCCGGCAAGCGCGCGGTTCAGCGGCTCGACCTTGCGGATGCGGCAGCATTCCTTGCGCATCTCGACGCTGTCGTAGAAGGCGTTCAGGCCGTTCTGCTGCACGTAGGCGTCGACGGCGGCCGCTTCCGGCTTGTACAGATTGACGTCATAGCCGTAGGTCTCCTTGATGCGGTCCACCATGCCCAGCGTTTCCTTGTGCAGGCGGCCGGTCTCCAGCGTGAAGATGCCGATCGGCAGCTTCGCGCGCAGGATCAGATCGGTCAGGACCATGTCTTCGGCGGCGAGGCTCGATGCGAAAACCGCAGGCGAGAACTCGGCGGCGATGCGCTTGAGCGTCGCCTGCGTGTTCTCGACCAGGGTGTCGAAATCGCTCATGCCTCGGCTCCCACACCGCGCTGCACGCGGCGGAACAGCGGCGCCTTCTTGTCCCAGGAGTTGGAATACACCTCGGAGAAATCGGTCAGGCCCTTCAGTGCATCATGGATGTTCTTGTCCTCGCGCACGGCGAAGGCATCGAAGCCGACGCGCTGCATCAGGAACAGCTGGTCGCGCAGCACATCGCCGATCGCGCGCAGTTCGCCGGTATAGCCGAGGCGGGCGCGCAGGTTGTAGGCGATCGAGTAGCCGCGGCCGTCGGCGAACTTCGGGAAGTCGACCGCGACCAGCTTGAAGCGGCCGAGGTCGTCCTTCAGTTCTTCCGGCCGCTCGCTGCTGCCGATCCACACCGCCAGTTCGGCGCGGTTTTCGAGCGCTGCGCGCTGCGTCTGCCATACCTTCAGCGGCACGATGACCTTGCCCTCGGGCACGGCGACTGCCTCCGGCGTGTCTTCTTCGCCAAGGCGCAAAACGGTCCAGTCATCCGCGACGACGGCCTTGTTCTTGATGATGTTACGCATAGGCGTCTTCTCCAGCGGGATGGGCGATCTTGATCGGGGTGGCGTACACGAATTCCTTGAACGGCGCGACGCCGATGCGGCGCGCGGTTTCGATGAAGCGCTCGTCCTCGATGCGCTCGCGCACGTACACCTGCAGGATGCGGTCGATCACTTCGGTAACCTGGTGTGCGGAGAACGACGGGCCGATGATCTTGCCGATGCTCGACTCGTTGCCTTGCGCCCCGCCGATCGACACCTGGTACCACTCGCTGCCGTCCTTGTCGACGCCGAGGATGCCGATGTGGCCGATGTGGTGGTGGCCGCAGGAGTTGATGCAGCCGGAAATGTTCAGCTCGATGTCGCCGATATCGTGCTGGAAGTCGAGGTTGTCGAAACGTTCGGCGATGTCTTGCGCGATCGGGATCGACTTTGCGTTTGCGAGCGCGCAGAAGTCGCCGCCCGGGCAGCAGATCATGTCGGTCAAGAAGCCGATGTTGGGCGTCGCCAAACCATGCTTCTTCGCTTCTTCCCACAGCGCGATCAGGTCGGACTGCTTCACGTCGGCCAGCACCAGGTTCTGCTCGTGCGTGACGCGCAGTTCGCCGAAGCTGTAGCGGTCGGCGAGGTCGGCCACGAAATCCATTTGGTCGGCGGTCGCATCGCCCGGCGGCACGCCGGTCTTCTTCAGCGACAGTACGACCGCGGCATAGCCCGGCACCTTGTGGCCTTTGACGTTGCGGTCGATCCACTTGGCGAAGGCCTTGTTTTCTGCCTTGAGCTGTTCGACTTTCGCATCGGTCGCCGGCAGGGTTTCATAGGCCGGGGCGGTGAAATAAGCGGCGACGCGATCCAGTTCTTCCCGCGTCAGCGTGCTCGGGCCATCCTTCAGATCCTGCCATTCCTCTTCCACCTGGCGTGCGAATTCTTCGGCGCCGATGGCTTTCACGAGGATCTTGATGCGCGCCTTGTACATGTTGTCGCGTCGGCCGTACTGGTTGTACACACGCAGGATCGCTTCGACGTAGCTCAGCACGTGCTGCCAGGGCAGGAAGGAACGGATCTCGCTGCCCAGGATCGGCGTGCGGCCCATGCCGCCACCGACGAAGACGCGGAAACCGATTTCACCCTGCTCGTTCTTCACGACGGACAGGCCGATGTCGTGCACCATGATCGCCGCGCGGTCTTCTTTCGCGCCATTGATGGCGATCTTGAACTTGCGTGGCAGGAAGGCGAATTCCGGATGGAAGGTGCTCCACTGGCGCAGGATTTCGCAGTAGGGACGCGGATCGACGATTTCGTCGGCTGCAATGCCGGCGAACTGGTCGGAGGTGATGTTGCGCACGCAGTTGCCCGAGGTCTGGATCGCGTGCATCTCGACCGAGGCCAGCTTGGCGAGGATGTCCGGCGTCTCTTCGACCTTGATCCAGTTGAACTGGATGTTCTGGCGGGTGGTGAAGTGACCGTAGCCGCGGTCGTGTTCGCGCGCGATATGGGCGAACATGCGCAGCTGACGCGATGCCAGCAGGCCATAGGGCACGGCGATGCGCAGCATGTACGCATGGCGCTGGTAGTACAGGCCGTTCTGCAGGCGCAGCGGGCGGAATTCGTCTTCGGTCAGTTCATCGGCAAGGCGGCGGCGCACCTGGTCGGCGTATTGCGCAACGCGTTCCTTGACGATCTGATGATCATATTGGTCGTAACGATACATCTTTCTCTTCCAATCTTAAAAAACCAGTTTTGCGGCGACGCCGGTCAGCGTCGTTGCCAGCAGGCCGCGCAGGATCTTTTCCGGAACCGCCTTGGCGGCGAGCGAACCGATGGTGATGCCGGGCAGCGAACCGACCAGCAGGGCGGCGAGCAGCATCCAGTCGATCGAGCCGAGCCACCAGTGGCCGAAGGCGGCAATGGCGGTCAGGGGAACAGCGTAGGCGATGTCGGTGCCGGCGATCTCCGCCGGGGATAGGCGAGGATACAGTAATACCAATATTGTCGCACCAATTGCGCCTGCGCCGATGGAGGAAACGGTGACCAGCGTGCCGAGAACGGCGCCGACGATGACGGTGGCGGCGGTGAGTTTCGCTCCCTGCAACTGTTTTTCGGGATGCTTGAGCACCCATGCCTGCATGCGGCCGCGGAAGAGCAGCGCGACGACGGTCAGCAGCACGGAAAATGCGATGGAATACCGGATGATCTGGCCGATTTCCTTGTCCAGCGCGCCGAAGTATTTCAGGGCAATGGCGGCCATGACTGCGGAAGGAAGCGCGCCGTAGCAGAGGTGGCGGACGATGTCCCAGTGCACGGTGCCGCGGTAACGGTGTGCCATGGTGCCGGCTGCCTTGGTGGTGGACGCAAAAGCCAGGTCGGTACCGACTGCTACGGTGGGGGAAACGCCGAACATGAGGGTGAGCAAGGGCGTCATCAGGGAGCCGCCGCCGACACCCGTCAGGCCGACCAGCAGGCCGACTGCGAATCCGGAAATTACATAAGTAAGAGTCATGTCACCTCGCGCAAATTAGCGTGAATCGTAATAAACTTATTCCTTATTCCAAACTACTTAGAATTTATTTGCTTATATGCCTAATAGGCATATGCAAGTGCGGAAAAGTAGTGTTGGTAATTTCACAAGGGAAACGATGAACCTCCATCAACTCCGCTTTGTCCGGGAAGCCGTCCGGCAAAACTTCAACCTTACCGAAGCCGCCAAGGCGCTCTATACCTCGCAACCGGGTGTGTCCAAGGCGATCATCGAACTGGAAGAGGAGCTGGGCGTGGATATATTTACTCGCCACGGCAAGCGCATCCGCGGCCTCACCGAACCGGGCAGGGCAGTATTGCGCTCGGTCGAGCTGATCATGCAAGAAATCGACGGCCTGAAGCGGATCGGCAAGGAATTCGCGGCGCAGGACAGCGGCAGTTTCACGATTGCCACCACGCACACCCAGGCGCGCTACACCCTGCCCAAGGTGGTACAGGCATTCACGCAGAAATATCCCAAGGTCAGATTGTCTCTTTTGCAAGGAAATCCGAAGCAGATCGCGGAAATGGTGCTCAAGGACCAAGCTGACCTCGCAATCGCCACGGAAGCCATCGCCAGTGCGGATGGCCTGATTTCCTTGCCCTGCTATCAATGGGAGCATGTGCTGGTGGTGCCGCACGAGCATCCGCTGATCAAGTCGAAGGCGCTGACGCTGGAGGAGATTGCTACCTATCCGCTTATTACCTACGACAGCGCGTTTACCGGGCGCGCCAAGATCGACCACGCCTTCGCGATTCGCGGGCTGAAGCCGGACATCCTGCTCGAAGCGATCGACGCCGACGTCATCAAGACCTATGTGGAACTCGGCATGGGCGTGGGCATCATCGCCGGAATGGCGTTCGACCCGGAGCGCGACAAGGGGTTGGAGGCGATTCCCGTTGGGCATCTCTTCGGGACGAATGTTTCGCGCATTGCATTAAAGCAAGGCTCCTACTTGCGCAGCTATGTATACAGCTTCATCGAATTGCTGGCGCCCACGCTCAGCCGCAAACTGGTCGAGCAGGTGATGAGCGGCGAAAAGGATAGCTACGAGTTATGAAACCGCTGGCGCAGTGGCCGGACGATGAGCGGCGGCAGATCGCCGGCGTCCTGACCGACATCGACGATACGCTGACTACGCACGGCCGGTTGATGCCGGACGTCATGGCGGCGCTCGGGCGGCTGCAGTCCGCGGGTCTGTTCGTCGTCGCGGTGACCGGCCGGCCGACCTACTGGGCGATGCCCTTGCTGCGCTTGTGCGGCTTCGACGCTGTCATCGCCGAAAATGGCGCCAGCGCGTTCTGGCTGGACGAGGGCGGCGTCATGCGATCGTGGTTTTATGCCGATGAGGCGACGCGGCGGGCGCACCGCCAGCAATTGGAGGCATTCGTGCCTGTGCTGCAACAGCGCTTCCCTGGCATTGCAGTGGCGGACGATGCCGCGCAACGGGTCGGCGATCTCGCCTTCGACATTGGCGAAAACCGCGATCCCTTGCCTGCGGAACAGGTCTCGGAGTTGCTCGCGTTCATCCGCACGCAAGGTTTCTTTGCCACGGCGAGCAGCATCCACGCGCATGCGTCGCTGGTCCAATTCTGCAAGCAGACGACCAGCGAACACATCCTCGCCGACATCCTGAATGTGGACGACCGGACCGCGTGTGAAACCTTCGCCTTCATCGGCGATTCCGGCAACGACGCCCGCATGTTCGCGCAATATCCGTACTCGGTCGGCGTTGCCAATATCGCCGCGCACGCCGACCGGTTGGAAAAGCCGCCTGCCTACATCACGCCGTCGCCGTACGGCGCGGGCTTCGTCGAATTCGCGGATGCCATCCTGACCGTACGGCCGTAAATTTCTCCAAAGAAATCTCAACTTGGCGTACAATCCTCCCCGTCATTGGGGAGTAGCCTCCCTCCGATTTGCGAGAGGGGCTTGCGTCAACAGACTTGGCCGACAGGCCATGGCGCAAGCGACTCCAGGTTTGGCGAGACCTTTGACCATGCTGCCTCTGCTTGGGCCGGAGGGCGCGCATGGTCATCGGTATCTGTCCGGCCCAGGAGTATTCATGGAAGCTTTCCTGTTATCGACCGGCATCGTTGCCCTTGCTGAAATGGGCGACAAGACCCAGCTGCTGTCCCTTCTACTTGCCGCGAAATTCCGCCGGCCCCTTCCCATCATTCTTGGCATTCTCGTCGCGACCTTGCTCAATCACGCCTTTGCGGGCGCGGTCGGCGGCTGGCTCACGGAATTCTTTGGCAAGGATGTGCTGCGCTGGGTGCTCGGCCTGTCCTTCATTGCGATGGCGATCTGGACCCTGATTCCGGACAAGCTCGATGACGTTGAGACGAAGCATGAGCGCTTCGGTGTATTGATGACCACTGTGTTTGCGTTCTTTATCGCCGAGATGGGCGATAAGACGCAGGTGGCGACCGTTGCACTTGCGGCCAAGTATTCGGCCTTCTATGCCGTGGTCTCGGGTACCACGCTGGGGATGATGATCGCCAACGTCCCTGCTGTCCTGCTTGGCAACAAGATCATCGAGATGGTGTCGATGAAGCTGGTGCACACCGTCGCGGCCGTCATTTTTGCCGTGCTGGGCGTGCTTACGTTGCTGAACGTGGGCAGCCTCTTTTAATTTCCCCGATAACCGAGGCGACGTGAGAGCAGCTCGGCGTATGCCCTGGTTTGCCGGGCGATGTGGCCGTCCCAGTCTTCATCCACGTGGGCAGCCGATCCGACGACGGTCAGTGCAAAGCGCATGCGGCCGTCGTGATCGAATACCGGCGCCGAGAATGCGTTGAAGCCGGCCAGCAGGCGTTCGGCAGCGCGTGTCGTTCCCGCCGGACGGGCGGCGGACGGTTCGAGATGTCCGATCATGCGCGCCATGCCATGGCCCCGGGTTTCATCGAGCAGCGGCCGCAGTTCGCTCGCAGACTGCGGCGCGTCCAGCTTCTCGCTGCGGTTCTGTGCAAGTTCGTTGCGCAGCAGTTCACCGGTTTCGCTCTCCGGCAGGAAGGCCGCGAAGCACAGGCCGCTGGCGGTGTAGGTCATCGGCATCACGCTGCCGATCTGGAGGTTGATCGTGACCGGCCGCTTCGACTGCAGCAGTCGGATGTAGGTCGGCCCGAAGTTGCCCCAGATGGCGAGCGCGACGGTTTCTCCCGTCGCGTCGCGCAGCGCGGCCAGGGTTTCATCCGCCAGTTTTACGGCATCCAGCCGTCCCAGCGACACCAGTCCCAATTCCAGCGCCAGCCCGCCGAGGTCGTACAGCCCGGTCGCCGCATCCTGCTCGACCAGACCGACCCGGATCAGGCTGACCAGGTAACGGTGCGCCTTGGCTGCCGGCATGCCTGCGCTCTTGGCCAAGGCAGAAAGCGCCAGCGGGCCTGGCGACCGGGCGAGCGCCTGCAGCAGCGGGCCGGCCACCTCCACGGACTGGATACCTTGACGGGCGTCGTGTGAGGATCTTTCGGCAGTTGATTTCATTCCCGGTTGAGATTACGATATGGTGAATTAATTTAATAATACGTAATTTCCGGCAATCGTAAAAGGCTTCTTGCGACTTTTTGCCGGTCATTTGAAGACAAGGATCCCGGATGAAACTTGCCACCCTCAAGGATGGAACCCGCGATGGCCAGCTGGTCGTCGTGTCACGCGACCTGAAGACTGCGCATATCGCCGACGGTATCGCCCTTACGATGCAGCGCGCGCTCGATGACTGGGGCTTCATCGCCCCCCAGTTGGAGCAACTGTACGAACAGTTGAACGCCGGCAAGGCGCATCGCAGCTTCGATTTCGACCCCAAGCGCTGCATGGCGCCGTTGCCGCGCGCCTACCAGTGGGCGGACGGTTCGGCCTACGTGAACCACGTCGAACTGGTGCGCAAAGCGCGCAATGCGGAGATGCCGGAATCCTTCTGGCACGATCCACTGATGTACCAGGGCGCATCGGACGATTTCATCGGGCCGACCAACGATATCCTGCTGGAGTCGGAAGACTGGGGCATCGATTTCGAGGGCGAAGTGGCGGTGATCACCGACGACGTGCCGATGGGTACCTCGGCCGCGCAGGCCGCCTCGCACATCAAGCTGCTGATGCTGGTCAACGACGTCTCGCTGCGCAACCTGATTCCGGCCGAACTGGCGAAGGGCTTCGGCTTCTTCCAGTCCAAGCCCGCATCCAGCTTCTCACCGGTTGCCGTGACGCCGGACGAGCTTGGCCCCGCGTGGGAGGAGGGCAAGGTGCACCTGCCGCTGCGCGCGACCTGGAATGACAAGCTGGTGGGGCAGCCGAACGCCGGCGTCGACATGGTGTTCAGCTTTCCGCAACTGATCGCACACCTGGCCAAGACGCGCAGTGCGCGGGCCGGTTCGATCATCGGTTCCGGCACGGTGTCCAACAAGGATGCCTCCAAGGGTTACACCTGCATCGCCGAAAAACGTGCATTGGAAATGATTGCCGACGGCGAAGCGAAAACGCCGTTCATGAAGTTCGGCGACACCATCAAGATCGAGATGCTGGATACCAACGGCAAATCGATTTTTGGCGCGATCAACCAGCAGGTCGCGCAGTACACGCCGCCAAAAGCGCGTTGATCTGAACGAGTGAACCGCACTCAAAAGGAAGGAGCTGCCATGAGCACACTTGCCGCCACCCCGGTCGGCCAACCCGCCGCCATTCCTGCAGCCGCGCCGATCCACGGCTTGCACCATTTTGCCTACCGCTGCCGCGACGCGGAGGAGACCCGGCATTTTTACGAAGACATCCTGGGGCTGCCGCTGTTCCATTACATCCGCAGTGACATCGTGCCCTCAACCGGCGAATACTGCCCGTACGTGCACATCTTCTTCCGCATGACGGACGGTTCCTGCGTGGCGTTCTTCGATCTCGGCGACAATATCGCGCCGGCGCCTTCCGCCAATACGCCGGCATGGGTCAACCACATCGCGCTACGTGTGGACACCATCGAGCAGCTGGAGGCGATGAAATCGCGGCTCGAAGCACACGGCATCGAGGTGTTGGGCGTGACCGACCACCGCGTTTTCCAGTCGATTTATTTCTTCGATCCCAACGGCATCCGACTCGAGTTGTGCGCGCAACTGGCGTCAGCCACACAGATGGCCGCGGAGCAGAAGGGCATTCGCGAGAAGCTGGACGCCTGGACCAGGGAAAAGGCCGAACGTCTGGCTAAGAAGTGATCCGGGAATGAACATGACGCCGAAAGAACTGTGCGAGCACTACCTGGCCGCCCTCAACGAGGGCAATCTCGACCGCGTGCTCGCACTGTTCGATACGGACGCACATGTGCTGTCGCCCTTGTACGGCATGATGCCGGTTGCGCCGTTCTATAAAGGATTGTTCGGCGACACCAATCAATCCGAAACGACCTTCATCAACCTGTTCGAGTCCGAGGCCGGACCGGTCGCGCTGCAGTTTCACTACCGCTGGACGCTGCAGAGCGGTGGTGTCGTCGAGTTCGACTGCGTCGATGTCTTTGCGCTCAACGCCGATCGCTCGCGATTTTCCAGCCTGACGATCATTTACGATACCGCGCCGCTGCGCGAGGACTTTGATGCGGCGCGCTGTACACGCAGCGACTATCTCGCGCGATAGCCGTACCTTGGTATCGGCATCCTTGCAAGAATGCGGGATGAAAAAACAGGGAAGAAAAGCAAATCCCGGACGCGCAGGCGTCCGGGATTTTTTTCGTCAGGCAGCGAGACGCGACGATGTGTCCGTCTTGCAGCCGTCGAGCAGGAAGGCGAGGCTGATTACCAGCACCAGTTCGCCCTCTGCGGAGCGTGCGGTACCGTTGACGCCGGGAACGGAGATGGCGGTCAGCGGCTTGATCACCAGGTCGGCGGTGCCGTCGACGGCTTCCACAGCAACGATGTACGGCTGCGCTGCGGCAATCACAATGCCAACCTTCTCCTTGGAAGGGGCGTAGCCGAGGATGCCGCCTAACGAGAGCACCGCGAGCGGCCTGCCCTGGTCGCGCAACACGGGTGAGCCGCCCACCGATTCGAACTCCTCGGGCAATTCCACCACGCGCTCCACAACAGCCATCGGCAGCGCTAGCGCCGCGCCGGCGGTACGCACCAGCATCGTCGGCACGATCGACAGTTCGATCGGCAGGCGGATGGTGAAGACGGTGCCCTTGCCCATTTCGGAATCGATGCGGATCGCACCGCGGTGCTTTTCTACAGCGGTTTTCACGACGTCCATGCCGACACCGCGGCCAGACACGCTGGATGCGACTTCCTTGGTCGAGAAACCGGGCAGGAAGATCAGCTGCAATGCCTCTTCCTTGCTCTGCGCGGCATGTTCACCGATCAGGCCTTTGGCGATCGCCTTGCTGCGGAGCTTGTTCGGATCCATGCCCTTGCCGTCGTCGGACACCTGGATCATGACGCTGCTGCCTTCCTGCCATGCCTTGAGCAGGATGGTCGCCTTGGCGGGCTTGTCGGTGGTGGCGCGTTCGCCTGGCTCTTCGATGCCGTGGTCGAGCGAGTTGCGCAGCATGTGCACCAGCGGGTCGTACAGGCTGTCGACGACCACGCGGTCCACTTCGGTTTCGGCGCCTTCGATGACCAGGTCGACATCCTTGCCCAGGTCGCGCGCCAGTTCGCGCACGAGGCGGGGGAATTTCTGGAACAGGCGGCCCACCGGCTGCATGCGGGTGGAGAGCGTTGCGCGCTGCAGTTCGCTCGAGTAGCGCGAGGCGCGGCTGAGCGTTTCCTGCAGTGTGGACATCAGCGCGGCGGCCTGCCCCTCGAACTTGAATTGGGCCAGCTTTTCAAGGAGCACGGCGGCCTGGTTGGCGGCCTGTACGGATTCGCCCGCGACTTCCAGCAGTGCATCGAGCTTGACGGCATCGATGCGGATGGTGTCTTCCTTGACCTGCGCGGTGATCGGGCGTGCGCCGTCATCCGCGGCCGGGGCAGGTTTGGCAATCGGGGTGACATTGCCGGCAGCCGCTGGCGCTGTCGATGCGGCTGGTGTGGCGGATGCCGCTGACGCTTCAGGAAGCGTGCCGGCGGGGACGACCGCGCGGTAAAGCGCTTCCCAGTCGAGGCCGTCGGCGTTGCTGGTACTTGTTGCAGTATTTTCGGCTGCGATTGTGGCTGCCGCCGCAGGCGCTGCAGTCTCTGCCGGCGCCGTTACGGGAGCAGCAGGCGCTGCGGCACCGCCTTCGATTGCCTGCGCCACGAGGGCCTCGAGCGAAGCGGGCATGGCGGGCAGGCTGTCTGGCGCGGCGCCGTTGGCGAGCTGCTTCAACTGGTCGCCGACGAAACCGCTCGCCTGCAGGCCGGCTTCGATCGCTGCCGGCGTGACTGGCACCTTGCCGGTGCGCAGCGCGTCGAACAGGTTTTCCGTCAGGTGGCAGGCGGACACGATCGCCGGCAGATTCATGAAGCCGGCACCGCCCTTGATCGTGTGGAAGGAGCGGAACAGGGCGTTGAGCGAATCGCTATCGTCCGGGCGGCGTTCCAGCGAGAGCAGGTGCTCTTCCACGTTCGTCGCCAGGTCAAGCGCCTCGACGACGAATTCCTTGAGCATATCGTCCATCAGAACCCCAGATCGGCAAGCAAGCTATCGACGTCGTCCTGCGCCATCGCCATTCCCGGGGCGGCCGGTCCCTGCATCAGCTCTACCGGCTTGTTTTCGGCCATGGCCGCCTTGACTTCCGGCGGCGCATTGTCGCGCAGGAGCTGTGCCAGCTCGTTCTCGACCCGGTTGGTGATGTTGACGATTTTCTTGATCAGCTGGCCGGTAATGTCCTGGAAGTCCTGGGCCATCATGATGTCCAGCAGGCGGGCCTTTTCGGCCTCGGTCGCGGTCATGACCGCGGAGGCGAACTGCTTCGAATCGCCTGCCAGTGCCTTGAATTCTTCGATGCTGAGCTTGCCCTCGAACAGCTGTGTCCAGCGGCTTTCCATGTCCTGTGCCTTCTTGCCCAGCGTATCCTGTTCCGGCATGCAGGTATCGACCGCATTGAGCACCTTGTTCGCGGCTTGTTCAGTCAGCGAGGCGACATGGTTCAGGCGGCCTTGCGCGTCGTTGATCTGCATGGCAACGTCGGACAGGGAGCGGTCGTAGCCAAGCTCGCGCAGGGAGTCGTGCAGCATGCGGACGATCCCGCCAAGGCGCTCGTACATCGGCTTGTCGGACTGGTCGACCATTTCTTCGCCTTCGTTGGAAGCAGCCTCGGCCGGCGCTTCTTCCGCTGCGGGGGCTGCGGCTTCTTGAGCGGCAGGAGCGGCGACTGTTTCGGTGCGTTGCGCGGACACTTCTTCAAACAGTGCTTCGAGATCGTCGTCTGCTGCGTCGGTCATGGTGATGCTTTCCTATGTTGAATGTCGGCTTTTGTCTTACAAACGCTGAATCGAGGCGTTCCGTCCCTGCACGGAGAGTGTCCGGCCACGGGTTTGATTATCAGTCACGGTTTTCTTGCGCGCAACTTGGACATCATAATGCCACCGCGCGTGCCGGCAAAGTGCGGCGTTTCAACATCGTTGTTAGGCGCGAACGTCTTCCAGAAGCTGGACCGTCGCTTCGTGCAGCGGCGTTCCCGGCGTTCCGAAGGCGTCGCAGATGGTCAGGTGGTTAGCCTGCGGCAGTGCAATATCGGCAACATGGTTGGTCTTCCACGCGTCGATGATGAGCCCGGTCTGGCGCTTGAACTCGTCCGATTCCAAGCCGCCGAACGCGGTCAGGAAAGGCGACGGGTGCGCCTGCGGCATCCCGGCCGGCGACAAGGGCGCGATATGTTCGGCAGACAGTTTCAGGTCGACGTTGACGAAGTCCGCATGCCGCACCGGTTCCAGGTCGTAGATGCCGGACATGAGGATCCCGCCCTTGACGAGGTCGGCCGGGAGGTCCGGCGCGAACACGGGCCACAGGGCAGCCATGGCCATGGCGGTCAGGTGCGCGCCGGCGGAATGGCCGGCGACCACGATGCGGCGCGGATCGAAATCGTATTTCTCGGCATTGCGGTACAGCCAGGCGAGCGCGCGCAGCTGCTGCACGACGATCTCGGCGATCGATGCTTCCGGTGCGAGCGTGTAGTTGGTCAGGGCGACGTTGAAGCCGGCGCGGGTGTAAGCGGGTGCGATGAAGGAGAAGTCCGACTTGTCGAGCGAGCGCCACCAGCCGCCATGAATGTAGACCAGCAGCGGGGCATCGCTGCGATTGGTCGGGAAGAAGTCCAGCCGTTCGCCGCTGGCTTCGCCGTAGGCGAGGTCGAACAGCGCGGCGTGCGTCCGGCGCGCCTGCGCCGAATCCTTCAGCCAGCGCGTAAAGATATAAGGATGATCCGGGATCATGGCCCGGGCGTTGTATTGCTGGCTGTAGTATTCGGCCTGGTTCTTCATAGTGGATTTGTGGTGGAGCGTGATTGTGCGCCGGGAGGCGAGGTCACACAGTTTACTTCGGATGGCGCCGTTTCAGTGAATCCTGCGGATTTGACGCGTCCCCGAGGCAGGCATACACTTCCCGCGTTCTGGTGCCCGCGCGCACGCTCTGTGCGCGCAGTTAAACGGGAAACACGGGGCCGGGGCAGGTAATGCCCGCCTGGCTAACGTGTGCTGCCCCCGCAACGGTAAGCAAGCGTCGCACGTGTGCGACGGCCGAACGATCAACGCCACTGTGCTGCTTGCATGGGAAGGCCGGTCGGTCCGTCTTGCCAGCCCGGATACCGGCCGGAATGGTCCCCAACGCGCGCAGCGTTACGAGGACGGATTCGCCGCGGACGGGGTCCGCCGCGGCCCCGGCAATCTTTTCAGGGCCACCTCGCGTGGCATGCCCATGCAGATTCCCCATATTGAAACAACGGCAGATGCGTCGCTGTCCGACGCACTCGACGCCGCCATCAACAACAAGACCAAGCCGCTCGGCAGCCTCGGCATGCTCGAGCCTCTGGCGAAGCAGGTCGGATTGATTCAGCGTACGACGCGGCCTGCGGTGACGAAACCTGCCATCCTCGTGTTTGCGGGGGACCATGGCGTGGTGGCGGAGAACGTGTCGGCCTATCCGCAAAGCGTCACCTGGCAGATGGTCGAAAACTTCCTGGCCAATGGTGCGGCGATCAACGTGTTCGCTCGCCAGAACGGATGCGCTCTGCATGTGATCGACGCCGGCGTGAACCACGACTTCGGCGCGAGGGAAGGGCTGGAGCACCGCAAGGTCGGCTACGGCACGCGCAACTTCGCGATCGAACCGGGGATGACGGCTGCCGAATGCGCGACTGCCATGCAGCACGGTGCGCAACGGGTGGCGACGCTGACCGGCAACGTGGTCGGCTTCGGCGAAATGGGCATCGGCAATACCAGCGCCGCTGCCGCGCTGATGCACAAGCTGACCGGCGTGCCGGTGGCGGGGTGCGTGGGGGCCGGCGCAGGATTGTCCGGGCAGGGTATCGAGCATAAGCGGCGCGTGATCGAACAGGCCGTCGCGCGTCATGCGCGGGCGTCCGAGCCGCTGGAAGTCCTTGCCACCTTTGGCGGATTCGAAATCGCGATGATGGCCGGCGCCATGCTCGAGGCTGCGGCACGGCGCATGGTGTTGCTGATCGACGGCTTCATCGTGACCAGTGCCTTGCTCGTTGCAGCGAGGGTACAGCCGTCCATCCTCGACTACTGCGTGTTCTCGCACTGCTCGGACGAACACGGCCACAGGCAGATGCTCGAGCACCTGCAGGCAAGTCCGCTGCTGCAGCTTGGATTGCGGCTGGGCGAGGGCAGCGGCTGCGCGCTTGCGCTGCCGCTCCTGCATGCCGCCGTCAACTTCCTGCGTGAAATGGCGACTTTCGAGTCTGCCCAAGTCAGCACGGCAGACAAGTAAAAGATGCAAGCGTCCGCACCCAACGCCGGTTTCATCGCACGCATTGTCCACCAGGTGCGCCTGTTCTTTATCGCGTTGCAGTTCTTTACGCGCCTGCCGATCCCCGGCTGGGTCGGTTTCGAGTCCAGTTGGCTGCACCAGTCCAGCCGCTACTTCCCTGCGGTTGGGCTGGTGGTAGGCGCGGTTGCCGCATCGGTCTACGCGCTGGCCAGCCTGCTCTGGCCGCCGGCCGTCGCCATATTGCTGTCGACGGTTGCCGGCATCTATCTCACCGGCGCATTCCATGAGGACGGCTTTGCCGACATGTGCGACGGGCTGGGTGGCGGTGTGACGAAGCAGCGTGCGCTTGCGATCATGACCGACTCGCGCATCGGTGCATATGGCGCGATCGGCATCAGCCTGCTGCTCGCGCTCAAGTGCGCTGCACTGTCATTTTTTCAGGCGCAGGCTGCGATCGCCGCCTTGCTTGTCGCACACCCGCTGTCCCGCCTCGCGGCAACGGCATTGATATGGCGGCTCGAATACGTGAAGCAGGAAGGCAAGTCCAAGCCGCTCGCGCAGCGTATGTCCCATGGAGAATTTGCGGTCGCCGCATTTACCGTCCTGATTGCGCCTGCTTCCATGTTCGCGTTGGGCTGGTTGCCGTGGCAGGCATTCGTTGCCGGATTTGCGGCTGCGGCCTTGTCTGCGTGGTGGCTTGCCCGCAAGTTCGTGCGGCGCCTCGGCGGTTACACCGGCGATTGCCTCGGCGCGGTCCAGCAGGTGAGCGAAGCCGCGTTCTACCTCGCCGCGCTGACGGCGCTGCGCTGAACGATACTGAGCGATGAAACTGTACCTGGTCAGGCATGCGAAGCCGGACGTACCCGAGGGGGTGTGCTATGGCAGTACCGATTTGCCGATACTGGCGGACTGTCAGCGGAGTGCGCTGGACCAGCTCGTCGAGGTCCTTCCGAAGCGCGTGCCGGTTTACTCCAGTCCTCTTCAGCGGTGCCGGACGCTCGCCGCCGATCTTGCGCGCGAACTCGATGCCGGCGAGCCGGTTTTCGATGCGCGCCTGGTCGAAATGGATTTCGGCGCCTGGGAAATGCACACATGGGATCGTATCCCTCGCGAGGAGATCGACGCCTGGGCGGCTCAACTACCGGTGTACAGGCCGGGCGGCGGCGAGAGCCTGGGCGCTGTGGCGCGGCGCGTCCAGGCATTCCAGGAGGACTTGCGAGCAATGCAACTGCCTGCCGCCATCGTCATCGGACACGCAGGGCCGATCCGTTTAATGCTGGCCGGACTGCACTGTGCGACACCCGAAGAGATCGTCGCCCGCGCAGCGCAAGCCGCGGACAAGATCCCGTTTGGCAACGCAATCACGATCAATTGTTAATCGATCAACAAAGGCAGCCTAACGACGTTTCCTTGTTGTCTATCGGTATTACAAGTCTTAAAATGATCGGGTTTTGGTGCCCGCGCGCATGTTCATGCGCGCAGTTAAACGGGAAACACGAAGCGTACAGGGAAGAGGTCACACCCTGCGGCTAACGTGTGCTGCCCCCGCAACGGTAAGCAAGCGTCATCGGGATGCCCAGACTCCGCAACCCGCAATGACAAGCGGTCCTTCGAAGCCACTGTGCAGTATGCATGGGAAGGTCGGCCGCTTTGCCTTGTCAGCCCGGATACCGGCCAGAACAGGTGGAAGTGTGCGGACGGGGATCTTCGCGACGCGAATGCAGCATGGCTCTGGTCATGCTCCGTTTCATGATCGTCCTGACCTGTCCGTGACTTCTGTTCATCCAGCCTGCGGGGAAGCGGGCTGGTTGTCTATTCTCTGGAACTTCGTCATGACATCACCCGCACTACTGCGCGTGCACGCGGCAGCCAAGCCGTTTGCGATGGCCGTCGCCATCTCCGCCGCAATTTCCGTTTCCACGTTCGCGCAGGACAAGAAGCTCGATTCGGTCATCGTTACCGCAACACGGTCACCACAGATTGCGAAGGAAGTCCTCGCCGACAATGTCGTCATCACGGCGCAAGACATTGCCCGGTCCGGCGGTACTTCGCTCGCGGACGTGCTGCAGCGTCAGCGCGGCATCGAAATTTCGCGCAACGGCGGACCCGGCGCGCAATCTTCCGTGTTCGTGCGCGGCACGGACAACAAGCAGAGCATCGTGCTGGTGGACGGCGTGCGTGTCGGCTCATCCACGAGCGGCGGCGCAAGCTGGAATGCGATTCCCTTGTCGCAGATCGATCGCGTGGAAATCGTGTACGGCCCGCTCAGCACCATGTATGGCGCGGATGCGGTGGGCGGCGTGATCCAGATCTTTACCAAGCAGGGTGACGGTGCGCCGGTGACGACGGCCTCCGCCGGTGCCGGCACCTACGGTACCCGTGGCGGCGAAGCCGGCGTGTCCGGCTCCCGTGAAGGATTTCGCTATGCAATCCGCGCGGCTTACGAGCGATCGGACGGGTTCTCCGCAACCAAGCCCGGCAATTTCAACTTTAATGCAGACCGCGACGGCTACCGGAACAGCAGCGGCAGCGGCCAATTCAGTTATCAGATTGCAAAAGATCATGAACTAGGCGCCACGTTCCTGCACAGCCTGCTGAAAAGCCAGTTCGATTCCGGTCCTACGCAGGATGACAGGGCCCGGACCAGGGTCGCCGCGTACAGCCTCCATGCAAAGAACAAGATCCTTCCGGCATGGAACAGCCATGTGCAGTTGTCGCGGTCGGCAGATCACAGTACCAATGACGCGTCGTTCGGACACACGGAATTCGATACGAACCTGACGACAATCAGCTGGCAGAACAATTTCAATGTGGGTGCATCGGATGTGCTCCAGTTGATCGCAGAGCATCGCAAGGAAGATGTCGATTCGACAGAACCCGCCCTGGTGCGCGATAGAACGACAAATGCCATTGCGGCGGCGTATCAACTGCGACGCGGTGCACATCTTGGTGCACTGAGCGTGCGTGCCGACGACAACTCGCAGTTCGGCACACGGACCACGGGTAATGTTTCCTACGGCTACCGATTGACGAATGCCTTGCGGGTCAATGCAAGTGCGGGTACCAGTTTTCGCGCACCGACCTTCAACGAACTGTACTTCCCCCGATTCGGTATCTCGACACTGCGTCCGGAAAAGGGCAGGAATATGGAGGTCGGCTTGTATTATGAGGACGGGAAAAGCCAGTACAGCGCCGTCTATTATCGCAATCGCCTGACCGATTTGCTTGTATTCACTCCGGTGTGTCCGGTCAATCCGGCTGCTTTTCCGATCGGTTGCACGTATAACGTGAACGAAGCGCTGCTGACAGGCTTGTCGCTCGGCGCGAGCACGGCGATTGGCGCATTCACCGTCCGCGGATCGCTGGACCTGCAGGATCCCAAGGACGAAACAACCGGCCGGCAGCTTGCGCGCCGGGCGAAGAGGCACGGTACGGTTGCAGTGGACTACAAGATGGACAGGGTGACGACAGGTGGGGAACTCGTGTTCTCCAACGAACGATTCGACGATCTGAATAACCGCAACCGGCTGGGCGGATACGGCTTGCTCAACCTGTACACCAACTACGACCTGACGAAAGACTGGTCGCTGTTCGCGCGCTGGAACAACGTGCTGGACAAGACCTATGAGCTGACGCGCCTCTACAACACGGCCGGCTCGAACGTCTTCGTTGGCTTGCGCTATGGCATGAAATAAGGCTTGAACCAAGAAAGCAGGGACACTTTGCACACCGATACCATCATGCTGCCCGCATCCCGCGAACGCCGCCGCGCCATCACCATTCTTACGGTGCTGTTGCTGGCAGCGTTCGGCAGCGTGCTGTTTGCCTGCGCTGTCGGCTCGGTGTCCCTGTCCATCCAGGAATTGTTTGCAGCGTTGGGCGAAATCGTGCAGGGCAATCCTTCCACGCTTGCGGCAACGCTGCTCGAACTGCGGCTCGGCCGGGCGCTGTCGGCCTTCGTGACCGGTGCGACGCTCGCGCTGGCCGGCGTCATGATGCAGGCCTTGCTGCGCAATCCACTAGCCGACCCGTACGTGCTCGGTGTATCCGGCGGCGCGGCCGTCGGCGCGTTGACGGCGATGCTGCTGTTCACCGCAGCGTGGCTGGTTGACCTTGCCGCCTTCGCCGGCGCGATGTCGGTCGCATTCCTCCTGTTCCTGCTCGCCTACCGCGACCTGCGGGGCAGTGGTGGCGACAACAACGCGCCCATGCTCTTGCTGACCGGCGTCATTGTCGCAGCCGGCTGCGGCGCGCTCATCACCCTCATGCTGTCGATTGCGCCGGACAATCGCCTGCGCGGCATGGTGTTCTGGCTGATCGGCGACCTGTCGGCGACGCAGCTGCGATGGGTACCGTGGGCGGTCTGGCTGCTTGCGCTGGCGTTTGCGGTTCGTGTCGCCCGTGCGATTAACGTGATGGCCTTGCATGCGGAAGCGGCGGCGACGCTCGGGATTCGGGTGAACCGGCTGCGGCAGGGCTTGTTCTTTTTCTCTGCACTGCTGACCGCGAGCGCCGTCAGCAGTGCGGGCAGCATCGGTTTCGTTGGCCTGATCGTACCGCACGCATGCAGATTCGCATGGGGACCGGACCATCGCTTGCTGCTGCCGGCGACGACGCTGGCGGGCGGCGCCTTCCTCGTGCTTGCCGATACGCTGGCACGCAGCGTCATTGCACCGCAGCAGTTGCCGGTCGGCGTGATTACCGCGTTGATCGGCGTCCCCGTATTCCTCCTGCAACTGCATCAGATCCACAGGAAATAGGCGATGGAAACCCGCAATCTGAGCCTGAGCGTCAACGGGCGACACCTTGTCGACCGGCTGGACTGGGCCGTCGAGCCGGGACAGTGCTGGTGCGTGATCGGTCGCAACGGCGCAGGCAAGAGCACCCTGCTGCGCACGCTCGCCGGACTGCGCAATCCGGACAGGGGAAGCGTGCACCTCGGGGGCAAGGCATTGACGGACTGGCATCTGCTGGCGCTGGCCCGCGAGCGCGCCTACCTGCCGCAGGGACGCAACGATGCATTCGGTTATCGTGCAATCGATACGGTGCTGGCCGCACGCCATCCTTACCAGGACGACTGCTATTGGGATGCCGAAGCCGATTTCAGGATCGCCCAAGGCGCGCTGCGTGCCCTCGATGTGGGACACCTGGCCGAACGCGACGTGCGCACCCTGTCCGGCGGGGAACGTCAGCGGGTTGCAATTGCCGCGACGCTGGCACAGGAGGCGCCTTTACTCCTGCTCGACGAACCGGCGAGCGCGCTCGACCTTGCACACCAGGTCGGCGTCATGGAATTGCTCGCGCGCCTCTGCCGCGCCGAAAACAAGGCGGTCGTGCTGGTCAGTCACGACCTGAATCTTTCGCACAGCGTCGCCACGCACGCGCTGCTCCTGATGGGAGACGGCCAGTGGAAGGCAGGGCAGGCTGCCGAGGTCATGACCGCATCCATATTGAGCCAGTGCCTCGGCTATCCCATCGAGACCGTACGGCATGGCAAACGCACCATTTTCATTCCCGCCGAAGAAGGAAACCATGACTGAAGACATCAACGAACGCCACCGCGCGCGCATGCAGCGCAAGAAGGAAGTCGTCGACAGCAAGATCCAGGCGGCCAACCGTAATACCGGCGTATTGCTGGTCAACACGGGCAACGGCAAGGGCAAGAGTTCCAGTGCCTTCGGCATGGCTATCCGCGCGCTCGGCCACGGCATGAAGGTGGGCGTCGTGCAGTTCATCAAGGGCGCGAAATCCACCGGCGAGGAACTTTTCCTGCAGCGCTTCCCGGACGAGGTGAGCTTCCATGCGATGGGCGAGGGCTACACCTGGGAAACGCAGGACCGCGAGCGCGACATCGCCTGCGCCGAACGGGCATGGAAGCGCGCTCGGGAATTCCTCACCGATCCGTCGATTGGCTTCGTTGTGCTGGACGAATTGAACATCGCGTTGAAATACCGCTATCTCGACGTGAACCGCGTGATCGAAGACCTGCGCGCCCGCCCACCGATGCAGCATGTAGTGGTGACCGGCCGTGCGGCGCCGCCGGAACTGATCGCCGCCGCCGATACCGTGACCGAAATGCAGCCGGTCAAGCACGCTTTTTCTGCAGGGATCGCGGCGCAAGCAGGCGTCGAATGGTGAGGCGATGACCGGCACTTTCGTGTTCGGCGGCGCGCGTTCCGGCAAGAGCGCGTTCGCGGAATCGCTCGCGGCGGAGAGCGGCAAGCAGGTGGTCTACGTGGCCACCGCGCAGGCAGGCGACGTAGAGATGACGGCGCGCATCACTCATCACCGCGCACGCCGGCAAGCCGGCTGGACGACGGTCGAGGAACCGCTCGCGCTCGGCGGCGCGCTGCAGGAATGGTGCGCACCAGGCAGCGTGGTTCTGGTGGACTGCCTCACGGTATGGCTGTCGAATCTCCTGTTCAGCGAGAGCCGCGACTATCCCGAGGTCGGCCATATCGATCCGCCTGCGCGCTTTCACACCGAACGTGCCGCCTTGCTTGACGCGATCGAGCACGCTGCCGGCGATCTCATCTTCGTTTCCAACGAAGTCGGTATGGGCATCGTTCCGCAAGGCGCGATCTCGCGCTGGTTCGTGGACGAGGCCGGACGCTTGAACCAGGCGATCGCTGCCCGATGCGAACGGGCAGTCTGGGTCGCGGCGGGCATGCCGCTTTGGCTGAAGGGCAAGACGTGCTGACAGGGCTCGACCCGGCAACGCTCCTGTCGCTCATGGTGGCAGGGATCCTGGTCGACTGGCTGCTGGGCGAGCCGCGCCGCTGGCATCCGCTTGTGGGCTTCGGCCAATTCGCAAAAGCGATAGAGGGAAGACTGAATCGCGGCGCCATGCGCAAATGCAGGGGCATTGCAGCATGGGTACTCGTGGTGGTTCCTCTCGTCGCCGCATCCGCGTGGCTGACGTGGTTCGCCGGCCGGTTGCATTCGGTAGCCGGACTAGCCGTCCATGTCATGATGCTTTACTTCGCCCTCGGGCTGCGCAGCCTGCGCGACCACATGCGCCCGATCGCCGAAGCGCTCGCAGGCGGCGACATCGCACTGGCACGCGAACTGACTTCACGCATCGTCTCGCGCGATACGCACAATTCAGGCGAACCCGAACTGGTCAAGGCTGCGGTCGAATCGCTCCTCGAGAACGGCAACGACGCCGTCTTCGGCACCTTGTTCTGGTTCGCGGTCGCAGGCGGCCCCGGCGCCTTGCTGTTCCGCGTCGCCAATACGCTGGACGCCATGTGGGGATACCGCAACGAGCGGTTTCATGCGTTCGGCTGGATGGCGGCGCGCACCGACGATGTATTGAACTGGGTCCCCGCACGCCTGACTGCGTTGACCTATGCCTTGCTTGGCGACACGCGATGCGCCTTGCGTTGCTGGCGGACGCAAGCAGCGTCCTGGAGCAGTCCGAATGCAGGGCCGGTGATGTCGGCCGGCGCCGGCGCTTTGTGCCTGGCACTCGGCGGCCATGCGGAATATGACGGCGCGGTCGAGCAGCGGCCTCCCCTCGGCGCGGGCCATCCCGCCACTGCCGGCGACATCGAGCGCGCGTGGAAGCTGGTTGCGCGCAGCTGCGGCGTCTGGCTGCTTGTATCCGCTCTGGGTGTTTTCATTATCGAAAGGGTTCTGCATGCTTGAACACGGCGGCAATCTGGGCGAGGCGGCGGCGCGTTACGGGATACCGCTCGCGTCCTGGCTGGATCTTTCCACCGGCATCAATCCGCATCCGTATCCGGTGCCTGCGCTTGCTGCGCATGCATGGCATCGGCTGCCCGAAAACGATCCGGCACTGGCAAGCGCTGCAGAGCGTTATTACAAGGCGCCGCGCATGTTGCCCGTTGCCGGTACCCAGGCGGCCATCCAGACCTTGCCACGATTGCGCGCACGATCGCGGGTAGTCGTTTCCGCGCCTTCCTATGCGGAACATGCACACTGCTGGCGACAGGCCGGGCACGCCGTGCGCGAAGTGCCGTACCTCTCCCTGGAGCAGAACGTCGACGAGGCTGACGTCATGGTCGTGTGCAATCCCAACAACCCGACCGGCGCTGTCGTTGCGCCTGCCGTGCTGCTCGACTGGGCGGACCGGTTGGCTGCACGCGGCGGCTGGCTCGTCGTGGATGAGGCCTTCGGCGATGTCGTGCCGGAGGCAAGCGTCGCGCATCGAACCGGCCAAGCCGGCTTGATCGTGCTTCGCTCCGTCGGCAAGTTCTTTGGCCTTGCCGGACTGCGCCTCGGTTTTGTCGCGGCGGAAGAGACGATCCTGTCCGGTCTCGCGGAATGGGTCGGGCCGTGGTCGGTCAGCGGGCCGGCGCAATCGATCGGCCGCGCGGCGCTGGAAGACCGTGCGTGGCAGGAAAGCACCTACGCGCAGCTGCAGCACGCGGGAAGCCGCCTGCAACGCCTGCTTGCCGGCCATGGCATCGATGCGACCGGCACCGCGCTGTACCGCTGGTGGCCGGAGCCGCAGGCCGAAATCTTTCACTTGCACATGGCGCAGCGCGGCATCTGGGTGCGTCTCTTTCCGGACAAGGGGCGTGGCATACGCATCGGATTGCCGCCCGATGCGTTGGGATGGCAGCGGCTGGAAGACGCGCTGATCGCATGGAAGAAGGAGCAGGGAGCATGATGAAAGCACTCTGGTTCCTCGTTGCATTGCTTGCATTCGCACCGGTGCACGCATCGATCAGCGTCGTCGACGACGATGGCGTAACCGTCACCTTGCAGCAACCTGCGCGCCGTGTCATTTCACTCGCACCGCACGTGACCGAGATGCTGTTTGCAGCAGGTGGCGGCGATCGCATTGTCGGCACGGTCAATTACAGCGATTACCCGCCGGCCGCGCGTGAAATTCCGCGCGTCGGCGACAACCGGCTGGTCGACCTCGAACGCGTGCTCTCGCTCAAGCCCGACCTGCTGGTGGTCTGGCGGCACAACGCGGCATCACGTCAGATGGAGCAGTTTCGCAAGCTCGGTGTACCCGTGTTCTACAGTGAGCCGCACAAGCTGGAGGATATTCCCGAGGCCATTCTGCGCTTCGGACAATTGATGGGCACGACACAGCAGGCGCAGCAAAGCGCGGCGCAGTTGCGGACGCAACTCGACAACCTGAACGCACGCTATCGGAACCGCCCTCCGGTGCGCGTGTTCTACCAGGTGTGGGACAAGCCGCTGTACACGCTGAACGAACGGCACATCATCAGCGATGCTATCCGCACCTGCGGCGGCGAGAATATTTTTGCGAAGCTGCCGCTCGTGGCGCCCAGTCTCAATCCGGAGGCTGTCCTGCGGGAAAACCCGGAGGCGATCGTCAGCGGCGACCGCCGGGACCAGTCGATCAGCGGCGTCGAACTCTGGAAACAATATCCTTCCATGCTCGCCGTGCGCCGCGGCAACCTGTTCGCGCTGGATGGCGACCTGGTCAATCGCTCAGGACCGCGCATCATTGCAGGGGCGGCACAACTGTGCGAAAACCTGGAACTGGCAAGAAAACGCAGGGGAGAGCGCCAATGATTTACCGGCGGATCGCGTGCCTCAGCACCGAGGCGGTCGAAACCTTGTATGCGCTCGGCGCGGAGGACGCCATCGCGGGCATTTCAGGGTTTACGACCCGGCCGGCACGCGCTCGCACCGAGAAGCCCAAGGTCAGCGGCTTCTCGTCCTCGCGCATCGAACGCATCCTGGCGGTGGAACCTGATCTGGTGATCGGCTTTTCCGACATGCAGGCAGACATTTGCCGTGACCTTGCATCGGCCGGCGTGGAAGTCCATCTCTTCAACCAGCGCGATATTGCAGGCATTTTCCGCATGATCACCGTGCTTGCGGCCCTTGTCGACAAGCAGGATGCCGGCCGTGCACTAGTATGCGAGCTGCAGGCGCAGGTCGAGGCGGTCAGGGAGCAGGCGCGCCAGTGGACGGTTCGGCCCAAGGTCTATTTCGAGGAATGGAACGATCCGCTGATCAGCGGCATTGGCTGGGTTTCCGAATTGATCCGCATCGCCGGTGGCGACGACGTGTTCGAAGAGCTGGCCAGTCATGCCAACGCAAAGGAACGCATCATCGCTGTCCCGTTCGATGTCGTGCGCCGGGACCCGGACATCATCATCGGATCCTGGTGCGGCAAGAAGTTTCGTCCCGAGACGGTCTGCGCGCGGCCGGGCTGGGCGTCCATTCCCGCGGTGAAGGAAGGCATGGTCGCGGAGATCAAGTCGGCCGATATCCTGTCGCCCGGACCGGGCGCGATTACCGAAGGCCTGCCGCAAATTGCGGCGCTGATCCGAGCATGGCAGGAGCGGCGTGCATGAAATTCCCCTTTTCGACCCTGATGGTGCAAGGCACCACATCCGATGCCGGCAAGAGCACCGTCGTCGCTGCGCTGTGCAGGCTGCTCGCCCGCGAGGGCGTCAGCGTCGTCCCATTCAAGCCGCAGAACATGGCGCTGAACAGCGCAGTCACTAGCGACGGCGGCGAGATCGGCCGCGCGCAGGCCCTGCAGGCGCAGGCCGCCGGCCTGCAGCCGCATACCGACATGAACCCGGTGCTGCTGAAACCGTCCAGCGATATCGGTGCCCAGGTCATCGTGCACGGCAAGGTGCGTGCCGACATGAACGCGCGCGACTACCACCAGTACAAGACCATCGCGATGCAGGCCGTGCTGGAGTCATACCAGCGGCTATCGCGCGCGTACAGTGCAATCATCGTCGAAGGCGCCGGCAGCCCGGCTGAAATCAACCTGCGGGAACGCGACATTGCGAACATGGGTTTTGCCGAAGCGGTCGATTGTCCGGTGATCCTTGTGGCCGACATCGACCGCGGCGGCGTCTTTGCGCATATCGTCGGCACACTCGCTTGTCTGTCCGAAAGCGAACGTTCGCGCATCGTCGGCTTCGTCATCAATCGCTTCCGCGGTGACATCAGCCTGCTGGAACCCGGACTCGACTGGCTGGAGCGGCAGACCGGCAAACCGGTCCTGGCGGTGCTGCCGTACCTGCACGGGCTGTTCCTCGATGCAGAGGATGCAATCCAGCCGGGGCAGGGGGCGCGGGGCAGCTTCCGCGTTGTGGTTCCGGTGCTGCCGCGCATCAGCAACCATACCGATTTCGATGCGTTGCGCGCGCAGCCGGAGGTAGACCTGCGCTTTGTCGGCCCGGGGCAAGCGATTCCGCCGGCGGACCTGATCATTCTTCCCGGCAGCAAGAACACGCGCGCCGACCTCGCATGGCTGCAGGACAACGGCTGGCCGGAGGCACTGCGCAAGCATGTGCGCTACGGCGGGAAGGTGATCGGCATTTGCGGCGGTTACCAGATGCTTGGTCGGACTGTCTCTGATCCGCATGGCGTGGAAGGCACGCCGGGAACATCGCAGGCGCTCGGCTTGCTGGACATCGATACCGAACTCGCACGGGAAAAGACCCTGGCGCAGGTAAGCGGGCGTTGTGCGTTCGCCGAGGGGGAGGTGGCGGGGTATGAAATCCATATGGGCCTGTCGCGCGGCCCGGCAACCGCCAATCCCGCGTTTTACATCAGCGGGAGTCCGGAAGGGGCGCGCTCCGACGACGGCCTTGTGCTGGGAACCTACCTGCACGGCGTGTTCGATGCACCGCAAGCCATGGCGGCCTTGCTCGCGTGGGCGGGGCTGAAGGTGGCCGAGCCGGTCAACCTGGCGGAACTGCGCGAACAGAGCCTGGACAGGATCGCCGACGCCGCCAAGCCGCTTCTGGACGCCTTGGCGGGCGCACCGCGGCGCAACAGCCCCTGAATCCGGCTTGCCAGTTGGAAAAATCCCCATGCTATTCTTACGGGAAAGAGGGTAAACCCACCAGTGGAGGATAGACATGCCAGTGATCGTCATCGCCAATCCCAAAGGCGGCGTCGGCAAAAGCACCATTGCCACCAATCTCGCCGGTTTTTTCGCCAAACAGGGCCACAAGGTCATGCTCGGCGATTCCGACGTCCAGCAATCCTCCCGGGCCTGGCTATCGCTGCGTCCCGGCAGTCTGCCGCCGATCGCGGCATGGGAAATCGCCGATGGGCATGTCGCCAAACCGCCCAAGGGCACGACCCACATCGTCCTCGATACGCCGGCTGGCCTGGCTGGCGGGCGTCTTGAAGAAGTCCTGCGCATTGCCGACAAGGTCGTGGTGCCGCTGCAGGCGTCCATGTTCGATATCCTGGCCACGCAGGAATTCCTGGCGCGACTAGCTGCTGGCCGCCATGGCAAGGCATCCGTCGGTGTGCTCGGCATGCGCGTCAATATCCGCACCCGGGCGGCAGACCAGCTTGCTCACTACGTCAGCAACCTCGGTCTCCCCGTGCTCGGCTACCTGCGCGACACGCAGAACTACGTCCAGCTTGCGGCACACGGTGCGACCGTCTGGGATGTCGCGCCATCTCGTGTCGAGAAGGACCTGGAGCAGTGGCAGGACCTGGTGAAGTGGGTGCAGCAATAAGCGCTGGGAAGACGGCTCAGCGGCTACGGCAACGCGGCTGCCGGCGCTCGTCAAGCACAGGCGCCACGGAAAGCGTGGCGGCCACGTATTCGACCATGTAGATACAGCCATAAGGATCCTGCAGATAGGTGCCGTGCACCACGGGTTTCGCATCCGAGACTTGTTGCCGCCGCGCCGAGGTTGGCGAGATGAAATTGCCGTCGTCAGAGGCGATTGCGTTCGGAATGGGCCTTGCGAGCAGCATCCGCGCCGATTCGAACGCCGGCGGATAGAACATGAGGGCAACCACGACCAGGACGCCGCAGCCGAGCACGCTGAGTGCGCGCTTCCAAAGGGGCGGGGAAGGGAGGGAGTCTGCAGCTTTGTCGTTCATGTTGCCCAACCATTTCCACTGAATCGGCGATGCGATGAAAACTGTCCCAGGCCTTGGCGCCGGGGCCGGCGTCGAACAAGATTTCTGCAAGGCGTGCAGCGTGCCGTGCAAAACCGCCTGATTATAGGGGCGGTTTAAGTACCGTCAATACCGCTTTCATGGGAAGTGGCGGCGAATGCGGCAATCGCATATCTTGGTGTCCTTGTGATTTTTTGCGAGTGCAGCATGATTACTCCCGGATATGTGCATACGATGGCGCGCTACAACGCCTGGATGAACGAGAAGGTCTACACGGCCTGCGACAGCATGCCGGACGAGCAGCGCAAGGCGGACCGCGGCGCATTTTTCCACTCCATCCATTCCACCCTGAATCACATTCTGTGGGGCGACATCATGTGGATCGGTCGTTTCACACAGGGCACCGCGCTGGAAAAAGCGTATCCGAAGGGAACGCTGGGCACCGACCTGCACGAAGATTGGGAAACGCTGAAACAGGCGCGTGTCGCAATGGATGAGGACATCCTCGTCTGGTCGAAAGCGGTCGATCCGGAATGGCTGGCGCGCGATTTCAGCTGGTATAGCGGGCTCACGAAGTCGACGCGCACGCGTCCGGCATGGCTATTGGTGACGCACCTGTTCAACCACCAGACCCATCACCGGGGACAGGTGACGACCCTGTTGTCTCAGTGCGGCATCGATCCCGGCGCGACCGACCTGATGCTGATGCCGCTTGCGGAATGACTGGATGCGCGGTCAGCGCGCCGGCTGTTTGGCACGTACCGCGTCGAGTTTCCGGCACAGATCCTCTGTACCGTCGAGGATGCGCGGCCCGGCGCGATTGATCAGGTTGCCGTCGACGGATACCAGGTTGCCGCGTGCTACCGCCTTCAGTTTGGTAAAGCGGCGCCATGGTGCGAAGACGTCATCCTGCTCGCCGCTGCTGGCCACGATCGCTTCCGGGTCCGCTTTCAGAACGGCTTCTTCGCTGACGGTAGGCGCCAGTTGCGGCAGCTTGCCGAAGATGTTTTCACCGCCGCACAGGCGCAACGCCGACGACACCAGGTGCGAACCGTTGAGCGTCATCAGCGGCGAGCGCCAGATCTGGTAGAAGACGGTCACCGGGCGGCGTTGCTGGTAGGTGTCCTGCAACTTCTTCAGGCGTGCACGAAAGTCTTGCGCGGCTGCCTGTGCGGTCGAGTCGGTGCCGGCGAGCCGGCCGAGGCGTTCGAGCGACGAGGCAATCGTCGCGAAGTCATAGGGCTCGCTCTTGTAGATCGGGATGCCCAATGGCTCCAGCTTCGCCAGCTGGGCTGCGGCATTGCCGTTGTTCCAGCCGACGACGAGGTCGGGTTTCAGCTGGAGGATGCGCTCCAGGTCCAGCGAGACGCCGCTGCCGACTGACTGGATGCGTTTGGCTTCGGGCGGATAGTCGCTGAATTCGGTGACGCCGACGATGTAATTGCCTGCGCCGGCGGCGAATAGCATCTCGGTCGCATGCGGCGCGAGGCTGACGATCCGGCGTGCAGGGGTAGGCAGGGTGATGGTGCGCTTTGCATCGTCAATGACCGAAACGCCAGCGCTTGCCGTGCCGGGCAAGGAAAGCGCAAACGCGCAGACGGCAGCCAGGCGGTTGATGCGAAAACTCGCCATGGCGGCCAGGCTGGGACTCAGATTTCGAGATTGTCGATCAGGCGCGTGATGCCGAGCTTCGCCGCAGCCAGCACGACCAGGGGCGCGCCCTGCGCGAGATCGCCTGCCGAAGGCGGCTGCAGGTCGGAGCGTTTGCGCACCGAAATGTAATCCGGCTTCCAGCCGCGTCCTGCGAGCTTGGCCATCGCATGACGCTCCAGTTCGAACATGTCGAGATGGCCCGAGCGCACTTCGCCGGCGACTTCGTTGAGCAGCTTGTACAGCTGTGGAGCCTCTGCGCGTTCCGTCTCGGACAGGTAGCCGTTGCGCGAAGACAGCGCAAGGCCGTCATCCGCGCGATAGGTCTCGGCGGCGATGATCTCGGTCGGCAGCGCGAATTGCTTTGCCATGTTCCGCACGATCATCAACTGCTGGTAATCCTTCTTGCCGAACACGGCCACGCGCGGCTGCACGCAGGAAAACAGCTTGAGTACGACCGTCGTCACACCGGTGAAGAAGCCAGGGCGGAATTCGCCTTCAAGAATGTTTCCGAGATCATCCGGCGGACGCACGCGGTATTCCTGCGGCTCCGGATACATGTCCCTCTCGGTCGGGGCGAACAGCACGTATACGCCTTCCTTCTCCAGTTTCTCGACGTCGGCCTGGAAGGTGCGCGGATACTTGTCGAAGTCCTCGTTCGGGCCGAACTGCAGGCGGTTGACGAAGATCGACGCCACGACCGGATCGCCATGCTTGCGCGCAAGGCGCATCAGCGACAGGTGGCCTTCATGCAGGTTGCCCATGGTCGGCACGAACGCCGTACGCAGCTGTCCGCGCAGTTGGTCGCGCAATTCATCGATGGAGGAAATGATTTTCATAGGACGGCCTAGAGGGTGTTATGAACTGGATTGGGGGTCGCGCAGCCCCGAGAACCGGCTGAA
>CBIHRW010000038.1:0-40082 GCA_966212545.1 uncultured Noviherbaspirillum sp.
GCATTTCCTCCAGCAGCTTCTGCTCCATTTTCGCGCTGCCCACCCAGTCGAGCAGGACATGCACCTTTACCCCGGCACGCGCGCGCTCCTTGAGGGCATCGGCAAATGCCCGCCCGACCTCACCCGACCAGTAGATGAAGGTTTCGAAGACGATGGTCTGCTGCGCCGACCGTATCGCCTGCAGCATCGCGGGAAAGATGCGGTCGCCGTTTTCGAGATGCTCGACCTTGTTTCCTTGCAGAATGGATGGGCCGAGTAGCACGCCCATTGCGCGGAGGAATTGGGGATCCCTTACACCGTAGCGGCTCAGGATGTGCCGGTCGATCTTCTTCTCACCCTCGGCCAAGTTGACCACGATGAGCGTCAGCGCCAGCGTCGCCAGAACGGCCAGACCAAGGTGCAGGTAGCTGAACATGATTTTTTTACAGTTGCCGGGATAGTGAGGAATGAAACGTGATTGCCGGATGCTAACTTGTCTGTCAGCACATGATAGGCGCACGCAAGGGGCGCTCATTGCGATTGGTGAAGTTTTGCTCTGGAATGCGTAGAGGAAACTCGTATCACAGGACGATACCGTAGCGGTCGCGCACCGCGACCTTGCCACCGGCAGTGTCCCTCCCTGATGAGCCGCAGGTAGATTGCCAGCACTGATGAAACAAGGAGCATGAATGAATCCTGCAATCCGCTGCCTGCCGCTGCTCGCCATGCTGGGATTGGCATTGATGATGACCATCCACGGCCCGATCGCGCAACCGGCTCACTACCACCACTTTTCTGACGCACGCACGATAGGGGGACTGCCGAACGCGGCCGATGTACTGTCGAACCTTGGATTTGCCATCGCCGGTATCTGGGGGTTGCTTTGCTGCAGGAATGCACGCGATGAGAGCATGGAAGCGTTCTCTCCCGGCTATCGGTTGTTCCTGCTGGCGCTGGTATTGACCGCCGCGGGTTCGTCCTATTATCACCTGCAACCCGATGACGCCCGCCTCGTGTGGGACCGCATTCCGATCGCGCTCGCGTGTGCCGGCCTGCTCGCTGCCGAGCACGGCAAATCCACAGGAAGCGAGTACGGCATGCGCAATACGTTCGCCCTCGCGATTGCGGGAGTGTGCAGCGTCCTATGGTGGAACGTCACTGGCGACTTGCGTCCTTACCTTCTGATGCAGGCGCTGCCGCTGGTCCTGATTCCGCTATGGCAGTGGGTACATGGTATGCCGCGCACCGAACGGCAGGCATTCGGACTCGCGATCCTGTTGTACGTGCTGGCAAAGGCCGCCGAACTGCTCGACCATCAGATCATGGCGCTGTCGGGACTCATCAGCGGACACACGCTCAAACACCTGCTTGCCACTGCGGCGGCGTTCACGATCGTCGCAGCCCGGGTGACGCGGTCGAAGTCGGATGCCTGAAGAAAAAGGCCGGCATGCTCGCCGGCCTTTCCCATTCAATCGTCCTTGGCGCCATCGATCCCGAGCTCGTGGATCTTCCGGGTAATGGTGTTGCGTCCAATACCCAGGCGCACCGCCGCATCGTTCTTGCGTCCATGCGTGTGTTTCAACGCAGTCTTGATAAGGGCCGACTCGAATTGCCGCCCCAGCGCATCCATCACCTCCGGTTGTCCGGCGGCGAGCATCTGCGCGGCCTCCGATTCGAGCAAGGCGATCCAGCTCGCTTTTTCGGCGGCGCCGTTCGGTGTGGTCGCTGCATGTGCATTCGGCGACGAGGATGTCGTCGGCGGCACGAACATGCCGGCACTCATCGGCGCACTAGCGGTGGCGGTATCGCCTTGCGGTGCAAACACAGGTGGTTGCGTGATGGATCGCGCGATCGGCGTTGTCGCCGCAATGGGCGGCGGTACAAATTCCTGCCCTTGCGTCAGGTCGACCGGCAGATCCTTGATCTCGACCGTCTGGCCGGGAGCCATCACGGTGATCCAGTTGCACAGATTCTCGAGCTGGCGCACATTGCCCGGAAGGTCCAGGCTGGCAAGGAACTGCATCGCACTGTCGGACATGCGCTTGGCTTCGACGCCGAGCTGCTTGGCGCTTTGCGTGAGGAAGTGGCGCGTCAGCAGCGGGATGTCCTCGCGCCGCTCGCGCAGGCTGGGCAGGCGCAGGCGGATCACGTTCAGGCGGTGGTACAAGTCCTCGCGGAACAATCCTTCCCTGACGCGCTGCTCCAGGTTCTGGTGCGTCGCTGCGATCACGCGCACGTTCGCCTTCAGCGGCTGATGCCCGCCGACGCGGTAGAAGTGGCCGTCCGACAGAACGCGCAGTAGACGCGTCTGCAGGTCGAAGGGCATGTCGCCGATTTCATCGAGGAAGAGCGTGCCGTTCTCCGCCTGTTCGAAGCGGCCGCGGCGCATGGCCTGCGCGCCGGTGAAGGCGCCGCGCTCGTGACCGAAGAGTTCGGATTCCAGCAAGTCTTTCGGGATGGCTGCCGTATTCAACGCAATGTAAGGCTGTGCTGCGCGCGGACTGTGCTTGTGCAGCGCGCGCGCCACTAGTTCTTTACCGGTACCGGATTCGCCGGTGATCAGCACGGTGACGTTCGACTGCGACAAGCGGCCGATCGCGCGGAACACGTCCTGCATCGCGGGCGCCTGTCCGAGGATCTCCGGCGTGTCGGCGGCGGTTTGTTCGACGCTCGATTCGCGCAGGCTCTCTTCCAGTGCACGGCGGATCAGTTCGACCGCCTTGTCGACGTCAAAGGGCTTGGCGAGATATTCGAACGCACCACCCTGGAACGCGGCGACCGCGGAGTCCAGGTCTGAGAAGGCGGTAATCACGATCACCGGCAGTCCGGGATGCCTGGCTTTGACGGACTGCAGCAGCTCCAGTCCGGAATCGCCCGGCATGCGGATGTCCGACACGAGAACCTGTGGGGCGCTGGTCTGCAGCGCCTCCATCACTTCGCGCGCGTTGGAAAAGCTCTTGGTGGCCAGGTTCTCGCGGGCGAGTGCTTTTTCGAGTACCCAACGAATCGATTCGTCGTCGTCAACAATCCAGATTGGCTTCATATTTTTTCAGCATCCCGCGCGTATGGCATTGTGTAAAGCCGGCCCTTGCATGACATATGAAACGCTTGGGTACCCATATATCGATACGTTCAGGGCAGCGGTATCAAAATTCTGAAGTCGGTACATCCCGGTCGGCTCTCGCATTCGATCACTCCCATGTGCCGCTGCACGAACGTTTGCGCTAGCGTGAGCCCGAGTCCGCTGCCGCCATCCTTTCCCGATACCAGCGGATAGAAAATGCGGTCGCGGATGTCGGGCGGGATGCCCGGCCCATTGTCGATGATATGCAAGTCTAATGCCAGCCTGTAGCGCACCTTCGCCAGTGTGACCTGACGTGCGACCCGCGTCTGGAAAGTGATTGCGGCATCGCCCGCCTTGACCCGTTCGGCCAGTGCCTGGGCCGCATTGTGTGCGATGTTGAGCACCGCTTGAATCAGCTGCTCCTTGTCGCCGCGGAATTCGGGCACCGACAGATCGTAGTCGCGCTTGATGGTCAGCCCGGCCGGGAACTCCGCCATGATCAGGCTGCGCACCCGCTCGCAGACTTCGTGGATGTTGACGTCGCCGACGATGTGCGGTCGCCGGTGCGGCGCAAGCAGGCGGTCGACCAGCGTCTGCAGGCGGTCCGCTTCCTTGATGATGACCTGGGTGTACTCGCGCAATTCCTTGAGGTGGCGCTCGGGCAGTTCCAACTCGAGCAGTTGCGCCGCGCCGCGGACGCCGCCGAGCGGATTCTTGATTTCATGCGCGAGGTTGCGGATCAGTTCCTTGTTGGCCTGGCTCTGGTCGAGCAGGCGTTCCTCGCGGTCGAGCTTGAGCTGCTGGACATTCTCACGCAATTCAATCAGCACTGGCGTGTCCGGATTGTCGAGCGCCGTCACGATCACGTGCACATGCAGCGGCTCGCGGTTGGGACGCTCCAGCGAAAGGTCGAGCCGCTTGTCGGCAAACCGATGCTGGACCGCTTCCTGGACGATTTCCCTGAGATGTTCGCCATTGAGGAAGAGTCCGTTGAGCTTCTGGTTCATCAACACCTTGCGCGAGCTCTCGAGTAGATTTTCGGCGGCGGCGTTGGCGTAGGTAATGCGGCTGCCCGCATCGAGGATGACGACCGCCGAAGACAGCAGGTCGAGTCCGTCGTATGGGTGTTGGGTTGTCTTCACGTTGCTCCAGAAATCAAAAGGGCCGCATCACGCGGCCCTGTCCATGCAAGCGTCATACCTGCCCTATTTTATGTTACCGATCTCGCGCTTCAGGGCTTCGATGTTCTTTTCCGTGCGGTCGATGTCTTCCTTCATGGCGACAACCCGCTCCTGGTACTTCGCGAAGTTGCGTTCATCGCCACGGCGCTCGGGCTCGCCGTTGTTGTATTCCTTCTTCAGGTTGGCCAGTTTCTGCTCTTCGGCCTTCATTTCGTCGAGCAGGATCTGCTTGCGGTCGTTGTCGCGCGCCTTTTGCGTACCGTTGTCGACCTTGGGGAAATCGGACGGTGTGCTTGCCGCCGGTTTTGCGGCTGCCGTCTGCGTCGCCGGCTTCTTCGGCGGTGCCGGGATCATCGTAATGCCCGGTAGATCGACCTTCTTGCAACCTTTCGTGACGCCAGTGTTCTTGTATTCCCGCTTGCCGTGCTCATCCACGCACAGATAGACCTCGCTTTGCGCATGGGCGAAGCCTGCAGCCATTGCCAGGAACAGCAACCCGGCGAATTGTTTTTTGATCATCTTTCTTTACAGAAACTGTGGGAGCGCTTACTAGTTTAGTATGAGAATCAATGCTTTACAAACACATCGCGCTTGGACTGACGAACGGCGCAACAGTTTCCACAGGCAAAAAAACGGGGAAAACCGAAGTTTTCCCCGTTTCTTGAACAGCTTCGCCTTGCGGCTGGATGCCGATTACAGCGAGTAGTACATGTCGAACTCGATCGGATGCGTCGTCATGCGGAAGCGCTGGACTTCCTGCATCTTCAGCTCGATATAAGCGTCGATCATGGTGTCGCTGAACACGCCGCCACGGGTCAGGAACTCGCGATCCTTGTCCAGGTACTCCAGAGCCTGGTCCAGCGAGGAGCAGACGGTCGGGATCAGCGCATCTTCTTCCGGCGGCAGGTGGTACAGGTCCTTCGATGCCGCTTCGCCCGGGTGGATCTTGTTCTGCACGCCGTCCAGACCTGCCATCAGCAATGCGGCGAAGCCAAGGTACGGGTTCATCAGCGGATCCGGGAAGCGTGCTTCGACGCGGCGGCCCTTCGGGTTCGCGACGTGCGGAATGCGGATCGATGCGGAACGGTTCTTTGCGGAGTAAGCCAGCTTCACCGGTGCTTCGAAGCCAGGAACCAGGCGCTTGTACGAGTTGGTGCCCGGGTTGGTGATGGCGTTCAGCGCGCGAGCGTGCTTGATGATGCCGCCGATGTAGTACAGCGCGAAGTCGGACAGGCCGGCGTAGCCGTCGCCTGCGAACAGGTTCTGGCCATCCTTCCAGACGGACTGGTGAACGTGCATTCCGGAGCCGTTGTCGCCGACCAGCGGCTTCGGCATGAAGGTAGCGGTCTTGCCGTAGGTGTGGGCGACGTTCCAGATCACGTACTTCAGGTTCTGGGTCCAGTCAGCGCGCTGCACCAGGGTGGAGAACTTGGTGCCGAGTTCGTTCTGGCCGGCGCCTGCCACTTCGTGGTGGTGCACTTCGACCGGAATGCCCATTGCTTCGAGGATCAGGGACATTTCGGAACGCATGTCCTGGAAGCTGTCGACCGGGGGAACCGGGAAGTAGCCGCCCTTGATGGTCGGACGATGGCCGGTGTTGCCGCCTTCGAGTTCCTTGCCGGTGGACCAGGATGCTTCTTCCGAACCGATCTTCACGAAGCAGCCGGACATGTCGATCTTCCAGCGAACGTTGTCGAAGATGAAGAATTCGGGTTCCGGGCCAAAGTAGGCGGTGTCGCCCAGGCCGGAGGACTTCAGGTAGGCTTCGGCGCGCTTGGCGATGGAGCGCGGATCGCGGTCATAGCCCTTGCCGTCGGCAGGTTCGATCACGTCGCACTGCATGAACATCGTGGTCTCTTCCATGAACGGGTCGATGTTGGCCGTGTTCGGATCGGGCATGAGCAGCATGTCGGAAGCTTCGATACCCTTCCAGCCGGCGATCGAGGAACCGTCGAATGCATGGCCGGACTCGAACTTGTCCATGCCGAACTGGGAAACCGGCACGGTTACGTGCTGTTCCTTGCCTCGGGTGTCTGCAAAACGAAAATCAACGAATTTGACTTCGTTGTCTTTCGCCATCTTCAAGACGTCTGCGGCCGTCATTGCCATGCGAATCTCCTAAGTATGATGAGCAAAGTGGTTCGGTAACTTGCGAAATTGGTTTGAGCCGACTGCATCCGCCGTGGCGCGCTGCCGCGGGACAGGCCGAAGTGCGACTTGAAACACAGCCGGGAATGATAGCAGAAACCATGCCACCGCCTTGAGGAAAAACAATTCGCATGCACCGTCATGATGCGTGCAAGTTAGCTGAAATAGTGCGCATTTGAAATACAGTTTGCGCGGAAATCGCTTTGCGCCGAAATCACCAAAAGGGTGCGGAATTCCGTCAATGCACCATCAATGTGCATTTCCGTACAGAGAAATCCGAAATTGCACTAAATTGGTGCAATCAAGCTTGAGCTGATGATGGCGTCGGGGTCAAGATAAAATACAAAAAACCCAACGACCCGGAGCACTTCCATGGACATCCTTTCAGCAGCGCGCGAGCGCAGCACCGAAAAGCAGCTACCCTACGCCGGGGCCGTGACGCCGGCCGAGGCCTATGCCCTCCTCCAGAAGGATCCCAACGTCAAGCTCGTTGATGTCCGAACGGAGGCAGAACGGGACTGGGTTGGACGGGTCGCCATCCCGGAAGGACAGCACGCCGCCGTGCAGTGGAGCGTCTACCCAGGCGGCACACCAAATCCGAACTTCCTGGAGGAACTGTCGAGCGCGGTGTCGAAAGACAATGTGCTTCTGTTCCTGTGCCGTTCAGGCGTCCGTTCCCGTCACGCTGCCAAGCTGGCAACGGAACACGGATATGCACACGCCTTCGACATCCTGGAAGGCTTCGAAGGCGACAAGGACGCGCAAGGCCACCGCAAGACGGTGGGCGGCTGGTGCAAGGCCGGCCTGCCCTGGGTGGGTGCATAAACTAGTCTGGTTTCATCAACGACTGCACACGCCGCCGCACGAAGTTGATATGGCTGCGCAGGCCATACAACTCGTCGGCGAAGGACAGCGGAATCGAGATGCGGTTGACCCGCTCCTCGATGTCGTTCAGCCGCTGCAACTGTTCGGGATAGACCTCTTTCTGACGCTCCGGCGGCACGTCTTCGATCGACTGCTCGACCGCGCGCAACTGCCCGTACCAGCGGAATACGCGCGAACGCACCTTCCATACATACAACGGCGGAATGATGCGCGAAAGCGGCAGGATCAGCGCTCCCAGCGCAACCACGACGACCCACATGCGCTCGAAGAAATTGGCGAGCCAGAACGGCAAATAGCGCTGCAATAGCGGCGGGCCGTTCTTGTAGAACTTCTCCGCGGCCGGGGAAACGGGAATCTCGGTGTACTTCGCCGTCGGGAATTCCCCTTTCCGGTGAAACCAGCCCGGCTCGCCGTGGATATCGGAAGCCGCCTGCACGAAGAGGTCGACCAACGCCGGATGCAGCCCTTCACGGGCGACGAGGGTGGCAGTCGGTGCGATCAGGTGGTAATCCTTGGCCGGCAGGTCACGGCCGAAATCGACGATCCCACGCGGGAGCACCACATGCGAGAGGAAAGGGAAGCGTCGTGTGTACGCCTCGGCCTGCGAGAAATCGAACAAGCGGACGCCCGGCGTCTGCAGCAACATCTGGATCAGTGGCGCATCCGGCGCCGAACTGAAGACCAGGCCGTCGATGCGGCCAGCAAGCAGCTCTACTGTCGCCGGTGTATTTTCCAGTCCGCCGAGCTTCACCTGTGCGGGCTCCACGCCGTTTGCAGAGAGGATTTTCTTGAACAAGTCGGGTACGCCCGTGCCTTCGGGTCCGACGTTGATTCTCAGTCCCTTGAGCTGGCCAAGGCGGTTCACACTGCGCGACTCGCGGATGAACAGCCAGACCGGTTCCGTGAACAGACTGCCGAGCGAAACCAGCCCCATGTCTTCGATTTCCTCCCCGCGCGTCGATCCGCTCTGCACGAACGCGATGTCGACGCCTGACTCTTCGTCCTTCAAGCGGACGAGGTTTTCCTGCGAGCCTAGTGATGGTTTCAGCTCCACCCGGATGCCGTAGCGGCCGAGCGCGGCAGCGTACTTCTTGCCGATCGATTCATATGCGCTGTTGTCCTGGCCGGTAGAGAGCGTCACTGTGCGCGGCGGTGAAGGATCGACCAGCCAGTAGGCGAGCAGGCAGGTAATGACGACCGCGATTGCGGCCGGCCCGGACGCGACCAGGAAGTCGCGTAAGGAAAAGCGGGTAAACCGGAGAATTTTCGGCATGCGTGACCCAAGGGAAATCATGGGCCACACCATGCCAAGAAACAGCAACGTGTGCAAGCGGCATTAGCCGGAGATGTACCTCCCGTCCCCGCAGCCGGCGCCTCCGAAGCGCTCAGGAGCGCATGAATATGCTCGACCGGCGGACAGTGCGAAAGCTACGCTGCTGTTCGCCGTTGGCGCCATGCAAATCGCCGTCGCCGTCGTCGGACAGGAATTGCGCGGCGATCGTAAACCAGTCTTCGATCGAGAACAGGCGCCTCGCCAGCGGAATGAGTTCGCGCTCTTCGCGCTCCAGGCGGACGAGCATGCACCCGCAATAGCTCTCCATGGCGTGACAGATCTGGTTGATCTTCAAGGAACTCATTTCAAACGCCTCGGCCAGTTGCTCACCGATCGAGCGCAGTATGCTCGCGCCCTTGGTCCGCAGCGTGTCCAGCTCGGCTACGAGCGACTCTGCTTCCCTTCCTGCGTGACGCAGGGCCGGCACCAGATAGCGCTCCAGCTTGCGGGCACCAAAGAAATTGTCGAACTGCATCATTTTTCCGAAAGCCGTTTCAAGGAACGAGAAATCGATGTTCTGCAGCCCCCTCCAAGTCGTCTGGATATATTGCTGAAGCCTGGAAAGCATTGCACGGGTCTTGTCTTGCTCGGCCGCAATCGCGACTATGGAATACGTGGCAGTTAGCATTGTTGCTCCTTGATTCCGTAACTGCGTGAGATCAATCCGGAATCTATCGAATCCGGTCGCTGCACAAATAAAAAAGGGGAGAGTAAGAGGTTGAGGAAAACGCGTTGGAGAAGTATAGGCGTCGGCCTCCCGCCCCATTTGAGCGAGCTCAAGCGCGGCCGGAAAATCGGCTAAAGCGTTGCCATTTTGGCGACATGTCGCCAGCTACTTCCGGTATTTCGCAATGCCATCGAACGAATGCCACCGCGAGAATGAAACTGTTCGATAGAAAAGAAAATCGCCGGGCAAGCCCGGCGATCGACCTTCGTCAATGCAGCCAATACTCAGTTCAGCTTCGCAGCATGTTCCCTGGTGGCATGGAACGTAAGCTGCGGCCAGCGCTCCTGCGTGAGCTTGAGGTTGACGCCTGATGTTGCAAGGTAGGCCATGTTGCCCGATGCGTCGAATGCGATATTGCCTCCGGCGGAAGATTTCTCGAAATCCACGAGCGCTTTTTTGTCGTCACTGGAAATCCAGCGCGCACTACTGATGCTCGTGCCTTCGAAAACCGCATCGACACCATATTCGTTCATCAAGCGGCTTGCCACGACTTCGAACTGCAGTACGCCGACCGCGCCGAGGATGAGGTCGCCGCCATGCACCGGTTTGAATACCTGTACTGCGCCCTCCTCGCCCAACTGCTGCAAGCCCTTGTGCAGCTGCTTGATCTTGAGCGGATTGCGGATGCGCACCGAACGGAAAAAGTCCGGCGCGAAATACGGAATACCCGTGAACTGCAACATTTCCCCTTCGGAGAAACTGTCGCCGATCTGCATGTTGCCGTGGTTCGGCAATCCGATGATGTCGCCGGCATACGCTTCCTCCACCTGCTCGCGGCTGGACGCCATGAAGGTGACGACGCTCGATACCTTGATTTCGCGGCCGAGGCGCAGGTGCTTGATCTTCATGCCGCGTTCGAAGCGGCCGGAGCACACGCGCAGGAAGGCGATGCGGTCGCGGTGCGCAGGATCCATATTGGCCTGGATCTTGAACACGAAGCCGGAGAACGGCGCCTCGGTCGGTTCCACCGCACGGACGGTCGCATCGCGGTTGCGCGGAGCCGGTGCCCAGTCGAGCAGCGCGTTGAGGATCTCTCGCACGCCGAAATTGTTGATTGCCGAACCGAAGAACACCGGCGTCTGCTTGCCCGCGAGGAATTCTTCCAGGCTGAACGGGTGCGACGCGCCGTGCACCAGTTCCACTTCCATCTTGAGCTGCTCGATCTCGAGCGGGAACATCTCCGCAAGTCGCGGATTGTCGATACCCTTGACGACCTCGAACTCCTGGTCGGCGCGCTCCTCGCCCGCCTTGAACAGCAGGATCTCGTCGCGCAGCAGGTGATAGACACCGCGGAAATTCTTTCCCATGCCGATCGGCCAAGTCACGGGGGCGCACTGGATCTTCAGCACCGATTCCACTTCATCGAGCAGCTCCAGCGGATCGCGCGTCTCGCGGTCCATCTTGTTCATAAAAGTCAGGATGGGCGTGGCGCGCATGCGGCAGACGTTAAGCAGCTTGATGGTCTGCTCTTCCACGCCCTTGGCAGCGTCGATCACCATCAGCGCGGAATCGACCGCGGTCAGCACGCGATAGGTATCTTCCGAAAAGTCCTGGTGGCCTGGCGTGTCCAGCAGGTTGACCACGTGGTCGCGGTATTCGAACTGCATCACCGAGCTCGCCACCGAAATGCCGCGCTGCTTTTCGATTTCCATCCAGTCGGAAGTTGCGTGGCGCCCGCTCTTGCGCGCCTTCACCGTGCCGGCGAGCTGAATCGCGCCGGAGAAAAGCAGCAGTTTCTCGGTCAGCGTGGTTTTACCGGCGTCCGGGTGGGAGATGATGCCGAACGTCCGGCGGCGCGCCACTTCGCGTGCGATCAGTTCGGTCGGAACCTTGCGGTTGCTTTCAGGGGCGGCGTCGAGCGTGTCGGACGGCGGCAGGTTGTTTTCGGAGGTCATGCGTACAAAAATAGAAAGTGCCGGCGCACCAAATGTCTCACCATGGGCGGCCAGCACGGTAAGACAAATCAGAGCTTGATGAAGTTTTCGCGGTAATAACGCAGTTCTTCGATCGATTCGATGATGTCGGCCAGCGCGGTGTGCTTCTGGTGCTTCTTGAATCCGTTCGCGATGTCGGGTTTCCAGCGCTTGCACAGCTCCTTCAATGTGGAGACGTCAAGGTTGCGATAGTGGAAAAACGTCTCCAGCTTCGGCATGCCGCGCGCCATGAAGCGGCGGTCCTGGCAAATGCTGTTGCCGCACATCGGCGACTTGCCCGAGGGTACGAAATTCTTCAGGAAGTCGATCAGCGCCTTCTCCGCGTCCGCCTCGGTTACCGTGGAGGCCTTTACGCGATCGATCAAGCCGGAGCGGCCATGCGTCCCCTTGTTCCAGGCGTCCATGCGGTCCAGCACCTCGTCGGGCTGGTGAATCGCAAACACCGGGCCTTCGGCCAGCACGTTGAGCTGGGAGTCCGTGACGATAACGGCTACTTCGATGATACGGTCAGTGTCCGGGTCGAGGCCGGTCATCTCCATGTCAACCCAGACAAGGTTGAATTCATTCGGACGCGCAGGGGCGTTCTGAGGGACTTGAGATTCGGTCGCTTGTGACATAATTTGTTTTCCTCGGTAATCCGTCATTTTCTCACAGGCAGGGCATGTCCTCACTTGGTTTTTCTGCATTCTTTGGAATCCGCATTGACGGTCTCAACATGCCGGAGATGTCCTCGGCAGCATTTTCGTGGTTGTTCGTCAGTTTCCTGGTTATTACCCTTGCAGTGCGCTTTTGGCTGGGATCGCGACATATCCGCCATGTGCTCGCCCACCGCGACGCCGTTCCGCCTGAATTTGCCGAAAAAATCCCGCTTTATGCCCATCAGAAGGCCGCCGACTACACGGTTGCCAAGACCAAGCTGGGCTTGCTGACGCTGCTGGTGAATGCCGGCGTGCTGATCGGCTTCACCCTGCTCGGCGGCCTGCAATGGCTGTCGGTTGCGCTGTTCAAGCTTACCGGCCCGGGCATGCTCTACCAGCTGTCGCTGATTGCAGCCTTCGGCTTCATTTCCGGGTTGATCGAACTTCCGTTCGATTATTACCGGCAGTTTGTCCTGGAAGCCCGTTTCGGATTCAACAAGATGACGCTGCGCCTGTTCGTCAGCGACTTGGTCAAGAATATTTTCATTGGCATCATCATCGGCGTCCCGCTGGTCTGGGTCATCCTCATGCTGATGGACAAGTCCGGCGACCTGTGGTGGCTGTATGCGTGGTTCGTGTGGAGCGGATTCCAGCTGCTGATGCTGGTGCTCTACCCCACCGTGATCGCGCCGCTGTTCAACAAGTTCACGCCGCTGCAGGATGAGGGCCTCAAGTCGCGCATCGAGAGCCTGATGCAGCGGGTCGGCTTCGCGTCCAAGGGGCTGTTCGTGATGGACGGTTCCAAGCGCAGCGCGCATGGCAACGCCTACTTTTCCGGCTTCGGCGCTGCCAAGCGCATTGTCTTTTTCGACACTCTGCTCGCCCGCCTCGGCCCGCAAGAAATCGAAGCAGTGCTCGCGCACGAACTCGGCCATTTCAAGCTCAAGCACGTGATCAAGCGGATTGCCGTCATGTTCGGGCTGTCGCTCGGCTTCCTCGCGCTGCTCGGCTATCTCAAGACACAGGTATGGTTCTTTACCGGGCTCGGCGTGGATCCGATGCTGCTCGCCAACAATGACGCAATGGCACTGATCCTGTTCATGCTGGTGCTGCCGGTGTTCACCTTTCTGTTCTCGCCGCTGGTGTCGCTCACCTCGCGCAAGCATGAGTTCGAGGCCGATGCCTTTGCGGCAAAACACACCGATGCGCAGGACCTGGTGTCCGCCCTTGTCAAACTGTACGAAGACAACGCGTCGACGCTGACACCGGACCCGCTGCATTCGGCCTTCTATGACTCGCACCCGCCAGCAAGCGTACGCATCCAGCATCTGCTTGCCGCTCGATAAACAACCGATATCCAAAGGGACAACCATGGTAACCGCCGCCGAACTGGCCCAGAAGAAGGGGCGCCATCTCGAAACCGCATTGACCGATGCGGAAATCAAGGAACACCTCGCCGCCGTCGACAACTGGGCGCTGCAGGACGGGAAGATCGTCAAGACCTTCGTGTTCAAGAATTACTACGAAACCCTGGCGTTCGTGAACGCGATCGCCTGGGTGATCCATGCCGACGACCATCATCCCGAACTGGTGGTGACCTACAACCGCTGCGTGGTCAAATTCGACACGCACTCCGTCAGCAGCGGCAAGGGCGGCATTTCCGAGAACGACTTCATCTGCGCAGCCAAAGTGGATGCGATATTCCGGCAGGCAGCGTAGTAAATGGGAGTTGACAAGGGGACCGTCATCGCCGCGCACGGCCGGCACTACCTGGTGCAAGTCGGCGACATGCGCCTTCACTGCGTAACAAGGGGCAAGAAAAGCGATGTAGCTGTCGGCGACATCGTGCAGTACAAGCAAACCTCGCCCGACCAGGGTGTGATCGAAAAAATCGAAGAGCGCAAGACACTGCTGTATCGTTCCGACCAGTTCAAGTCGAAGCTGCTGGCGGCCAATCTGACGCAGTTGTTCATCGTTGTAGCGACCGAGCCGGGCTTTTCCGATGACCTGGTGTCGCGCGCGCTGGTGGCGGCCGAGGCCGGGGGGATCCGCCCCTATATCATCCTGAACAAGATCGACGTCACCGAATCGCTTCCGAAGGCGCGCGAACGCGTCGGACTGTACGCCCGCCTGGGCTATCCGGTGATCGAGGTATCGGCGCGAACTTCGCCGGGAGAAACGAAAGCGGCACTCGAACCGCTCCTCGCCGGACAGTCGACGATCCTCATCGGCCAGTCAGGCATGGGCAAGTCCTCGCTCATCAACCTGCTGGTACCCGGCGCAGAACTGGCGACGCGCGAGATCTCTGCTGCGCTGGATTCCGGCAAGCATACGACGACCTTTACCCGGCTGTTCATGATCGGCGACGACACCTCCGTCATCGATTCCCCGGGTTTCCAGGAATTCGGACTCTACCACCTGACGGAAGGCATGCTGGAGCGGGCTTTCCGGGAGTTCGGCCCTCACCTCGGAAATTGCCGGTTTTACAACTGCCATCATCTCGCCGAACCCGGGTGCGCCGTCATCTCTGCGGTCGAACAAGGCGAGATTCCCGCAATGCGCCACGCGCTTTATGAGCAGCTCGTGCATGAATCGTCACAAAAGCTGTACTGAGCCGGGGAAAGCCTCCGAAGCGCCCCGTTTTGTTATCTTTTGGGACAAAAATCCCTTATAATTGAACGGCTTACAACCCCACGGCGGCAGGCGCCACTGGCCGCCGTTTTCATTTATGGCGATCAAACACTTCCTCCAATTTTCTGACTTTACGCTTGATGAGTTCGAGTACATCATCGAACGCTCGCGAATCATCAAGCGCAAATTCAAGAATTACGAACCCCACCACACGCTGCTCGACCGTACGCTGGTGATGGTCTTCGAAAAGAATTCGACGCGTACCCGCCTGTCCTTCGAGGCCGGCATGCACCAACTCGGCGGCGCGGCGATCTACCTGAATACCCGCGACAGCCAGCTCGGCCGCGGCGAGCCGGTCGAGGACGCGGCGCAAGTCATGTCCCGCATGTGCGACATCATCATGATCCGCACTTTCGGCCAGGACATCATCGATCGTTTCGCGAAGCATTCGCGCGTGCCGGTGATCAATGGCCTGACCAATGAACACCATCCCTGCCAGGTGCTGGCCGACGTCTTCACCTACATCGAACACCGCGGCTCCATCGCCGGCAAGACGGTCGCATGGATCGGCGACGCCAACAACATGCTCTACTCCTGGCTGCAGGCGGCGCAGGTGTTCGGTTTCCATGTCAATGTATCGACGCCGAAGCGCTACGAGATCGATCCGTCGCTCGTCTCGCCGGACAACAAGAACTACACCGTCTTTGCCAACCCCTCGGATGCCTGTGTGAACGCCGACCTCGTAACCACCGACGTCTGGACCAGCATGGGCTACGAGGAAGAAAACGCCGCGCGCCTGAAGGCCTTCGCCGGCTGGATCGTGGACGGCGAAAAGATGAAGCGCGCACGTCCGGACGCCCTCTTCATGCACTGCCTGCCGGCACACCGCGGCGAAGAAGTGGCCGCCGAAGTGATCGACGGCCCGCAGTCGGTCGTATGGGACGAAGCCGAGAATCGCCTGCACGTCCAGAAGGCGCTGCTTGAATACCTGGTCCTGGGCAAGCTCAGCTAACCGGCCCGGATCCTCATACTCCAAATCATCATCCCAGCAAGCGAAGCAGAAATCATGTCGACCATCCTCCAGTCCGTACCCGTCAACCAGAAAGTGGGCATCGCCTTTTCCGGCGGCCTCGATACCAGCGCAGCGCTGCACTGGATGCGCCAGAAGGGCGCGATCCCGTACGCCTACACGGCGAACCTGGGCCAGCCCGACGAGCCCGATTACGATGCGATCCCGAAAAAGGCGAAGCAGTACGGCGCCGAGCAGGCACGCCTGATCGACTGCCGTGAGCAGCTGGTCGCCGAAGGCATCGCCGCGCTGCAGAGCGGTGCCTTCCACATCTCGACCGCGGGCGTCACCTACTTCAACACCACCCCGCTGGGCCGCGCCGTGACCGGCACCATGCTGGTGGCCGCGATGCAGGAAGACCAGGTCGACATCTGGGGCGACGGTTCCACCTTCAAGGGCAACGACATCGAGCGCTTCTACCGCTACGGCCTGCTGGTCAATCCGTCGCTGCGCATCTACAAGCCCTGGCTGGACGACACTTTCATCCGCGAACTCGGCGGCCGCAAGGAAATGTCGGAGTTCCTGATCAAGTCCGGTTTCGACTACAAGATGTCGGTCGAGAAGGCCTATTCCACCGACTCCAACATGCTGGGCGCGACGCACGAGGCGAAAGACCTTGAGCACCTGAACAGCGGCATGAAGATCGTCGAGCCGATCATGGGGGTGGCCTTCTGGCGCGACGACGTCGAAGTCAAGAAGGAAGAAGTCACCGTCCGCTTCGAGGAAGGCCGTCCGGTTGCGCTGAACGGTGTGACCTACGCGAACCTGGTCGACCTGATGATGGAAGCGAACCGCATCGGCGGCCGCCATGGCCTCGGCATGAGCGACCAGATCGAAAACCGCATCATCGAAGCCAAGAGCCGCGGCATCTACGAAGCCCCCGGCCTGGCGCTACTGTTCATCGCCTACGAACGCCTGGTCACCGGCATCCACAACGAAGACACCATCGAGCAGTACCGCGAAAACGGCCGCAAGCTCGGCCGCCTGCTGTACCAGGGCCGCTGGTTCGATCCGCAGGCAATCATGCTGCGTGAAGCATCCCAGCGCTGGGTGGCGCGCGCGATCACCGGTGAAGTCACGCTGGAACTGCGTCGCGGCAACGACTATTCGATCCTGAATACCGAATCGCCGAACCTGACCTACCAGCCTGAACGCCTGACGATGGAAAAGGGCGAAGGCGCGTTCACGCCGCAGGACCGCATCGGCCAGCTGACCATGCGCAACCTGGACATCACCGACACGCGCGACAAGCTGGGCATCTACAGCAAGGCAGGCCTGCTGCCCGCCGGCTCGTCGGTGGCGCTGCCGCGCCTTGGCAAGAGCGACAAGTAACGAAAACCACCAAGATCAAAAGAAACCATGACTACTCAATTCGACAACGTTTCCGTCGTCAAGAAGGCCAACATCTACTTCGACGGCAAGTGCGTTTCCCACACCGTTCTGTTTGCCGATGGCACCAAGAAGACCATCGGCGTCATCTTCCCGTCGTCGCTGACCTTCAACACCGGCGCGCCGGAAATCATGGAACTGAATGCCGGCAAATGCCGCATCCGCCTGAAGGGCGAAACCGAATGGAAGAGCTACGAAGGCGGCCAGAGCTTCAACGTGCCTGGCAATTCCAGCTTCGACATCGAAACGCAGGAGACCCTGGATTACGTTTGCCACTTCGTCGCAGCGTAATCAGGCATGCAGTAACAAAAAGGCGATCGCTTGATCGCCTTTTTTGTATCAAATGAAAACAGGCTCGGGCTCGAGCCTGACGCCGAATCGAGCCAGCACATCCTCCTGGATCGCTGCTGCCAGATCCGCAACCTCCCTGCCCGTCGCGCCACCGCGGTTGACCAGCACCAGCGCCTGCTTCTCATACACACCGGCCGCGCCCCGGTTCTTGCCCTTCCACCCGCTCTGGTCGATCAGCCACCCCGCCGCAAGCTTGTAGCTGCCGTCCGGTTGCGGGTAGCTCACCAGATGAGAATAACGTTCCAGCAACGCGTCGCGCTGCTCTTTGCTGATGATGGGATTCTTGAAGAAGCTGCCCGCGTTGCCGATCACCGCGGGATCGGGCAACTTGCGGGTGCGAATAGCGACCACAGCCTCGCTGATCTGCTTCGGCGTCGGCGCGACGATACCGCGTGCAGCCAGTTCCTGCACCACGTCAGCATACTGCGTGTTCGGCTGCCACTGCTTTGGCAGGGCGAAGGTCACGTCGAGAATCGCGGTATTCCCGCGCAGCTCGTGCTTGAAAATACTGTCCCGGTAGCCGAACCGACAACCGGCATTGTCGAGCGTGAAGGTTTCGCCCCTGTCGAAGTCAAACGCGGTGAGCGAATGAAACCGGTCCTTCACCTCGACGCCATAGGCACCGATGTTCTGGATCGGTGCAGCGCCGACATTGCCGGGGATGAGAGACAGGTTTTCCAGTCCACCCAAGCCTTGCTGCAGCGTCCATTGCACGAAACCATGCCAGTTCTCCCCTGCCGCCGCCTTCACATACACTGCACCGGCATCTTCATTCACGACTTGTACACCTGCCAGCTGCATGTGAAGCACAAGCCCTGGAAAGTCCCCGGTCAACAGGAGGTTGCTGCCTCCGCCCAGCACCAGGCGCGGCAGACGCGCCGGGAACGGGTCGTTTTTAACATGCATCAACATGTCGACCGACGTGACAGGAAGGTAAGCCTTCGCTTTCGCATCGATACCGAAGGTATTGAAGCGCTGGAGCGAGAAGTCGTATTGCACGGGAAGAACAGTAGCCATAGCGCAGGCCATTATATAGAGGGCCGCGTCTAGCCACCCGTTTTTTTGTCGGCTAGAATCGGCGTTGACCAACTCGCAATGCCGCCTGCTACAAGAATGACAATCCAAGCCGGTTACCCACCAACGTGATATATAGGAAGCTCCGCCATGCCGTCTTTTGATGTCGTCTCCGAAGCCAACATCGTCGAAGTGCGCAATGCCGTCGACCAGTCGAACAAGGAAATCACTACGCGCTTCGACTTCAAGGGCAGTGACGCCCGTGTCGAGCAGAAGGAGCGCGAACTGACCGCCTACGCCGACAGCGAATTCCAGCTCAACCAGGTGCGCGACGTGCTCACCGGGAAGATGGTCAAGCGCAATGTGGACGTGCGCTTCCTCGACATCGGCAAGATCGAGAAGATCGGCGGCGACAAGGTCAAGCAGGTCATCAAGGTCAAGAACGGCATCGACTCCGACACCGCGAAAAAGATCGTGAAGATCGTCAAGGAGAGCAAGATCAAGGTGCAGGCCAGCATCCAGGGCGACGCTGTGCGCGTGTCCGGCGCCAAGCGTGACGATCTGCAGTCGGCGATTGCGATGCTGCGCAAGGAGGTCACCGACCTTCCGCTCGAATTCAACAACTTCCGCGACTGAACGCCTCACCGCCCATGCGTCTTCCTACCCTCGCCGCCGGCCTGCTGCTTTTCTCCCACATCGCCCTTGCTGCAGATATCAGTGTTGTCGGGCTGTTCCCGAACAAGGCGGTGCTCGTGGTCGACGGCGGTACGCCAAAGACCTATGCGGTGGGCGCGACGATTACCGAGGGCATCAAGCTAGTAGCGTCGAACGAGTCTGGCGCGACCATCGAGATCAACGGCAAGCGGCAGACGATTGCGATGGGCGAGCACGTCAACCGCGCACCGTCCTCGGACGGCAAGCAGAGCGTCACGCTGCAGGCGGATGGGCAGGGGCACTACATGGTGAACGGCCAGATCAATGGCGGCAGTGTGCGCATGCTGCTCGACACAGGTGCGACGCTGATCGCCTTGCCGGCATCGGAAGCGGTCAGGTTGGGCATCGACTACAAGAAGGGGGCGCCCGGCTACGTGAATACCGCCAATGGCGTCGCACCGGCATTCAAGGTCAAGCTGAACACGGTCAGGGTGGGCGACATCGAGCTCAATCAAGTTGATGCCCTGGTGCAGGAACAGGGCCTGCCCATCATCCTGCTGGGCATGTCCTTCCTCAACCGCACCGAAATGCGCCGCGACGGCGCACATATGGTTCTCACCAAGCGCTTCTGAACGATTGCGGCGCTGGAACCCGCCTGTTAAAAAGAAATGCAGAAAACGCGGTTCCCTGCTGCCGAACTTGATTTCCAGATAGCGTTTTCGGCCAGTTCCTCGATTTCCCTCACGCGCCCGAACGGCTCGTCGACTACCGGCTGGACCTGTCCGATCTCTCTACCTTTCTGGATAGCTGTCAGACAGGAGATGGCAGCGGCCACCATGCTACGCGATGCTCGCATAAAAAAGGCACGGAAAATGCCGTGCCCTTTTTCTCCTGCACGAGTGCTTACTCGTCGTTTGCGAGACGGCGCTGGCGCACCGATTCGGCCAGGTCTTCCAGCAACTTCACGCTGGTATCCCAATCGATGCAACCGTCGGTGATCGACTGACCGTAGGTGAGTTCCTTGCCGGGTACCAGATCCTGGCGACCCGCAACCAGGTGTGATTCCACCATTACGCCGACGATGCGGGTGTCACCGCCGGCAATCTGCTTGCCGATATCAGCGCAGACCGGTACCTGGTTCTCCGGCTTCTTGGAGCTGTTCGCATGCGAAGCATCGATCATCAGGCGCGACGCGAGGCCGTTTGCGGCGATGTCCTTGCATGCTGCCTCGACGCTGGCCGCGTCGTAATTCGGCGCCTTGCCGCCACGCAGGATGATGTGGCAATCCTCGTTGCCGCTGGTGGAGACGATCGCCGAGTGACCGCCCTTTGTTACAGAAAGGAAATGGTGCGGTTGCGACGCAGCTTTGATCGCATCGACCGCGATCTTGATGTTGCCGTCGGTGCCATTCTTGAAGCCGACCGGGCAGGACAGGCCGGATGCAAGCTCGCGATGCACCTGCGATTCGGTCGTGCGCGCGCCGATGGCGCCCCAGCTGATCAGGTCGGCGACGTACTGCGGGCTGATCACGTCGAGGAATTCGGTTCCGGCCGGCAGGCCGAGGTCGTTGATGTTGAGCAACAATTCGCGCGCCATGCGCAGGCCTTCGTTGATGCGGAAGCTGTTGTCCATATACGGATCGTTGATCAGCCCCTTCCAGCCCACCGTGGTGCGCGGCTTTTCGAAATACACGCGCATGACGACTTCCAAGTCATCCTTGAAGCGTTCGCGCTGCTCGACCAAACGGCGCGCATAGTCCATCGCTGCCTTGGTATCGTGGATCGAGCAAGGGCCGATCACCACCATCACACGGTCGTCCTGGCCGTGCAGGATGCGGTGCAACGCGATGCGCGCATTGGCGACCGTGTTGGAGACCTTTTCGGTGCAGGAATATTCGCGGATCAGGTGCGAGGGCGGAGCGAGCTCCTTCATCTCCCGGATGCGCAAGTCGTCGGTGCGTGGCATGTTGATCTCTCCAGTCAGGTTCAAGTCTGTATAAACGAAAAAACCGCCATTTCTGGCGGTTTTTTCAGGATTCGGTTCGGGCTCTTTTATTCGTGCGCTTACCGCTTTTCCACCGCCTTGGGGCTGGAATAGCTAAAGAAAAAATAAAAGTAAAAGCGCGCGAAAGTCATGTCTTCCAGGGATTTGCGGAAAAATTTCGATTAATAGTGCAGTAATTCCTTGGATTTGGCAAGACTTGGGGGATAAATCGTTTCAAATTCCCCCAAATCTCCACTTATCCCCCCAAAGAGCCCGGACGGCCGCAAAACCTGCGATCAGGCCGTTCCACCCACCGTCACGCCGTCGATACGCAGCGTCGGCTGGCCGACACCGACCGGCACGCTCTGTCCTTCCTTGCCGCAGACACCGATGCCGCTGTCGAGCTGCATGTCGTTGCCGATCATGGAGACGCGGTTGAGCACGTCGGGACCATTGCCGATCAGGGTCGCGCCCTTGACCGGGTAGGTCACCTTGCCGTCCTCGATCATGTAGGCCTCGCTCGCGGAAAACACGAACTTCCCGTTGGTGATATCCACCTGGCCGCCGCCGAAGTTCACCGCGTACAAGCCGTTCTTCACCGAGGCGATGATTTCCTGCGGATCCTTGTCGCCGGCCAGCATGTAAGTGTTGGTCATGCGCGGCATCGGCAGATGTGCGTACGACTCGCGGCGCGCGTTGCCGGTGACGTCCATCTTCATCAGTCGCGCGTTCATCGTGTCCTGGATGTAGCCGCGCAGGATGCCGTCTTCAATGAGCGTCGTGCACTGCGTCGGGTTGCCCTCGTCATCGATGTTGAGCGAACCGCGGCGGTCTTTGATCGTGCCGTCGTCAACCACGGTTACGCCCTTCGCCGCGACACGTTCGCCGATACGGCCGGAGAAGGTGCTCGAGCCCTTGCGGTTGAAGTCGCCTTCGAGGCCATGGCCGACCGCTTCATGCAGCAGCACGCCAGGCCAGCCGGGGCCGAGGACGACGGTCATCGGCCCCGCGGGCGCGGGACGCGCATCGAGGTTGACGATGGCCGATTCCACCGCTTCGGTCGCATATTTCTCGAGTAGTTCGTCGCTGAAATAGCCGTAGTCGTAACGGCCACCGCCGCCGCTGGAGCCGACTTCGCGCCGGCCATTCTGCTCGGCGATCACGGTCACCGACACGCGCACCAGCGGTCGGATGTCCGCTGCCAGCACACCGTCGCTGCGCACGACCAGCACCACGTCATACTCGCCGGCCAGACCGGCCATGACCTGCACCACGCGCGGATCCTTGGCGCGTGCGATCTTCTCGATCTTTTCCAGTAGCTTGACCTTGCCGGTCGCATCCAGCGATGCAAGCGGGTCGTGCGGCAGGTAGAGCGAGCGGCCGCCGACGGCCTGGATCGAGGAAGCGACCTTGATCTTGCCCGCGCCCTGGCGTGCAATCGTGCGTGTTGCTGCGGCCGCTTCAAGCAGCGCGCGCTCGGAGATTTCGTCGGAGTAGGAAAACGCGGTCTTGTCGCCGGAGACGGCGCGCACGCCGACGCCCTGGTCGATCGAGAAGCTGCCGGTCTTGACGATGCCTTCTTCCAGGCTCCAGCCTTCGTTGCGCGTGAACTGGAAGTACAGGTCGGCATAGTCGACCTTGTGCGTGAAGATCTCGCCAAGCGCCTTGCTCAGCGTCGATTCATCGAGTCCGAAGGGAGCAAGCAGGATGTCGCGCGCAACGGCGAGGGTCTGGAGATTCGGTTCGAATAGGTTCATGGTGTCTTGTCGCGTGCGCTGTACGCGCAGGCTGGTTGAATTCAAAAGATGGATAGATTGTAGAACATCTGCCCGGTAACCGTTCGAACTGCAGGTTCAGTGCCTGCAAGGAAGTATTCTTCACTCGTTACAGCTTGCGATGCTTCAACGCAGGAAGGCTCTCGCGCACACGTTGCAAATGTGACGGATCGATGTCGCCGGTAACGACGCCCTCTCCTTCGGCCAGCACGGCCTTCACCTCGCCCCAGGGATCGATCAGCATGCTGTGGCCCCATGTGCGCCGGCCGTTCGCGTGCAACCCGCCCTGCGCCGCGGCGAGCACATAGCACTGGTTCTCGATCGCGCGAGCGCGCAGCAGGATTTCCCAGTGTGCGCGTCCGGTCGTATAGGTAAAGGCTGCCGGAACCACGATCAGCGTGCAATCGCCCATCGCGCGGTAGAGTTCCGGAAAGCGCAGGTCGTAGCACACCGACAGGCCCACCCTGCCGAAGGGTGAATCAAAGGTGCCGACCGCGGTGCCGTGCACGATGGTGCGCGCTTCGTCGTACGATTCCTCGCCCTTCGTGAAGCTGAACAGGTGGATCTTGTCGTAGCGGACGACATGCTCGCCTTGCGGGCTGTATACCATCGTGGTGTTCAGCACCTTGCCAGCGTCCAGCGACGCCATCGGCAAGGTGCCACCAATCAGCCAGACGCCGTGTTCTCGCGACATCGCCGACATGCATTGCTGGATAGGCCCGGCATCGAGCTGCTCGGCGTACGCAAGCTTGTCCGACTCCTTCATCCCCATGACCGGCCAGTATTCCGGCAGCAGGACCAAACGCGCCCCCTGGCTGGCGGCCTCGGCCACCAGTCGACGCGCCGTGGCGAAATTTTCCTCGACGATGGGCGTCGACACCATCTGTACCGCGGCGACTTTGACGGATTCGGCAAGCATGTCTTTCCTCAACTGTTGTCTCTGGAATTGTTCGCAACTTCTCCGCTCTGTTCCTGCTGCTTGCGCACCAGTTTGGTCACCACCGGTTCCTTCCATGGTCCCGTCACCTGGTACTCGAAGGTGAATGCTTTCATCAATGGGTCGCGCAGGAACAACTGGGCAAGGAAAGTGCCCACGCCAATCACCGGGTTCACTGCAAGACCATACACGACAGAAGCGGCACCTACATTGATTTCGGGTATGACGACTACGTGCAGGTTTTGCGCCTCCTTGGCAATATCAGCCGTACCGTCCATCAACACCGTTGCCGCGACCCCGCGCATCTTGAAATTATCGGTTTTCGCGACCCCGTTGGCGATGCTCGCAGTGGCGGTCACGCCGTCGAAGGCAAATCCCTCGGAGAACACATCACGGAAATCCAGCGTGAGGCGGCGCGGCAGCGATTGCAGGCTCAACACGCCCAGGAGCTTGGCCGCAGCGGGATCCACCTTGAGGAACTGACCGCTGACCAGGTCCATACTGAGGTGGCCGTTAAGGCTTGGAATGTCCAGCGAGAACGGCAGCCCTTTCCAGCTGACCTCGCCATCCATCTTGCCCTTGCCGCCGCGCAGTACGTTGGCGAACCCGAATCGTTCCAGAAGCTTGCCGGCATCGACGATATTGAGCGTGTAGTCGAGGCTGGACAGGTTCTCGCCGTCACGCGAAGTCCATTTTCCGGTAGCCTTCAGCTCGGCATCGGCATTGGTGATCGCGAGCTTGCTGATCCGCCACTCGCGCCCGCTGAAACCGCGAGCGTTATGTGCGGCAAGCTCAAGCTGACCGAATTTCTTGCCAAAGAGTTCGAAGTTCTCGGCAACGATATCGACTGCCGGCATCTGCGTTGTCATGCTTTTGCCCTCGAGCAGGTCTGTCACATCGCTCGCCGCGGACTTGGGGATCACCAGCGATGCAAGGCGCGCAGTCACCCTGCCCAGCCCCTGCCCGGTGCGCGACTCGACCCAGGTGAGATAACCCGAAGCTTGTTCGGAATCGATGTTGGCCTGCCAGGTATCCTTGCTGTGCGACGCGCCGACCACCACGTTGTCGAGCTTGCGGCCCATGATCACCAGCTCGCTTGCACGGGCGGCGAGCACTTCCGGTTCGATGTACTGTGCAATCGAAAGCGCGTCCTGCTGCCGGCCGGCGTTGCTCGACCGGCCGGACGAGACGACGGAGCTCAGCGCACCGCGCCACGCATCGATATCCAGCGACTTCATGCTGACGTTCGCGATCAGGCCGCTGTCGGGTTGCGGCGCAGGCACATTGACACCAATGCCGCCGCGCACCACCTTCCACTCGGCATCCTTGTCGCTCGTCTTCAGCCGCTCGTAGCGCGCGGAGATTGCCGAGCCCAACGAGATCTTCATTTCATCGCGCAATATGCCCGGATCGCTACCCGGCACTCCGGCCAGCTCGAACTTGAGCGGCATGCTCTCGTTAGCAAGCTTGCGCAGCGGCGCGGGAAAATCGAGAGCAACGCCGGCCAGATTCGATTCGACGGTGACTTCAGGTTGGCCATTCTTCACACGGATCGCCGTCGTGTAACGCGCGCTGCCAGTGATGCGATCCAGCGAGCGTTGCGTGGCGGACGTCGCATACGTCTTGCGCAGGCCCTCCGCGGTCAGGTTGCCGTCCGCCTTGACAAGAATCGTGCCGTCGCGCTGCGTACCGCCGGAAATGGTGACCGGGCCACCGAGGAAGTTCGACTTGATTGCGCCGATGGAGAAGCCCTTCTCGTTGAACTCCAGTTTTCCGTTGGTTGCGGACAAGGGCGGCATGATATTGCGGAGCGTGACCGTGTTGCCGAGGAATTGCAGGCTACCGAGCACCGTGGCATCCCTGACATGGTGCAACGGCAGCAACAGCTTCAATGAAAGCTTGGCATTGCCGCTCGCCTTGGTCTCTTCGGTGAAATGGCCGATCCACTCGGCGACCGGACTGTCATTGGTGAAACGGACAAAGTTTTGCAAGGGACCGGCCGCTTCTCCGTCAACATCGAGCACGGAGTCATGATCGGCAAGGTCGGGAATGACCACCTTGACGCGTGAGAGCGTCGTTCCCGACGTCCTTGCGCTGTCGGCAAGGATTTCCATCCTTGCACGGTCGAATGCGATGGTGCCGTTGATCTGGTCGATCACCGGCCAGTACGGCGACTTGCCGTCCCTGGCAATCATGTCCGGCGCATAGTTCAGCTTGCCGTTCTCGATCTTGCCGACAATGCTGAATTCGCCTTTCGTCCGGTCGTGCTGCGCATGGTAGGGGAACTGCGACAATTCACCCTTCAGCCGGAGTTTCACGTCTTTCACGGCACCGCCGAGCAAGGCGCCGGACAGCCAGTGCCGCAGCGTACCCGGCGTTTGCACCGGCAGGTAACGTTCGACCTTCTGCAGCTCGAGCCGGTTGAGTTTGCCCTGGATGTCAACCGTGCCCTGCGGACCGCCAGCCACGCGTTTCAAGGGCATGAGGTGCTTGCCCGAAAATGCGCCGGCGAGATGCTCGTGCACGAAATCCATCTTCTGCACATCGAGCAGCAATTGGTCGTTATCCTGGAAAGCCCAGGTTGCCTGCATGTTCAGCGATTCGAACGGCATCACCGGATCGTCGAAATAACCCGGAAACTGCAGGACGAGCTTGCTGGATGCAAGGCTGAACACGCCGCCGCGGTCGCTGGCCTCGACCCGGCCTGTCAGGTTTTCAAAACCGGGGATGGCAGGCACTGCAGCCTGGGCCGGCATGTTTGCCGTTCTCGGACGAGGCGGACGGGCTGCTTGCGGTTTGAGCGAGAGGCCAACGAACTGGCCCTTGACGTTGTAGGCCGAAATATTGGGATAGGCGCCATGCCACTGCGCCGAGAAGTCTTTCAGCACGCCGCGCGGCGCAAAGTCGTCCAGCATCTGGCGCTGCTCGGCGGGTAGCGGCAGACGCTCGGCGAAGTTAGCGATCGTCTCGAGGTCAAGCAGGTGCGCGCGGATTTCCGTCTTTGCCGGCTTGCCTGCCCTGGCGGGTGTAAAGCTTTCACTGATCGTGGTACGGGGCAGGAACCGGCCATCCTCGGTCTGCATGGTGAAATCGGTTAGCGCAATGGCATGCCCGTTCTCGCCGAAAGCCGGCGTACCGTCTTCGCTGTCGCGGTTGAATTCCTCGCGCACGGAAACGCGCCCGCTGACCTCGGTGAGGTTCAACGGCTCCAGATCCTTGCGCAGGCGAGCGGAAACATTCGACAGTGTCAGGTCTGCCGTGAAGTCAGCAACCTTCGCGTTATCGAAATTGAGCCAGGCACGCACCGATCCCTTGCCGCGCTGCATATCGATCGGGTAGTCGAAGAAGGCGCGCCACACTGTCAAGTCCGTGTCCCGGAAGTCGGCATACAGCTCGCCCTTCCAGCGCTTGACGTCGGAAATGGTGCTGGCGAAGTGTGGATGTTCGAATGACGCACGGATGTCGAGCGGCGCAGCAAATTCCGCCGGCGGCGTGGCCTTGAGGGCAAACCGGTGTTGCCGCCACTGGTTATGCAAGAGGAAATCGACGTCATCGAGCACGAGCTCGGGCGCACCCCGCATCTTGTCGTTCCAGCGCAAGCGCCCGTCACGAATGACGATCTCCCGCTGCGACAGCACCCAGTCTGCGCCCTTGCCGTCGCCGCCCTTGCCGAGGTCGACGAAGATGCCGGCCACGTACAGCTTGCCATCCGCATCACGGCGTATATCCATGTCGGGCCGGTTGATCTCGATCTGCTGCAGCCGCAGTTCGCCGACGACGACGGTAAGCCAGGACAGCGTGGCGGAGACGCTCGGCAGCGTCAAGGCCGCATTGCCGGACTTGTCATGGATGACAACCGTGTCGAGTGTCAGGCGCGGACGCAGCCCCGACCAAGACGCCTGGATGTCGCCGATCGTCACCATGTTGCCAATGGACCGGCTGGCCAGCTGTTCCACATCGGGCTTGTAGCTGTCGATATTCGGCAGCACGGCGTAACGCAAGGTAAGCACCAATGCGCAAAAAATGAAGTAGGCGACAATGGCGAGCTTGAACAATACGCCCAGGGTGCGGAAGGTCGCCGCGTTGGCGAATCGATAACAGCTCCGCGTCGCGAACCAGCATGCGACGGCGCCGGCAGCGATCTTGTGCGGAATAAGCTTGGCGATGGACATCAATAAGGACAGCGGAAAAACAGGCAGCGTAAAATAGGGTCAAACTCACATTGCAAACACTACAACCGGCATGTTCGCAAGGATATCATCGGCTTGGAAATACAAGCGCTAACGCGGGCATGGATCGACAGACCGCACGCCTGGGCCAAAGGCTCCCCTCATCGACACTCCCTTTGATATTGTGACCCAATCCTATTTGACCAGTAACATTGCCTCCCGGTTCTACGCACGCTGGCTGAATGCAGATCCCGCCCGTGCGGGCATGGTGGCGGATCTTGTCGAATTATCCATGACGCCTGCCGATTTTGCCCGGCTTTTACAAAAAGAAACAGAGGCAGGCATGCCCCTGCAGCGGGCCGTTCGCCGGGTGCGCAATCTTGTCATGGCGACGCTGATCGAGCGCGACCTGAGCGGCCGCGCAGACCTGGACGAGGTGCTGCGCACCATCAGCAGCTTTGCCGACTTCGCCGTGCAGACGCATGTTGCGGCGCTAACGGCCGAATTGATAGAGGCACATGGTACGCCCATCGGCGCCGAATCCGGCGAGCCGCAGGAGCTGATCGTACTCGGGATGGGCAAGCTGGGCGGCGGGGAGCTGAATGTCTCTTCGGACATCGACCTGATCTTCGTCTATCCGGAAAACGGCGAAACGCAGACCACCTCGCCCGACCAGCGCCCCTTGTCAAACCACGAATTCTTCGTCCGTCTCGGGAAGAAGCTGATCGGCGCGCTGTCGGAGATTACCGAGGATGGATTCACATTCCGCGTCGATATGGCGCTGCGGCCGAACGGTGCGTCCGGGCCCTTGGCTGCCAGCTTCGGCATGGTGGAGGAGTACCTGATCGTGCAGGGCCGCGAATGGGAACGCTACGCCTGGGTAAAGGCGCGAGCGATTACCGGACGACCGTCTGATATCAGTGCACTGGAGCAGATCGTCCGTCCCTTCGTCTACCGCCGTTACCTGGATTTCGGTGCGATTGAAGCCTTGCGCAACATGCATGCGCAGATCCGCGCCGAAGTCGTCCGCCAGGAAGCACGCCATCCGGGCCGGACCAACAACGTCAAGCTAGGCCGAGGCGGTATCCGCGAAGTCGAGTTCCTTGCACAGGTATTCCAGCTCATCCGCGGCGGACGCGACGCGTCTCTGCGCGACCGCTCGACACGCAAGACGCTGGTCACGCTGGTGGAGAAGAACCTGCTGACCGCCGAGGAAGTCACGCAGCTGCAGGACGCATACACCTTCCTGCGCAATCTGGAACACCGCCTGCAATACCTCGACGATGCGCAGACCCACACCCTGCCCCCCAATCCGGACGACCGGCTGACGGTCGCGAAGATGATGGGCTTTACCGACGTCGAGGCGATGCTGGAGGAGCTCGACGCCCATCGTGCCGTCGTCGCCGCGCAATTCGATGCGATCTTCGCCGACAAGCGCAGCGGCCAGGCGCAGCCGGAGGAATCGGAAGCCTCGTCGCAAATGGAACTGTCCCACGACGACGTCAGCGAGACGATCGAGGCAAGGCTGGCGGCACTCGGCTTTGACGATGTCCACTCCGCGGCGCAGCGCCTGCTCGCCACCTGGCAATCGCCTAAACTGTCATCGCTGCCGGAGACCAGCCGCAGCAAGCTGCAGGCGCTGGTCAACGCATCGCTGCCGCTCATTGCAGAACTGACTGAAGCACGCCGGACGACGCTGGGCCGGCTGCTGGACTTCTTCGAGGCGATCGCGCGCCGCGCGGCCTATCTTGCGCTGCTGACCGAATACCCGCATACGCTGGGCCGGGTGATCCGCATGATGAGCGCCAGCGACTGGGCGGCAAAGTACCTGACGCGCCATCCCATCCTGCTCGACGAGTTGCTGGAAGACCGCACGCTGAAAGCCGCGCCCGACTGGCCGGCATTTTCTGCGGAAGTGCAGCGGCAACTCGACGCGGCCAACGGCGATACCGAGCACCAGATGAACGTGCTGCGCGACCTGCACCACGCACAGCTGTTCCGCCTGCTTGCCCAAGACCTGGAAGGCGCGCTCACGGTGGAGCGGCTGGCCGACCACCTGTCGGCGCTGGCGGACATCCTGGTCGACTGCACCGTCAAGGCCGTCTGGAATACCATTCACAATCGCCACCGCGAAGAGCCGAAGTTCGCCGTCATCGCCTACGGCAAGCTGGGCGGCAAGGAGCTCGGCTATGCGTCTGACCTCGACGTGATCTTCCTGTACGACGACGAGGACCAGGAGGCGCCTGCGCTGTACGCGAAGCTGGCGCAGCGCTTCATCACCTGGATGACCAGCCATACGCCGGCCGGCATCCTGTTCGACATCGACATCGCACTGCGTCCCGACGGCGCAAGCGGCCTGCTGGTATCGCGGCTGGCGGCCTTCGAGAAGTACCAGACGGACTCCGCATGGGTCTGGGAACACCAGGCGCTCACTCGCGCGCGCTTCTGCGCGGGCGATGCCTCTATCGGCGCACGCTTCGAAGCGATCCGCGAGGCAGTACTGCGCAAATCGCGCGACGAAAGCAAACTGCGCGGCGAAGTACTCGCAATGCGCAAGAAGATGCATGATGCGCACCCCAACCGCTCAACGCAGTTCGATCTCAAGCACGACGCCGGCGGCATGATCGACATCGAGTTCATCGTCCAGTACCTGGTGCTGCTGCATGCGTCGCGCTACCCGCAGTTGACTGCGGACATCGGCAATATTGCATTGCTAAAACTGTGCGGCGACCTGGGTTTGATCGACAAGGAACTGGCCGTCGACGTTGCTGATGCGTACCGCATGTTCCGCAAGCTGCAACACCAGATCCGCCTGCAGGGCAATGACCGGGCGCGCGTGGAACTGGAACGTGTTGCGCCGCAGGTGGCTCAGGTGAAGCGGCTCTGGACATCAACGCTTCAATCCGAGAGCGTCGACTGACGCTCCCATTATCCCGGAGCACCACACCAAGCGTTGCGATCATCCATAAACCTTGGCAACTGTGAGCGTGCATGGAAGCGCGGGCCACGAAAGTCGCCCGCGCCACGGTGCGCAACATGGACAAGCCGAACGTGAAGGGACAACGGCTGGTCGCATTGTTCCTTCTCGGGAATCTCTTATTCAGCTCCCCCTGCTGACCCTATTCAACCAACCCGAGAACTTGCCGGCTGTTTCCGTCTTGCATGTGTATGCCTTCGGTGCTTGGGCGTTGCCCATCGCGTGCCGCCATTGGCCGCGAATTAATTCGGGATATGCATCGGCATGCTCGCGCGCAGTGCAGCACCGCACCGTAGCGCCGGTCTGCAATCTCCCTAGTGCCCGTGGTAATACGCTTCCTGGATCATCCACAAGGTCGTACGCATGGCGTTGAGGTCATGCATGCCGACTGGACCGTTTCCCTCCCGTTGCGCTGCACGCGGTCGTGCGGCCATCATGCGGACATAACGCACGTCCAGGCCGGGGTCCGCGTCGAGCAGGCGCAGCGCCTCTTCCTCGATATCGAACATCAGCTGCCAGCTCAGGGCCTTGCCTTTGGCGACGTGACGTTGCACGATGCGCCTGATCACTTCGCGCAAACGCGATTGGACGGCGTCGAGTTTGGCGATTTCCGCTTCCATGACAACCTCTACACGATACTGTGTTTTTATACAGTATAATCGGTGTCATGGGAATTCAAGGAAAACCGGCGCGGCCCTGCCGGATGGAGGACAGGCGATGCGAACACATAGTGCTTTATCCCTGCTGAAGGATGGCGAGCTTTGCATCGTAACCACGAAGTATGGCGAGAGGGAAATGCGATGGAGCGTGACGAACTGGTGTTTTTATTACACAAGCGCCGGCACGCCCATCGTATGCCCCTTCGACGAGATCGAAGAATGGCGTCCTGCCGTGTTGAAAAAAGTGTAGGCAACGTGCCCTGCACTTCCATGGCATGACGCCGGTCGCGCCTTCACGCCGTCATCACAACCGCCTGGCTGCCATAGACGACGACGTGCCCGCCGTTTTCGGCCTGCCATTGCTGCGCTTCTTTCTCATTCGAAAACCAGACCTGGTTGTAATCGCCGAATGCACCGAGGTCGAGCCGGAAGCGGTCCAGCACGCTCGCCGGCTTGCGGTCGATGTCATGCTTGCATGCTTCCCAGCTTGGATAGCCGAGTTCGACGGCAATGGTGCGCAGCATGTGTTTCAACTGCACGGACGCGCGCGCCTGGTAGAGGTCAGTCAGGCGCGCAGCCGGTACGACGCCGGCTTGAAGCAGGCGGCGCAGCACGGGCAGCGCACTGCTCGGCTTCTCCGATTGCGCTTCACGCAGCAGGCGGCGCGCGACGCGACGCAGGAAATCCGCATTGGATGCGGCCGAATTGTCGGCCAGACTGTTTCGGGGGGAATGGGTATGCATACCTGGCTCCTTTTCATTCCTGTTCACGCCGATCCCGCTGCGACATATGTGCACACCGTTTAACAAGCGAAATCGCACATGCGACCGTACCTGCGCGCACCGTCCCGGCATGCATTGTCTTCCACGGCAACAGACGCACTTGAGATCTGTCAATAAGCGCGATATTCCTGCCGCGCGTTATTAAAGACACATTTCAACCCGGCGAAACCCTGCTATGAGTGAAATGTGCGGATCGCGCCGCGGCGGCCGACTTTCCGGCCGGCGGCATCGCCTGGAGGATGCGATGAGCCTGACCCTCACGTCACCGGCATTCACTGCCAGCGGCAATATTCCCCACCACTACACCTGCGACGGCGACGACGTGTCGCCGCCCTTGGCCTGGAGCGGCCTGCCTGCGGGGACAAAGAGCCTGGCGCTCATCGTCGACGATCCCGATGCACCCGATCCTGCGAAACCTGAGCGGATCTGGGTGCACTGGTTGCTCTACAACATCCCGCCCGACGCCACCGGCCTGCCACCGGCCGTCGCTACGAAAGACCTGCCGCCAGGCGCGCGTGAAGGTACCAACGACTGGAAGCGCACTGGCTACGGCGGTCCCTGCCCGCCGATCGGGCGGCACCGCTACTTTCACAAACTTTATGCGCTGGACACGGTCCTCCCGGACCTTGGCCCCACAAACAAGGCCGCATTGGAAACGGCGATGCAAGGCCACATCCTCGAGCAGGCCGAGCTGGTCGGCACCTACCAGCGCAAGAAGTAAAGGGTGCCAAGTGAAGGAGAATCCAATGACAATCTCAACACACAACGAACCCGTCAGGATCACCAGCGGCAAGGTGCAAGTGGAAGGCATGCTCGAATTACCGCCGGACCCGGTCGGCGTCGTCCTGTTCGCGCACGGCAGTGGCAGCAGCCGCTTCAGCCCGCGCAACAACTATGTCGCGGCCGCGCTGCGCCAATCCCACATCGGCACACTGCTGATGGACCTGCTGACGCAGCAGGAAGACGAGGACTACAAGACGCGCTTCGATATTTCCCTGCTGACGCATCGGCTCGAGTCGGCACTCCATTGGCTGCGCCATGGCGGCCCGACCGCCTCGCTGCCTGTCGGCCTGTTTGGTGCGAGCACGGGCGCCGCCGCTGCGCTGCAGCTGGCGGCCAGGCACCCGGATCACATCGCTGCCGTCGTCTCCCGCGGCGGCCGGCCGGACTTGGCGGGCGAGCCGGCGTTGAAGAAGGTGATCGCGCCGACACTGCTGATCGTCGGCGGCCTGGACATTGCCGTGATCGACCTCAACCAGATGGCATTCACAGCGCTCAATTGCGAAAAGCAGATGGAAATCGTGCCCGATGCCGGCCACCTGTTCGAAGAAGCGGGCAAACTGGCGCGCGTCGCCGCGCTGGCCTCCGGCTGGTTCCTGCGGCACATGAACCTGCCGGATGAAGAAGTGGCCAACCAGATCAGGAAATCAGGGCACACGCCGGCTGAAAAGCGGGCGACGTAGCACGCGCGCAGCGCATCAATAAAAAAGCCGCGTACGCAGTGTACGCGGCTTCGGGCGGGATGCTTTCGTCTTGCCGTCAGTTCTTTGCGATAGCGGTTTCCGCCGGTGCGGCAGAGGCAGCGGAAGCCGGTGCCGACTGGGTGATCACTTCTTCCATGATGACGGTGATCAGGGTCGGATAATCGTAGGCGGCACCCGATCCCGCGTCGATCGCCGCGCCAATCACACCGCCGAAGAGCACATTGCCGAAGGCCATCGGCTTGGTGCTGGACTTGACCGCGGCGATTCCCGGCTGCAGGCCCTCCTTCTCGCACTTTACGCTCATGTCATCATAGGCGCGATGGACTGTGACGGTGCCCGGGGTGGTGACATAGAAGGTGCCTTTGCCGTTGTCGAGTCGGCAGTTGGCACCCGACACCGCCTGCCCCTTGTAACGGGTTTCGACGGAAACCACCTGGTTATGGCCATTCACGATCGATGCGCAACCGGTGAGTGTCGTTATCCCAACCAGCGCACCGATGGCCGCCAACGTCCTGATCGCGTTCGTTTGAATCATTTTTCCTCCCATGTCCGGCATCGTGGCGTGCCGGTTCGCCTTGATTTCTTTTTATTAACACGGGATTAGAGCGCAAAAGCCGACACGAAGGCATCCCACATTCATGGGATTCATCCATCGCGCGGCAAATGCATTGCCCTCAGTTCGGAAGTCAGCGCCGACAAGTCGGGGAATAGCGAAGACTTCCGCATGCCGAGCAAGGTCAGTTCCTCGAACAGTTTCGGGATGTCGCTGTTGGCAATGACCATCCTGCACAACCACTGGTCCGCGCCGCCCATGGCATCGATGGGGACGCGCGAGGAATGGATGGTAAATGCGCCTTGCTGCAGCTGGATGCGGGGATCGTGCTCGATCGCCATCGCCACGCCGACGGTGTTCAGCTCCTTGCGGTTCTTGAATGCCGGCACGATCAGCGGCTCGTAGGATGATGCATCGAGCGGGAAGATCAGCGGTTCGAAACCTTGCGACTCGTTCAGCTGCCTCGCATCCAGCGCCCAGATGCATGCATCGCGGCCAGCGCTGCATGCAGGCGGAACATAGTCGGGGTGCAAGGCGAAGAAGGTTGCCACCAGCGGCGAGTAGGTCCAGTCCAGCAGCCGGGTGGGCAACCCGTAATGCTGCATGAGCGCGAGCCAGCCGGGATAGTCGTTGCTCATCGGGCACGAGATATACCGGCTTCGCGCGCGCACGCGGAATTCGTTGGTGAGGTATCGCTCCTGCTGCGGCGTATAGCCGCGATGCACGCTGGGTGACAGCACCCATTTGGCATCGGCCTGCCCGCGAAACAGCCAGCGGTTGCCGGTACCGGACAGCCTTTTCACTTCTTCGGCCAGCCCTCCGATGGAGCGGATCGCGACTTCAGTAATCGGCATGGGTCAGTCCGATTTCATCTCCTGCATTTGCCTGGCCTCCCACGCGAAGATCGTGCAACTCGAAAGTCGAAGGACGTAACGGCGTGCCAGTTCTCTGGTTGGAACCGGGATATTAGGCAAGGGAGCTCCCGAATTTACACGGCGCGGCAAAATTTTACGTGCCCCACGCAGGCACTCTACGGAAACGCGCTCAGCCCGGCCAGGCTTTCGCTACTGCGCAACACACGTGCCTCCTGATCGAACTCGCTCACGCGCCGCACATTGGCGATCAAAAAGCGGCTCTTTGGAATCGCCGGTATGCGCGCGAGATCGACGCGCAGGTCCTGGGCCGGTACGTCGTATTCCATTACCCGCACCAGCAGATTCACCGCGCTTTTCATCAGTTGCACAGTCAGCCGTTCCCCGGCACACCGGTGGCCGGTCTCGACATCGCCCCCGCCCTGCGGAATGAAACTGTAGGGGTTGCGATTCCCGTTGCGGAAGCGCTCGGGTCGGAATGTTTGCGGGCCGTCCCAGCATCGCGCGTCATGGTTGGTGCCATAGATGTCGAGCATCACCCACATGCCCTCCGCAAAACGGATGCCCCGCCACTCAAAGGGCTCACGCACACGTCCGGAAACAGCCGGGAAGAAGGGATAAAAACGCCGCACCTCCTGCACGAACCATTCAAGATAGTCGCCGTCACCGGCCCGTATCCTTTCCCGGTATTCGGGATACTGATACAACGCCAGCGCGGCAAAGGTCACATACCGTGCCACTGCGACCGTTGGACGCAGCAGATTGATCAACTCGACGGCCGCGATCTGGCTGTCGAGCAGCTTGCCATCCAGGTCGCGCCAGGTGGCGATGACATGAGCGGGGCTGCCCTCCGGCACCGTCATGTGGCGCGCACGAATGCCGTCGATGACGCTGCGCACCCATTCCTCGGTGCGTGCGCGAAGCAGCATGCCCTTCCAGTTGCGCGGGCCGACTGCACCGGCTCCGTCGATCATCGCCCTGAATTCGCGCGTGCGCTGCAGGACGGCGGCTTCCGTCAGCGGCACCCCGGCCCACTGGCACACCGCCCCGCACAGGATCTGCTCGACCTCGTCATGCAGTACAACCTCGTCCATGCCGGCCCAGGTCGTGATACGGGCTTGCCATGCCTCCTCGAAACCCGCCACCAGCTTGCGCATGTACTCGGTGCTCATCAGGGACAGCAGCATCCGCTTGCGGTGGCGATGCGCTTCACCGTCCAGAAGCTGGGCACTGCCGTTATCCTGCAGCAGCATCAGCGTCGTCTGCGGCATGGCGTACCGCCGGGTGAAACGGCCCGGATGGTAGAACATCATCGCCGCGTCTTCACCCACTGTGCAGATCACCCTGCTCAGCATGAGCCGGGTTTCGAACACGTCTGTCCCCAGAGAGCGGCAGCGGTTCGAGATGAAGGCATAGCCTTCGCGCAACAGGGCCAGCGTACTGTCCGGGCTCTTGTCACGCGGAATGGAGGTCATCGGACGCTCCATCCCGGCAAGGAGAGCCGTTGGGCCCTCATGGCTGCTTCGGCACGTCGATGCGCGTGATGCCGCCGACCGTCGTTGAAACCGGGTCGCTCGCGGGGAAAGTCAGCTCGACGGCGTCATCGAGCAATTCCTGCTCTTTCTCCTCCGGGTCGGAGGAGCAGATCTTTCTCTCAGTTACATCTCTCGACGATGCATCTTGCGGACTCACATCCTTGGGTGTTTGGGCGACCGAGTTGTCACCGTGCGATGACATTTCCTTCGGCACCTGCTTTTCGTCCTCTCCGGAACCTTTCTTCAGCTTCGACATGACGTTTCTCCAGTTGAATAGCAAGATGGCGCGTTGACCACACGCCATACACTTGCGATGGTTACAAGGCTAGAAAGTTCAGCACGCGCGCAGGTCAGCGGCCGATGCCGATGGTGGGACCGTCCTTGCCCGAGCCGGCTGGCGCGCCGCTCGAGCCGCCGCTCAAGGCACCGGTGCCGGGCGAGGTTGGATTCGAGCCGCTGCTGGAACCGCTAGACCGCGCAGGCGGACACCCGGCAGCCGACCGGGATGCGTCATTTCCTGCTTTGCCGCCCGTGTTTGCATTGCCGGATCCGGCCTGAGCGCAATCCGTACTCTGTCCGGGCGCACTTGACGCCCCGCCTCCACTTGTAGAAGGTGGCGTATTCGGCTCGACCGGGCTCCCGGTGCCCAGCGTCCTGGCACTTGCCCCAGGTGTACTGGAACCTGATGTTTGCGCATGAGAAATGCCTGCACCCATCATTATGATGAGCGACAAGGCCAGTGCGATTGGTTTCTTCATCATCTCTCCATCGATCAATCCGTAGGAGAAACATCAGTGTGCAAAGAGCGTGCCCATCAACGCTTCGCATGCCGCGCCCGAACCTCGATCACGATGAAAACCAGCGTCGCCAGGATCAGCGGCAGCAGATAGTAGATGCCGCGGTAGGCGAGCAGCGCCGCCAGCAGTTCGCTGCGCGGCAATTGATGCGAAAGCAACACGACAAACACGGCTTCCAGCACGCCGAGGCCTGCGGGAACGTGGGTAATGACGCCGGCCACTGCGGCCACCAGCAGCACGGCCAGCACTGTCGGAAAGTCGATCTGCCGTCCAAGCAGCACATAGACCGTCGCCGCGATCAGCAGCCAGTTGAGCGTGGACATGCACAGTTGTAGCAGCGCAAGTCGCAGCGACGGCAGCTCAACCTCATGGCCGCGCACGGTCCAGACGCGCCGGCGGGAAAAGGCGCACAGCAGCAGATAGGCGGCAGCAACGCACAGCAGCCCAATGCCAAGCATCCGCAGGCCGGACGTGCCGACCCGCCAGTCGGGTGGCGGCGAAATCGGCGCCCACGAAAAATCCAGGCCGGCAAGCAGCAGGTAGCCCAGCCAGTTGGTCAGCATGCTCATCACCAGCACGCGGGTCGTCGTCGGCGTGTCGAGCCCCAGCCGGGAGTAGAGCCGGTAGCGGAATGCGACACCGCCCACCAGTGCCCCGAAGTTGAGATTGAATGCGTAACTGACGAAGGTGGCCGTCATCACCTGCCGCACCGGGAGGCGGTGCCCCGTAACATGCCGTCCCAGCAGGTCGAAACAGCTGTAGAGCACATAGCTTCCCGACGCAAAGGCCAGCGCAAGCAGCAGGTCGGACGCAGGCCGCCGGCGTATTGCCACGAAGACCTCATCCCATTCGATCGCGCGCGCCTGCGTGAACAGCAGGTAGACGACGGCAGCAAAGAATGCAAACGTCAGGACGCGTTTCGTGCGCGGCCACCAGGCGCGCGCAACCGCCCGCAGCTTGCCGGCACGTCCGTGCCTCATTGCTGCATGCGATCGGGCGTTCATGGGAAAGCCTGCTTGTCGAGTTTGTCCGAGGCTGCCACGCTCGCAGGGTGCAACGGTGCCAACCGCGGCGCGTGTGCCGGCAGGCGGCCTGCCCAGTAGGGATAGCGCCGCAACGCATGGAACAGGAAAAAGCTGCGCAGCTTGCGCCAGGTGTGCGACTCGTTCAGGTCGGCCGCCTCCACTTGCTTGCAGCTGTGCCGGATGAGCCGCTGCAGGCTGTCCCCCAGGGAACCGACGAACTCGCGGTCGCGGATCATCACGTTCGCCTCCAGGTTCAGCGCGAGACTCAACGGGTCGAGGTTGCTCGAGCCGACGGTCGCCCACTCGTCGTCCACCACGGCAACCTTGCCATGCAGGGGGCGCTCGCAGTATTCATAGATGCGCACCCCGCCGCGCAGCAGGTGGTGGTAAAGCATCGCGGCGGCGGTCTGGACGATGGGCATGTCCGGGTTTCCCTGCAGGATCAGCGATACCTCCACGCCGCGCCGTGCCGCCTTGCGCAGGTCGCGCAGGAAGGAAAATCCGGGGAAAAAGTACGCATTGGCGATCACGACCCGTTTGCGCGCGAGGCGAATTGCCAAGCGATACTGCCGCTCAATGTCGTTCGTATGGCCGCCGTTGTCACGCCAGACGAAAATGGCATCCGCGCTTCCTGCCTGCGGCAAATTCTCCACCGAGGAAGGAGGCCGCCGCCGGAAAAACCAGCGCCGCCCCCCCTTGCCTTGCGCGATGGCGGCCAGCATGAAGCTGCGGATATGCGCAACGATCGGACCTTCCGCTTCGACCGCATAGTCCTGCTTGGCCTGCGGACCGAAGTCGGCGAGATGGTCCGCCGAGAAATTGATGCCGCCGACAAATGCGTGCACGCCGTCAACGACCACCAGCTTGCGGTGCATGCGCCGAAAATAGTTAACCCGCGCAAACAGCTTGTGCGCGGGATCGAATACATGCATGCGGACCCCTGCGGCCGTCAGCGTTGAAACAAACTCTTCCGACAAATTCGGGGAGCCGAACGCATCAACCGTCACGTCAACCTGCGCGCCATTCCGCGCGGCCTGGAGCAGCGCGGCTTGCAAGGCTTTACCGACCTTGTCTTCATACAGAATGAAGGTTTCGAGCAACACCTCGCTCCGCGCAGCCGCGATCACTTCGAACACACGTGGATAGAACTGCTCGCCGTTTTCGAGCAGGGAAAACCTGTTGCCGCTGATCCAGGGCTGACTCAATTTCGTTTCCTTGTTGTGAGGCGCTTCGATTGAATGCAGTCAAATGCGCCGATTGAATTGATAGACACGGAAACAGCGCGGATATTCCATTGAAGCAGATCAATTCCGGAAAGAATAAAACGCGAAACGCAAACGCAATGTCGTCGCGGCAAATCAACATTGGCGGCGACCATTTCCTTACGATGATGAGAAGAACTGCCGTCATGCGTTTTACGGGCAAGCGAAATCCGCGCCAGCTAGAGCGGTTGGGGGGTTGGTGGGCTTGGCGGCGCCCCAGCGCAGCGCAACCAACCCACAGTCGACCACCAACCCGACCCCCCCACCAAACCCCA
>CBIHRW010000039.1:0-38417 GCA_966212545.1 uncultured Noviherbaspirillum sp.
GCGCTCCATGCATTGCACAGGCCGGTCAGCACGCGCTCTGCACCGCCCGAATCGAGAGAGCTTGCAAGACAAACTATTCTCATTCCGCTTGTCGCCGATGATGAAACTGGTCGATCTCAGCCGGTGGATGCCGCACCACGAAGGGAAGCGGATCTGCCCGGCAAACGACTCAGGAGAATCACCCACACCAGCTGCGCCATGGCGACGGCGATCGCGGATGGGATGAACGTGAAGAAGTTGACGGCTATAGACCAAAGGAAACACGGTATCCAGAGCTTTTGCCAGTCGCACTTCTGGAGCATCAGCCACTGCCGTTCGATCGCAACGTAAATCCTGAGCCAGAGGTAACCCATCAGGAAGCCGCCGGCACCGGGAAGCAGATATGCGGAATAGCCTACAGCAAGCGGCGGGACCGTGCATTTGTCATACCCGAACGCCTCGGAGTTGAGGCATGCAATCGTCGGCTTCACATTCCCGTAGTAGAGAAAATCCACTCCGAACATGCTAAGTACCCGAGACGGGATTGCCCCGAAAAGCGCGGCAAGCGCATTTTCCTGCGTCACCAAGGGGAGGCCGGTTCGATGAAAGTGATCGATTCCGGCCTGCACCGAAGCCCATTGAAAGCCGAAATTGTTCATGATGATGTCAAGCGCGTTGACGTCTCCGACCTCGTCGAGCAGCGAGTAATAGTCGCCGGAAAAATACGACCGGATGAAATGTCCCATGACCTTGCCGTACTTCAGGATCAGGAGTGCAGCGGGAATGAGCGCAAGCGCGATGACATACATCAGCGGGCCGTGCCTTCTCTTCTTTCCCACGTCACGCCTGAGACGCAGGTAAACAAGGAAGGGAACGATGGCGCTGTACAGGAGCAGGTTTCTGCTGATCGAATTGGCATAGGCGGTTGCCACCAGCAAGAAATAGGCGGCGACGAATAGCCAGTTTTTCTTGATCAATGCGATCGCCACGAAGCACTGGGCCACAAACCCGATTGCCGCGACGGTCTTGAGAAACATGTACGCATCCTTCTCGCCGAAGCCCTCGAAGTCGCCACTGCGCGCAGCGGCGGCGTTCATCAGTGCCACATCCACTCCGACCAACCGAAAGTACAGGAGGTATGAAGCGACGCCCAGGAATAAGGATGCGCACCAGATACGCGTGTCCGGCGCACCGATGACTGTCTCTGCAAACCGGTTCACAACCTGTTCCGGAATGCCGCTTTTCGGCCGCAGGAAATAAGCGCACGCCATCCCGGCGGCCATGAGCAGCACGTGGAGTGCTGTCCCGATTCCCGGCACGCCATGCCTCGCAATGAAGTCCGCAACTTCGCCCTGTGTCCCGATCACTCGGGACAGATACAACATTGGATAGAGACAGGCTCCGATCAGGAACCAGATCAGCACAAAAGTGAGCAACACGCCTAGCGCGGAGCGCTTCAGTGCCCGGATCAGTATGATCCCGACCAGACACGCGGACAGGAAATATGTGGCCAGATAAGCAGTGCTCACCACTGTCCTCCCCGGCGTCTATGAACGACGTAACGTTTTATGTTTTTGTTTTTCATGACGAAGATTCACGCTTCTGCCCGATGCGGCACCGCCGGTTAATATTGGATTGCAGGCTGCACACCGCTCGAAAACGCCTGCTGAAGTTTGGTATGCCGGTTGGCCAGAAATACCCTTGCGATGAGCATCACATCAGAGATCGACGGAACCGTGCGGCAAGCCAGCAGCATCTTGAAGTAGTCCCATTTGAGCGGATAGCGGAGAAAGGTACGGAGCATGAGCTCGAACAGGCATTGCGCGGCAAATTGCCCCCTGAGCTCCGGATTGGAAGCAAGGAAATCACGCATCAGGCTGAGCTTGCAGCGTCCGGTAATCAGCGATCCCTTGGTCCTCGTTATCGTCATCTCCGTAGCGTAGAACCGGTAGACGCCGTAAGGCTCTTCAATGTAAGAGGCATATCGTCCGTCAATGCAGAGCGCGAGGGTCGAAAAATAGTCGATCGTCTCCTCCTGCCTGGCGTGCACTTTCTTTGCTGCCGCCCGGTACATGCTGCCCGAATGACAGCCCGTCATTCCGTAATACTTGGCCAGGTCCCTGGCGTACAGCCGGTCGGTTCCGGTGAAGTTCCGGATCGGTACGATCGGCATTCCGACCGCCGCCTGTCCTTTCTCGTTGAGCACAATCATGCGGTGCCAGACGATTGCGCATTCCGGTTCCCGGTCGAGATGTTCGGCCAGCCGCTTCAGCTTTCCGGGCAGGCAGTAGTCGTCGCCGTCGACATGCGCGACATACTCGCCTCTCGCAAGCTTATGGACGCCGAGGTAGTTTTGGGTCGGGCCTACATTCCTCTTCCGCAATATCGCCTTGACCTTGCGGGGATACTTTTCCGCGAATTCCTTCACGATCGCGGCGGTGCCATCCTTCGAGCAGTCGTCCGATACGATCACCTCGAAGTCGAAGTCGGTCTCCTGATCGACGATACTTTGCAGGCATTGGCGGATGAACTTCTCCTGGTTGTACGTCACGACACAGACAGATACTTTTGGCTTGCTTCTTCCTGATGCCATCAATTGCTCCCGAGTTTACTTTCTTCCAATAATCGCGCCGCGTACCCAAGGCGACGCTGTTGCGGCTACCGCCAGCAGACCCACGCTCAAGGCACCGATTCCTGCGGCGACGAGTACACGGCCGTGCGGCCAGACCACCAGCCACTGTGCGGCAGCCGCGGCGGTCAGCGTCAGCAGCAGGATCCCGCCGACGTCACGCAGCAACCATTGCCGATGCAATCCCTTGACCAGCCGGTTGTGCACTCTCGGTATCCAGAGAAGGAAATACGCCAGGTGGGCCCCTACCCACGCGTAACCGGCACCTGTCACCCCGTACCGCCATGTCGCCCATACCAGGGCGGGAATGAGCACAAAGAGAAAGATCGCATTGCCGATCAGATGCAACTTGAGATCGCCTTTCGCCAGTTGCAGGTAGTAGGGGAAAGCGCCGAGCACGAGAATCGCGTTGCCTAGCGCGTAAAGCGTCAGCACCGGCGCTGCGTTGCGGGCGATATCGGCATTGCCCGTCCATGCCCAAAGCACCTGCTCGGAAAAGAATGCGAGGATGAGAGCGGCGGGAATTGCAATCACACCGACCAGTTGGGTGGTATTGCGATAGGTCTGCATCAAGTCTTCTTCGTTTCCCTCCGCCGCGAGTTTGTTGAGCCGGGGTTGCAAGGCGACGCTGACCGGCCCGGCAATCACGATCACGCCGCTTGCCACCAGCACCGCCAGCGTGAAGTAGGCATACTCGGTCAACGACAGCAACTTGGACAACACCAGCTTGTCCGTCTGGGTCACGGCCACCCAGACGGAATTGGAGAATGCGATGCCCAGCGAAAGCCCGAGCACACCTCGCAAGGGATGCCAGCGCCATGGCAACGGACGGCCATTTCCGGCGGGGGGAAGAAGACGATACGATTGCGCCGCCAGGACGGCCAACTCGAGGATGGACACGCCCAGTTGGTAACCGAAGAAATGCGTGGGGCTCGCCCCGACATAAATCAGAAACGGGATGACCAGCACGGATCTCGCCGTCGCCATCACGATATTGAATCCGCTCAGCCATTCCAGCCGTTCGAAGCCGCCAATGGTGCCGCGGTACAGCCCGCCGATCCAGCGCATGGCGACGATCGGCGCCATCAACGCGATCGCATTGCCCACTTCGGCGAGGGAAAGATTCTCCACCTTGAGCCAGCCGCCCGCGATAGTCTCCGAGCCGGCGATCACGAGCACTGTTCCTGCGGCGGCCAGCGCGAAGAACAAGCCTTCGAGCGCACGCAACAGGCTGCGCAAGGCCAGAGCGTCGACCGCCCCGCCGCGGAAGCGAGCCGCCTCGCGTGCCATGGTCGGAGTCAGCCCCAAGTCCAGTAACTGGAACCATACTTGCAGCATCGTGAAAAAGCCGATGAGCCCGTATGCCTCGATGCCCATGTAACGCACGTATATGGGAACAACGAGAATGGCAATCAGGGTGCCATAGACTTGACTGACGTAGTTGGCAACAATGTTACGTTTTAAGGACATCGAATCTGTGTTGCTCCGGAATAGTTATATGCAAGGTGGACGGCAAGGACATGCTGCAGGCTAACTGTTCCAATAACCGCTACTCTCCGCCAGTTCCCGATAACGCTCACGCGTGATACCCACCAGCACCTTGTCGTAGTAGCAACCGTTGCGGTAGTACCAGTTCTTTTTCCTGCCCTCGATCTCCCAGCCGCACGTCTTGGTATAGAGATTGATCGATCGCTCGTTGAACGCGATCATTCCGCTATCCATGCGGACCAGGTTCAACTCGTCGAACGCGTAGCGCATAACAGCCATCACCGTGTCGCGTCCAAGTCCCTTGCCGCGTGCGCTCTTCTCTCCGATCATGATTCCGTGCTCGGCGTGGCGGTTCCGCCAGTCGATGTCGACAAGGTTCGCCGTACCGATGACGCCATGCCCTGGCAAATCGATGCAGAACACGTGGCCAGCCATGCTGTTGGTATTCAACCCGGCCACCCATTTTTCGGTCGATACGAGGTTGTACGGAAAATGCCATCCACCCAACAGCCTCCAGATGTCCGGATCGTTTGCCCAAACATTCAACCGCTCGACATCGCGCAGTTCCGGCGCGCGCAGGACGACTTTTCTTCCAAGTAGATGCATTGGCTACCCTCCCGTTTGAAGATGGTTCGACTCTGGCCCGACGATCAGGCCGTTCCGGCGACGACTGCGTCCTCGGCTTCCGTTGCCCGCTGTTCTTCCAGATAGTCAAGGCAGGCGTTCGCAATCCTTTCCATTTCCGGCTCGCCATAACGCTGATCGCAGGGCAGCGGCGCCAGCCCTTGCACAAGCGCGACTTCAAACGGCGGTCGTGCCGAAAATTCAAGAACGTCCTGCCAGTACGTCGGGACATAGATGCGCCGACCGATCAGGAAGCGCTTCAGTCCGGGGTAGCAGGAAAGAAAGGGGTAACACAGAGGGCCGTTCAGTCTCGACAGATCGAGTTTCAGGAAGTTATAGCGTTCGAGGCGAGCGTGGAGAAAGGCAAAGTTCCGATTGCGGGTACGACGGACCTTGTCAAGATCGATGCTCGAAAGAATGCGCCTGGTCAGGCTGGACATTCTTTTCGGTTCCTGGTCGAACAGCGTCAGTTCTGCCCGGCAGTGCTCGGCATAGGCAGCCTCTGGCGAGCAAGCCGCCCTTTTCAACAGCGGCACTGCCCTCTCGAAAGCGCCTTCATCGATCTCAGCCGGCTCCGCCACTGGCAACGAAGAGACCAGCATCCCGCCGTCCGGCACCCCAAGAAACTTTCGCGGTGAATAGATCGTCGCGAGGCAGTCGCGTGGCGCCGAAAAGAGGGACTGGGACGAGTCGATGACAACCCGGGTCGGATCGAACCGACTCAACGTCGACATGACCTGCTCACCGCACACGCCGAAGTAATCGACGTAAAGCAGCCAGTCGTCATCCTCCATCGCCAGTTCCTCGGCGATGCCGAGATTGCCGTCAATCCGGTAAAACACCGGTTCGACGCCCGCCTGGCGCATGGACGCGAGCATCGTGCCGCAGATGTAGTACGGCATCCATACTCGCTTCGGTTTGCCCGCGCGAAGCAGTGCCAGAAATGCCGCGCGCGCCGATTGAAATCCTATTGCTCCTGGATACGGATAATCACCGCGCAGCGCCTGCATCTCCAGCTCAAAGAAACCGCCGATCGCGTTCTGTTCCAAATGCATCCTCTCTGGTTCGAGCGTTTCGTTCACGCTGTTACGCCGCATCGGCGATGATCCGGGCGACCGAGTAGATCTGTTCCTCCTCCAGCGCCGGATAAATCGGCAGGCACAAAACCCGGCTTGCGACGTCCGCTGCGACCGGAAGATTCTCCCTCCGTGCGGACGGCAGTCCCCGGTACATCGGGAAGTCGGAAATCAGAGGAAAGAAATACCGGCGCGCGTAGACATTGTTTTCTCGCAGGACCTGATACAGCGCATCGCGGCTGATCGGGTAACTGCCGTCGACGAGGATGGGAAAATAGGAGAAGTTGGCCACCTTTTCGCCATTGTCCGCAACACAGCGAATCCCCGGTACGCCCTCCAGCAGCTCGCAGTACATGGACGCAACTGCCTTCCTCCTCGCCATTGCCTCTTCAATGTATTGCAGTTGAAGAATCCCCAGGGCGGCATTCAACTCACTCATCTTTCCGTTGATGCCGGGCGCCACCACGGTCACCTCGTCGACGAAGCCGAAGTTCTTCAGATGGTCGATGCGCTGCTTCGTCTTTGCATCGGGACAGACGATAGCGCCGCCCTCGAAGGTATTGAACACCTTCGTCGCATGGAAGCTGATCACAGAGAGATCGCCATGGCGAAGGATACTGCCACCCTCATCCTCGACCCCGAATGCGTGTGCGGCGTCGTAGATCAGCCGCAGGTTGTAGTTGTCAGCAATCTTCTGCAAGGCGTCCACGTCGCATGGATGACCGTAGCAGTGAACAGGCATGATGGCTGTGGTTTGATCGGTGATCGCCGCCTCGATCTTTGCGGGATCGAGATTGAGGGTCTTGGGATCGATATCGACGAATACCGGCTTGATCCCATTCCACAGGAGGGAATGCGCAGTGGCGACGAAGGAGTACGGGGTCGTAATCACTTCGCCGGAAATCCGCAGCGCCTGTAGCGCCGTCACCAGCGCCAGGGTGCCGTTGGAAAACAGGGCGATGTGATCAACGCCCAGGTATTCGCAGAGCGCCCTCTCCAGCCTCTGATGAAACGGGCCGCCATTGGTCAGCACCTTGCTGTTCCAGATTTTTTCGAGATAAGGCATGAACTCCGCCAACGGCGGGAGATGCGGCTGCGTGACGTAAATGGGACGATCGTCACGGGTTGGAAGAGCATAAACGGCATTCCTGTTAATCATCATATCCTCGCAAAACCTGTTAAGGAATTTCCGTCGTAACGGAAGGGCTGAACCCGGCTGTGGGGTGGACCGAATGGGCGAAATGCGTTGGATTGCTTATGTGCCGGGGCGCGCGGCATGTTCTCGCGCCGCGTGAGCGACATACCACGGCATCGCCGCAGACAGGCCTTCCCGAATCCGATAAGCAGGGTGGTAGCCGAGACAACGGGCCGCCTTGTCAATGGCGGCCAGCGATTGACGGACATCCCCTTTTCGAAAATCTTCGTACAACGGCTCCTTGCTGAACGGGATATCGCTTTTGCGCAGTTCCGTCCTCAGGTAGTCGAACAACTGGTTCAGCGTCGTCGTCTCGCCAACCGCCACGTTATAGACCGAATTCCGGCTTTCCTCGGGCGCGAGCGCCGCCAGGAGATTGGCTTGCACCGCGTTCTCGACATAGCAAAAATCCCGGCTTGTTTCTCCATCTCCATTGATCACCACGTTCCCGTTACGGATCATGGCGGCGATCCACTTGGGGATGACCGCGGCATAAGCGCCGTCGGGGTCCTGCCGCTTTCCGAAGACATTGAAGTAGCGCAGCCCGATCCCCTTGAAGCCATAGCTGCGCGCGAACACCTCCGCATACAGCTCGTTGACGAACTTCGTCACCGCATAGGGGGAGAGTGGGTTTCCGATACGCTCTTCGACCTTGGGCAGATCGGGATGGTCGCCATAGGTGGAACTGGATGCTGCATAGACGAAGGAGCCGACATCGGCATCGCGTGAGGCAATCAGCATGTTCAGGAATCCGCCGATGTTGACCTCGTTTGTCGCGATTGGATCCTTCATGGACCGCGGCACGGAACCGAGCGCAGCCTGATGCAGCACGCAGTCCACTCCCTGAACCGCGTAGCGGCAGATATCGAGGTCGCGAATATCGCCGCGTACGAACTGAAAGCGGGTCCACCGCTCGCGGCCGACCAACTCCCGTACTTCATCCAGGTTGTGCTGGTATCCGGTGGAAAAATTATCGAGGCCGACCACGGTCTGGCCGAGTTTCAACAGCCGCTCGAGCAGGTTGGAGCCTATGAATCCCGCGCAGCCCGTAACCAGCCATTTCCTCGGCCTCTGTTGCAGTTCCTTCTGAATTTCGTCGTAACGGTTCATTGCTTGTCCGGCATAGTTTGGTTGCATGCGATCGACAGATCATTCATTTCCATCACAAACGCAGATCGGACTCCGACTTCGGAAGCACATACTTCAGGTCGAACAGCACATGCTTTTCCCGTCCGAAGCGCCGCACGCCGGCTGTCCCGAGTTCCTTGAACTGCCGGTGCGCGACAGCAAGCACGATGGCGTCGTACTTCCCGGGCTCAGGCTCGCGCACCGGGGTAATGCCATACTCGTGCTGCGCGCCTTCGTGACTGACCCAGGGGTCATAGACATCGACGTTCATGTTGTAATCCTTCAGCTTGTTGATGCTGTCGATCACCCTTGTGTTGCGCAAGTCGGGACAGTTCTCCTTGAAGGTCATGCCCATGACAAGAACGTTCGCGTTTTCGATCTGGATGCGGCGCCGGATCATCTGCTTGATCAGTTGCCCCACGATGTAGCCGCCCATGTTGTCGTTGATTCGTCTGCCCGCAAGAATCACCTGGGGGTGGTAGCCGAGCGCTTCGGCCTTGTGGGTAAGGTAGTACGGATCGACGCCGATACAATGCCCGCCAACCAGGCCGGGCCGGAACGGGAGGAAGTTCCATTTTGTGCCGGCGGCATTGAGTACGTCCTCCGTATCGATGCCCATCTTCCTGAAAATGATGGCGAGCTCGTTCATCAGCGCGATGTTCAGATCGCGTTGCGTGTTCTCGATCACTTTGGCTGCCTCGGCGACCTTGATCGATGCAGCCTGGTGGGTGCCCGCGGTGATGATGCTCCGATAGAGGGCATCCACGAATCCGGCAATATCCGGCGTCGACCCGGACGTCACCTTGGTGATCGAGGTGAGGCGGTGCTCCTTGTCGCCCGGATTGATGCGCTCCGGGCTATAACCCGCATAGAAATCCCGGTTGAAGACCAGACCCGACGCTCGCTCGATCACCGGAACGCAGTACTCCTCGGTCGCGCCCGGATACACGGTGGACTCGTAGATCACAATGTCCCCCTTCTTGATCACCTGGCCGACGGTTTCGGATGCCAGGCGCAACGGGGTAAGATCGGGATTCTTGTGTTCGTCGATCGGTGTGGGAACCGTCACGATATAGACGGTCGCACGACGCAAGTCTTCCACGTTCGTCGAGTACGCCAAGCGGGTCGCCGAAGCGAGGTCCTCGGCGCTGGTCTCGAGGGTCGAGTCCATGCCGTTTCGCAGCTCTTCCACCCGGCGCCGGTTGATGTCGAATCCGATCGTCGGATACTGCTTGCCGAATTCAACGGCCAGGGGCAATCCGACGTAGCCAAGTCCGATGATTGCGATGCAGGTATTTTTCGATACTTTCATGATTGACCGTTTCTTATCCTCAGAAGAAATTTGACCCTGTTCGGGCACGCTACCGCCCTTGGATTAAAGGGCATCATCCATAACCCCCTCCTGCAACAAGTTCCGGAGGCAACCGCAATGCGCATCCGGGGTATCCATAACTTGGGCAAGCGACCAGGCACGCCACGCACTTCGCCACCACTTGCCGATCGAGCCGGTAAGGCCCGGCCGACGAACAATGCGTCGATCGGCACAATTGCATTCAACAGCCTGACCAGGCAGCGGAAGCCTCCCCGCGCGGCGGCAGTGCGCCATGCATTTCCCCCGCAACGGCCGTTATCGCCCCCTGCTTTGGCCTACCAGATCCTGCCGGACATATCTCGCACACCTGGCGCGTGTAGTCTCGGCATTGCTACGCAACCTTCCGCAATGCATCGACTGCAAACTTCAGTTTGTGCGACTGGTTCATCAACTCGATCAAGACCAGTGCACGCGCCTCGCCATCGTGCAATTCGTATATTCCTTCGAGTCCCGCGAACGGACCGCTCATCACCGTGACGCGTTCGCCGCTCTTGAACAAAGGCTGCGGAGCTTCCTGCTCTGTCTTCTCCAGCGCGGCGACGCATGCGTCGGGCAAGGTCGCAAACTGTCCTCCGAACGCCACCAGCTTGCTCACCCCGCGCGTGCTTCGTATCGGTGCCCAGTTGTCGACAACCCGGCTCAGTCGCACGAACAGGTAGCGGGAAAAGAGCGGTTCGACGCTTTTTTCCACCCTGCCTCGCACCACCTTTTCCACTGCAAGCGTCGGCATGCAGCAAGTGAATCCCTGGTTCCGCAACTGTTCCAGTGCGCGGAACTCCTGTCTGGACTTGGTCTGCACCAAGTACCATGCAGCATCCCCAAAAACCTCGGTCCTGTTCATTGCAGCTCCCTTGCAACAGAGCGCGGCCGGAAGAGGCCAAGCGCAATCACCGGGTTGGGATGCCAGTGCCCCCTCACCAGGCGCGTATAGACGGCGATGTAGAGGACGAAATGAATGAGAAGCACCGTGACCGCGTTTCCGATGGTCTGACCGAGCGTCACGGCAAGCGTCGTTCCCACCGCAATCCAGCTGGCGACGAAGCAGGCAACAGCGGCATTCCGGATCCACGGCTGGTCCTCGTTGCGTGCAAGGCGCAGGCAGACCACCCTTCGATAGATAAGCGTATGAAGATGAAGACGATCCGGTGCACCAGGACTGCTCTTGCGGATGATCTTCCTTCGGTACATGCTGTACAGGACCTCGATCACGGGATAAGCGCAGATGGCGAGAACTTGCCAGGTATTGATTTCCGGATTCCGCACGACGAGCAGCACAGCGACTTCCGCCAGCCAGAATCCGAGGAAGTACGCGCCGCCGTCGCCCATGAAGAGACGCCCTGTCGGGTAGTTAATCAGCAGGAAGCCGATCGATGCGCCGATTCCAAGCAGCGCGAGATGCATGACAAAGACGTCCTCCGTATCCCACGCCAGGACGGCAAGTCCCGTCAGCATGATGACCACGGCGGTACCGGCAACACCGTGAAAGCCGTCGATGATGTTGATCGAGTTGGCGACGCCGGCCACAGCGACGGCCGTGATCGCCACCGCAAGCAGCGGCACCATCTCCAGTACCGGGTCCACGCCCAGCAGGTCAAGGCGCGGCAGGTAGGCACCGAGCAACCAGCTCGCCAGCAAGGCGCTGGCAAACGTTGCGAGCAAACGCACCTTTACGGAGACCTTCTTGGTCAAGTCTTCAATGAGACCGGTGACAAACGCCGGCATGGCGGCGATCAGAAGCATGGCGAGGTCGTCGCTGTCGAGCCCCGCAGCATGCACTTCATCGAACGCACCCGCAACGAAAACCGCAGCGATCCCGATAATCAACGCAATGCCGCCTACACGCGGCACCGGCGTCTTGTGGAATTTCTGTACACCTGCAGTGTCCTTGTCGAGCGAGTGCTTTCCGTGCCAGTCCTGCGTAAAGATAATCAGCAGGCCTGCGCCGAAACTGGCAAGCGCGGCAAGCACAATGATGTTGATCATGTCCGTATATGCATTCATATTGACACCACGAGAATCAGTTTTCCCTTCGATTGCTCCGGTTCACCGAGGAAGATAACGGGGGGCGGCGCGCTTAACGCAACACGCATTCAGGATATTTGTAAAGCCGATCTGTCCTGCTGACCGAATAGCTGTGAAATCCGCTGCACTTTGCAATGTCTCCCGTCAAACAAACACAGGTGAAATCACTTTCATGCCAAGGGCTTCTTTCAACGATTTTTTTCTGTCGCATTCGATTGCACGGATGGCTTGATGGTCTTGGCAACGCCACCACTTCCGGCGCTGCGGTCCCTATCAATGTACCTAGGGCCGCACCAAAAGATAAGTACGAAATTTCGATTGGTTTCCTCGTTGTCCGGCGTGATTCGTCCGCTTTTTTTAATCGATTCCGCTACTGGCTTTTATCTTCATTCGCGGCATGCAGGATATGTGTTTGCGCAATGCGGACTGCACGATTTCGGTACCGGAAATCGATCGACATTTGGAAGGATCTCGCATGCAGTAACGAGCGCAGACGCGCGTCATTGGCGCCTGGAGTGGCATGAGATATGGAGGGCGCTGAGACGCGCCGCCGCCCCTGCGCTCAGGTTTTCAGGAGTGCAGAGGCGAACGTCAGACGGATGAAGTGGATGCGCTTGCAGACACCACTCGCTTCTTCAGCCCAGGTGCGACCTGGGCCGGGAGGTACGGCGAGTACATACGCCTGTGCTCCTTATGTTTTTCCCTCGGCAGGAAGACTGCCGTACTTCCCATACGCCGTGCCGTAGTCATAGCGCGACGAACGCTGCTTGGAGTCATTGAACACCACACCCGTTACCATATGTCCTGCCTGGTTCAACCGCTTGACCGTCTCCTCCAGCTCTCCGGTCGTCGTCTGTCCTCCGCGCACGACGCTGAAGATTGCGCCGGCGTGAGGCGCCACCGCCAATGCATCCGACACTGCCAGCAAGGGCGGCGTATCAATCAGGATGTAGTCATAGCGCGTCGACAGCAGTTCGAGCAATTTGCCGAAATTGTCATGTGCGAGCAGCTCGGCCGGCTTGCGAGGGAGCTCCCCGGAAGAGAGGAAGTCCACGTTCTCCGCGACATCCTTGCGAATCGCTTGCCCGTACATGGTCTTGCCCGATACCACGTCCGACAACCCCGGCCTGCGATCGATCCCGAAGTAGCGATGCAAATGCCCGGAACGCAGGTCACCGTCAATCAGCAAGACCTTCTTGCCGATCGAAGCAAGTACCGCGGCGAAGTTCGCCGACACGAACGATTTTCCTACGCTCGGGGTTGCGCCGGCGATCATGACGATGTTGTTCTTCGCCTCGAGCATTGCAAACTGAAGTGAATTACGGAACCTGCGAAGGCTTTCAACAGTTCCGTCGTCTGGCACATCGAGCGGGAGTACGGCCGACATATTCTTTTTCTCGTGCTGCAACCTGGCGTACACCCTCTCCTGGCTCACGCTATGGGGAATCGTCGCGGCAACCGGCAATCCCAGGCGTTGTTCGATTTCATGCGGGGCATCGATCCGGCCGTAGATCGACTTGCGCGCGAGTGCCGCCATGATGCCCAGAATGACCCCGACCATTCCCGACAACGCCACGACGATGCTGCGCTTCGGCTTGATCGGCTTGACCGGTGCCACTGCCGTATCGAGCAGGCGCACGCTTCCAACATTGCTCTCGGTCGCCACGCGCAACTGTTGGGCGGCGGTCATCAGGGCGGTATACAACTCTGTATTGATCTTGACGTCGCGGTTGAGGCGCAAGATGTTCTGTTCCACATCGGGCATCTTCCGGATCTTTGACTCGACACCGGCGATCTCGCGCTGCAATCCGGCCATCTGCTGGTCGATCGCCAGCACCCACGGATGCTCCGGCTGGAAGCGCGTCAGCAGCTCTTCCTTTCTTTGCTTCAGTTCGATCAATTTGGTCTGCGTCGACACCGACTGCTGCAAGGCGGTCTTCGCCTCTTCGCCCACGTCGATGGTCCCGCTTGCGTTGCGAAGCTGGTTGTATTTGGCCTCCGAGCGTTCGAGGTCCTCTTTCAGTTCGGGCAGCTGGGTATTGAGGAATGTGAGGGTCTTCTTGGCCTCCTCCGCCTTCTTGTCGATGTTCTGCCGCACATATTCTCGGCCGATTTCATTGAGGACCATGCTGATCTGCTTGGCGTTCGGGCCTTCCAGTGCGACATCAATGATTCCCGACTGCTTTCCCTTTTCGGAAATATTCAATGCTTCCTGCAACCTCTCCACGGTCTCCAACCGCCCGGAGCGCACCAGCTTGAACTGCGCCCCTTCCTTGGCGTCGAGCTGTTCCACATGCAGCTCCAGCGCACCAAGTTCGGTCTCGGCCACGAGCGTATCGCCTACCCTGCCGATGACGTCCACCCCATGTTCATCTTCGGTCAGCCGGTAGCCGCCTCTGCCGTCGGCTTCCAGCATGAAAGGCCGTCCTTCCAGTTCGTCGGGCACGTTGAACGTGGAGACCCTGACATGTTCAGCACCCCAGACGTAGCCCCCGTAACCAAACAGCCCCGGCTCCGAAATCTGCTTGTTGCGGCGGGCGATCCACTCGCCGATTACCGGGAAGTACTTGGGCTTGACGCTGATGTAGAGCCTGCCGCTTTCCACGGCGCGCGTGAGCACTGCTCTCGATCGCAACACCTCCATCTCGGATGCAACCACCATCTTCGCGTCGTGGGTGGTGTCGCTGCCGGCGAGGTCGACCGGCATGTTCTTGGGACGGGCGGAATCGCTTTCCACCTTGACCAGGATATTCGCCTTGTATATCGGCGTCGCGACGAGCACATAGGCGACACCAAGGAGCGTCACGGCAAGTGCCACACCGGCGATCAACCATCGGTTATTCAAGACGAATCCGAGGTACTTCGCCAGATCAATCGTATCGTCTTCTTCAATGATATGGGTGGGCAGTTGGTTGATAGACTGATTCATCGTGGATTGAAGAGTATGGATGTGAATTAGCTGCGCATATACATGCCGGTCCAGCCGGCAGGAAAGGAGTCGCCGGGATGGCTATCGCTTCGGGTCGAACGGTCCTTTTTGTTATTGGCAGCGGCTGTTGGTTTCTGCGATCCGTCATCCCGCTTCGAATGGTCCGCCGAGCAAGTTGGGGCTCGATGCGACGCTTCCAATTTACCCGCACGACACCGAAAAGATAAGTACGAAATTTCGATCCTTGTCGCGCGGATCTCGTGCGATGAATTGATTTTTTAGATGCGTATCTCGAGAGGGTGCGAGATCAGGCCGGCATGGGGAAAGCAGTCCATGTGTTACGGCGAAAAAAAGCCCGGCCTTCATGGCCGGGCTTGTCCGCGCGTCGAGTAGCCCTCACCGTCGGCGCAGCCGCGACGGGAAAGTATGTGTAGCGATACGCTGTCAGGCAGTATGTCTAGCGGAAGGGTTCGCCCGCCGGCTTCGTGCTGTACGGCTGGTTATAAGGATCGTCAGTCGAGATCTCCACGCGCACCTCTTCGATCGCGATCGTCTTCCCTCGCGGCGAGTTCGGGCCGCTCACACGCTCGAACGTCACCACCAGGGTCCTGACGTTTTCGCCCAGGCGCCCAAGGACTTCGGTCGCCGGGAAGTTGAGCTCTCCCGATCCGTGACGCGAAGCGGTTTCAATTTCGAAAGGACCAAGCGTACCGAGGAAATGCTGGTCGCCAGTAGGTTCTCCTCTTTCTGGCACGCTCAGGTACACGTTGTAGTAGAACCCCCCAAGCATGCCCGCTTGCAGCAACCTCACATCGTCGAGCACGACCCGCACACACTTGTATGGCCCGGTCTGCACGGGGCGGTTGGCGCCACGCGCCGCCTCTCCGATCGTGATTCCGCGCAAGGCCTGCGCGTCCTCCGGCACGACCGGAACCCGCACACGGACTGTCTTTTCGGCGAGCGTGACTTTTCGCCCGCCCCCCAATGTCCTGGTGCCTTGTCCACGCGCCCCCGGCGCAATAGGTTGGAAATCCCCCCCCTCCTGACCCGGCACTTGCGCCTGGACGCGAACGATGCGAGCCGACTGTGCCTGCGGCGGCAGCGAGGTTGGTGGCGTAAGATTTGAATAGGTATTGCCGAGGCGGCTGGGATGGTAAGTCTGCGAACGCGGCAAGGTGAGATCGGGCGCATAAGTAAAATTTCCCGCCCAATAGGGAGAAGTCACCCCCGGCGTTCCCTTGCCATCCGGGAGTGCCCATGCATGCCACAAGCGGTCGATATTTGCATGGTGCAGGTAGAAGATTGGGTCCGTCGGCGATTCCATCGTACGCATGATGCCGCCAATGATGTTGTGCACCGGATTGTGCGGCCTGGCTTCGATCAGCGGCTCGAAGGCATTCGGCCGCCCCCGCTCGAAGTTCCTCACTGTCGATCCAAACGGCGTCAGTGACAGCGCGCTGTAGACGTTGGTATTGACGCGTCCCTGCACATACAGCGGATTTCCGCTTGCCGGATCGGTAAACTCCGGCGGAAGAGTGGGATACGAGTAATAGTCCCAGTACGGCAAGGCGAGGTTGGGGTTTCCTGAAACAATCTGCAGCTGCCGTTCGAAATAGAAGATGTAGCCGCGATGCCATGCCAGGAAATAGGAAATATCGTGGGGACAAAAGTTCAAGTGGACATTGACCCAATAGCGCCAGCTAGAGCGATCGTTCGCATTGGTGTTAGCGCGCATCGTACTGATCGCATTGATGAATGACGCATAGTTGGGACTGGTTCTGAACTCGCGCCACTCTTGTCGCACCCTGGTCGTGGTTTGGCTGAATGCAAGTTTGGCTGGAAGCGATGCAAATGCCAATGCGGATAATGAACCTTTGACAAAACCTCGTCTGCTGATTGGTTTGGACGGCATGGACAACTCCTGACAAGTGAAAGCTCCGGAGACACTGTTATTGGAAGTTATCCGACTGTTTATACAGCAAGTATGTACCGTGAAGAAGGCAGCCCGACAGATGTCTTGAGAAATGTAAAAGCGTCTTACAGCAAGTCATGTTTTCACTTTCTCCTGCGCATGTGGTGCATCCTGCAGTAGCGCAACTGCCGCGAGGATGCACGATAAATGCGACTTGGAAAAAGATGGGGAAGGTATGAGGACACTGCCGCAAATTTCAGCTGTGTCTTCTTGAGAGGTGAGCTCGCGTTGATGAAGAAGACGGCGCGGGCATGATGAGCGCCACGCCCATCATGCATCAGGTCTTTTGCGCCAGGGTCGTCGCGTCGGAAAAAAAGTCGACGCCGTAGGCGATGCTGTAACCGACGAAGAAATAGGCAATCGTGGACACGCCAAAATCGACTAAGATTTTGACCAAGGCATTGACCTGGTTTTTCTTGCGGACAGTTCCGAGCTCCAGAAACGCAAACCCGGCGTGCATGGCAAGAATCATGATGGCGCCGAGCAGGATGAATAATGCATCGGCACCGTATTTAAGCGCGTCCATGAAAAGGCTCTGCCTGTAAGTGTGCAAAATGAATGTAATGCTCACTAATAAGGCAATTCCATTTTGGTCCAATTCAGCAACTCTTTGATTTACAAGTGGAAATTTTTTTGATTACACGGCACTCACTCACCTACGCACTGCGACGGTGCAATTTTCCGATCCAGATTGGGGAGACCCGGTGATTCCCTGGCTGGAAACCGACTCCCCCTTTCCGGACGTATCGCACGCATTGCGGGAAGAAGACGGCGCACCGGGGCTACTGGCGGCGGGCGGCGACCTTTCTCCCGCGCGGCTGCTGGAGGCCTATCGGCGCGGCATCTTCCCCTGGTTTTCCGAAGGCCAGCCCATCCTCTGGTGGAGTACCGACCCGCGCATGGTGCTGTTTACTGAACGCTTCGTTGTCTCCCACAGTCTGAAAAAAACGCTGAAGAAAGTGCAACGGAGCATGGCGACCGACCGCCGCTGGGAAGTGCGTTTCGATTCCGCCTTCGAGGAAGTCATGCGTGCCTGCGCCGCGCCGCGCAAGGACGGCGCCGGCACCTGGATTTCGGAAGACATCATCCACGGCTATGGTGGACTGCACCGGCAGGGGTATGCGCATTCCTCCGAACTGTGGCTGGACGGACAGCTGGTCGGCGGCGCATACGGCGTCTGCATCGGCAGGATGTTCTATGGGGAGTCGATGTTCGCCCGGGTCTCGGACGCATCGAAGGTGGCGCTCGCCTACCTAGTGCACTTTCTCAAGCGCCAGGGCGTGGAATTGATCGACTGCCAGCAGGAGACCGGGCATCTCGCGTCGCTGGGCGCCGTCCCCATTCCACGCAGGGAGTTCATCGCGCACCTGCGGCGGGCGACGCAGCAACCGGCCATCGAAACATGGCAGCCCATCGACCTGTTTTGACTGTTTCCGGAAAAACCCTTGCACGCGCACGGCGCTTACAGTGTAAATTACATGTATCGTATTCGGCCTCACGCACATGACGCATCCTAAAGAGCTGCCTTTTGCGACGCTGCAGTTTTACGCGACGGCGCCCTATCCCTGCAGTTATCTCGACGGCCGTCAGGCGCGCTCGCAGGTGGCGACGCCGTCGAACCTCATCAACGCCGACGTCTATTCCGAGCTGGTCAAGAACGGTTTCCGGCGCAGCGGCATCTTCACCTACCGCCCGTACTGCGACGGCTGCAATGCCTGCGTCCCGGTGCGCGTGAAGGTCGAGGGCTTCGCCTCCAACCGCAGCCAGCGCCGCGCATGGAAACGGCACGGCGACATGGCAACCTGGGTGACCACCCTGTCCTTTGTTCCGGAGCACTACGACCTCTACCTGCGTTACCAGGCGGCACGCCATGCAGGCGGCGGCATGGACCAGGACAGCCGCGACCAGTACGCACAATTCCTGCTGCAAAGCAAAGTCAACACGCGCCTCGTCGAATTCCGGGAACCGGACGGTACCTTGCGCATGGTCAGCATCATCGACGTGCTCAACGACGGCCTGTCTTCGGTGTACACCTTCTACGATCCGGATGTGGAAGGCGCGTCCTACGGCACCTACAATGTTCTCTGGCAGATCGAGCAGGCCAAGCGTCTGAACATGTCCTACGTCTACCTCGGTTACTGGATCCGGGACAGCCGCAAGATGGCCTACAAGGTGAATTTCCAGCCGCTGGAAGCATTGCAGCAGGGCCGGTGGCAATCGTGGATGCCTGAAGGCTGATTGCCGACTTCTCCGCCGGCAATAGTAGAATAGCGCCTTTCCAACGCGCTGCCAGCCAGGCGTGTTTGACAAGCGTAGCGAGCGGCCCGGAGGTGGGCCGGGTAGCGTACGCCGAGCACCGCAGGCCCCATGGCCGTATTGGGGACTGCGCATTGGCTTGTCAAACATGCCCTGGCGCGGCGCATCCAGTTTCCCGCTTGCCCATGTCCGACAAACTGCTCTACGCCCTCACCCGCCCCCTGCTGTTTACGCTTGACCCGGAAACCGCACACAACCTCACGTTGCCTGCATTGAGGAATGCGGCTGCGTGCGGGCTGACAGCCTTGATCAGCAAGCCGACGCCGGATCCCCGCACCGTCATGGGCATCACCTTCCCCAACCCCGTCGGCTTGGCCGCGGGCCTGGACAAGGACGGCGCCTACATCGATGGCCTGGCGGCACTCGGTTTCGGCTTCATCGAAATCGGCACCGTCACGCCCCGCGCGCAGCCCGGCAACCCCAAGCCGCGCATCTTCCGCCTGCCGCAGGCCAATGCCCTGATCAACCGCATGGGCTTCAACAACGGCGGCGTCGACGCCTTCGTCGCCAATGTGCAGGCCTCGAAGTTCTACCAGAACAAGGAGGGCGTGCTCGGCCTCAACATCGGCAAGAACGCCGACACCCCGATCGAGCGCGCCGCCGACGACTACCTCTACTGCCTGGAGAAGGTGTATCCGTACGCCAGCTACGTCACCGTCAACATTTCCTCGCCGAACACGAAGAACCTCCGCCAGTTGCAGGGCGGCTCCGAACTTGACGCGCTGCTGTCGCAGCTCAAGCAGGCGCAACACCGCCTCGCGGACAAGCACAAGCGCTACGTGCCGATTGCACTGAAAATTGCGCCCGACGTCGACGGCGACCAGGTGAAGTCGATCGCCGGCGCCCTGCTGCAGCACAAGATGGACGCCGTGATCGCGACCAACACCACCATCACCCGCGACGCCGTCAAAGGCCTGCCGCACGCAGAGGAGACCGGCGGTCTCTCCGGCGCACCGGTATTCGAGATGTCGAACACCGTGATCCGCGCATTGAAGGCGGAACTCGGCGATGCCCTGCCAATCATCGGTGTCGGCGGTATCCTCTCCGGCGAAAACGCACAGGCAAAGATCACCGCCGGCGCTTCGCTGGTTCAGTTGTACTCCGGCCTGATCTACCGCGGCCCTGCCCTCGTGAAGGAATGCGCAGCAGCGCTGCGCAAATCGCGTTAAAGTTCTGTCACGTATGTTCCGCCGACGGGCGGCGGAACGCTTCTGACAGACGACGATGCAAAAAGTAACCCTAGGCAACAGCGACCTTCAGGTTTCCAAGATCTGTCTCGGCACCATGACTTTCGGGGAACAGAACTCGGAAGCGGACGCCCACAACCAGCTCGACTACGCGCTCGAGCGCGGCATCAACTTCATCGACACGGCGGAGATGTACCCGGTGATGCCCCGGGCAGAAACCACAGGACGAACCGAAAGCCACATCGGTACCTGGCTGAAAAAATCCGGCAAACGCGGCAATATCATCCTCGCGACCAAGGCAGCCGGTCCGTCGCGCGGCATGACCTGGATACGCAATGGCCAGAGCGATTTCGACGCCGCCAATCTGCGTACGGCAATCGACAACAGCCTGAAGCGCCTGCAAACCGATTACATTGATCTCTACCAGCTGCATTGGCCGAGCCGGAACGCGCCTATCTTCGGCCAGATCGCCTTCGATCCGGAAAAAGAGCGACCGTATACTGCAATGGAAGACACGCTCGCCGCGCTCGACGAGCTCATCAAGGCAGGCAAGATCCGCCATGTCGGCGTATCGAACGAAACGTCATGGGGCGTGTGCGAATTCATCAAACAGGCCGAAACCCGAGGCCTGCCGCGCATTGTGTCGATCCAGAATGCGTACAGCCTGGTCAATCGCAGCTTCGAGAACGGCCTCGACGAAGTATGCTTTCGTGAGAACGTCGGCTTGCTCGCCTACAGTCCGCTCGCCTTTGGCCAGTTGACCGCAAAGTACCTCGACAATCCGAAAGCCCACGGACGCCTGACCATCTTCCCGCCGAACTGGAGCCCGCGCTACCTGCGCCCCTCGACCTTGGAAGCCGCCAGGCGCTACGCCGTCCTTGCCCGTTCGAACGGCATGACACCTACGCAAATGGCGTTGGCGTGGTGCTATTCACGCTGGTTCGTGGCATCCACCATCATTGGCGCCACCACTATGGCGCAACTTCAAGAAAACATCGATGCGCTGTCTGTGCGCTTGCCGGAACAAGTCATCGAGGGCATCAACGCCATCCATCGCGAAATCACCAATCCGGCACAGTAATCATCATCCAAACAAAAAGCCCGGCCCCATTTGCATGGGCCCGGGCTTTTTAATTTAGCGACCAGAACGCTTATTCGACTTCCAGCGTCTCTTCCGGCGCGGACGGCGGCGGCGCATCGTTCTCGGCGAAGTCGAGCTTGATCTGCTCGTTCGCGTCGAGATCCACCGTCACCTTGCCACCGGAGACGAGGCGGCCGAACAGCAGTTCGTCTGCCAGCGCCTTGCGGATCATGTCCTGGATCAGGCGGGACATCGGACGCGCGCCCATGAGCGGGTCGAAGCCCTTCCGGCCAAGGAACTTGCGCAGGTTCTCGGTGAAAATGGCTTCCACCTTCTTCTCGTGGAGTTGCTCTTCCAGCTGCATGAGGAACTTGTCCACCACGCGCAGGATGATCTCCTCGTCGAGCGCCTTGAAGCTGATGATGCCGTCGAGACGATTGCGGAACTCCGGCGTAAACATGCGCTTGATGTCCGCCATCTCGTCGCCCGATTCCTTCTTCTCGGTGAAGCCGATCGTCCGCTTCTGCAGGCTTTCCGCGCCCGCATTCGTGGTCATGACGATGATCACGTTGCGGAAGTCCGCCTTGCGGCCGTTGTTGTCGGTCAGCGTGCCGTGGTCCATCACCTGCAGCAGGATATTGAAGATATCCGGATGCGCCTTCTCGATTTCGTCGAGCAGCAGCACCGCATGCGGCTTCTTGGTGATCGCCTCGGTCAGCAGGCCGCCCTGGTCGAAACCGACATAACCCGGAGGTGCACCGATCAGGCGGGACACCGCATGGCGCTCCATGTACTCGGACATGTCGAAGCGGATCAGCTCGATGCCGAGGATGAAGGCCAGTTGCTTCGCCACTTCGGTCTTGCCGACACCGGTCGGTCCGGAGAACAGGAAGGAGCCGATCGGCTTGTCCATCTTGCCCAAGCCGGCACGCGCCATCTTGATCGCGGAACCCAGCGCTTCGATCGCCGGATCCTGACCGAACACGACGTTCTTCAGGTCGCGCTCGATCGTCTGCAGCTTGGTGCGGTCGTCCTGGTTGACCGTCTGCGGAGGAATCCGCGCGATCTTCGAGATGATGTCCTCGATCTCGGACTTGCCGATGGTCTTCTTCTGCTTCGACTTCGGCAGGATGCGCTGCGCCGCGCCCGCTTCGTCGATCACGTCGATCGCCTTGTCAGGCAAATGGCGGTCGTTGATGAAGCGTGCGGCCAGTTCTGCGGCGGAGGTCAGTGCGGAAGCGGAATACTTCACGCCATGATGCTCCTCGAAGCGCGACTTCAGGCCACGCAGGATCTGCACGGTCTGCTCGACGGTCGGCTCGGTCACGTCGATCTTCTGGAAACGACGGGACAGCGCATGGTCCTTCTCGAACACGCCGCGGAATTCCGTGTAGGTCGTTGCACCGATGCACTTCAGCTGACCGCTCGACAGAGCGGGCTTCAGCAGGTTGGACGCATCCAGCGTGCCGCCCGATGCGGAACCCGCGCCGATGATCGTGTGGATCTCGTCGATGAACAGGATGCCGTGCGGGTTGTCGCGCAATTGCTTCAACACCGCCTTCAGGCGCTGCTCGAAATCGCCGCGATACTTGGTCCCGGCCAGCAGCGCACCCATGTCGAGCGAATACACGACAGCGTTCTGCAGCACTTCCGGCACATCACCTTGAGTGACACGCCATGCAAGGCCTTCCGCAATTGCAGTCTTGCCAACACCTGCTTCGCCCACCAGCAGCGGGTTGTTCTTGCGGCGGCGGCACAGCGTCTGGATGACACGTTCCACTTCGGACTCGCGGCCGATCAGCGGATCGATCTTGCCTTCGGCGGCCAGCTTGTTCAGGTTCTGGGTGAACTGATCAAGCGGGCTCTCCTTCTGCTGGCCTTCGGCCTGTGCATCCTCCGCGCCTTCCGGCGACTTCTGCGGATCGGCCTGCTGGTCCTTGCGCACGCCGTGGGAAATGAAATTCACCACGTCGAGACGCGTCACGCCTTGCTGGTGCAAGTAATACACGGCGTGGGAATCTTTTTCACCGAAGATTGCCACCAGCACGTTGGCGCCGGTCACTTCCTTCTTGCCGTTGGACGCCGACTGCACGTGCATGATCGCACGCTGGATCACGCGCTGGAAGCCGAGGGTCGGCTGCGTGTCCACTTCGCTCGTGCCCGGCACGGTCGGTGTGTTGTCGTTAATGAAATTGGTCAGCGTCTTGCGCAAATCTTCTATATTGACTGCGCATGCACGCAGCACTTCGGCTGCCGACGGATTGTCGAGCAACGCTAGCAGCAAGTGCTCCACTGTGATGAACTCATGGCGAGCCTGTCGAGCCTCGACGAACGCCATGTGCAAACTTACTTCGAGTTCCTGCGCAATCATGCTTCCTCCATCACGCATTGCAGGGGATGTCCTGCCTTTCGAGCGTGGGTTAAAACTAATTCTACTTTAGTGGACGCTATGTCTTTTGGATAGACGCCACACATACCTTTACCGTCACGGTGCACCTTGAGCATGATCTGCGTCGCGGTCTCCCGATCCTTGTTGAAGTACTCTTGAATGATCGCTACGACAAACTCCATCGGCGTGTAGTCATCGTTTAATAGCAGGACCTGGTACATGGGCGGCGGCTTGAGCTTCTGCTCCTGCCTAGCAAGTACCGTACCGTTATCGTGCTGAGTTGCCATTCGTCTATTCTAAAGCGTTCAACCTGTCGCTAGTCGCGAAAGAAATGGATATTCCATCTGTATATTGATATTACGCCGTTTCGACGTAAAGCGCAGATGATGCTGAAAAGCGTGAAATCAAGGCGTATTCATGTGCAAAATCCTTGTAATATGTCAAAAAACACCTTGACACTGCCTTGACTTTTATAATTTTTGAAGGAACAATGGTATCGATTGACAACATAGGCGTTATGCTATTGTCAATACAGAAGTGAGCAAGTTATAAAGAGGGGGCAGCGTGTCGCGAGGCTTCTTGCTTTTACGGCTCGTGTGATTAGTCATTAATGAAAGACGCTTTTATGGCAACAGGTACCGTCAAGTGGTTCAACGATTCGAAAGGCTTCGGATTCATCACTCCGGATGACGGCGGTGAAGATTTGTTCGCCCACTTTTCCGCAATCCAGATGAACGGCTTCAAGACCCTGAAAGAAGGTCAGAAGGTTTCGTTCGAAGTCACGCAAGGCCCCAAAGGCAAGCAAGCTTCCAATATCCAAGGCGCGTAATCACAGCGATTGGCAAGAGCACCGAAAACCCCGCAAAGCGGGGTTTTTTTTCGCCCTTTTTTACTCATTCTTTTCCACTCCCCGACAAGCGTTATTTACACGCCCCATGCAGCTTGTACTTGCGATACATTGCCAGTTTCCGTAAAACCTCGTAAGCGTCTGTGGCATAAATGGCTGTAAAGTAACGTCCAATGAAGCTCCGCCAAAAGATCATCGTCCTTGCAATCGCGCCGCTCATCGTGGCGCTGATCGCCATTGCACTTGCAGTACGCTACCAGGCAACCATTCTGGCGCAACAGCAACGTGCATCTGTCGAGGCGGCATACCTCGCCAGCAAGGAAGCCGAGCTCAAGCACTACGTAGCGCTCGCAGAGCGTTCGATCGCCCATCTCGTCGATTCCGGCCGCGACGACGAAGCCGCCAAGAACGAAGCGAAGGCCATTCTGGCCAAGCTCGACTATGGTGACGACGGCTATTTCTTTCTTTACAACCTCGAAGGCTGGAACCTGATGCACCCGCGTCAGCCGCAACTCGTCGGCCGCGACCTTTGGGAACTGCGGGACACAAGCGGCAGCCCGACCATCCAGCGCCTCATCGCCCAAGCCAAAGCCGGCGGCGGACATGTCCGCTACCTGTGGGAGAAGCCGTCTACCGGCAAGGTGGCGCCCAAGCTCGGCTACGTTGTCAAAGTGGACAGGTGGGGCTGGATGCTCGGCACTGGTATCTACCTCGACGACGTCGATGCCGCGCTCGCGAAGATAGACACGCAAATCTCAGGAAATATCCGTAACACCATGCTTTGGATTGCAGGTATTGCGATCGCAAGCGTCCTCGTGATTGCCCTGTCGGGACTCGCCCTTAACATTAGTGAGTACCGCGTCGCCGACGCAAAACTCCGTGTCCTCGCGCAGCGCGTTGTGCGCTCGCAAGAAGAAGAGCGTGCCCGCCTCTCGCGGGATTTGCACGATGGCATCAGCCAGTGGCTGGTCTCGATCAAGCTGCAGGTCGAATCGGGAATTGCCAAACTTGCAGCCCAATCAAGCAAGCCTGAGGCCGCACGCGCCTCATTCGATCGCGCGGCGAACCAGCTCAATGATGTGCTTGGCGAAGTACGCCGCATCTCGCACGACCTCCGCCCTGCCCTGCTCGACGACCTGGGTCTCGCAGCAGCATTGGATCATTTGACGAGTGAGTTCAGCGAGAATACCGGCCTCGCTACCGAGTTCGACGTGAATGGAACAGTCGACGGGCTAAGCGACGTGGCGAATACCGTATTGTTCAGGATTGCCCAGGAAACACTTACCAACATCAAGCGCCACGCCAGCGCATCGCACGTGAACCTGCACCTGCAAGGCGACAAGACGAGCGTGCGGCTGGTCGTCTCGGACAATGGCATCGGCTTCGACGTTGCCGGTATCGCACAGCATCCGAAGCGCGGCATCGGCCTGCGCAACATGCATGAACGTGTCAATGCCATCGGCGGCAAACTCGAACTGGTCTCGTCCACCGATGGCACGCAAGTTACCGCAATCCTACCCAGGTCCTGATATGCTTACCCTGCCCTTTGTTCATATTCTCCTCGTCGACGATCACCCGCTCGTGCGCGACGGATTGCGAGCGCGGCTCGAGACCATTCCGCATTTCGCCGTTGTTGCCGAGGCCGGGAGCGCGACCGAAGCGCTTGAGCAGGCCGGCAAGCAGAACATCGACCTGGTGCTAATGGATATCAATCTATCCGGCGGCATGAACGGCATCGAGTTGACCGGCCGTTTCAACACCTTGTTTCCAGAGATTGCCGTACTCATGCTGAGTATGCATGACAAGGCAGAATATGTGATGCAAGCGATCCAGGCTGGTGCGCGCGGCTACGTATTGAAGGATGCCCCCGCGATCGACATCATTACCGCCATCGATACTGTGATGTCCGGTGGCATCTACTACAGCGCCGGCCTTGCAAAACAACTAACCCGACCAATGCCTCCTGCAATGCTGCTGACGCCGCGGGAACGCGAGGTCCTGCAATGCATCGCGACTGGCAAGTCGAACAAGCATATTGCACGTGAAATGAATCTCAGCGTGCGTACGGTCGAGACCCACCGGCTCAATATCAAACGCAAGCTCGGCATCGAGGGACAGGCTGACCTGATTCGCTTCGCGCTCGAGCAGACGCAGATCAAGTAGGTGCTATTCACAGCAGCGAATTCGTGCCAGGTCGGATAGCAGACGGCCTCCGCACGAAACAAAAAAGCCGAGCCATCTGGCTCGGCTTTTCATTCAGCAGATTTACTTAGGCCTTGCGATTGCGGCGGCTCGCGCGAACGCCGAGCAGACCCAGGCCGAGCAGCGCCAGGGAGGCCGGCTCCGGAACGCCGGTCGGCGGCAGGCTGCCCTGGTCGAGCAGCGCGTAGTGGACGGTACCACCGAAGTTCAGCACTTCGCCGAAGCCGTCACCCCAGAACTGAACGGTCGTAAAGTCACCGGTATCGTCGAAAGCAGCAACGAACACGCCTGCGCCGTTGTTGGTCAGGAAGCCGTCGGCGAAGATTGTGGAAGCGCCAACCAGAATCGGCGTGCCGTTGTCGAACGAAATGTAGATGTCCGAAGGTTGGCAGCAAGTAGTCCAGTCACCCACTTCAAAGCCGATGGCGTTGATAGTGGTGCTGAAAGTCAACGTTACGCCGCTGTTACGCGCGCCAACGCCGCGGCTCGGGCCATACGGGTCGATGCTAACCACGTCGCCGCTGGTCGTACGCGTCGGGGAGGAATTCCACAGCGTGTACACCGACGGGTTCATGAAGCTGCCGTCGTTCTGGGTGACGGTATAGTCGGGGCGAACGATCGACGTGCCGGACGGCAGGTTATTCCAGTTGTCGTGGGTTGCCGTACCCCCAGCAGCAGCGACGGTGTTGTTGAAGTTGATCAGGCCGCCATCGAAATCATCGAACACGGTCACAATCGTTGCGCTTGCCGATGATGCGGCGAATGCCAGAACACCTGCAGCCAGAGCCGAGAAGAGCTTGGATACTTTCATCTCTTGTTCCTTAAAGTTTTATTGAAAGTGGTTGAAGAAGGCGAATGCAAAATCCTTCGGCGCTCTTTGAGCAACATGTGTGCCACGGAAATACCTTCAATTAAAACAATGAGTTACGTGACCAACGGCAAACAGCGAGTGCGATGTGTAAAAATTTCCGGCACGTTTGCTTGCCGGCAATTCGAGGCCACAACAGTGCAAGGCGATGCAGAATGAAGCGGACCGACTCGCCTCGGGGACAAGTTCTCACTTGGCAAACAGGCCAGATCCTGATGCGGCGTACTCAGGACCGCAATCGGAAATAAAAAAGGCCGGACACAGTCCGACCTTTTTTCTCCTGCTACGCTCGAATTACATATTCGAGATCATCACTTCCCCGAAGCCGGAGCACGACACTTGCGTCGCGCCGTCCATCAGGCGGGCGAAGTCGTAGGTCACCTTCTTGGAGGCGATCGACTTCTCCATCGAGGAGATGATGAGGTCGGCAGCTTCAACCCAGCCCATGTGGCGCAGCATCATTTCAGCGGACAGGATCAGCGAACCCGGGTTCACATAGTCCTTACCGGCGTACTTTGGTGCGGTGCCGTGGGTGGCTTCGAACATCGCGACGGAGTCGGACAGGTTGGCGCCGGGAGCGATGCCGATGCCGCCGACCTGCGCTGCCAGCGCGTCAGAGATGTAGTCGCCGTTCAGGTTCAGCGTGGCGATCACGCTGTACTCGGCCGGACGCAGCAGGATCTGCTGCAGGAAGGCGTCGGCGATCGAATCCTTGATCGTGATTTCCTTGCCGGTCTTCGGATTCTTGAATTTGCACCACGGGCCGCCGTCGATCAGCTCGGCGCCGAACTCGCGCTGTGCCAGCGCATAGCCCCAATCGCGGAAGCCGCCTTCGGTGTACTTCATGATGTTGCCCTTGTGGACCAGGGTCACGGACGGCTTGTCGTTGTCGATCGCATACTGGATCGCCTTGCGCACCAAGCGCTCGGTGCCTTCGCGCGAAACCGGCTTGACGCCGATGCCGGACGAGCCCGGGAAGCGGATCTTCTTGACGCCCATTTCCTTGATCAGGAAATCGATGACCTTCTTGGCACCGTCCGAACCTTCCGCCCACTCGATGCCGGCGTAGATGTCTTCGGAGTTTTCGCGGAAGATGACCATGTCGGTCTTTTCCGGCTCACGCACCGGCGAAGGCACGCCCTTGAAGTAACGCACCGGGCGCAAGCAGACGTACAGGTCGAGTTCCTGGCGCAGTGCGACGTTCAGCGAACGGATGCCGCCGCCGACCGGAGTCGTGAGCGGGCCCTTGATCGAAACAACAAAGTCCTTCAGTGCACCCAAGGTCTCTTCCGGCAGCCACACGTCCGGGCCATAGACCTTGGTCGACTTTTCACCTGCGAAGATTTCCATCCAGCTGATCTTGCGCTTGCCGCCGTATGCCTTGGCAACAGCCGCATCAACCACCTTGATCATGACCGGGGTGATGTCCACGCCAGTGCCGTCGCCTTCCAGGTAGGGAATGATCGGATTGTCGGGAACATTCAGGGAGAAATCGGCATTGACTGTGATTTTTTTGCCGTCGGCAGGCACTTTGATATGTTGATACATCGTAGGCTCCGGGGTTGGGGAGGAAAAGGAAAGACCGCTCTCCTGACTTTAAATTTTTGTTTTAAAGCGAAGCATCGGTCTTATATAAGACATAAGACCACATTTCGTATTATGCACTACTATTTTACTGGATGCCATAGTTTTTACTTCCGTCAACATTCGTGCAAAAACGCCAACCCGCGTCCGCTGCAGCGGGCACGGATTTCGGTATACGAAGGGAGGGTCCTGCTATGACGCTTACCAGATTAGCTCCAAATTCCTGCACATTCAAAGCGTAAAATACGCCCTCCTTGACCACGCTTACCTTTCTGCAAAACTGCATGGCGCTCTTTCTGTTTAACAAACCGTTCCAGGTCATGTGCCAGTTCTCTCCACATCCGACGCGGCAGACCCTGGCCGACTATGTCGATATCCCGAACGTCTACCCTGCAGGGAGACTCGATGCGGATAGTGAAGGCCTGCTCCTGCTGACGGACGATGGGAAGTTGCAGCATCGAATCAGCCACCCGGACAGCAAACAGCCGAAGACATACATCGTACAGGTGGAGGGCGTGCCGGACGCAGCAATCCTTGAACACTTGCGTGGCCCGCTTGACCTCGGCGATTTCGTGACGCAACCCTGCACGGCTAGCGAGATCGAAGCGCCGGACTGGCTGTGGGAACGCGATCCGCCAATACGTCAGCGCGCGAACAAGCCGACCAGTTGGTTGGCCCTTACCATTTCAGAAGGGAAAAACAGGCAGGTGCGCAGGATGACGGCCGCCGTCGGACTGCCAACGCTGCGCCTGGTCAGGATTGCGATCGGACCATTTTCATTAGCGACCCATCCGGTATGGCCGGGCGAGTCGCGTGAAGTGCCTGCGTCTGAGCTGGGTTAGAACGGCAGGATGTCGAGTTCGAAAGCGCGTTCGACGAACCACGCCGACGCAATGAGCGCAATCAGCAGTGAGCCGCCCAGCAGAATGACGCGGCGATAGAAGCTGGTATGCCGTAGGGCGAATGCGAACGGCAGGAATGCCGCGACGATGGCAAGCTGTCCCGCTTCCACACCGAGATTAAAACCAACGAGCGCAAGCACCAGCGCGTCGGACGGCAAGCCGAGGTCAGCGAGGACACTGGCAAATCCGAAACCATGAACCAGTCCGAACGCAAATGCCATCACCCAGCGACGTTCGCTGAATAAGGGGAACACATTGTTCAGCGCCGCGACGACCACGGATGCAGCGATCACCGACTCGACGAGGCGCGACGGCAGGTCGACTATGCCCAGAGTTGCCAGCGAGAGCGTGATCGAATGCGCCACGGTGAACGCCGTGACAATCTTGAGTACGTTCATGAATGCAGGCCGGAACGCACGGACCGGCTGCCACGCATGCCGGCTTCGCAGAGTTACCGCCGGCAGTAACAGCGCGAGCAGGAAAAGAATATGGTCGAAGCCGATCCAGATATGCCAGACGCCTTCGACGAAATAATCGATGAATTGCGTCAGCTTGTTCGGCTTGACGAGGCTGAAGGACTGGCTGGCCTTTTCCGGGCCGAAGATGGCAGCGGCGGACGCACCTTCGTATTCAAGGCGTAGCAAGCCCTTGTGTTGCGGATCGAGGTCGAAAAACAGGCTGTAGCGGACCTGGAGGACGTCGCTTGCCTTCGCACACTCCGCCTGGAACCGCAAGACCGCATATGCCCCGTCGGTATGGTCGTCGATCAGATGCTCCGAGACCCGGGACGGGCATGCAACGCCGTCCATCGACAGCGCCAGGCGCGAGATTGCGTAGGCCGCAATGTCGGCATGCCTGGCCCGCACTTCTCCCCACGTGATTTCAGCGTCGCCGTTAGCGTCGAGCCCAATGGCGTAATCAAGATCACGCAGTGCGATATCCCATTGGCCGTTGACCGCAGCACCACGCACGGCCAGCGACAGGTAACTATCGCTCGGCTTGTGGGCTATGGCTGGCAATGCAAATAGAAGCGACGCGGCCGCCAGGAGTAGACGCAGCGTCATTTGCGCAGTCCTTTCAGACGTTGCGCGAGGGCGGTCAGGGACCGGTCTTCGATGCCGCTTTCTTCCAGCCATTGCAGCACGGGCTGCGCGGTCGCGTCATCCTTCATGGCGATCGCCGCCTCAAGGAAAATGCGGGCATCGCGCGGTTCCCGTTGCGCCTGCCAGTTTTCCTGGGCGAGAGCCAGCGCCTTCGCCGCATTGTTATAGACCTGGAGCTCGAAGCGGGCTTCCTCTTGCTGGTGGACCTTTTCTCCCCGCATCTGGGCGGCGGCATAACGCGCGGCGAGTTCCGATTCGCGCTCCTTTGCGGACGGCAAGCCGAGGCCTCGCTCGGCAAACATCAACCGCAGGAGCAATACGTCGGAGCGCGACTTATCCTTCAACAAGGCGGCGACATCGGCATGACGTTTCTGGTCGAGCAGCATGTCAGCATACGCGGCCAGCAGGAACGTGTCGGCGATGCCGAGCGCGAGGGCCTTCTTGAAGTGCGACTCGGCCACGTCGTCACGCCCCTGACGCTGGGCCAGCTCGGCAAGACGGATCTGGAGCCACAGCATATCGGCCGGGGCGACATCGCTGGCCTTCGATACCGCAGCATTCAAGGCTGCGTAGGCTGGTACGGCTTTTCCTGTCAGTCCGTCGACCATCGCTTCGCATCCAAGGCCGATCAGTGCGTTACCGACTTGCGCCAGTGCCTGGCAGTCCGTTCGCGCCTGACCGTATCGCGCCTGGACGATGTGGATAATCGCACGCAATGCCAGGGCCCTGACATGTCGAGGGTCGCGCTCCAGCACCTGGCTGAGGTCATCGACGGCACCGGCGAAGTCGTGCCGGAACTGGCGCAGGCTGGCCCGCAGCACCTGCACCTCGACCGGCGGAGAAAGCATGCCCCACCATGGCGCCAAGGCAGCCTGCGCGTAGCCGAGATAGCGAGGATCCCCTTCTTCCCCAACCATCCCGTAGTAACGTCCTGCGAGCGCGACCGCTGCCTCCAAGTTGCGCGGGTCGCGCCGTAGCGCCGCACGGAGTTGCGACAGTTCGCGGGCAACCGGATCGCTCGGCTTGAACGGCAGGCGCTCGAGCACTTGTGCATCGGACTTCGGGATATATGGAACGGCGATCGCTGAAGCGGCGGTCGACAGCAGGGCAAGCAGCGGGATGACGCGGCGGAGATTCATCGAGGGGAGCGTGGGTTGTCGTGGCCGGTAATGTGCCGCACAAGAGTGTGGATCATAACAACAATATTGACAGCCCGATAATTTTCCAAGAATTCGATTCGAAGTGCGGTGGCAAAGAAGCCATTTACGTGTCATGGATAATCATTATTCCGTCCGTTACCTGTCAACCGATGCTGTTGCCTTCCGTTATTGACATTGATTCACAGAAATCAACGTTCACTCACGCGGATCACTGTGGATCACACCTCACTTATATCAAGGATAAAAAATGAAGAAACTGATCGCTGCTCTCGTTGCCGGTTTGTTCGCCTCCACTTCCTTCGCTGCCGGCCATGCTGCTGCCCCGGCAACGCCGGCTGCTCCCGCAGCTGCACCGGCGGCATCTGCTGACGCCGCGGCTCCCAAGGCCAAGGCAGCCAAGAAGAAGTCCAAGAAGGCAAAGAAAGCTGCTGCCACGAAGTAATTGACATCACGTTTTGCAAAAAAGGCAGGCCTGTCCTGCCTTTCTTGTTTTTTGTACGATAAGCTTTGCCTCCCGATCCACTCGATCCCGCTTCATATGACTGCCCGCTCCCTGACCGCCATCTCCCTTGCCCTGCTCGCCCTGGCTTCCGGCTCAACGGCAAATGCCCAGCAAGCGACTCGATTCCCGGTCGTCTCATTGACCGCGGGGATGCACGTGATCCGCGCGGAAGTGGCTGCGAGCGAAGCGGAGCGTCAGCAAGGACTGATGTACAGGGAAAAGCTGGGAGCGAATGAAGGCATGGTGTTCCTCTTCGGCGCACCGGCATCCGTTTGCATGTGGATGAAAAATACCTATATTCCGCTGTCCGTCGCCTTCATCGACGACGATGGCAAAATCGTCAACATCGAGGACATGCAGCCACAAACGACGGATTCGCATTGCGCGAAAAAGCCGATTCGCTATGCACTCGAAATGAACCAGGGGTGGTTCCGGCAGAAGAACATCAAGCCCGGCATGCAGATCGAAGGCCTGCCTCGATAACGCCTAACCTTGAATGTCCATGCGGCGGCAATGCCGGACGCATGATCCACAAACGATGCCCCGGACGCATCGAAAGTAACGACAAAAACCCGCGAAGCACATGCTGCGCGGGTTTTTATTGACCGACTAACCCGCTGCACTATGCAGCAGGGAGGCATCCAATTAGGCTGCGAGCGCCTTCAGGGCTGCTGCCAGGCGGCTCTTGTGGCGAGCGGCCTTGTTCTTGTGGATGATCTTCTTGTCGGCGATACGGTCGATCGTCGAAACGGAAGACTGGAAAACTTGCGCTGCAGCAGCCTTGTCGCCTGCTTCGATCGCCTTGCGGACGGCCTTGATTGCCGTACGCAGCGTGGAACGCTGGCTGGAGTTGTGAGCGTTTTGCTTGACTGCTTGACGAGCACGTTTGCGCGCTTGTGCGGTATTTGCCATGAATGTTTCCTAAATCGAAATCGGGCTGCGTTCGCGGAATGCGATACGAAATTCAGTAAAGCTGCGGATTATAGCGTTTTTTTGGGAAATGGGCAATGGATTCAGCCGCTTGACGCATTTCCAGCTGAAATCCCCAGGATGCACGCCCTGTGGCGCCGCAAACCCACGTCGGTCGCGACCGAACCGAGCATGGCGAACGGCTATAATTGCGCCCCATGAAACTTCACAAAACGCTGGCAACCGTCTCCGGCATGACCATGCTGTCGCGGGTGACCGGCCTGATTCGCGAGCTTCTGATCGCCCGCGCCTTCGGCGCCTCCGCCTATACCGACGCATTCTTCGTTGCCTTCCGCATCCCCAACCTGCTGCGCCGGCTGTTCGCCGAAGGCGCGTTTTCACAGGCATTCGTCCCCATCCTGGCCGAGTACAAGAACCAGAAGGGCGAGGCGGCGACGAAAGACCTTGTCGACCATGTCGCCACCGTGCTGGTCTGGGCCCTTGTGCTGACCTGCCTGCTGGGCATCGCCGGTGCCCCGATCATTGTTTACTTGATTGCCACCGGCTTGAAAGCCGATCCGGAAGCCTTTTCGAGCGCGGTGATCATGACGCGGATCATGTTCCCGTACATCGGTTTCATGGCCTTCGTCGCGCTCGCCGGCGGGATCCTCAACACCTGGCGCCAGTTCCGGATTCCGGCTTTCACTCCGGTGCTGCTCAATCTCGCTTTCATCGCTGCCTCGCTGCTGGTCGCCCCCCACATGGAGCAGCCGGTCTATGCACTGGCGCTGGCAGTGGTGGTCGGCGGCGTCCTGCAAGTGGCCATCCAGATTCCTGCGCTGCGCAAAATCGGCATGCTGCCCCGGATCAGAATCAACCTGAAGGCCACCCTCGGCGACTCAGGCGTCAGGCGCGTATTGAAACAGATGGTGCCTGCCATCCTGGCGGTATCGGTCGCGCAGATCAGCGTCATCATCAATACCAACATCGCTTCCCGCTTGGAAAACGGCAGTGTGTCGTGGCTGTCGTATGCAGACCGCCTGATGGAATTCCCGACCGCCCTGCTTGGCGTCGCGCTCGGTACGATCCTCCTGCCGAGCCTGTCAAAGGCGCATGCCGATGCAAACCATGAAGAATATTCCTCCTTGCTCGACTGGGGATTGCGGCTGACTTTCCTGCTGGCCCTGCCTTCGGCAGTCGGCCTGCTGACTCTGTCAGAACCGCTGACAACGACGCTTTTTCATTACGGCAAGTTCGATGCAGAATCCGTAAAGATGACCGGACGGGCACTGATTGCATACGGTGTTGGCCTGATCGGGCTGATCGTTGTGAAGATCCTGGCTCCGGGTTTCTATGCGAAGCAGGACATCCGCACCCCGGTCAAGATCGGCATCGGCGTGCTGATCGCGACGCAGTTGATGAACCTGCTGTTCGTGCCCTGGATTCAGCACGCCGGGCTGGCGCTGTCGGTCGGCGTCGGCGCCTGCCTCAATGCCGCTTTCCTCTATTGGGGCCTGCGGCGCAAGGGAATCTACGAGGCATTGCCGGGCTGGAGGCTGTTCCTGATGAAACTTACAGGTGCACTGTTCCTGCTGGCGGGCGTGGCGATGTGGACCGCGAGCAATTTCGACTGGATTGCGATGCAGGACCGGCCATTTCAGCGGGTCGGCGCTCTTGCCCTGGTGATGCTTGCCTGCGGAGCAAGCTATTTCGGTGCCTTGATGGCCATGGGTTTCCGCTTCCGCGACTTCAAGCGGGTCTCGCTTTGAGGCGCTTCGGGTCGATCAAATTTCCCCCCTGCTTTGCCGCCTCGCCCTTTTATTGGGCGGCGCATGGTTTATGATGGTCATTGTATGGTGATCAAATCCCTCGATTACTTTGCGTCGCTGGTGCAGGAGGACGAGTCTATTCCACTCTTCGAGGCGGCACTGGCCATCGCACAGGACGTCGATCCGCAGCTCGATCTCGCGGCCACCCAGGCGGAGGTCGACATGCTGGCAGCCCGCCTGCAGCGGCGACTGGCGCCTGATGCCTCCAGCGTGCAGAAGCTGCGCATGCTGAACCACTTCTTCTACCGCGAACTCGGCTTTGCCGGGAACGTGAACGATTATTACGATCCTGATAACAGCTACCTGCACCGCGTGATCAGCACCCGGCGCGGCATTCCGATTTCGCTCGCCGTGCTGTACATGGAGCTGGCGCAGCAGATCGGGCTGGACGTGAAGGGCATTTCCTTCCCGGGACATTTCCTGATGAAACTGTCGATCCAGTCGGGCGACATCGTGCTGGATCCGTTCAATGGCGTCAGCCTGTCGCGGGAGGAGCTGGAGGAGCGGCTGGAGCCCTATTTCGAGCAGCACAGCTATCCGGGCGCGATACCGCTGTCCTATTATCTGCACGCGGCGCATCCGAGGGAAATCCTGGTCCGGATGCTGCGCAACCTGAAGGCCTTGTTCGTCGAGCACATGCGCTGGCAACGGGTACTCGGCGTGCAGCAAAGGCTGCTGATCCTGTTGCCGGAAGAGATCACAGAACGGCGTGACCGCGGCCTGGCATATGCAAACCTGGAATGCCCGCAAGCGGCGCTCGCGGATCTTGAAGCCTACCTCGCTGAACGCCCCTATGCGGCGGATGCTGAGGTGCTGCGCAGCAAGCTGCCGGAATTGCGCGAAGCCAGCAGGCGAATGAACTGATTTCCGGTCAACCTTTTGCCTTCGCCTCGATCGCTTCCCACTTCTCGAGGCTTTCCATCAGCAGTTCATCGATTTCCGCGAAGCGTGCATTGAGCTTTTGCACGTCGTCCGGACGGGCCCGGTACAGCTCCGGATCGGCCAGTTGCTCCGAAATCCGCTTCTGTTCCGCTTCGAGGTCGGCGATGAGACCGGGGAGCGTCTCGAGTTCGCGCTGCTCCTTGTAGCTCAGCTTTTTTGTCTTCTGGGATGCAGGCGACCCCGGTTTCTCGATCGGTTTGCTTTCCTGCTTCGCAGTCGGTTTGGCAGGAGCACTCGGCTGGGTAGCCGCGCGTACTCGCTCCCAGTCGGTATAGCCACCGACATACTCGCGCCATTGGCCGCCGCCTTCCGCGACGATGACCTGCGTGACCACATTGTCAAGGAACATGCGGTCGTGGCTGACGAGGAATACCGTGCCGCTGTAATCCTCGAGCAGTTCTTCGAGCAGCTCGAGGGTATCGATGTCGAGGTCGTTGGTCGGCTCGTCCAGCACCAGCACGTTCGCCGGCCGGGCGAACAGGCGCGCCAGCAGCAGGCGATTGCGCTCGCCGCCGGACAGCGACTTCACGGGGGAACGGGCACGCTCGGGAGCGAACAGGAAGTCACCCAGGTAACTCATCACATGCTTGCGCTGGCCATTGATCTCCACCCAGTCGCTGCCTGGCGAGATGGTGTCGGCCAGACTCGCCTCTTCATTCAGCTGCGCGCGCATCTGGTCAAAGTAGGCGACCTGCAGACGCGTGCCCTGCTTCACTGTTCCGGTATCCGGCGTTTCCTCGCCGAGAATGAGCTTGAGCAAGGTCGTTTTGCCGGCGCCATTGGGACCGATGAGGCCAACCTTGTCACCGCGCAGGATGGTCGCGGTGAAATCGCGAACGATGGTCTTGTCGCCGTATTGCTTGTGGACCCCGGCCAATTCGGCCACGATCTTTCCAGAGCGCTCACCTTCCGCGACGTCGAGCCTGGCCTGCCCTTGCTGATCACGCCGGGCGGTGCGCTTGAGGCGCAACTCCTCGAGGCGGCGGACGCGGCCCTCGTTGCGTGTACGGCGGGCTTCCACGCCCTTGCGTATCCACACTTCTTCCTGCGCGAGGAACTTGTCAAACTTGGCGTTCTCAACCGCCTCGATCTCAAGCAGCTCGACCTTGCGCGCCTGGTAGGTGCTGAAGTTGCCGGGAAAGGACAGCAGGCGTCCTCGGTCCAACTCCACGATGCGCGTTGCGACGTTGTCGAGGAAGGAGCGGTCGTGGGTGATGAACAGGATGCTGCCCTTGAATTCGCGCAGCAGTGCTTCCAGCCAGACGATCGAATTGAAATCGAGGTGGTTGGTCGGCTCATCCAGCAGCAGCACGTCAGGTGCGCCGACAAGCGCACGGGCAAGTGCGACCCGCTTTTGCGTGCCGCCGGAGAGCGTCGCAATGACTGCATCCTTGTCCAGATTCAGGCGCGCGAGAATCGTTTCCACGCGGTTGCCGAGGTTCCAGGCATCCGCCGCGTCGAGTTTCGCCTGGACCGTATGCAGGCGGTCCATCAGCGCATCGTCCTCGTGCCCGCCGAGGCGCGCGGTAAGTTCGTTGTACTCGTCGAGGAGCCGCTGCGTCTCGCCCATGCCGGTCGCCACGGCGTCGAAGACGGTCGATTCCGGCACGAACTGCGGCTCCTGTTCGACGTAGGCGATCTTCAACCCCTGCTGCATCACCAGCAGGCCATCATCCAGCCTGGACGTGCCGGCAATGATCTTCAGGAGGGATGACTTGCCCGTACCGTTACGGCCGATCAAGCCTATGCGCTCGCCGGCTTCGAGAGAAAATTCCGCGTGGTCGAGGAGCGCGGCATGCCCGAACGCGAGCTGGGCATTGGTGAGGGAGATGACAGCCATAGGTACACAAGGAGCCGGATGCCCGGTCGGCCCGGACAGGCAAAAACGAAAAAGAAGCACGCATTGTACCGGCTGCCCGGCACATCGAAGCATTTCCGGCCGCGGTCTCGGCTATAATCTCGCCTTGGCCTGCTTTCCGCAGCCCATCCAGCGTCTCGCCGTAGTTCAATGGATAGAACGAGTGCCTCCTAAGCGCTAGATACAGGTTCGATTCCTGTCGGCGGGACCAATTCCCCTCTCTACCTGATCTCCCATTTTTCATTCACGCTTGACGGAAAGTGTAACGTTCCGTAACTTTCTTCTGCCCGTGGATCGACATTCCTATAATCAATAAAGGGAGAA
>CBIHRW010000040.1:0-38329 GCA_966212545.1 uncultured Noviherbaspirillum sp.
GATTGTCGTTATGACACGATTTTACTTCTTGTTCTTGTCGTTCGGGGTAAACGGGAACGTGCCGAACATGTTCTTGGTCTGGTTCTGCATCTGCTCCTGCATCTGCATGAACAGGTTCTTGCTCTGCTCGATGTAGTTGCTCATCATGCCCTGCATCATCGGCCCCTGGACATTCATGAACTGGGTCCACATCTCCTGGTTGAAGGGTTTACCTTCGTAGAAGCCCTTGGAGCTTTCAGCCAGCTTGTTCTGGATGTCGATGAACGCCTGGATGTTCTTCTCCAGGTAGGAGCCCATCATGCCCTGCATGGCATGCCCGTAGTAGCGGATGATCTGCGACAGTGCGCTGCTGGAGAACATCGGCGTGCCGTTGGCTTCTTCTTCCAGGATGATCTGCAACAGGATGCTGCGCGTGAGGTCTTCATCGGTCTTTGCGTCGACGACGGTGAATTCCTCGTTGTCGAGGACCAGTTGCTTCACATCGGACAGCGTGATGTAGGAACTGGTCTGGGTATCGTAAAGGCGGCGATTCGGATACTTCTTGATCAAGCGCTCTGAAATCTTTTTTGCACTATTCATCGAATATTCCAGTTATTGCGTCGCAACGCATTTGTGCCGATTCGTAAAAAAAGCGAACGTGCGTTCGCCCCCCTCCTCCACTCATTATAGTGCGTGAAAACAAAGATTTACGCAACTTTTACCAGGTTTTTTATAGATGTTTTGCAATGCAAACGGGCAAGCCATGGGTTGCTTTTCCGTTTTCTTGCAAAAGCAACAGCCAGTCACCAACTCCCAATTGCCTGAATCTCGCAACCCGCGGCAGACGTGACCCCGGCTCACGATGAATCACTCCGCCTTGACCTTCACATACCGGCCCGGCGCGGGCTCGATTTCCTTGAATTTCGCATTGCCGTATTTGCGCGGCGCGGCGACCTGTTTGCCGGCGTTCGGGGCAAGGAAATCCACCCATTCCGTCCACCAGCTGCCTGGATGCTCCTTTGCGCCGTCGAGCCACTCCTGCGCACTGGCCGCCTTGTCATTGGTCCAGTAGCTGCGCTTCTTCTTTGCAGGCGGATTGATCACACCGGCAATATGCCCTGATGCCCCCAGGATGAAGCGGTTACGGCTTCGCTTCTTCGTGTTGAGCAGCGACATCGATTCAAAGGCGGCAGTCCAAGGCACGATATGATCTTCGCGAGACGCGTAAACGAAGACAGGCGTGTCCACCTTCGACAGGTCGATCTTCTCCCCGGCGACCTTCACCTTGCCCGGCACCCGCAGATTGTTCTCCAGGTACATATTCCGCAAATAGAAGCAGAACATCGGGCCCGGCAGGTTGGTGCTGTCCGCGTTCCAGTACAGCAGGTCGAAGGGCGGCGGGTCCTCGCCCTTCAGATAATTCGATTTGACATAGTTCCAGACCAGGTCGTTCGGCCGCAGGCTGGAAAAGGCCGACGCAAAGTCACGCCCCGGCATCAAGCCACCCTTGCCGATGGACTGCTCGCGCATCGCGACCTGCGCTTCGTCGATGTACACGTCGATGACGCCGGTATCCGAGAAATCGAGCAGCGTCGTCAGCAGCGTCAGGCTCGAAACCGGGTTCTCGCCCCTTCCGTACAGCAAAGCCAGGGCGCTGGAAATGATCGTACCGCCGACGCAGAAGCCGAGCGCATTGATCTGGTCTTGCCCGGATATTTCCTGAACCACCTCGATCGCCTTCACGGCCCCGTTGAGGATATAGTCGTCCCAGGTTGCGTGGCCAAGGGACTCGTCCGGATTACACCAGGAAACCAGGAACACGGTATGCCCCTGTTCGACCGCATATCGAACCAGCGAATTCTCGGGTTGCAGGTCGAGGATGTAGTACTTGTTGATGCAAGGCGGCACCAGCAGCAGCGGACGCTGGTAGACCTTGGCCGTGAGCGGCTTGTACTGGATCAGCTGAAAGAGTTCGTTCTCGAATACGACAGCACCTTCCGTGGTGGCAACATTCCTGCCGACTTCGAACGCCGATTCGTCCGTCTGCGAAATATGCCCCTTGTGCATGTCTTCCAGCATGTGCGTGATTCCACGCGTCAGGCTTTCACCCTTGGTATCGATGATCTTCTGCAGCGCCTCCGGATTCGACACCAGGAAGTTTGCCGGCGACATCGCGTCCACCATCTGCTGGACTGCGAAGCGGATTTTCTGCTTGGCGCGCGGAGTGGCCTCGACGGCATCAGCCATCGACATCAGGAACCTGGCATTCAGAAGATAGGCGGCTGCGTTGAATGCATGAAGAGGATTGGTCTGCCATTCCGGCGCAGCAAACCGCTTGTCCTTCACCGTAGGCGCCTTCGAAGCGAGCATCTCCTGCCAGAGCGACGTCAACTGCTGCATGTAATCGTTCTGTAGTTGCACGACCGCCGAGGGATCAATCGTCGCACCGAATTCCTTGACCGTGTTGGTCAGGGGTTTGGTGTCAATGGGCGGCTTCTTGATCAGCCAGGACTGCCATAGGTTCGGATCAACGAATTGATTCATCCAGTTGGCGCCGTCGCCAGTCGGAGGCGGGAACATGTTCATGCTTGTTTCTCTGTTTTCGCGTAAGGTTACGGGTTGTATCGGAAATCGAGATTAGTTATGTACATCGTCGCCATTGCATGGATTTATGTCGTCCTCATGATGTCAATCACCGAGGCCTCTGTTGTGGCCGGTGTCATGACCTTCCTGCTGTATGGCGTGTTGCCCCTGACGATCATTTTATACTTGATGGGAGCGCCCCAGCGCAAAAGGGATCGGCAAAGGGCGGAAAAGATGAGGCAAGCCGAGGCGGCAAAGGATGAGGCGATTGCATCGGGAAAAGACAATGGGTCAGCTTGACGACGACGTTGATCGGCATCATCGCCGATAAGCCTACTTCCCTACTTGAGCCATATCAACGAGGCCATGCGGCCAGTCAACTTATCGCGCCGGAACGAGTAGAAGCGGTTTTTCTCCGCAACGGTGCACAGCTCCCCGCCTGAAACCTGCGCGACGCCGATTTGCTCCAGCGTATGCCGCGCCAGCATATAGATATCGGCAAAATACTTCCCGGGACTTCCGGCGATCGCCCGAAATGCACTCGACATCGCAGGGGCCTTTGCCGTGAATGCATCATGTACGTCCTGCCCTACTTCAAAGCTTTTCGGCCCGATTGCAGGACCAAGCCAGGCAAGGATTTCCGACGCGCCTTCGTCTCGCATGCGCGCCACGGTGTTCTCAAGTACGCCGCCAGCCAATCCCCGCCAGCCAGCATGCGCCGCCCCCACTACCTTGCCGCCGACGTCGCAAAAAAGCACGGGGAGGCAATCGGCGGTCTGGATCGCGCATACGACTCCAGGCCGGGTGGAGATACTGGCGTCCGCTTCGGGTACATCACCCGCGTTTGATGCATTCACGACCCGCGTGCCATGTACTTGAGTCAGCCAGGCCGGTTCCGAGGGGAGCACAGACTGCAGTCGTGCCCGGTTTCGACGCACGGCGTCCGGATCGTCGCTCACGTGAATTCCCAGATTCAGTCCACCTCCACCGGTACCGTCATCAAACGGGCCAAGGCTGGTGCCGCCCCGGCGCGTGGTGGACAGCGCGCCGACATTTAGCGGAGCGCCCGGCCATTCGGGAATGATGAGCTCCATGCCGCCCCCTATTCCAGAGCCACCTTGGCGACATCCGCCCTGTCCAGCAGCGCTGAGAAATCGCCAGGCAATCCCGCAGTCCACTCCAGGTCCTCGCCGGTCGAGGGATGCACCAGGCCAAGGCGGAAAGCGTGCAGCGCCTGGCGCGGGAATACTGAGGCGAGATGCGGCTTGCCGTACAACGGGTCGCCCACCAGGCTGAATCCGATCGACTGCATATGCACGCGAATCTGATGAGTGCGGCCCGTCTCGAGCTGGCATTTCAGCAGGCTTACCTGACGTCCATCCAATGTTCCCGTTGCCAGCCGGCGATAGTGCGTCACTGCGGACTTGGCACTCTCGTGCTGAGAAACGGCCATCTTGATGCGATCGCGCGGATGACGGCCGATGGGCGCCTCAACCCTGCCGTTTAGCTGCGGCTGGCCCCAAACGAGGGCAAGATATTCGCGCTTGACGGTGCGTGCCTGCAATTGGCGGACGAGGTCCGTCTGCGCCTGCAGTGTCTTTGCGACCACCATCAGCCCGCTGGTTTCCTTGTCCAGGCGATGCACGATGCCCGCACGCGGGACGCCGGCGAGTGCCGGGGTATGGTGCAGCAATCCGTTCAACAAGGTGCCAGTCCAATTTCCGGCGGCGGGATGAACCACGAGCCCGGCGGGTTTGTCGATCACCAGGATCGCCTTGTCTTCGTGGATGATGGAGAGTGGGATCGCTTCGGGATTGAATGCCTGCTGCTCCGGCGCTTCCTGCGGCTGGACCATCACGGTTTCATCTCCCAGCATCGTGGTCTTGCCCTTTACGGGCTGGCCGTCCACGGATACGTGGCCGGCGTCGATCCACTGCTGGATGCGGCTGCGGGAAAATTCCGGCAGGAGCTGCGACAGGGCCTTATCCAGGCGCACACCGCAGAACGCCGGAGTCAGCTTGAGGGTAATTGGAGATGACGCGGGCGCGACGGTTTCATATTCGTCGCCGTCGTCGATGTCGGTTTCTTGGAGGTCGGTCGTCAAAATTGGTGCTTCGTCTGGTATCGCTGCAGCAATGCGCCATCGGCTATAATCGTGGCCTTGTCCCGAAGTGCTTGCGCAAACGTCATGCAAAAAAGATCGTTGAAATTGGCTGCCATCACCCTGGCTTTGTCCCTGTCCGGTTGCGGCCTGTTCCCCGAGAAAGTCGACGAAACCAAGGATTGGTCAGCATCGAAATTATACTCGGAGGCACGCGATGAAATGGCGGCCGGCGGATATGAGAAGGCCATCCAGTACTTCGAAAAGCTGGAATCGCGCTATCCGTTCGGTACCTATGCACAGCAGGCGCAGATGGAAATCGCCTACGCCTACTACCGGCAGGGCGAGGCGCCGCAGGCGCTGGCGGCCGTGGACCGGTTCATCAAGCTGCATCCGAACCATCCGCATGTCGACTACATGTACTACCTGCGCGGCCTGATTAATTTCAACGACCGGGCCGGCTTCCTCGACTTCCTGTCCAAGCAGGATCCCAGCGAGCGCGACCCGAAGGCTGCCCGCGATGCTTTCGATGCATTCAAGCAGCTGGCCGAACGTTTCCCCGACAGCGTCTATACGAAAGATGCGATCGCCCGCATGAAATACCTGGTGAACGCGCTGGCCCAGCATGATGTGCACGTCGCCAATTACTACTACCGCCGCGGCGCCTATGTCGCAGCGGTAAACCGCGCACAACAGGCGGTCACCGAATATCGCGATGCACCGGCGATCGAGGAGGCGCTGTTCGTGATGATGAAGTCCTATGAAGCAATGGGCCTGCACGACTTGCGCAACGATACCGTGCGCGTCATGAAAGCCACCTTCCCCAACAGCGTGTATTTCTCCGGCGGCCCGCAAGTCAGCTCGCCATGGTGGAAGATCTGGTAAATTTCATCGCCCCAAAGAAAAAGCCTCCTTGCCGGAGGCTTTTTTCATTGGCCATCAGGATTCGACGCGCCTGCGAAACACCCATTCGCGCTCAGTCGACACCGCCTCATCGAAGGCGTAGCCTTCCGCATCGAACGATTTGAGCTTGCCGGCCTGAGTGATACCCTTCGCTGCCGCATAACGCGCCATGAGGCCCCGTGCGCGCTTGGCATAGAACGAGATCACCTTGTACTTGCCGCCCTTCCAGTCCTCGAATACCGGCGTGATTACCTCTGCATCGAGCTGCTTCGGTTTGACCACCTTGAAATACTCTTCCGATGCCAGGTTGACCAGGACCTTATGCTTTTGCGTGGCGATCACCTTGTTCAGCGCTTCCGTCACGATGCCGCCCCAAAACGTGTACAAGTCCTTGCCCCGGGGATTGGCAAGGCGGGTGCCCATCTCCAGCCTGTAGGGCTGCATCAGGTCGAGCGGGCGAAGCGCGCCGTACAAGCCGGACAGGATGCGAATGTGCGATTGGGCATACGAGAGCTGCTTCGCCGTCATGCTGCCGGCATCGAGCCCTTCGTACACGTCGCCGTTGAATGCAAGTATTGCCTGTTTTGCATTTTTCTTCGTGAATTTGCGCGACCATGTTGCATAGCGCGTGACGTTGAGGACCGCCAATGCATCGGAAATGTCCATCAACTCCGACACGTCAGCCGGTGACAGGTCTTTCAACACCTCGATCAGTTCCGCCGCATTTTCGATAAAATCCGGCAAGGTGTGTTCGCCGGTCGTCGAAGGCGTGTCATAGTCCAGCGTTTTGGCGGGCGATAGAACAATCAGCATGGCAAACCAGGTTCAGCAGAAAGAAGAATGGCGGCAATGATACCGAAGCGCAGCATTGTAATCGACACGAATGTCTGTCTGGACTTATTCGTGTTCCGCGATCCCCGCTGGTCGGCGCTGCTCGCGGCACTGCGCGACGGCAGCGTGGAAGCCATTACCCGCGACGACTGCCGCACCGAATGGTTGATGGTTCTGGACTACCCGCATCTTCCCCTGGATGCCGATTCGCGGCAGCGCGCGATAGAGGAATTCGACGCCCTGATCGCCTGCATTTCGCGTGACCAGCTCGCGACACGCGCCGATATTCCCCTCCCGTTGTGCAAGGATCCGGACGACCAGAAATTCCTCGAGCTCGCGCGCGATGCGCACGCCCATGTCCTGATCACCAAGGACAAGGCACTGCTGAAACTCGCCCGAAGGACCGCCCGCGCCGGCCTGTTCAAAATCATTCCGCCGGACAAATGGCCGGCTGCGGTCGAGCTTGTATAAAATTGTTTCTTTGTCTTGATTTCGCCGAACATGAACACGCCCACCTCCCCCGCACTTTCCGCCGCCGCACAACAGGCAGTCATCCAGTCGCGCCTGCCGAACGTCGGCACGACCATCTTCACCGTGATGTCGGCCCTGGCAGCGGAAAAAGGCGCGGTCAACCTGGGTCAGGGCTTCCCCGATTTCGATTGCGATCCGGCGCTGATAGAGGCGGTCACGCAGGCCATGGCCTCCGGTTTCAACCAGTATCCGCCAATGACCGGCGTGCCCGCCTTGCGCGAAGCCATTGCCGCAAAAGTCGCGCGCATCTACGGCCACACCTACGATCCGAACACGGAAATCACGGTGACCGCAGGCGCGACGCAAGCGATCCTGACCTCGATCCTGTGCTGCGTGCATCCGGGCGATGAAGTCGTGGTGATCGAACCTGTCTACGACAGCTATGTGCCGTCCATCGAACTGGCCGGTGGCAAACCGGTGTTCGTGCAGATGGAAATCGGCCCCCAAGGATATTTCGTACCGTGGCAGAAAGTCGCGGCGGCCGTGACGCCGAAGACCCGGCTAATCATGATCAACTCCCCACACAACCCGACCGGCTCGGTCTTGCGCGAATCCGACATCCAGGCGCTGGCCGACATCGTGCGCGGGACCGACATTCTGATCATCTCCGACGAAGTCTACGAGCATATGGCCTATGACGGCGCACGCCATGAGTCGATTTGCCGCCATCCGGAACTGGCCTCGCGCGCCTTCGTGATCTCGAGCTTTGGCAAGACTTACCACGTCACCGGCTGGAAGATCGGTTACGTTGCAGCCCCGGCTCCGCTCAGCGCCGAATTCCGCAAGGTCCACCAGTTCAACGTGTTCACCGTGAACACGCCGGTGCAGCACGGCATCGCCCGCTATATGTCCGACCCGGCGCCCTATCTTGAACTTCCCGCCTTCTACCAGCGCAAGCGCGACTTGTTCCGTGAGGGCCTGAAGACGACAAAATTCAAGCTTCTGCCCTCCGACGGCACATACTTCCAGTGCGTCGACTACTCGGCAATTTCCGATCTGTCCGAAGCTGATTTCGCCAAATGGCTGACCGCCGAAATTGGGGTTGCCGCGATTCCTGTTTCGGCCTTCTACAACCAACCGAAGGAGTCGGGGATTGTCCGTTTTTGCTTTGCCAAGAAGGACGAGACCCTGCGCACCGCACTTGAAAGACTTGCAACCCTTTAGGAAGTTGCTTATCCTCCATTAAAGGGTCGGCCAAACCGGCCGATATTCATAACAGACGGTCACCGGCGGCCCATCCGCCGAAATAACAATCCAATGCAGGCCCTTGCTGCCTGCATGACGCATCTGACAATAATTCACGAGCCGTTCGTCATTGCAGGCACTTGAGGGAGTGGCAGCATGATAGATCAGCGCCGCCTGAGCATCGCGGACATCGTGATAGGGGAACCGCTACCGTGGGACGTGTACGGTGCCGGCAACAAGCTGCTTTTGCGCCGCGGCCAGGTCGTCGCGACTTCGAAGCAGGCCGAAGACTTGGTACAACGCGGCCTGTTCATCGATGCGGGGCAGGATGAACGAACGGCGAAGGCAAAAAAAGAAGCCCAGGAGACCGCGAAACGCGAGATCCCTTCAGCACTGCGCTTCATCAACCTTGCCAACAAGCGGCTCGAGCGCCTGCTGTACAACCTCAATAACGAAGCCGACGCCGAAACCAAAATCCTCGAAGTCGCGAAGGCGCTCGGCTACGCGATGGATATCAATGCCGACGTCGCGCTGGCCAGTATTTTCCTGAACCATGCGGCTGGCAATTACACGGTGCGTCATTGTATCGACACGGCGCTCGTCACCCTCATGATTTCACGCGCAATGGGCAAATCTGCCGAGGAATCGCAGATCATCATGGCAGCCGCCCTGACCATGAACATTGCAATGCTGCGCCAGCAGGACCAGTTGCTGCTCAAACAGGAACCGCTGACGGAGCGCGAAACGGAAGTCATCCACGCCCATCCTGCCCAGGGCGTCGACATGCTGAAGCAATCGGGCGTGACGAATCCGGACTGGCTGTCATATGTCCTGTTGCATCATGAAAAGGAGGACGGCAGCGGCTATCCCCTCGGGAAGGAAGTGAAGGAAATCCCGCAAAACGCCAAGATCCTGGCCTATTCCGACCGCTACTGCGCGTCGGTTTCTCTCCGAAAATACCGCAAGACCTTGCTGCCGAGCGCGGCCCTGCGCGACGTGCTGGTCGCCGGCGGCAAGCCGAGCGACCCGCTGCTTGCCGCGTACTTCATCAAGGTACTTGGCCCCACGCCACCGGGAAGCTTTGTGCGCCTTCAGAACGGTGAAATCGGCGTGGTCACCCGCCGCGGCGCCAACGCTTCGACACCGATTGTGCATGCCTTCATCGGCCCCCGCGGCGCACCGCTTTCCTTCCCCATCCAGCGCGACACCTGCAAGGAACTGTACGCCATCCACGATGCACTCTCCAGCGAACAAGCGGTGCTGCGGTTCAGCATGCAGCAACTGTGGGGGGAGGAAGCGGCGCTCTAAGCCTCACTTGGACTTGATTCGCTGCATCATCGCTTCCTGGTTCGCCTTGCGGTCCGCATTGACCTGCTGTGCTGTCGCCCGTTCACCGACTGTCTTGAGGTAATCACGAACCGGCAAGTCTGCCAGCACGTCTTCGCCAAAGATGATCTTCGAGGTCATGCCGACCAGGGGCAGATGAACGAGCGCAGCGCAGTCCGCCATGGTGAATTCCGGACCGGCAATGTAGGGAGAGAATTTCGCAAGCCTGCCGAAAGCCTTCGCATTCCGGCTCAAGAGTTTCTGCGTACGCGTCTTGATCTCGTCGGATACTTTCCCGCCAAAATAGGCTTCGGCATACACCTCACGAGCGACCAGTTCGAGATGGAGTTCCATGAAGGTGATCAACTCGCGCACCTTGGCGGCCGCAAACGGATCCTTCGGAAGCAATGGCTTTTCCGGATATACCGTCTCGATGTACTCCATGATGACTTGCGACTCGCACATGCGGCCGTGCTCTGTTTCCAGGAAGGGCACTTTGCCAAGCGGGGAACGCGCCAGCAATTCAGGCGAGCGGTCGGTCCACACGAGTTCTTCCTCGAACGCAACGCCCTTCTCCAGCAGAGCCAACTTGACCTTGTTGTAGTAGTTGCTTCCGGCGAATCCGCACAGTTTCAGCATGCTGTCTCCTTATATTTTTTAATGATGGCGGGGATCAAGCTTACCGCAGGAAGCGTCAGGACGCAGTGGTCGGACTGACAGGATGCGCAATGTCCAACCCGGCCAACACATTTCGGCAATAATATCGGCTGATTACACCAATTAACCTTCACCGCCATGTCCGCCGAACTCCAAGCCTCCCGCGAAGACGCCACGCTTATCCTGACGCTGTCCAACCCCGGGGCCAGGAATGCCCTCCATCCGGATATGTATGCTGCGGCAATCGAGACGCTCTCGACCGCGGAACGCGACGATACCGTACGCGCCGTTGTGCTGACCGGCGCCGACCAAGTCTTCTGCTCCGGCGGCAACCTTAACCGCCTGCTTGAGAACCGCAGCAAGGCGCCGTCCGTGCAGGCAGAATCGATCGACAACTTGCATGGATGGATCGAAGCGATCCGCGACTGTCCGAAACCCGTCATTGCGGCCGTCGAGGACACCGCAGCAGGTGCTGGATTTTCACTGGCACTGGCCTGCGACCTGATTGTTGCCGGCGCATCGGCGAAGTTCATCATGTCCTACGTGAAGGTCGGGCTCACGCCGGATGGGGGCGCCTCGTGGTTCCTCGCACGCGCCCTGCCGCGCCAGCTTGCGGCAGAGCTGCTGCTTGAAGGCAAACCCATTCTCGCGCCGCGGCTGCACGAACTCGGCATCGTCAATCGCGTGGTCGCCGATGGTACCGCCTTGGCGACGGCCCTCGCCTGGGCGGACGAACTGGCTGCGCTTTCACCGAACGCTATCGAGCGCATCAAGTCACTTACCAATGAAGCGCAGGCCAATTCGCTCTCGCAGCATTTCGAATCGGAAAAACGCCACTTTGTGGAGAGCCTGCACCACCGCGATGCTCAGGAAGGCATCACGGCGTTCCTTGAAAAAAGAAAACCGCAATACAAATGACAGAACACAAGAGACGGCGCATCTATCTGATGCGCCATGGAAGCGTTACCTACTTCGACGAACACGGAAAACCCTTTCTTCCCGAACAGGTTCCCCTCAATGAACTCGGCCGAGCGCAAGCCACGGCTGCCGGAAAGGTCTTTGCCCAGGCCGGACTGCAGTTCGATCGGGTGATCGTGTCGGGCTTGCCGCGCACCGTCGAAACGGCAACCCGCGTCCTGGCAGAAACCGGTCAACAGATTGAACTCGAGCGCTGGAGCGAGCTGGAAGAGCTGCGCGGAGGAAAGCTGTCCGCCATCCCTGATGAAAGCCTCAAGGAAGCCTTTGTCGGCGCCTTCGACGGGCTGGTGCCGGAAGACAGGCAGTTTCTCGGCGGCGAAACCATCGGCCAGTTGATGGACCGTATCCATCCCTGTATCGACCGGCTACGCGAAGACAAGGCCTGGGACACCGTGCTCCTTGTCCTGCACGGCGGCGTCAACCGCGCAATCCTCTCCTATGCCTTGACCAACCAGCGGCTCTTCCTCGGCAATCTCGCCCAAACCGCCGGCTGCATCAACGCTATCGACGTCGGCGACGCCCATGCGGACTGGGTGGTCCGCATTGTCAATTATTCACCTATTTCCGAACTTCAGGGCGAATCCCGCCACACCACGATGGAAGTCCTGCTCGAACAATACAAGAAGTCCCGCGGTCTCTGACCGGCCGCGCTCGAATTCGCGAAAACACGAAATCGCACGACCGTACGTTTTTATGTGTAGAATGTGCCAATAACCATTTCGCGCGTTTTCGCAAAGGAGACAAGATGTTCGAAGAGTTCATGGGGACACGGCCGGTATCCGAGCGTCAGAAGTTCGATGTCGGGGCGATGCAGGCGTACATGCGAGCGCATGTGGAAGGCTTCAGCGGCGACCTGAGCGTGGAGCAGTTCAATGGCGGCCAGTCGAATCCGACCTTCAAGCTGACCGCCAACGGCAAGAGCTATGTACTGCGCACCAAGCCCGGCCCGGCGGCAAAGCTGCTCGCCTCCGCCCATGCGATCGATCGCGAATTCCGCGTCATGGATGCGCTGAACAAGGCGGGCTTTCCGGCAGCAAAACAGTATTCGCTGTGCCTGGATGAGTCGATCATCGGCCGCGCCTTCTACATCATGGAGTTCGTTCAGGGCCGCGTCCTGTGGGACCAGTCCATGCCCGGCATGACGCCGGCCGAACGCGCTGCTCACTACGATGAGATGAACCGCGTCATCTCGCAGCTGCACACCGTCGACTATGCTGCCATCGGCCTGTCGGATTACGGCAAGCCCGGCAATTATTTCGCACGCCAGATCGACCGCTGGACCAAGCAGTACAAGGCTTCCGAGACGGAAAAGATCGAGGCGATGGACAACCTGATCGAATGGTTGCCGAATAACATTCCGCCGGGCGACGATACGAGCATCGTGCATGGCGACTACCGCCTCGACAACATGATCTTCCACCCGACGGAACCGCGCGTGCTCGCGGTGCTGGACTGGGAGCTGTCAACGCTGGGCCACCCCCTCGCGGACTTCTCTTACCATTGCATGAGCTGGCACATTCCCCCCGGTCAGTTCCGCGGCATCGGCGGACTCGACTGGAAGGCGCTCGGCATCCCGAGCGAGGAAGAGTACATCGCGAAATACTGCGAACGTACCGGCAAGACCATACGCAAGGAAGACTTCAAGTTCTACCTGGCCTACAACATGTTCCGGATGGCAGGCATCCTGCAGGGCATCATGAAGCGTTATGTCGACGGCACCGCATCGAGCGAGCAGGCGCTCAAAGCCGGTAAGGCCGCGGGCCCGATGGCGGAGATGGGCTGGAAATACGCGTCAGGCAAGTAGAACCCAAACCAGGCAAACATAACTAACAAGCATTGCCGACAGTTCGAGGAGACAACATGGAATTCGAATATTCAGACCGCTGCAAGCAGCTGCAGGAAAAGCTTCTCAAGTTCATGGATGAGCACGTCTATCCGAACGAGAAAGCCTTCAACGAAGAGGTCGACCGCAACGGAAGGGAGAAAGGCAACCGCTGGATTCCCACCCAGATCATCGAGGACCTGAAGCCCAAGGCCCGCGCACAGGGTTTGTGGAACCTCTTCCTGCCCAAGTCCGCCCGTGCACCGGAAGGACTGTCGAATCTCGACTATGCGCCGCTATGCGAAATCATGGGACGCGTGCCCTGGGCACCCGAGGTGTTCAACTGCTCCGCGCCGGACACCGGCAACATGGAAACCATCGAACGCTACGGCACCGAGGAACAGAAACGCCAGTGGCTGGAACCGCTGTTGCGCGGCGAAATCCGCTCCGCCTTCGCGATGACCGAGCCCGCCGTTGCCTCCTCCGATGCGACGAATATCGCCACGCGCATCCAGCGTGACGGCGACGAGTACGTAATCAACGGTCACAAGTGGTGGATCTCGGGCGCGGGCGATCCGCGCTGCAAAATCTTCATCCTGATGGGCAAGACCGATCCCGATGCGCCGCGCCACTCGCAGCAATCGATGATCCTGGTGCCGGCCGACGCCAAGGGCGTAACGATCAAGCGTCCCCTCCCCGTCTTCGGCTACGACGACGCACCGCACGGCCATTGCGAAATTCTGTTCGAGAACGTCCGCGTGCCCGCATCGAACATCCTGCTGGGCGAAGGCCGCGGCTTCGAAATTGCACAGGGTCGCCTTGGCCCAGGCCGCATTCACCACTGCATGCGTGCCATTGGCGTCGCCGAACGTGCGCTGGAACTCATGTGCAAGCGACTGAACGACCGCGTCGCATTCGGCAAGCGCGTTTCCGAGCAAAGTATCTGGCATGAGCGCATCGCCGAATCGCGCATCATGATCGACACTGCACGCCTGCTGACGCTGAAGGCCGCGTACATGATGGACACCGTCGGCAACAAGTATGCAAAAGCAGAAATTGCGATGATCAAGGTGCTGGCACCGAACGTCACGCAGAAGGTGCTCGACTGGGCGATCCAAGCCTATGGCGCAGGCGGCGTGTGCAACGACTTCCCGCTGGCGGGGCAATGGGCAGGCAACCGTACGCTGCGCATTGCCGACGGTCCGGACGAAGTGCATCGCAACGCGATCGCCAAGCTGGAGCTCGCAAAGCACATCCCGATTCCGTCGAAGGACCTGGAACTGCCGATCACCCGCTCTTGAGCAGGGATCACAAAACCGCTGCATAATCCATGCAGCGGTTTTGATTCCAGCCCAGGAGAAGAAGAATGATCGACGTCTATTCGGCCGCCACGCCCAACGGCCACAAGGTTCACATCATGCTCGAGGAATGCGGTCTGCCGTACCGCGTTCATCACGTCAATATCCGGGAAGGCGACCAGTTCAAGCCTGACTTCCTGGCGATCTCCCCCAATAACAAGATTCCCGCGATCGTCGACGCCGACGGCCCTGATGGCAAACCGATTTCGCTCTTCGAATCCGGTGCGATCCTCGTCTACCTGGCGAGCAAGGCTGGGAAATTTCTCGGCAAGACCGATCGCGACAAGTTCGTCACACTGCAGTGGCTGATGTTCCAGATGGGCGGCGTCGGACCGATGCTCGGGCAGGCCCACCACTTCCGCAATTATGCGCCGGAAAAAATCGAATACGCGATCAACCGTTACACGAACGAAGCAAAGCGTCTCTACGGGGTGATCGACAAGCAGCTATCGAAGAGCGCCTACCTTGCAGGCGATGAATACACGATCGCGGACATCGCAACTTACCCTTGGCTGCGCTCATGGAAAAACCAGGGGATTGATTGGGAAAACTATCCGCACGCGAAACGCTGGTTTGACGAGATCGAACAGCGTCCGGCGGTAAAACGCGGCGTTGAAGCTCTCGCGGCGGACACCAAGCCGATCACCGATGCGAAAGCGATGGAAATCCTGTTCGGCGCAACGCAGTATCAGAGGCACTGACCAATCGCAATTGCGGCCCTCACCCGCCAAAAAACCTCCGCAGCGTACGCGGAGGTTTTTCGTTTACACGCCTTACTCGTATCGACGAGCGATCGATTCTGCCACGCAGACCGGTTTGTCGCCGCCCTCGCGTTCGATCGTTACCGTCCAGGTGACCTGCACGCCGCCGTCGATATCCTCGACATCCTTGAGGGCCATGCGGCCGCGCACCCGGCTGCCAACCGGCACCGGCCCTGGAAAGCGCACCTTGTTGAGGCCGTAGTTCACGCTCAGCTTCGCCTCCGGCATGGACACTGCGCTTTGCATGATCATCGGCAGCAATGAAAGCGTCAGGAACCCGTGGGCAATCGTCGTGCCGTAGGGCGATTCTTTCTTGCTGCGCTCTACATCGAGATGAATCCACTGGTGATCGCCCGTCGCCTCCGCGAACAAGTTGACCCGCTCCTGCGAAATAGGAAACCAGTCTGTCACTGCAACTTCCTGGCCGGTCAAGGTCTTGAGTTCTTCTACCGATGCGATATGCCGCATGTCGTCTCCAATATTATTTGTCAGGTCACGCAGGTTTAATGATGCGGACGACGCTTGAACATGCCCATGCCCTTGATCGTCGCGACCACTTCGCCATGCTGGTTCCTGGCCTCCCACATCGTGACGACGACGCCGCGGTCCGGCTTGCTTGCCGATGGCTTCGCGTCAAGTGCGGTTGTCGTGACATGCAGCGTATCGCCGCCGCGGACCGGTTTGATCCAGCGGATCTCGTCAACACCGGGCGACCCCATGCTGGCCGCCTCGTTAAGAAAGCCGTCGACCATCATCCGCATGATCATCCCGCAGGTATGCCAACCGCTGGCGATAATGCCGCCGTAGATCGACTTCTCGGCGGCGGCCTTGTCCACATGGAAGGGTTGGGGGTCATACTTCGTCGCGAAATCGATGATCTCTTCTTCGGAAACGGTTCGCGAGCCTACTTCGACGGTCTTTCCAACTTCGAAATCTTCAAAGTACCACTTCAATTGCGACATAGTTGCCCCCTCGGGTTTTATGCTGCCTTGCGGAAGCCCGGCAGCGATGCGAAACGTGCGAGGTGATAGTCGGTATCACCGAGTGTCAGTTCGATCATCGTCAGGCGCTTGAAATGATGCGCGGACGGCAGCTCGTTCGTCACGCCCATACCGCCGTGCAATTGCACAGCTTGCTGGCCTACATACTTCAATGCCTGGCCAACACGGGCTTTGGCAGCAGACACGTTGCGACGGCGCTCGTTCGCATCCTCCGACGACACCTTGACTGCCGCCAAGGTAGCCATCGAACGCGCCTGCTCGGCCTGCATGAACATTTCCGCCATGCGATGCTGCAGTGCCTGGAATTTGCCGATCGGCACGCCGAACTGCTGGCGCGTCTTCAGGTATTCCAGCGTGGCACCGTTCAGGGCGTCCATCGCGCCGACCGCTTCCGCGCACAACAGTGCCGTGCCGTAGTCCACAGCAGCGTCCAGGATTTCCCAGCCGGCGCCTTCCTTGCCCAGCAACGCCGAGGCCGGCACGCGCACGTTCGCGAAAGTGATGTCGGCAGCACGTTGGCAATCGATGGTCCTGTAGTCGCGGCGGGTAAGGCCTGCTGCGTCGGCCGGAACGACGAACAGCGAAATGCCGTCGGTACCGCGCTGCTCGCCGGACGTGCGGGCCGACACGATGATGCTGTCGGCTTGCGCGCCGTGGATGACAACGGTCTTCGTGCCGTTGATGACATAGCCGTCACTGTCCTTTTTTGCAGTCGTCGCGACGTCAAACAATTCATGGCGGGACTGCCTCTCGCCGAGGGCCGCTGCCTGCTTCAGGCCCCCTCCGGCAACCTGCTCGAGCAGGTCTTCATGGCCGCCGGCGAGCTTGAGGAATTGCGCGCCGAGCACGGTCGCGAAGTACGGCTCGACGACGATGCCACGGCCGAGTTCCTGCATGACCACCATCATGTCCACGGCGGAGCCGTTGAAGCCGCCCTGCTCCTCGGGAATTGGCAGCGCTGTCATCCCCAGTTCGGTCAGCGTGGCCCATGCGTCGTCGGAGGTGCCTTTCTCGGAATGGACGATCTTGTTGCGATGCTCGAAGGTGTAATCCTTGTCGATGAAGCGGCGCAGCGCATCGCGGAATTGTTGCTGCTCTGGTGTGTAATTGAAGTCCATTGTCGCCTCACAGTCCCAGGATCATCTGGGAGATGATGTTTTTCTGAATTTCGTTCGAGCCGCCGTAGATCGATGTCTTGCGGAAGTTGAAGTAGTAAGGCGCGAGCGGCGCGGCATCGTCGTCCTGCGTGACGCTGTGCTCGTGTTCGCCTTCCAGGTACGCCGGATCGAAAGGCATTGCATAGGGGCCGACGGCTTCCACCATGAGCTCGGTCAGCCATTGCTGCACTTCGGTGCCCTTGACCTTCAGCATCGACGCCTCCGGGCCCGGGCCGCGCTTCGCGCTTTCCTGCGACAGCACGCGCAGCACAGTCATCTCGAGCGCCATGAGTTCGATTTCGAGGCTGGCGACCTTGGATGCGAACACTGGGTCTTCCAGCAGCGGCCGGCCGCCCTTCATCTGCTTGTTGGCGACACGCTTCAGGAACTCCAGCTCGCGCTTGGCACGCCCTACCGCGGCGATGTTCGTCCGCTCGTGGCCGAGCAGGTACTTCGCATAGGTCCAGCCCTTGTTCTCTTCGCCGATCAGGTTCTCGACCGGAACCTTCACGTTATCGAAGAACACTTCGTTCACTTCATGCTCTTCGTCGAGCATGATGATCGGACGCACCGTGATGCCGGGCGTGTGCATGTCGATCAGAAGGAAGGAAATGCCCTCCTGCTTGCGGGCGTTCGGATCAGTGCGGACCAGACAGAAGATCATGTCGGCATGCTGCGCCAGCGTGGTCCAGGTCTTCTGGCCATTGACGATGTAGTGGTCACCCTGGCGCTCCGCGCGCGTTTTCAGGGACGCCAGATCGGAGCCGGAGCCCGGCTCGGAATAGCCCTGGCACCACCAGTCATCGCAATTGAGAATGCGCGGCAGGTAATGGCGCTTTTGTGCTTCATTGCCGAAGGCCATGATGACCGGGGCGACCATGTTGACGCCGAAGGGCAGGATCGCCGGCGTGCCGGCACGCGCGCACTCCTCTTCCCAGATATGGCGCTGCACCGCCGTCCAGCCCGTGCCGCCGTACTCAACCGGCCAGCCGGTGCCGACCCAGCCCTGCTTGGCGACGATCTTGTGCCAGCGGACGTAGTCTTCCTTCGACAAACGCTTGTGGTTGAGAACCTTCTGCTGCAGATCCTTGGGAAGGTTCGCCTCCAGGAAGGCGCGAACCGTGTCGCGGAAGGCCAGATCCTCCGCCGTGTAGTTCAAATCCATGCTGTCTCCTAGTTGTCCCGGCTTAAAAGCACGACCGTTCGAAAATGATTATAGCGCGGATTTTTGCAACGTGTGTCGAATATAAAATATTCGAAAACAAGCGTTAGCGTCCTGCCAACGAGCAGGATGGTCGGGGCAAATGCCGGAAGTGTTGGGAGGATACGTTGCCGGGCACGAGGCACGACAACCGGATTCGCTGCGGGCTTATTGCAAGCGTCGCTTAAGGGGGGCTGGAAGTGGCAGGGGCGTTACGTCGACGCCCTCCTCGGCAAGCGCTTCGAATTCCTTGACGGTCGCTACGCCGCGGATCGCGCGCTCAGGGACCTCGTTGTAGTGGATACGGCGCGCTTCTTCTGCAAAACGATCGCCGACGTCCTCGGTATTGGCAACGATTTTTCGGATCATCTCGAGGACCTGCTTCTGCGCTTCCTCCATGTCGGCCTTTGGTTCCTGCGCACCGGAGAGACTGAGGCGCGGGGCACTCGGCAGCTTCCTGATTGCATGGCTTTCACAAAGTGGGCACGCGATCTTCTGCGTGTCGGATTGCGTCTTGAAATCCTCTTCAGACGAAAACCAACCTTCGAAGCGGTGGTCGTGCTCGCAAATGAGATTGTAGACTTTCATGCAGTGAAGCGAAGGATGGGGAAAGCAGCTTTCCGGAATGCCGGATCAGCTCGGGCAACCGATAGAACACATTCTACTTCCTTCCATCCCTATCCGCTCGGCATGCCTCGCTTGCATATTCGGATGCCTGAAACGACATCGCCACCTTTCAGAGGTGGCGATGGCTGGACGATCATGGCTTGAATTCGAACTGTTGCTGCCCGTGATCGAGAAGTCCTGGCAGGCGCTGCGCAATCATCATGGCCTTGGCCCGACGGCGCGCTGAATGCGATTCCAGTGCGCCAGTCAACTGACGAACATTTGCTTTTATTTCAACAATCTGCTCGGCCTTTGCCAGTCGGACCAGTCCACGAAGACTTTCACGAAACATAAATCTCTGACGTGCAGTTGCATCTTCGCCAAGGGTCGCGGTGATCAAGTTCTCAATGACATCTTCGGTATCAAGCTTCTTTTTCATAGCCTCGCGCTTCGTCGTGGTGATGGGGGTGTTTACTGAGGGGAAGTATGCCGACTGGATATCCGCTGACAATTGAGAATTCTCAACCGTGATGTAAGAACATGTTATGGGGGCAAGAATTACAACGAGAAAGCAATTCCGCCCGGATACAAGTCGATGAAAGAGAATCCGTACAGAAAAAAAATGCCCGCACATGGCGGGCAAACACTTCCTGGGAGGCTTAAGGGACCAAGCTCATCATATGAACATTCATTGCGTTTCGATTTGCGTTTACACAATGAATGCGCCCCCGCCGAAGCCACAGTTGACGCGTCTCAACAGTTATCTATGCCTCTCGATATTAAAGAGAAAATCGAAGCGGCCATTCAAACAGGCAACTGGTAATTTCGACACCATCCTCACGTCACATTTTGAGTCGCGAACTCGCCTTTCGCCTGCAAATCGGCGTGATAAGAGGAACGCACCATCGGTCCCGACGCGACATGGCTGAAGCCCATCTTCTCTCCGGTCACGCGTAACGTATCAAACTCTTCTGGTGTGACATAACGTTGTACTGGCAGGTGATGCACACTCGGTTGCAGATATTGTCCGAGCGTCAACATGTTGATGCCATGTGCTCGCATATCTTGCATCACCGCTTCCACCTCCTCGGTTGTTTCACCAAGACCAAGCATGAGTCCCGATTTGGTCGGTACAGTCGGGTGCCGCTGCTTGAACTGCTCAAGCAGGTCGAGAGAAAAGTCGTAATCAGCACCCGGACGCGCCTGCTTGTACAGCCGGGGCACCGTCTCGAGATTGTGGTTGAAGACGTCCGGCGGCGCGTGGTCGAGAATCTCCAGGGCAGTTTCCACACGGCCACGAAAATCCGGGGTCAGGATCTCGATAGTGATGCCGGGATTAAACCGTCGTGTTTCCGTAATACACGCAACGAAATGCGCAGCACCGCCATCACGCAGATCGTCACGGTCGACCGAAGTGATCACCACGTACTTCAGTCCCATCGCCTGGATCGTAGCCGCCATGTTCTTCGGCTCATCCGGATCGAGCGGCTTCGGACGGCCGTGCCCGACATCGCAAAACGGGCAGCGGCGGGTACAGATGTCGCCCATGATCATGAATGTCGCGGTACCGCTCTTGAAGCATTCGCCCAGGTTCGGGCAGTTCGCCTCCTCGCACACCGTATGCAGCTTGTTCTCGCGCAGGATCGCCTTGAGGCGCTGCACTTCGCGCGAGCCGGTGAATTCCGCGCGAATCCATTTCGGCTTGCGCAGGATTTGTGCCGGCTCCGTGGGAACGATCTTGATCGGAATACGTGCCATCTTTTCAGCGCCACGCATCTTCTCGCCGGCCTTGACCGAGCGTTGCTGGGCAGGCTGGGCATCCGGCACGGGTTTCGTTTCGCTCATCACCTTCCTTCAGCCACGGTAATAACGTTGCGGCGTGAATGGCGTCTTGGCCACTTCCACCGGTACGGGCTTGCCACGCACGATTGCCTGCAAAGAAGTGCCGAGCTTTGACTGTTGCATCTCCACATAGCCCATCGCAATCGGCCCGCCTACCGTCGGTCCGAAACCGCCGCTGGTCACCTTGCCGACGATCCGGCCCTCGGCATCGACCAGCTCCGCGCCCTCACGCACCGGCATGCGGTCCTTCACCATCAACCCGACACGCTTGCGAGCGACGCCGTCGGCGAGCTGGCGCATGATGATGTCCGCGCCAGGATAGCCGCCCGGACGTGCACCGTCGGCTCGACGTGCCTTCGAGAGAGCCCAGCCAAGGCTTGCTTCCACCGGCGTGGTGCCGGTGTCCATATCATGTCCATACAGGCACAAGCCGGCCTCAAGGCGCAAGGAGTCACGTGCTCCGAGTCCGATCGGCGCCACTTCCGGCTGTGTCAGCAACAGGCGCGCGAGCTCTTCGGCCTTGTCATTGGGAACCGAGATCTCGAAACCGTCTTCACCGGTATATCCTGAACGGCTGATGAAGCACTCCACGCCCACCAGCGTGACCTTCGCCGTATTCATGAAGATCATCTTCGCACTTTCCGGCGCAAGGCGTGCCATTACCTCGCCTGCCAACGGCCCTTGCAGCGCGAGCAATGCACGATCCGAGAGCTCTTCCACCTTGCAGCGTTCGCCGATGTGCTTCTTGAGGTGGGCCACATCCTGCTGCTTGCACGCTGCATTCACCACGACAAACAGATGATCGCCGCCATTGGACGCCATCAGGTCATCCAGGATGCCGCCCTTCTCATCAGTGAACAACGCATAGCGCTGCATTCCGACCGGCAGGTCGACGATATCGACCGGCACCAGGGATTCGAGCGCAGCAGCTGCATCGGGTCCGGACAGGCGGACCTGCCCCATGTGCGACACGTCAAACAAGCCCGCGTTGGCACGCGTATGCGCGTGCTCCTTCAACACACCCGTCGGGTACTGGACCGGCATTTCATAACCGGCGAACGGAACCATCCTTGCGCCCAGTTCGACATGCAGGTCGTAGAGCGGCGTGCGGGACAGCGCTTGCGTGTTTTCCATATTGGTCCTTTATTGTTGAATCGCAGAAGAACGAGCGCTCAGCACTCGATCACATTGACCGCGAGCCCTCCGCGCGCAGTCTCCTTGTACTTGATCTTCATGTCGGCACCGGTTTCGCGCATGGTCTTGATCACCTTGTCGAGCGAAACAAAATGGTGTCCGTTGCCGCGCAGGGCCATGCGCGCCGCGTTGATCGCCTTGATGGAACCCATCGCATTGCGCTCGATGCACGGTACTTGCACCAGCCCGCCAATGGGGTCGCAGGTCAGGCCGAGGTTGTGTTCCATGCCGATTTCCGCCGCATTCTCGACCTGCTCCGGCGTGCCGCCCATCACTTCCGCCAGTGCGCCTGCCGCCATCGAACAGGCGACCCCGACTTCCCCCTGGCAACCGACTTCCGCGCCGGAAATGGAAGCGTTCTCCTTGTAGAGGATGCCGATAGCGGCGGCCGTCAGCAGGAAACGTATGACGCCCTCCTCGTTGGCGCCCGGGACAAATCGGTGGTAGTAGTGCAAAACTGCAGGAACAATCCCTGCCGCCCCGTTGGTCGGAGCGGTGACGACCCGGCCGCCAGCGGCGTTTTCCTCGTTCACGGCAAGCGCATACAAGTTCACCCAGTCCAACGTAGTCAGTGGGTCACGCAGATTGGCCTCCGGCTGGCTGGACAGCTTCCGGTACAGCTCGGCCGCACGGCGTCGAACCTGCAGCCCGCCCGGCAGATTGCCTTCCTTTTCGCAGCCACGCTTCACGCATTCCTGCATCACCTGCCAAATGCGCAGCAACCCCAAACGCGTCTCCTCTTCGGAGCGCCATGCCTTCTCGTTCTCGAGCATGAGCTGGCTGATCGATAGCCCCTTCTCTCGGCAGGTGCCAAGGAGTTGCTCTGCGCTCTTGAATGGATGACTGACGACTGTCGTATCGGGAACGATCCGGTCGGCGCCAACGGCATCTTCATTGACGACGAAGCCACCGCCAACCGAGTAGTACACCTTGCTATCGAGCACCGCGCCACTTGCATCGAGTGCCGTAAATCGCATGCCATTGGGATGGTGCGGCAGAGACTGCCGTTTGTAGAGCAGGAGATGCTCGCTTTCGACAAAGGGAATTTCCACTTCGCCCAGCAACGCGATGCGCTTGCTGCTGCGCACCTGCATCAGCCGCTCGTCAATGGTGTCGGTATCGACAAGGTCGGGCGCCTCGCCGAGCAGGCCGAGGATGACGGCCTTGTCGCTGCCATGCCCCTTGCCTGTGGCACCGAGGGAACCGTAGAGCTCGGACTTGACTGCTGCAACCTGGGCCAGCCGGCCAGACTCCTTCAACCCTGTCGCGAATTGCAGCGCTGCCCGCATCGGGCCAACCGTATGCGAACTCGATGGCCCAATGCCAATCTTGAACAACTCGAAAACACTGATGGCCATTTCTTCCGCCTTAACAGATGTGCCGATCGGCACAAGAACCGGATAACCAAACTCCGGCGAAAACAGGCCGCCTTGCCACGGAATGCCGCAAGGCGGTATACCCAGGCTTATTCGTAGTCCGACATCGGCGGGCAGGAACAGACCAGGTTGCGGTCGCCATACACGTTGTCAACGCGTCCGACCGGCGGCCAGTATTTCTTGCCGCGAAGCGAGGCAACCGGGAAAGCAGCCTGCTCACGCGTGTACTTGCGGTTCCAGTCGCCGGCAATATCCATCGCGGTATGCGGCGCGTGGCGCAGTACGCTCTCTTCGGCAGTAACGCTGCCGTTCTCGACTGCGCGGATTTCTTCGCGAATCGCGATCATCGCCTCGCAGAAGCGGTCGAGCTCATCCTTCGACTCGCTCTCGGTCGGCTCGATCATGAGCGTGCCCGGCACCGGGAAGGACATCGTCGGCGCATGGAAACCGAAGTCCATCAGGCGCTTGGCCACGTCATCCACGGTCACACCGGTCGCGTCCTTCAACGGACGCAGGTCGACGATGCACTCGTGCGCAACAATGCCGTTAGCACCCGCGTAGAGAATCGGATAATGCGGGGCGAGGCGCTTGGCAATGTAGTTTGCGTTCAGGATGGCGACCTGGCTCGCCTCCTTCAAGCCCTGACGGCCCATCAGCTTGATGTAGGTCCAACTGATCGGCAGGATGCTTGCGCTGCCCCAGGGTGCTGCGCACACCGGCGCGACCTTGTTCTCCATCACGCGATGGCCCGGCAGGAACGGCGCAAGGTGCGACTTCACACCGATCGGCCCAACGCCCGGTCCGCCGCCGCCGTGCGGAATGCAGAAGGTCTTGTGTAAGTTCAGGTGCGACACGTCGCCGCCGAACTTGCCCGGAGCACACAAGCCAACCATGGCATTCATGTTCGCACCGTCGATGTAGACCTGCCCGCCGTACGCATGCACGATCTCGCAGATCTCGCGCACCGCTTCCTCGAACACCCCGTGGGTGGACGGATAGGTGATCATGATGGCGGCGAGGTCGTTGGCATGCTTCTCCGCCTTTGCCTTCAAGTCGGTCACGTCAACATTGCCGCGCTCGTCGCAGGCAACCACGACAACCTGCATGCCAACCATCTGCGCGGTTGCCGGGTTGGTGCCGTGTGCCGAGCTCGGAATCAGGCACACGTTGCGATGCCCCTCCCCGCGGCTCTTGTGGTACGCGCGGATGGCCAGCAAGCCGGCGTATTCGCCTTGCGAACCGGCATTCGGCTGCAGCGAGACCGCGTCGTACCCGGTGCATGCCACCAGCATCTGCTCCAGCTCGGTAATCAGTTGCTGGTAGCCCTGCGCCTGCTCCAGCGGCGCGAAGGGATGGATGTTGCCGAATTCCTTCCAGGTCACTGGAATCATCTCGGTGGTCGCATTGAGCTTCATCGTGCACGAACCAAGCGGGATCATCGTGCGGTCAAGCGCGAGGTCCTTGTCGGCCAGCGAGCGCAGGTAGCGCAGCATCTTGGTTTCGGAGTGGTGGCTGTTGAAGACCGGATGCGCCAGGTATTCGCTGGTGCGTACGAGTGCCGCGGGAATGCGGTCCGCTGCATTCGCTTCGCAATCGGCAAAGGACGGAACAGACTTGCCGCCGGCGAAAATCGACCACAGCGATTCGATGTCCTCGCGCGTCGTCGTCTCGTCAATGGAAATGCCGATCGTGCTGCCGTCCACTTCACGCAGATTGATTGACTTGCTGCGCGCCGCAGCGTGGATGTCCTGCGTACGCGCCCCGGTACGGACAGTAATTGTGTCGAAGAACGATAACGTCGGCACATCCAGGTCCAGCTTGCGAAGGCCTTCCACCAGGGTGCCGGTCAGGCGATGCACGCGCTGCGCAATCGTCTTCAGGCCGTGAGGACCGTGATAGACGGCATACATACTCGCGATATTGGCAAGCAGTACCTGCGCGGTACAAATGTTGCTGGTCGCCTTCTCGCGGCGGATATGCTGTTCGCGCGTCTGCATCGCCAGACGGTAAGCCTTGTCGCCATGGCTGTCGATCGACACACCGACGACGCGGCCAGGCATCACGCGCTTGTTCTCGTCCTTGGTCGCAAAGTAGGCGGCATGCGGGCCGCCGTATCCAAGCGGCACGCCGAAGCGCTGGGCGGAACCGATGGCAACATCCGCGCCGAACTCGCCCGGAGGCGTCAGGAGCGTCAATGCCAGCAGGTCGGCCGAAACCACCACCAACGCGTTCTTGGCATGTGCCTTGGCGACAGTGTCCGCGTAGTCGTTGATTTCGCCATTCAGCGCCGGATACTGCAGCAGCACACCGAAACACTCGATCTGCTCGAGGTCATTGCGATGGTCACCAACCACCACTTCCACGCCGATCGGCTCCGCGCGCGTACGCACCACGTCAATGGTCTGTGGCAGGCAGTCCTGCGAGACGAAGAAGACTTTGCTCTTGCTCTTCGATTGACGTTGGCAGAAGGTCATCGCCTCGGCCGCCGCGGTTGCTTCATCAAGCAGCGACGCGTTGGCGATTTCCAGACCGGTCAGGTCCGAGACCATAGTTTGGAAGTTCAGCAACGCTTCGAGGCGGCCCTGCGAAATTTCTGGCTGGTACGGCGTGTATGCGGTGTACCAGGCCGGGTTCTCGAGCAGGTTGCGGAGGATGACGGTTGGCGTATGGGTGTTGTAGTAGCCCATACCGATGTACGACTTGAATACCTTGTTCTTCGAGGCGATTTGCTGCAGCGCCTCGAGCACTTCCGGCTCGCTGCGCGCGCCGTCCAGGTTCAGGGGCGCCTCGGAGTGGATCGCGTCCGGAATGACCTTCCTGATGAAGGCGTCCATCGACTCGAAGCCCAGCGTCTCCAGCATGGCCTTACGGTCGGCCTCGCCGGGTCCAATGTGCCTGTCGATGAAATCCGTGCGCTGCTGCAAATCCTCGAAAGCAGCCCGTTTCTGAACCATGTTTACCTCTCAATACGAAAAAATGGAGTGTGCCGCCCGCCATGGCGGCATGGAATCTGCGGCGGTATCAGCCCTGCGACTCCAGGAATGCCTTGTAACCGGCTTCGTCCATGAAGCCGTCCAGGTCGCTTGCCTGATTGACCTTGAACTTGAAAAACCAGCCTTCGCCCATCGGGTCCTGGTTGACCTTGCCTGGGTCGTCCGCCAGTGATGCGTTCGCTTCGGTGATCACGCCAGCGGCCGGCATGTTGATTTCGCCCGCTGCCTTGACGGATTCGATGACCGCAGCCTCTTCGCCCTTTGCGATTTCCTTGCCGGCCTCCGGCAACTGAACGAAGACAAGGTCGCCGAGATGATCCTGAGCGTAGTCGGTGATGCCGATCGTGACCAGACCATCCTCCTCAATGCGCAGCCATTCGTGTTCCTGCGTGTATACGGTCTTGCTCATCTTCGCATCTCCTGAAAAATTGATTGATTAAACTGCCGGTGGCAATAGGGTGTACATTTTCTCCGAAGGGACGGAACGTTTTTCGCCCCAGCTGCAGGCATCCTCGTCCGGGCACTCCCGCGCTCTCACGGGGGCGCTTTCCACGCCTTCAGAGCTGCTTATTCTTGCGGCAAAATTTTAGAGGGTTCCATGTTTTTATTGTGTTCAATTGGGCTGCAAATACATTTCAAGAAAAAAATCCTCGCAACCATTTTGTCGATTTATGAAAAAATGGCCCGCATTTATTTCATTATCGAACACAGAAAAGAAAACCGGATTTTGGGAGGCAGATACGAGGAGACTTAGATGGCGCCGCTGCATACGACGGCAGCGTAAAACACTTGCCGGGTAAGACACCGGCGGTGCAAGGGTGTTCCTGAAGAAAGGATGGAAGTGACGTGGTGCCCGAGACCGGAATCGAACCGGTACGCCCCCTCTCGGGTAAGCGGCGGATTTTAAGAGCTCCGCCGGAATTCGGTATAACGCCTTTATAGACAAGGACTTACAAGAGCCGTAGGGTATTTTCTGGTCAATTTTGGTCAAGAGGATACTGTGCGGAAAAAGCAAACTCAGAACGAACGGATTGTCGAAAAGAACATTACTCAGCGCTGCGGCGGCTTCTCGTATCGGGTACGGATGACCGTTTCCGGCGCTCGCATTGACGAGACCTTTGATACCTTAGAAGAGGCCCGTGCCTTCCGTGACAGAAAACGCGCAGACCTCGCTATCGATCCTACGGCGAAGCTCGTATTACAGAGTCGGGAAGCCAAGCGTGAGGCGGCACGGCTGACGCTTGATTCTTTATTAACAACTTATGCGGACGAAGTCACACCGACAAAGAAAGGGAAGCGTGCCGAGTTGCTCCGTATCAAGAAACTCCGACGTTTCCCCATTGCGGCGCTTCCTATACAACTGATCGACCGTACCGCACTCCGGGACTTTATGCAGGCAGGTGCGAAAGAAGGCTGGTCTTCCAGTACAACCCGGAAGTATCTGATGCTGATCTCCGCCGTTTTCACTACGGCTGTAAAGCGCTGGGGTTATAGTTTTGACAATCCGATCCGAGCCATAGAGATACCGAGTAATGGTGTCGGAAGAACCCGAAGGCTAGAGCCTGGCGAATACGAGCGTCTACTCACCTCGATCAATCGGTGCCGTTGCCGACACATGCCAGCCCTCTTCGTGCTGGCCGTTGAGACAGCTGCTCGCCGAGGGGAACTGCTTAAACTCGATTGGAAAGACGTCGACCTCAAGACCGGCACTGCCGTATTACGAGACACGAAGAATAGCGAGGATCGAATCATCCCCTTATCATCGCTCGCACGACAAACCCTGAAGGAGCTGCCACGAGCCATTGCTGGTCCGGTCTTTCCATTAAAAGAACATCAAGCGCGCAGTGGGTTCGAAACGGCCCGACTCCGCGCACGCCGAACCTATGAAAAGGAATGTAAGGACTCTGGGAAGGAGCCAGACCCTAACTACCTGACAGGCCTGCGGTTCCATGATCTGCGCAGGGAAGGAACGACACGGCTATTCGAGCGTGGCTTCGACATCATGGAAGCAGCAAGTGTAACCGGACACAAGACCCTTTCAATGCTAAAGCGCTATACAAACCTCCGTGCGGAAGACTTAGCACGAAAGCTCGGATAGCCGGGAATTTCCCCTTGTGGCGTTACGAACTGATGATCTGCATTGACTTCTTATTCTTTAGAGAAACCGCAGTACCATATGCACTGATCTTACTGGGTCCACTGCAATCTATCTCCGCGCATTCAGAAGGACGGTACTTTGAAAATAAAGAAGATAAAAATAAAGAACTTCAAATGCTATGCAGACACGTTCGAGGCATCTTTAAACGATGGCATCAACATCATCGTCGGCAACAATGAGTCCGGAAAGTCAACAATCTTGGAGGCGATCCATCTGGCTCTTACCGGGATGCTCAATGGACGATACATTCGGAATGATCTCTCAAGCTACTTATTCAATTTAGCTGTTGAGCGCGAATATGTGGCGAGCCTCAGCACCGCTAATCCACTTCCACCGCCGGAAATCCTAATTGAGCTATTTTTTTCTGGCGACGGCAAGGACTTTGCTGATCTTGAAGGTGACGGGAACTCTGACAGGGTGAAAGCGAGTGGCGTCGCGTACCGGATCGAGTTCGACGAGGAAAATTACGCTGGAGCCTACGCTGAATTGGTAAAAACAGGCGGTCTTAATTCGATTCCGATCGAGTACTACACAGCGAGAATGGTCTCGTTCGCCCGTAAAGGGATTACGGCGCGCAATATCCCAATCAAATCCGCTTTGATCGATTCAGCGAGCACTCGGCTCCAAAACGGCTCCGACGTCTATATCTCGCGCATTATCAGAGACAGCCTAGAAGAAAATGAACGCGCCTCGATTTCTCAAGCACACCGAAAACTACGTGAAGCGTTTATGGCAGATGACAACCTCAAGGCCATCAATACAAAGATCACGACCGCCGCAAAGATCAGCAAGAAATCAGTAAGCATTTCGGTCGATCTGTCATCCCAAACTGCTTGGGAGAGCAGCCTGATGACCTACATCGATAATATTCCCTTCCACTACATTGGAAAGGGAGAGCAATGCATCATCAAGACAAAACTAGCCTTGAGCGCGAAAAAGAATACTGAAGCAACTGTCCTACTGATTGAGGAACCTGAGAATCATCTTTCCCACACGCGCCTCAATCAACTCATCCGGGACGTCAGCGCGGATAACAGTGACAAGCAAGTCATCATTACTACCCACAGCAGTTTTGTCGCCAATAAGCTGGGTCTTGAGAACCTATTGTTGCTACGAAAATCGGAGATGGTTCGTGTCGGCGAGTTGAATGCAAACGATTTTTTCAAAAAGCTTGCCGGATATGACACATTACGGCTCGTTCTCGCTACAAAGGCGATTTTGGTCGAAGGCGACTCCGACGAATTGATCGTCCAACGCGCCTACATGGATACTCACAAAGGTCGCTTGCCGATAGAAGACGAGATCGACGTCATCTCTGTTGGCACCTCATTCTTGCGCTTTCTCGAGTTGGCGAACGAACTCAAGGTGCCCGTGGCGGTTGTAACCGACAACGACGGCGATCCCAAAGCCTTGCAAAAGAAATATGCCACCTACAACGGAATTGAACACATCACAATCTGCTACGACGAAACAGTTGACCATGGCGATTTGAAGATCGGTAAAGACTCCTTCAACTACAACACGCTTGAACCAAAGCTCTTAAAGGAAAACGATCGTAAAACCCTGGGAGCGATCTTTGGTATTGATCCCCAAACTGACGACGAATTGCACGTCCACATGCATGCAAATAAGACCAAATGCGCATTGGCAATTTTCAGTGCTGAGACGAAGATAAAGTATCCCACCTACATCAATAAAGCGATCGAAATATGATCGGGGCGAACACAGTAATGATCGCGGCAGCGGGATCGGGGAAAACTACTTATCTCGTCCACGAGGCTCTTAAAGTGAAAGACGACAATGTCCTGATCACGACATACACCGAGTCAAACGAAGCCGAGATTAAACGGAAGATTTTCGAAATTAACAAAGGCCACATCCCGCCAAACATCGTGGTGATGACTTGGTTCACATTCCTGATTAGCCACGGCGTCAAGCCATTTCAAGGGGGACTATTCGATTTCCCTGTGAAGGGAATGCTACTCACCTCAAAGCGCTCTGGTCTACGCGGATATGACCGGTTTGGAAATCCAATCTACTGGGGAAAAGACGATTTCACGAATCACTACTTCGACAACGCACATCGGATCTATTCCGACAAGCTTGCCAAACTCGTCATCCAATGCAATGAGAAGTCTGGTGGAAATGTTTTCGATCGCATTAGTCGTGTATTTCGACATATCTTTGTCGACGAGGTGCAGGATCTTGCTGGTTACGACCTTGACATTCTTGCGGCACTTTTCAAAAGCTCAGCACGAGTGCTGCTTGTCGGCGATCCCCGACAGGTAACGTATCTGACCCACCATGAAGCTAAGCACACCAAGTATAAAAATGGTGGACTAGTTCAATTTCTGAATGAGCAGCTTCCAAAGAAAATTCCATTTGAAATTGACGGAAGGACGTTAAATTCGTCACATCGCAATAGTGCCTTGATCTGCAGCCTCTCCTCCAAGCTCTATCCGGCCATGAAGCCAAGCGAAGCGTGTACGTGTGAAGGATGCCGCAGCAAAGAAGTGGATGGGGCAGGTATTTTTATCGTCAGGCAAAAAGACTATCGACGTTACGTTGAGACCTACCGGCCCGTTCAATTACGAGCCAACGTAAGCACCCCTGGTATTGATCCACGGTTCCCTGTCATGAATTTTGGAGTATCAAAAGGTTGCGGATTTGATCGAGTTATCATTCTACCGACGGACGACATGCTTAAATGGGTACGCAATGTCGACCAGGAACTTAAGCCCAGTACACGTGCGAAATTCTACGTCGCTCTGACGCGCGCACGTTATAGCGTCGCGCTTGTCGCCAACTGGCCCGACAAAGACATTCCAGTCGGTTTCTCACCATTCGCGTGAGGCGCTAAAGAATTTCGATCTTATCTACACCGAGTTGCATTGCGAGCCGTGCCTCTTGATCAGCGAGCCAAGATTTCGCCTGATCCCGCCCGCCAGCAATGCCAGCCTGATGCATTGCCCTTCGCGCGCAATGGGAGCGCTCAGTTCGATCATCGGCAAGAAAACAAAGTAACCACATAGGATTGTCGTTGAACTGCGCCTCCTGTTTCAGCAATGCATCGACTTGGCGCACTATCTGATCGTACTGATCAAGGCGGCCTGCCAGAGCATTTATGACTCCCTTGTTTGGTCGCTCGCCCAAGTTTGCAGCAGCCTCGAAAGCCTCAAGAACGTTAGCTATCGTGACATATATCGGCGTACACATATCCTTACTCAGCGCGTCAAGGCCTTTTAATGTGCCGAGACGATGATGCACTGTACTACGCTCTTTCTTCGTGTGCCCGTCTTCAACGTAGATTCGATATTTGACGCCGAGTACCAAGACGTCCGCGTTGCGCGCTCTAGCCATATCAAGCAGACGCTTAGTGGTTTTTGGGCCGATGTCCTCGAACAGCGCGCCGACTCGAGTCCGGAGACTGTCTAGCGATTGTCTGAGTGTTTTGAGCGTGTTCTCTCGCTCCTCGCGGTGCTCCAAGTGAGCAAGTATCTTGGCAAGCCGTGTTTGACGACGCAACGCATTCTCAGCGTGGTTGATGTCCAGAAATATCTTCGAGTCTGCGCCGAACTTATCGTTAGCACAGTCATTTCCCATAATTGTTATGGTGCCGTCAGTCTTCTTCGCAACCCATCCCTTGCCGTGCTCATGCTTGCACAATTGCCCATTGGCTTTTTCGACGCAACAGTAGACCTTCTCTCGCAATTTGTAATAGCCAACAAGGCACTCATAAGTTCGTTGGCTTAATGGGTTGTTCTCGCGAAAGTTATCGAGCGCGCGAATTTCATCAATCGACTCGAAGTATGTCAGGACCGCTGCTTTATGCGAGGAGGCCATGTGGTTCCTTTCACAACAAGGTTTCCCGAATTATAGCTGTATAAAAACACAGCACCACAGAAATTTGACACAATGCTGTTTGCCCATGCTCGTGCAAGCCTTGCGAATGTGGAATAGTTGCATTTGAGCAATCGCGAGTAATTACGATCATGTAATACGTTGCTATAAGAGAAAAAACCTTGATTACTGCCGTCATGCCCCAAAATGCAGCAAAAGTTGCCTAAGAGACACTCGCAAACGACAAAGACATGAACGACGAAGACCGGTGGAAGGCGTGGTCGAGCTACGCCGACATAAGCAGAAAATGGGCTACAACCATGGATGCGAAGGCAGGTTTTTTGACTGCCCTTAACATGGGGTTGCTCGCGTTAATTTGGTCCGGTGCAAGAATCCAAGAGGGGAATTGGATAGCGAAGGCTATAGGAGCAGGGGCAAGCACCGTCGCCCTCCTCTCCATTCTCTGCGCGATCTGGTCAACCCTTCCGCGTGAAACCCTAGCAAGTCTCTTTGGCAAGGGGATGCGTTGGCATGAAAAGTACAAGCCGATAAGTTACTACGGCTACGTCGCGACTGCTTTCGAGCAGAAAGATATCGATAAGCTAAAACAGCATGTCGATAACCTTACCCACGCTGATCTAGCAGCTGAAGCACTCGAACAACACTTCGTTATCTCCCGTACGGTCGTCCGCAAGTCAGGCTTCGTCAAAATCGCCGGAGGGCTTCTTATGGTCGCAACGACCATGGCTGGACTTTCCGTTTTATTGAGGCTTTATTTATGAAGACCACCGGAACGGCCTACTCAATCGACGATAGCGACAATAGAATTCGTGAAATTCTCGATGCCGGCGACCAGTCATTCGAAGAACTGGACTCGATTCCGTCTTCCGACAAGCTTACATACACAAACGGCTTCTACGTATATTGCACAGCACTGTTTATTGATATCAGGGGCAGTTCCAAACTTCCCCAGACCCACAATCGCCCTGTGCTAGGGAAGATTTACCGTGCATATATCTCTGAGTGCGTCGCAATCCTGAACCAAGATCCAAATTGCCGCGAAGTCTTCATCAACGGTGATTGCGTCACTGGCATCTTCGATACCCCCAAGAAGCCGGACGTAGAAGCAGTCTTTTTTCGCGCCGGGCAGCTCAATGCTCTTTTAAAGCTTTTGAATTGGCGACTCGAACAAAAGGGGTACGCACAAATTCAATGCGGCATCGGTATCGACTATGGCCGCGCCCTCATGCTTAAGGCTGGATATAAGGGTTCTTCCATCAACGAAGTTATCTGGATGGGAGACGTGGTCAATAACGCATCAAATCTTTGCCATCAGGGGAACAAAGGTGATCGAAAGGCAGTTCAGGTTTCACCGACCATCAAATCCAACCTTACACGCGATGACTACTTAAGCCTCCTCACTCCTGTCTATGATGGTCTTTCGTTTTTCCCAGCACAACCCGTTGGGTTTGAAGGAGATTTTGTCAGCACGGACATGAATGCCTGGATCGACCGAGAGCAAGAGAATAGTCGTAGGCTAATCGACGCGGCAGCGCTATTAAGAGGCCTCGCTGCTCCTCAACCGACTCTCCTTACTTCCGGCAATACTCTTGAGTCACTTTTCGTGAAAAAGCCGTGGACTTGGCTATAGGACTTATAGGCCGTCGCAACTGATCGCCGAACCACTCCAACTACCGTGGTATTACTTGAAAACAGTCAATGATCACCGTATATCTCGATAGCCAAGACTATTCAGTTCTCACAGACCCCAAGCAACTCACCCCTGAGTTAACTGCTATCCGTGATCGCCTGTTGGCATATTCAAGGTCAGAATCAGTTCGGTTCGTATTTTCCGGTGTCGTTGTGTGTGAAGCGGTACCGCTGACACCGGACTCAGCCGTCCTTGCGGCAAAAAAGGCGGATTTGCTCGGTGATCTCTGCGGAGAGAACGCCCTCATATCCTTCGACAAGCTCCTTTCTAAGGAAATAGCAGTTCTACTCGGAAAAGCACCTGGGCCAGTGGATGCAATTGATCCAGAAGGTAATTGGTTTCCAGATGTGGGACCACCGGATAGGGAGGGCACTGTCTGGGAAAGGATGGAAGACCTTATCGACGAGGAGTTGAAGCGGGCCGGAATGACGCGGCAGCAACGGCGCGCAAAGAAGCGTGAGTTCATAAAGAATGGGCGTCCACGTCGTGAACTTCAGGCTTTGTTAGATCAGCACGACGGAAGAGAAATGTCTGCGGCGCTTGTTACTCAGTACCCGATGCGTCCGGAACATGCAAACCTTATGACGCAATATGGCCTTGGCAGAGCATCTGAAGAGCAATTCATGGAGGCACTCGTTGGGAGTCTTCGCGACCCTCGATGGATGATGCGATGGTTTGCTACAGACCATTCTCTGGCCAGCCCTGTTTCCGACATCGTTCGAAAACCCGGAAGAGAGCTTGGCGAGCTGCTGCGGACCTTGGTTAAGACTTCGTTAGACTACGCAAACAATTTGATTGCCCTAAATCCAGACGATCACAACCCCATAGGCCGTAATGGCGAGATAACAAGAGAATGGGCAAGCTTTCAAGATCGTCAAATACTGAACATCACCAAGACGCTGTCCAAGGACTGGTTCCAGACCGAAATCACCGATGTCAATATAGGCGACATAGATGCAAACTGCCGAGGTCTCGCAACCATGCTCCGCTCGCTATACACGTCGGCATGGGAAAGCGTAGGCGGAGGTCGCAAGGAAGGGCCGACCGACAGCCAGGTTGCTGATGCACTTCATGCCTTGTATGCCCCCTATGTCGACGTCTTTCGCGCGGACCGCTTTATGTCGCCCCATATTGAACGTCAAGTCGGTCGGCGGGACGGCACGACGGTTGTTGCGAAACTGCAGCAGCTTCCCGAAGCTATCGAGAAGAAAATTTCCGAGAACCGCCAACGGGCATGATGTCTCGCCCCCCTAGCCTCTACGGCTGCCGAGAGTACTTCGCCTAACCTTGTCCAAACTTCAAAGGCGATTTCCAATAGGTCCCGACCGGGCTCTGTCAGAGCGAGTGAAAAATTATGGTCTCATACTCCCTGCAAAGGCACATCGGCAAGCCTCCAATGAAAGATCGTAAAAAGGAATGTGAACATGGTAAATGCGGACCTCGAACAATCAATTAAGAATGTAAAGACGGTCGTCAAAGAATCCAAACCAGTTCTTATGCGGATATCAGCAAGTCCTTTGCTGCGACGAATGGCCTTTTTAACACTTTGCGCACTGTTCGCAGGAACGTTTGCTGGCGTAGTAACGTATTTGCAGTATCAAGTGCAGGAGCACTCCCAGAAACGAATCAAGGAGGTCCGCAAGACCGGGAATATATTGCAGTACAAAACAGTAATTGAGATCATCGATAGCTGTCTAGACAGCAAGGAAGGGAAAAGCCAAAAGGAGTGGTACTGCGAACAGGCCGCGCTGCATTACCGAAACTTCGAGAACAAGTTGCCGCCAAACCGAATGCAAGAGGTGTTGGCAAAGAACCTGCATCGCGCAATGAGGGTAGACATGACGAATCTCCTGCGCACGATCGAGCTCGATCAAGTCATCGAAGCAGAAGCGGCGAAGGAAGAAAGGTACTTAGAGCTGCTACTCAGCAGTTCAGCCATGTGGACATTCATAGTGCTGTTTTTCATGACAATGATCGGGTTTCTCTTGCTTATGCAACACTTTACGAAGCAACAGGCGTTGCCGGAAATCCGTCTACCTGAGGGCACAGGAACGGCCTGACCGTGCCGCATAATTTGTAGATGTCTGGACTTGACCTAGCAGGACGTGTCAAATAGCGCCACAAATCGACCCGAAGCGGAAATAGCTCTGATGCGAAAGCTGCCCATTGGGTCTGCCAGAACTCATCAATCCACCTGACGCTGCTCAATGAAGTCGCGCTGGTAATTTCAGACGTTTAGGGTGACAGCCGAATCACTCCGACCCATTTGAGGACCTTCCAAAGTGACAACTCGAGCGACCCTTATTCGGAAACTGAGAAATCGAGTGCCCGATCTGGATGTTCTTGACATTCAACCAATACGACCATTCATCTTTAGAGTGACGTTTTCCACAAAAGGGGGGAGGACATTCAATGCAGTGGCTGAGGACATCAGAAAGGTTCTCGCAGCTGAGAAATCGGCGGGTGTTGGATTTGAACTTGAACCTTTTTCTTCCGAAATTCCACTTCCCGAACTCAGTTTGCCGCCATATCTTTCTTTGGCGGCACTGGCCAGTGACCAGAGCTGCCATGGGCTCCTCCGAACCCTCGTGTCTGTGGTCCACGACCTCGCAAAGGTCTTCGTTGAAGAGGAGGCTGGCCGAGTAGTGACTTTTTACGTTGCTCGTGAGGACGGCACTGCGCCACATGAGTTTCTTGAACGTGTTCGGAAGGCGCTACAGAGCATAGGCTACGCCGGACTGCCTTTCGAGGTGAGAGCGGTTGACCCGAATAATCCCCGTCACGTCGACATGCGACGAACAGGGTTTTCTGTTCCCTCTCGGAATAATCGGATTGTCGATTACACAGAGGCTGACGAAGTCAAATACGCGCACCGCATCAAGCGTCTCGTTGAAGGGCATCGTGATCAAATTTCCATCGTCGACGACAAGACAGGGAGCAAGATCTATCTAACCCCCTCGGTCGGCAAGCTTGATCTGGGTGCAATGCTGCCGCTGTACGACCGAATCTACGTAGAATTGCCCATGAGTGTCAATGGCTCAACCTACTTCGAAACCGCGTTTGGTTTGGAGCAAGAGACGTTTGTCGAACTTTGCCGCGCAGGCTATGTCGTGCCAGTCTTCAAGCGCAATTTGGGGCATTACCCAGAAGTGGTCTGGCGTCGTTGGTTAGAGGATCTCTCTCTCCCGCTTGTGTCGCCACGCGATGCTGACTTTTTGGCGATGCGCCACCTTTGGGAGAGTTCGCCATTCATTCGTCTGTTTCGCGATGATACGAGGCAACTTAGAGCTCTCGACAATGCGATGTCACAGATTCTCGCAGCTTCCGGCCCGGAGTTTCGTGACAACAAATGGTTGTATGACGTTCTTGGCTGGATTCGTCACGGCGCAGAAGAATTCGAGGGGATTGCATTTCATCGCGGAGCTATGGCTCTAGGGAACCTCTCTGCGGGAGGAGCTTCGGCTCACTTGTTAGCCGCAGCGGCCCCTCAGATCCTCAAGGACAAGGCAATTGCTGACACGATTGGTATTGATGGCTTCATGGCAAGTCAGAACATCGCTGTCGCTCAAGCGTTTGGCTCCTCGCTTTTTGATAGCCTGGTGTTGAATACCAGTGTGCTGGCCGCTATAGCTCCCATGTTCCAGGAAGCGGTGGAAGTACGTGGGCGACTAGAGACGCGACGAATTACTGAACTTGTTAAAGCCCTTGAAATTCACTATTCACCGAGAATACCCATCCAGGAGTATCTCGAAGTCATAAGTGATCGTGAGACAGTACGAGTCCGAGGCATTGTCCAGGACTTGTTGAATGGAGTAAATGCGAATTCGGCAGATCACGAGCTACGAGATCGGGTAACGAAGCTAAACAGAGAGATCGCCCGGCTTCAAAAGAAGGACCTTCGCATTTCTACGGTCGATGTACTAGGAGATGCCACCTCTGCGGGGGGAGCTATTACAGGCGGAGGAGCATATGGAATGGTTCTTCTTGCCAAGCTCTTGGGCGGAGTACTAGCGGGTAAACTAGCGACACGAGCTGTAGGCTCCATTCTCGATGGCCCTGCGGGTTCCGCTATTGATAGCATCCGTGGCACCTTGAACAGGGTACCCCCTCACGCCATTCGGTTGTTCAGACTCCGTAGCAGGCTGAAGAGCTGAGCGACCTACTTCGTCGGTGTTGTTTCGCAATAGGTGTCTCCCCCTCGACAAAGCCGACAGCCGACTGCTTTATGGGTCTAG
>CBIHRW010000041.1:0-37106 GCA_966212545.1 uncultured Noviherbaspirillum sp.
CCATCTCCGTCGTCGGACGGACCAGGTCGTCGATCAGGGTGTTGACGGATTTGACGATGGTCGCCCATCCGCCCGCGGCGCTTGGGACCGATGCACGCTGCGTCAGGCGGCCTTCGCGGCCCACCACGCGGCTCACTTCCGTGATTTCACGCGTCAGCTGCTCGTTGGCTTCCATGATGTCGTTGAGCGTGTCGGCAATCTTGCCCGCCAATCCTGTCAAGTCGGACGGCATGCGCGTCGAGAAGTCCCCCTTCTTCAATGCCGTCAGTACGCCCAACAACAACTTGGCGTCCAATTCATCCCTCATCTCGGTCCTGGTGTCCATCAAGAGTCTCCATGCGATTCAAAAATTATCGCTATCGTTTGCAACGTCTGCGCCGGTCCTGCATGCTCCCTTCCCCACTGCAAGTCAATGCACGTGCGAACACCCGAGTGCGGCAACGGCAGCACGCAGGTCGGAAGGCCAGGACAAGAATCTTTGCTTAATTTTTACGCAGAAAAAACTGCCGACCGAAAGCATCTCGGCGGCAGTTTCCAACTAGAAATTGAATAAGTATTTTGGTTGAAACGACATCCACGGGCAATCATTGAAACCGTGTCGGAGACATTTACTGCGCGGTCCGTTGATAATTATCAACCGGGTTAACAACCTCATAATATGCGTGCAGCGTGAAGTCTCTCGACACACATCATGTGAATGAAAACGGTGGAATATCGAGATGCAGCGGCGATCCGCAAACCGCTCTAGTAGCCCGTCACGCTTTGATTTTCGGGTTTGTGCTTGCTTGCGGGGGCATGTGCCGAAACTTCATCTCCCCTTTCCCCGTCGTTCCCGCGGAGGCGGGAACCCATGGTGAGTTTGCTCCATCAACCTGCGTATGGGTTCCCGCCTCCGCGGGAACGACGGGGAAGCGTTGCTTGCATGCTGCCATATCAGCCCGCAAGCAAGCGCAATCCGAAAATCAAAGCGTGTCGTGCTACTAGTCGCGCTGCGTGTCCAGCGGCACAGCCTTGCCGCGCCTCGGCGCAACCGGACGCTTCGCCGGAACGGCGGCTTTCTTGAGTGCGTCGGATGCCCGCCGGTCCATCAGCACAGGCGCGCCGCTCTCCGCATCAATCGTCCTCGATGCACCATTCGCGTCGGCTGCCGGCAGCGGTACGGATATATGCAGCGAGGTGCCCGAATCGGGCGCCGTGTCAATCGACAGTTCGCCGCCCAATGTACTGATGCGCTCCTTGATACCGACCAGACCGAACGAGTTCGCTTTCCTGCGGCATCCGGGGAATATGCCGACGCCGTTGTCGGCGACGGTCATCATCAGGCGATCGGTGGATTTGTGCAGTTCGATCCTGGTCCTGGTCGCGCGCGCATGCCGAAACACATTGTTGAGCGACTCCTGCAGAATGCGGAACAGCGCAGTCGCGCGGTTGTCGTCGATGATCACTTCCGCATCGGGCATGATCACTTCGCACGCGATGCCGGTGCGCCGCTGGAATTCCTTCACCTGCCATTCGATCGCGGCGTTGAGGCCGAGGTCAAGCACGGTTGGCCGCAGGTTGTTGATGATTGCGCGCATCGCCTTCATCGTGCTGTCGATATGTTCGAGCACGGCGTGCACTTTCTTGTTCAGTTTGGGATGGGAGTTACCTGTCCGTGCATGCAGCATCGCGATATCGATGCGCAGTGCCAGGAGATTCTGCCCCAGCTCATCGTGGATCTCGCGCGCAATGCGCTTGCGCTCGTCTTCCTTGATGCGCTCCTGGTAGCTGGCCAGCTGACGGAGTTCTTCCTGGGAATGGCGCAACGCCTCTTCCGCCTGGCGGCGTTCGTTGATGTGGTTCAGGTCCTGTTTGCGCTGCTCCTGCAGGTCGGCGTTCAGCTTTTCCAACTCCAGTTTCTGCCGCTGCAGCTGGAGGTTGTTCCTTGCAAGTTCCACAAAGACCGAGACCTTGGTCTGCAGGATCTGCGGGATGATCGGCGTGAACAGGTAATCGACCGCGCCTTTCTGGTAGGCCTTCAGCCTGTTCATTTCATCGGAATAATGCGCGGTGATGAAAATAATCGGCACGGACGCTGAACGCGGATGGGAGTGGATCGCCTCGGCAGTCTCGAAACCATCCATGCCCGGCATGCTGACATCGAGCAGGATGACTGCGAAATCATGATTGAGCACCTGACGCAAGGCTTCTTCGCCCGAGCGCGCGGTGATGACCCTATAGCCGCTTCCGTCCGTATCAAGCAAGCTTGCCAATGCAAGCAGGCTCGCGGCGTCATCATTGACCAGCAGGACTTTCGGTGTAAACACGGCTCGTTAAGGTCTCTACTGAAAGAAAAGCGGCCTGTTTTCGATCCTTGACGCAACTTCTGCGATGTTTGACTCGCAAAAGAGATGCCAGGATCGATGGCCGCTTTGAATATTTGATGAAACGCCCGTCAAGCTGTATCCGTTTGCAGACACTATAGCCCCAGCTGCGGCTGCTTTCCGGGTGGTTCTCATTTCAATGTAACACAGATAGGTAAAGCCGGCTGCGAGCAACGCGCGGGAACGGCACACATACAACGATTTCCTGCCCGACACGTTCCCTGAAGCCTACATGCTCCTGATACACACCAATTGCGTTACTTCAACCTTGATGCGCGGCAGCCTGAGTGAGTGCTTGCGGCCGCGAGACTTCCAGCCATTTGCGAACGCGACCGGCGTCTGCCAAGCGAGACTCCTTGCCCTTGGAATCGAGGAACACCATGATGACCGGCCGGCCCTCGACGCTGGCCTGCATAACCAGACAACGCCCGGCCTCCGAGATGTACCCGGTTTTTTGCAGGCCGATCTCCCAGCCCGGATTCATCACCAGCCGGTTGGAGTTCTGGTAGTTCAAGTGATAATTCCCGGCATCCACGGTGTACTTGGGATCGGTCGAATAGTCGCGAATGATCGGGTACTGGTACGCCGCCACCACCAACTTCGCCAAGTCGCGGGCACTGGCGACATTCTGGCTGGACAATCCGGTGGAATCGACGAAACGCGCGTCCTTCATTCCCAGCGCCCGGGCCTTGGCATTCATCGCGGCGACGAACGCCGGCAATCCGCCGGGATAGTTCCGGCCGAGTGCGGATGCTGCCCGGTTCTCCGAGCTCATGAGCGCGATATGGAGCATGTCGGAGCGGCTCATCCGCGAACCAACCCGCAGGCGGGAGCTGCTGTTCTTCTCGCGGTCGATGTCGTCCGAGGTGACTTCCAGCACCTCATCCATGTTCTGGCGAGCCTCGACCACGATCATGGCCGTCATGAGCTTGGTCAACGACGCGATCGGCAACGCATGGTTCGCATTCTTTTCAAACAGGACGTGGGAAGTAGCCTGGTCGATGACGAACGCGGCATTGGATTTCAACGCGAGCGGATCGCGCGTCTGGTGCAGGCCGGCCATATCGCCGGCTGTCATGACCGGAGCCGCCGCAGCCGGCGACGGCGTAAACGCAACGCGCTGATAGGTTTTCTTAGGCTTGGCGGCAGCGAGGGATTTCTTTACAGGTGCGCTGCCCTTGGCAATCTGCCTCGGCTTGGGCTTGGAGGATTTCGCGGACCGGCGTGCGGTCGAGGTTTTTGCTTTGGGAGCCGGCTTCTTGACCGCCGTTTTCTTGGCCGACGATTTGCTGGAGGTGGCAGCCTGCGCGCCGGGGAAGGCGACGGCCAACGCCATTAAAGTCAAAACGATTCCAAGCGCTGACCTGAGCATCTCCCCCTCCCTAATTCTTGCGAGCCGGCATTATATCTTGCAGTCTAGCAAAATAGTGAAATTCAGCAAGCGAATTAAGTAGTTAGCGCAGGAAATTAAACAATTTTCTTATCGATAATTGAGCATCCACAACAGCGTTTCAGGTTTGCAAGGGGCAACCGGGGGAACGGCGCCCCCTGTTGCATGCTTTCCTTACCCCAAAAATTTTGCAAATTCGTCAACAGGAACACGCTCGGTCAGAAGCGTATTTTCGATCTTGCTCATATCCGCAAATCCCAGTGACATGCCGCATACCACCATCTCGTTGGAAGGGAGCTGCAGTTGCTCGGCAATGATCCGGTGGAACTGGGTAAACGCCGCCTGCGGGCAGGTATCGAGCCCGCGCCCACGTGCGGCGACCATGATGTTTTGCAGGAACATGCCGTAATCCAGCCACGATCCCTGGTCCATGATGCGGTCAATCGTGAAAATCATGCCGACCGGCGCGTCGAAGAAGCGGTAATTGCGGCCGTGCTGCGCATGCATGCCCGATTTGTTTTCGCGCGTCAGGCCCAGCAGGGAATACAGGTCCCAACCCACCTTGCGCCGCCTGTCGATGTACGGCGATACCCATTCGCGCGGGTAGTAGTTGTATTCCTCGGCGTGCTCCTTGCTGAGGGCTGGATCATTGTGCGCGCGCACGATCTCGGCGGAGAGCCGGTCCTTCGCGGCTCCGGTGAGCACATACACTTTCCAGGGCTGGGTGTTGGTGCCCGAAGGCGCGCGTGACGCCACCTCCAGGATCGCCTCGATGTCCTCCCGGGCGACAGGCGTAGGCAGGAAGGCGCGGATCGAGCGGCGCGAGGTGATCGCGGCGTCGACGATTTTCTGTTCGCTGGATTCAATCATGATCAAACCGTAATTGTTTGCAAAAGGCTGCGCATCGCGTCCGGGATCGCGCTCGGGCGGCGCGATTCCCGGTCTACATAGACATGGATGAAATGGCCCTGGGCGGAAGCGCTCTCCTCGTCGTCGCGGAAGATCCCGACTTCGTAGCGCACGCTGGAATTGCCGAGCTTGGTCACGCACAAACCGGCAGTCACCCGTTCAGGGAAGGTCACCGATGCAAAGTAGTTGCACTGCGTTTCGATGACGAGGCCGATCACCTTGCTATGTTCGATGTCGAGTACGCCGCTGGCGACCAGGAACTGGTTCACCACGGTATCGAACCAGCTGTAATAGACGACATTGTTGACATGCCCATAGACGTCGTTGTCCATCCATCGCGTCGTGATCGTATGGAAGTGCTTGAAGTCACTGCGTTTTTTTGCTTCCGCTCGCATGAATCACTTTCTCACAACAAGTGCCACTCCAATGACGGCCAGCATCATGCCGAACATGCCGACGATGCTGAACGCCTCCCCGAACATCACCCACGCCATGACAGCGGTCGTCGGCGGGGTCAAATACAGCAAACTGGTTACCTGTGTCGCCGCACTCTTGCGGATCAGCGCGAACAACAGGAAGATCGCGCCGATCGACAGCGCGAGAATCGACCATAGCAAGGCGCCAATGAATTCCGGCGTCCATTGCACATTGCCCAGCCCGCCATCCAACGTCTCGAACGCGATCGCAAACGGCAGGACCACCGCGATAGATGCGGCGAACTGGATGATAGTGCCGGTGCGCAGGTCGAAACTCGGACAATAGCGCTTCTGGTACAAGGTGCCCGCGGTGATCGACAGCAACGCAAATACCGTCAGCGCAATGCTTTGCCATGATAAGCCGGACAGCGAAATCTTGTTGGCGACCACCAGGCCGACGCCGCACAAGCCAAACATCAAACCGATCCACTGCCGGCCACGCACTGCCTCCCCGACCAACGGCGCCGCAAATGCGGTCAGTATCGGCTGCAGGCCAACGATCAGCGCGGTCAAGCCTGCGGGCATGCCGAGCTTGATGCCACACCAGACGCCGCCGAGATAGCCGGCCTGGACCAGCACTCCTGCGACCGCGATGTGCCGCACGCGCCCGCGCGGCCAAGGCGCCTTCATCAGCAAGACCAACGGCAGCAGCACGACAAGCACGCCGGCAAAACGCAGCAGCAGGAAGGTCAGCGGTTCGGCGTAAGGCAGCCCGAACTTGGCGACCACGAAACCCGTGCTCCAGATGAGCACGAACACAAAGGGCATCGATGCGATCCACGGACTTTGCGGATGCTTGTCGGTCGAAATGGAGCCGGATTGTCCGGGACGTGCGGCAGTTGTCATCGTGCTGGGACGGCTCGCAGGCCGCGGCAATATTCAGAAGCAATGCCGATAGTCTGAATATGCACGGCGACGGTGTCTTGGATGTTTTTGCCGTAGCCGCCGGCCATGGTGATCGCGACCGGAATGTCACGCGCCCTCGCCTCATCGAGCACCATGCGATCACGCGCTGCCAGTCCGGCCATCGATAGCTTCAGACGCCCAAGGCGGTCCCCTTCATGCGGATCCGCGCCGGCGAGGTAGATGATCAGGTCCGGGCAAAAACGGCGAAACATGCCTGACAAGGCGTTCTTCAAGGCAGCCAGATACGCCTCGTCTCCCGTGCCGTCCGGAAGCGGAACGTCGAGGTCGCTGCACTCCTTCGTAAAAGGGTAGTTGTTCTCGGCATGCAGCGACAGCGTGAAGACGGAATCATCGCGCGCGAGGATCGACGCCGTGCCATTCCCCTGGTGCACGTCGAGGTCCACCACGGCTACACGTCGTGCCCGTCTCTCGGCCTGCATCAGACGCGCCGCGATCGCGGAGTCGTTGAACACGCAAAAGCCTTCGCCGCGATCGGCATACGCGTGGTGAGTTCCGCCGGCGAGATTGACAGCGGCACCGGCCTCCAGCGCCGCGCGGCAGGCGGCAATCGTCGCCCCGGACGAGCGGCGCGATCGCTCCACCATTTGCGGCGACCATGGAAAACCAATGGCCTTTTGCTCCGCCGGTGCAAGCAATCCGGCGGAGATGCGTTCTATGTAATCGGGATGATGCGCAAGCGCCAGGACGCCGTCCGTGGCAAGCGGCGCTTCATGCACCTCCAGGCCCGGCACAGCCTTCATCGCGCCTTCCCTGATCAGCCTGTACTTCTGCATCGGGAAGCGATGACCTTCAGGGAGCGGTAGCACGAAATGGTCGCTGTAGAAGGCTTTCACGCTGACGTTTACGTAAAGGGAAGAGCCACGAGTTTAACACGCACACCAAGCGATCATATTGTTATAAATATGTCAATTATTTCTTGCTGCCATTCAACAATTTGCCGGGGATGTCGCTTTTTGATGCTCCGCAACAAAAATTGTTGACACGGCATAATTTCCCCTTAAAATAGGAATTGTTGCGGCGCACAAAAGAAACATGTCGGACGCGTCGCCAAGTTTTTTTCTTGACCAATCACTGTCCTCTTGAGGAGCCGAACATGTTTGCAATCCCCGAGCAGTTTTCCGCCGCTTCCAAAGCCAACTTTGAAGCCCAGCTCTCGCTGATCACCGCACTGACCAACAAGGCCTTCGAAGGCGTTGAAAAAGTCCTCGACCTGAATCTGAACGTCGCGAAGACTTCCATGGAAGAATCCAACGCGGCCGCCAAACAGCTCCTGGCCGCCAAGGATGCGCAAGAATGGCTGAGCCTGGCTGCTGCACAAGCACAACCGAACGCAGAAAAGGCACTGGCCTACGGCCGTCACCTGGCAAGCATTGCTTCCGGCGTGCAGGCTGAATTCACCAAGGCCGCCGAAGCGCAAATCGCCGAAACCAGCCGCAAGGTGCTCGAACTGGTCGAGGAAGTTTCCAAGAACGCCCCGGCCGGCTCCGAAAACGCGGTCGCGATCTTCAAGACCGCCATCGGCAACGCCAACGCAGGCTACGAACAGCTGAGCAAGTCCACCAAGCAGGCTGTCGAAACCCTGGAGGCCAACCTGAACACGGCCGTCACCCAGTTCGCCCAGCCGGCCCCGAAGGCTGCACGCGCAGGCAAGAAGTAATGTCATACGGCGGTGCGACTTGACGGTCGCCACTGCCAGCAAGCGGTAAAAGTGAACTCACCGGTGCCGGAGCCTCCTCCTCTTTCGGTACCGCCTCGAATGCCCTGGATATCCGGGGCATTTTTTTGCCCGGACGGGATTGTCCTGCGAGCTTACCTGCTGCCCTTCGCGATCGCGCGAGCCAGGACAATTACCGGCACGAATGCAATCATCACGATGGTAAATGCCGGCAGCGCGGCTTCTCCAAGGCGTTCGTCGGACGCCAGTTGATGGGTAATGACCGCAAGGGTATCGAAGTTGAATGGCCGAACGGTCAGCGTGGCCGGCAACTCCTTCACCACGTCCACGAACACCAGCAAGCCAGCCGTCAGCACGCTGCGCCACAACAGCGGCGCATGCACGCGCAGCAGCATGGCGACCAGACCGTGCCCGAGTATACGGGCACTGGCATCCATGCTCGGCGTGATCTTGACCAGGCCGGACTGGACGCTCTGGTATGACACGGCCAGGAAACGCACGAGGTAGGCGTAGATCAGCGCGACTACGCTGCCCGTCAGCACCACGCCCCATCCCCGGTCCGCACTCCATGCATCCAGGCGCGACAGCGGAATCAGGATGCCGACGGCAATCACCGCACCCGGCACTGCATAGCCCATGCTGACGATCCGGTTGCATGCGGCCTGAAGTGTGCTCTTCGTCACCCGGGCAGCGTAAGCCAGGAGGATGCAGATCATGACCGCAATCAGCGCAGTGATACCCGCAAGCAGCACGCTGTTCTGCAGCCATTCGAAGTAGCGCAAGCCGAAAGTCACGGTCTCTTCGCGCAGCATCAGCCTCAGCAGGATGACAAGCGGGATCACGAACCCCAACAGCACCGGCACCAGGCAGAACAGCATCGCCCCCCAGCCGTGCGTGCCGCGCAAGGGCATGGGCAACTGCATCTTGGTCCGGCTGCCCACGGCGTAGTAGCGCGCCCTTCCGCGGCTCTTCTGCTCCAGCAGCATCAGCACCGTCACGGCCAGCAGCAGCACTGCCGCCAGTTGCGCGGCGGCGGTGCGATCGGAAAAGGTGTACCAGGATTTATAAATACCGGTAGTCAGCGTCGGCACGCCAAAGTAGGCGACGGCGCCATAGTCGGCGAGCGTTTCCATCAAGGCCAGCGCGATCCCTGCGACGGCGGCCGGACGGGCCAGCGGCAAGCTGACCTTGAAGAACGCGTGCCACGGCCCCATCCCCAGCGTGCGCGCCGCGTCCCACATGCGCGGACTGCGTTCGAGGAAGGCGTTACGGGCGAGCAGGTATACATAGGGATACAGGACCATCGCGAACAGGATGCCCGCCCCGCCCACTGACCTGATCTGCGGGAACCAGTAGTCGCCGGCCTGCCAGCCGAAGGCATTGCGCAGTGCCGTCTGCACCGGTCCGGAGAACTGCAGGAAGTCCGTATAGGCATAGGCAACGACATAGGCGGGCATTGCCAGCGGCAGCACCAGCGCCCATTCGAACATGCGCTTGCCGGGAAAGTCGAACACCGCGACCAGCCATGCGCATCCCACGCCGCCCGCGCCGGCGAGGGCGGCAACGATGACGGCGATCGCCACGCTGTTCCATACATACTCCGGCAGCACGGTCGACCACAAGTGGGCGAAGGTGGCGCCCGTGTCCCCGTTCGATCCGTCCAGCAGATTCGACAACACGCCAAGGATCGGCACGCCCACCAGGGCTGCCACCGCGAGCGACGCGATCAGCAGGACCTGGCTGCCGCCCTTGCAATAAAAGCAAGGGCGCGAAGCAAGCTTAAGCATGGAATTCCACTATATAGCGTACGGTTTCTCTAAATGAGAATTATAATCAATATCGAATTACGCCCATGCAATTATTCAAGCCCGTTTCATGAACGCCCCCTTCCCGCTCCACAGCCACCTGAAGGTCGACGCCATCCGCGTCGGGTACCCGGTCGGCCGCCATGTCCAGGAAATCGTCCACGGCCTCACTTTTGCCCTGAGCCGGGGTGAAATCGGCTGCCTGCTCGGTCCGTCCGGTTGCGGCAAGACGACAGTACTGCGAGCGATTGCCGGTTTCGAGGCGTTGCTGGGCGGACGGATTTCGCTCGGCGGCCGCGAACTGAGCCGGCTGGGCTTCACAGCCTCGCCAGAGACACGACAGGTCGGTATCGTGTTTCAGGACTACGCACTGTTCCCGCACCTGTCGGTATGGGACAACATCGCATTCGGCCTGCGCAAGCTGACGCAGGCCGAGCGCAAGGCACGGGTTGACCGCCTGCTCTCGCTGGTTGGGCTGGCGACCCATGCCCGCCTCTATCCGCACGAGCTGTCGGGCGGACAGCAGCAGCGCGTGGCGCTGGCGCGCGCCCTGGCGCCGCAACCCGACCTGTTGCTGCTGGACGAGCCGTTCTCCAACCTCGACGTCGATCTGCGCGAACGCCTCGCGCTGGAAGTGCGCGACATCCTCAAGGAACTTGGCACCACTGCCGTGCTCGTGACGCATGACCAGCATGAAGCCTTTGCCATCGCCGACCATATCGGCGTGATGCAGAACGGCGAGATCGTGCAGTGGGACACTGCGTACAACCTGTATCACAAACCGGACAATCGCTTTGTCGCGGACTTCATCGGCCAGGGTGTCTTCACGCCCGGCATCATCGACTTGCCGAACCAGCAGGTCAACATCGAACTCGGCAACCTGCCCCTGTGGCAAGGGGTCGAGGTCTGCGCGACCGATCACAAGGACAACCACCAGGTCGATGTCCTGCTGCGCGCCGACGATGTGATCCACGATGACGGCAGCCCGCTGCAGGCGGAAGTCGTACGCAAGGCTTTCCGCGGCGCCGAGTTCCTGTATACATTGCGACTGCCCAGCGGGCAGATCCTGCTCGCCCTCGTTCCCTCCCATCACAACCACGCCATCGGCGAAAAGATCGGCATCCGTCTGGGCGCCGACCACGTCGTGACCTTCCCCACTGCACGTTGATGCCGCGTCGCCGCAGACAGCGGCACTGCTTCCGCCGCCCGTAATGATGTGTTCGCGCGCATAACGCGCGCGAACTTTGTGCTGCCGCGAACGGCAATGCACCGCAATCCGGCACGCACGCACAGAAATCGAGCAGCGCTCGTCCATCCGTCGACGCAATCGCACCAAAAACACCCTCGCCGACATAAAAAGCGCGCGATCTTGTATGCAAGTTGAGTGGCACGCAACCTGCTAAAGATTGCCCGCGAGCCATCGCACTCCAATCAAACCCAATAACCGCAGGAGTACCTATGTCACGTCGCACCATTCTCAAAGCGACCGCTGCAAGCGCTTTGACACTCGCAGCTTCCGCCTGGATGCCCCAGGCCCTGGCCACCGACACCATCAAGGTCGGCATCCTCCACTCGCTGTCGGGTACGATGGCGATCTCCGAAACTTCGCTGAAAGACGTTGCCCTGATGACGATCGAAGAGATCAACGCCAAGGGCGGCGTCATGGGCAAGAAGCTCGAGCCTGTCGTGGTCGACCCGGCTTCCAACTGGCCACTGTTCGCCGAAAAGGCACGCCAGTTGATCACCCAGGACAAGGTTGCGGTTGTGTTCGGCTGCTGGACTTCGGTGTCCCGCAAATCGGTGCTGCCGGTCTTCAAGGAACTGAACAGCCTGCTGTTCTACCCTGTCCAGTACGAAGGCGAAGAGCTCGAGAAGAATGTGTTCTACACCGGTGCCGCGCCGAACCAGCAGGCAATCCCGGCCGTGGAATACCTGATGTCCAAGGATGGCGGCGGCGCCAAGCGCTTCGTGCTGCTGGGCACCGACTATGTGTACCCGCGTACCACCAACAAGATCCTGCGTGCCTTCCTGAAGTCCAAGGGCGTGAAGGAATCCGATATCGATGAGGTCTACACCCCGTTCGGCCACTCCGACTACCAGACCATCGTCGCCAACATCAAGAAGTTCTCCGCAGGCGGCAAGACCGCTGTGATCTCGACGATCAACGGCGACTCCAACGTCCCGTTCTACAAGGAACTGGGCAACGCCGGCCTGAAGGCGACCGATGTGCCGGTCGTCGCATTCTCTGTGGGGGAAGAGGAACTGCGCGGCGTCGACACCAAGCCGCTGGTGGGCCACCTCGCTGCATGGAACTACTTCCAGTCGGTGAAGAATCCGGCCAACGAAGAGTTCATCAAGAAGTGGAAGGCCTACGCCGCCACCAAGAAGCTGCCGAACGCCAGCACCGTCGTGACCAACGACCCGATGGAAGCCACCTACGTCGGCATCCATATGTGGAAGCAGGCCGTCGAGAAGGCCAAGTCGACCGACACCGACAAGGTCATCGCGGCGATGGGCGGCCAGACCTTCAAGGCACCGTCGGGTTACGACCTGGTGATGGACAAGACCAACCACCACCTGCACAAGCCGGTGATGATTGGCGAAATCAAGCCGGACGGCCAGTTCAGTGTCGTCTGGAAGACCAAGGGCCCGATCCGCGCGCAACCGTGGAGCCCGTTCATCGAGGGCAACGAGGGCAAGCAGAAGATGTAATGCCCTCCCCTCCGCTCTAGGCGGAGGGCTCGCAAGAAGCACCGCTGCACCAGAGCCGGAGCGTGGCTCCTCCTACCACCTCCGGCTTTTTTGCGCCTGTCGCTTTCACGCTTTGCCAGGAAACGCAAATGAAATTGTTCCAATACCTGATTACTGTTGGATTGCTATGCGCCCAAGCCCTCGCACATGCGGCAGTCGATCCCGAACTGCTCAAGCCAATCGCCGGCGACGATCCGGATACGCGCATTGAGGCCGTCAACAAGATTGCAGCATTGGCGAATGACGACGCGTTGAAACTGCTCAACGCCCTGAAGAACGACAACCTGTACGCGACACCGGACGGAAAGGTATTCATCGTCGAAGACGGCAAGGCCTTCGACCCCGCCACCGGCAACATCGTCCCGACGCCCGACGGCGTGGACGGCATCACAGTCAACAACCGCCTGCGCGCCGCCATCGAAGGCGCCATGTCCGGCTTCAGGCTCCTGTCGGAAAACCGGGATGAACGTCTTTCCGCCGCGCTCGACCTGCAGAAGAATGCCGATCCCGGCCAGCTGCCGCTGATCGACAAGGCGCTGGCGAAGGAAAACGACGCAGAAATCAAATTCATCCTGAAACTCGCCGCCGCTACCGCCAATCTGCAATCGCTGGATCCGGCAGTGCGCAAGGAAGCAGTCATTGCGCTCTCGGACAGCAGCAATGCCAGCCTCAAGCCGCTGCTCATGCAGATGCTCGAGAAGAATGCTGAAGGCAATTACAACGAGCCGGACGAAGCCGTGCGCGTCGCTGCCGTGGGCACCATCAGCGCGATCAATGCCCGGCTTGCCCGCACCGAATTCGTCGGCAACCTGTTCTACGGCGCGTCTCTCGGCAGCGTGCTGCTGCTCGCCGCGCTCGGCCTAGCCATCACCTTCGGCTTGATGGGCATCATCAACATGGCGCACGGCGAATTGCTGATGATCGGCGCCTACACCACTTATGTCTGTCAGCTGCTGTTCCGTCAGTTCCTGCCTAACGCGGTCGACCTATACCTCCTTGCCGCCCTGCCCGCCGCCTTCCTCGTCGCGGCGGCAGTCGGCATCGCGCTGGAACGCACCGTCATCCGCTGGCTCTACGGCCGGCCGCTGGAAACGCTGCTCTGCACCTGGGGCATCAGCCTTGTGTTGATGCAGCTGGTGCGCTCGATCTTCGGTGCGCAGAACGTCGAAGTCGCCAACCCGAGCTGGATGTCCGGCGGCGTAACGGTGATGGGATCGCTGGTGTTGTCCTACAACCGCATCGTGATCATCTTCTTCGCCCTGTTCGTGGTCGCCGCTGTCTGGTTGATCCTGAACAAGACCCGGCTCGGCCTGTTCGTACGCGCCGTGACGCAGAATCGCCGCATGGCGGATTGCGTCGGCGTTTCGACGGGCAAAATCGACATGATGACCTTCGGCCTCGGCTCCGGCATCGCGGGGCTGGGCGGTGTCGCGCTGTCCCAGCTTGGCAATGTCGGCCCTGATCTCGGCCAAGCCTATATCGTCGACTCCTTCATGGTCGTGGTGCTCGGCGGTGTCGGCCAGCTTGCCGGGACAGTGATCGCTGCGCTTGGCCTCGGTGAGCTGAACAAGTTCCTGGAACCCACCGCAGGCGCGGTGATGGCCAAGATCACCATCCTGGTATTCATCATCGTTTTCATCCAGAAACGGCCGCAGGGCCTGTTTGCAATGAAAGGCAGGAGCGCGGAATGACTTCCTCCCTCTTCTCTCGTCCGGCGTGGACCGGCATCCTTGTCTGCTCCGGGATCCTCGCCCTGCTGCCCATCCTGAACCTGGCCTTCGAGCCTGGCCATGCCCTGCATGTGTCAAGCTATACCGTCGCACTGATCGGCAAGTTCATGTGCTATGCGATTGCCGCCCTGGCGCTCGACCTGGTATGGGGCTACACCGGGATCCTGTCGCTCGGCCACGGAGTGTTCTTCGCACTTGGCGGCTATGCGCACGGCATGTACCTGATGCGTGCGATCGGCAAGGACGGTGTGTACCAGAGCCACCTGCCGGACTTCATGGTCTTCCTCGACTGGAAAGAGTACCCATGGTACTGGTCGTTCACCGACAGCTTCTGGTACGCGATGCTGCTCGTGGTGCTGGTACCGGGAGTGCTGGCCTTCGTGTTCGGGTTCTTCGCTTTCCGGTCGCGCATCAAGGGCGTCTACTTCTCGATCATCACGCAGGCGATGACCTTTGCCTTCATGCTGCTGTTCTTCCGCAATAACACTGGTTTCGGCGGCAACAACGGCTTCACGGACTTCAAGCGCATTCTCGGTTTCACGATCACCGCGCCCGGCACCAAGGCTGCGCTCTATCTGCTTACGCTGGCGGCGCTGGTCGGCTCGCTGTTCCTGTGCCGCTGGATTGTCACATCCAAGCTGGGACGCGTGCTACAGGCCGTGCGCGACTCGGAGTCGCGCCTGATGTTCATCGGCTACAACCCGCTGTGGTTCAAGCTGTTCGTGTGGACGCTGTCCGCAGTGTTGTGCGGCATCGCCGGCGCGCTGTATGTACCGCAAGTCGGCATCATCAATCCGTCGGAAATGTCGCCAGGCAATTCAATCGAGATGGTGATCTGGGCTGCTGTCGGCGGACGCGGTTCGCTACTCGGCCCGATCATCGGCGCATTCTCTGTCAACGGCTTGAAGAGCTGGTTCACCGCAGCTTTCCCCGACCTCTGGTTGTATGCGCTGGGCTTGATCTTTATCCTCGTCACCCTTTTCATGCCGCAAGGCATCCTCGGGCTGGCCGGGAAATTCCGCAGGAACAAGGAGGCAGCATGAACGACACGACGAAGGCCTACCAGCTGGTCGAGGAAAACAAGCACGCCGAATACGGCACGTCCTACGGCCACATCAAGCCGGAAGGCGTTGACACCTCGCATGGCGCCATCCTCTACCTGGAAGACATCACGGTTTCCTTCGACGGCTTCAAGGCGATCAACAAGCTGAACCTGGACATCTCTGTCGGCGAGCTGCGCTGCATCATCGGCCCCAATGGCGCCGGCAAGACGACGATGATGGACGTCATTACCGGCAAGACGCGGCCGACCTCGGGTACCGCCTTCTTCGGCCAGACGATCGACCTGACCAAGATGACGGAATACGAGATCGCGCACGCCGGTATCGGCCGCAAGTTCCAGCGGCCGACGGTGTTCGAGCAGCACACGGTCTTCGAAAATCTGGAACTGGCGATGAAGATGGACAAGCGGGTGCGGCCGACGCTGTTCTTCAAGCTGACATCGGAACAGATAGGCAAGATTGACGAGATCCTGAAACTGATCCGTCTGAGCGGCCAGGAAAACCGTCTAGCAGGCCTGCTCTCGCATGGGCAGAAACAGTGGCTGGAGATCGGCATGCTGCTGATGCAGGAGCCGCAATTGCTGTTGCTGGATGAGCCGGTTGCCGGCATGTCGGATGCGGAGACGGCTCGCACCGCGGAGTTACTGAACGAACTGCGCGGCAAGCATTCGATCATGGTCGTAGAGCACGACATGGCCTTCGTCACAGAGATCGCGCAGGACGGCAAGGTCACAGTGCTGCACGAAGGATCGGTTCTGGCCGAAGGCACGATGCAGCAGGTGCAGTCGGACGAACGCGTGATCGAAGTCTACTTGGGGCGGTGAAATGTTGAATGTCGAAAAACTCAACCAGTACTACGGCGCCGCCCACACCCTGCGCGGCGTTTCCCTGTCCCTGCAAAAGGGCGAGTGCCTGGCCCTGCTCGGCCGCAACGGCGTTGGCAAGACGACGCTGTTGAAATGCCTGATGGGCGTACTGCAGGTTGCGACCGGTCACGTGCAGTTAGAGGGCAAGGACATTACGAAGCTCAAGCCGCATGAGCGCGCTGAACTCGGCATCGCCTACGTCCCCCAGGGTCGCGAAATCTTCGCCCGCCTGACGGTCGAAGAAAACCTGCTGATGGGCATGGCGGTCAAATCGGGCAGGCAGGCGTCGAAGGTCAAGGGAGAAGTGTTCGAACTCTTCCCCGTCCTGAAAGAAATGCTGCATCGCCGCGGCGGCGACCTGTCGGGCGGCCAGCAGCAGCAACTCGCGATCGCACGCGCCCTGCTGGCCGATCCGAAGCTCATCATCCTCGACGAGCCGACCGAAGGCATCCAGCCGTCCATCATCAAGGATATCGGCAAGGTGATCCGTCTGCTGCGCCAACGCGGCGACATTGCCATCCTGCTGTGCGAGCAGTATTTCGATTTCGCGCGCGAACTGGCGGACAAATTCGTGGTGCTGTCGCGCGGCGAAGTGGTGGCGGCCGGCACGCAGGATCAGATGAACAACGAGGACGTGAAGCGGCACCTGGCGGTATAGTCTGCACATGAAGATCGTCGACGCCGCCCCGGTCCTGACCGCCGCAATCGTGCCTGCCGAACCATGGCAGGCATGGCTGGCGCTCGGCTTCGCGCGCGATGGCGGGACAACGCGGCTGGTAGAACGTTCCCACCATGGTCCGCTGCGGGTGCAGAAGCCCCTTTACCCGGAAGGCAACGACGTATGCCATGCGATCGTCGTGCATCCGCCGGGCGGCGTAGTGGGCGGCGACCAACTCGACATCCACGCCTGCATCGGCGCGCAGGCCAGTGCGTTTATCACCACCCCGGGTGCCGCAAAGTGGTACAAGGCGAATGGACGGGAGTCGCAGCAAAGCGTCCGGCTTTCCGTCGGCGACGGCGGCGTACTCGAATGGCTGCCCCAGGAAACGATTTTCTTCGATGCCGCCGATGTACGGCTCGATACCGCGATCGAACTGGGCAAGGATGCGTCTTACATCGGCTGCGAAATCCTGTGCTTCGGCCGCACCGCTTCCGGCGAATCCTTTTCCCAAGGAAAGATCGGCCAGAGCACGAGCATACGTCGCGACGGCAGGCTGGTTTGGTTCGAACAGGGTGACCTGGTTGCGGGTAGTACAACCATGTCGAGTCCGCTCGGCCTCGCGGGCAGGACGGTGTGCGCCACTCTGATCGGCATCGGCAATGCCGTCCCCAACGGAACCGTCACTGCAATACGCGAAAACTGCGGCGCCGGTCTGGCTGCGTCCGAACAGTTCGGCGTGACGCAAATGAAATCTGTCATCGTCGTCCGCTATCTCGGCGATTCCAGCGAGACCGCGAAGCGATTAATGACGCAGGCATGGCGCACGCTCAGGCCACTTCTTGCGGGGCGGGAAGCGGTCGTGCCCCGTATCTGGAACACTTGAACAAGGAGAAAAATGTGGAGCTGACTCCAAGGGAAAAAGACAAACTCCTGATATTCACCGCAGCACTGTTGGCCGAACGGCGCAAGGCACGCGGCCTCAGGCTCAACTATCCGGAGGCAGTGGCGCTGATTACCGCGGCGATCATGGAAGGCGCGCGCGACGGAAAGTCGGTCGCCGAGCTGATGTCGGAAGGCACCAAGGTCCTGATGCGCGAGGACGTCATGGACGGTGTGCCCGAAATGATCCCCGAAATCCAGGTCGAAGCAACCTTCCCCGACGGTACCAAGCTCGTCACCGTACATCATCCGATTCCCTAGGAGGCCGTCATGATTCCAGGAGAAATGCTCGTCGAACCCGGCGAGATCGAATTGAATACCGGCCGCGCGACGGCGACGGTCGAGGTGGCCAACAGCGGCGACCGCCCGATCCAGGTAGGCTCGCACTTTCACTTCTTTGAAGTCAATCTTGCACTGCAGTTCGACCGCGATGTCGCCTATGGCATGCGCTTGAATATCGCCGCCGGTACCGCGGTTCGATTCGAGCCGGGCCAGAAGCGTACCGTGGAACTGGTCGCGCTTGCCGGCGAACGCAAGGTCTACGGATTCAATGCCAAGGTAATGGGAGCGCTCGAATGACGAAAATTTCCCGCCAGGCCTATGCCGAAATGTACGGCCCCACTGTCGGCGACCGCGTGCGCCTCGCCGACACCGAATTGTTCATCGAAGTCGAAAAAGATTTCACCACCTACGGCGAGGAAGTGAAGTTCGGCGGCGGCAAGGTGATCCGCGACGGCATGGGCCAGTCGCAGCGCAACCATGCGGACGTGATGGACACGGTGATCACCAATGCGCTCATCCTCGACCATTGGGGCATCGTCAAGGCTGATATCGGCATCAAGACGGGCCGCATCGCCGCGATCGGCAAGGCCGGCAACCCGGACATCCAGCCGGATGTAACCATGGCGATCGGTGGCGCAACCGAGATCATTGCGGGCGAAGGCATGATCGTCACTGCAGGCGGCATCGATTCGCACATCCACTTCATCTGCCCGCAGCAGATCGAGGAAGCGCTGACGTCCGGCGTCACCACCATGCTGGGCGGCGGCACGGGTCCGGCTGTCGGCACGGCGGCAACGACCTGCACGCCGGGGCCGTGGCACATCCATTCGATGTTGTCGGCAGCGGACGCATTCCCGATGAACCTGGGCTTCCTTGGCAAGGGCAATGTCAGCCTGCCAACGCCGCTGGAGGAGCAGATCCGCGCCGGCGCCATCGGATTGAAGCTGCACGAAGATTGGGGCACGACGGCGGCCGCCATCGACAATTGCCTGTCGGTGGCCGACCGCATGGACATCCAGGTCGCGATCCATACTGATACCCTGAACGAAGGCGGCTTCCTGGAGCATACGCTTGCAGCATTCAAGGACCGCACGATTCACACATTCCACACCGAAGGTGCGGGCGGCGGCCATGCGCCGGACATCATCGCGGCCGTGGGAGAAGGCAACGTCCTGCCTTCTTCTACCAACCCGACACGCCCGTACACGGTCAATACGCTGGACGAACATCTCGACATGCTGATGGTCTGCCACCACCTTGACCCGGCCATTGCGGAAGACATCGCCTTCGCCGAATCGCGCATCCGGCGCGAGACGATCGCCGCCGAGGATATCCTGCACGATATCGGCGCCATCTCGATGATGTCATCCGATTCACAGGCAATGGGCCGCGTCGGCGAAGTCATCATGCGCACCTGGCAGACGGCCCACAAGATGAAGGTGCAGCGCGGATCATTGCCGGAGGACTCCAGCCGCAACGACAACTTCCGCGCCAAGCGCTACATCGCCAAGTACACGATCAATCCGGCGATTACGCACGGCATTTCCCATGTGGTCGGTTCGCTGGAAGTCGGCAAGATCGCCGACATCGTGCTGTGGAAGCCGGCCTTTTTCGGCGTCAAGCCGTCGATGATCCTCAAGAGCGGGATGATCGCGGCGGCGCAGATGGGCGATCCAAATGCCTCGATCCCGACACCGCAGCCGGTGCACTATCGCATGATGTTCGGCGCGTTTGGCGGCGGCCTGAAGACGTCGTTCACCTTCGTCTCGCAGGCAGCATTCGATGCCGGAATCGGCGAAGCGCTCAAGCTGAACAAGCCGTTGATCGCGGTAAGGAACACGCGCACGGTGCGCAAGGCGGACATGGTCCACAACGGCCTCGCACCGAAAATGGAAGTCGATCCGGAGACGTATGAGGTGCGCGCGGACGGCGAGCTGCTCGTCTGCGAGCCGGCCAAGGTGCTGCCGATGGCGCAGCGGTATTTTCTGTTTTGAACGAATCCCCATGCTGACACTGCACACAAAGATCGAACACGCGGAGAAGATCGACGGCGAACTCGTCCTGCCGTACGAACTGCGCGAGAAAAGCCGTCTGCGGGCACAACTGGCATCCGGCGAAGAAGTGGCCGTCTTCACCGTGCGCGGGACAGTGCTTCGCAGCGGCGACCTGCTCAGGGGCGACGATGGCCGCGTGGTGAAGATCGTAGCGGCGAAGGAAGCGACTTACCGTATCGAGTGTGCGACGCCGCGCGAGCTGCTGCGTTGCGCCTTCCATCTCGGTAACCGCCATACACAGGCACAAGTCGACGGCACGTCCGACAAGGGCTTCCTGCGCATCCGCAAGGACACCGTCCTGAAGGATATGCTCGAAGGTCTCGGCGCCACGGTGACGGAAGATCAGGCTGCTTTCGAGCCTGAATCCGGGGCGTATGGCGGCGGCCATCACCATCATGGCGATGATCACCACCATCATCACCATCCGCTGGCGCCGATTCCGCTCAGGCAGAAGATCCATCGCCCCTCGGACAAATCCTGATGCACGCGACTGCCCTGCTTCATCTGTTGCAACTCGCCAGTCCGTCGCTGCCGGTCGGCGCGTACAGCTATTCGCAAGGACTGGAAGCGGCAATGGAGAAGGGTATCGTGCGCGACGAAGCCTCCGCGCGAGAATGGATCGTCGACGCCCTGCACCATGTCGTCGCGCGGTTCGAAGCGCCGGTTCTGTGGCGATTGCTGCAGGCGTTCAACACACGCGATCTCACTGCAGTAGCGGAATGGACGGAACGCTTCGTGGCTGCCCGCGACACCGCGGAATTCCGCGCGGAGACGATACAGATGGGCTATTCCCTCGCGAAGCTCGCGATCGACCTGAAAGTGGCCGACGAGGAATTGCGCCGCCTGCTTGAAGCGCAAGCGGAAATCCCCTTGCCCACCGCGCTCGCCTTCGCCGCCGTCGCGCTCGACATTCCGCACGATGCCGCGCTGCTCGGCATGCTCTTCTCATGGGCCGAGAACCAGGTGCTGGCTTGCGTGAAGTCGGTGCCGCTCGGCCAGGTTTCCGGTCAGCGCATGTTGCTTTCGCTGCGGCCGGAGCTGGAGTGTGCCGCGCAGACGGCGATGCGTCTCGACGACCGCGCCTTGTCCAACTGGTCCCCCGGGCTGTCCCTGCTCTCGATGCAGCATGAAGTGCAGTACAGCCGTTTATATCGATCCTGAAACAAGACAATCAACATGAATGCTCTCTCGAATCCCCTGCGTGTAGGCATTGGCGGCCCGGTCGGCTCCGGCAAGACGGCGTTGTGCGAGATGCTGTGCAAGGCCATGCGCGACCATTACGACATGGCGGTCATCACCAATGACATCTACACCAAGGAAGACATGGAAATCCTGCTGCGTGCCGATGCGCTGCCGGCAGAACGGCTGATGGGCGTGGAAACCGGCGGCTGCCCGCATACTGCGATCCGCGAGGATGCATCGATCAACCTGGAAGCCATCGCCCGCATGAGCGCGGATTTTCCCAACCTTGACCTGATCCTGGTCGAATCCGGCGGCGACAACCTCGCGGCGACCTTCAGCCCGGAGCTCTCCGACCTGACGATCTACGTGATCGATGTGGCCGGCGGCGAGAAGATTCCGCGCAAGGGCGGCCCGGGTATCACGCGCTCCGACCTGCTGATCATCAACAAGACCGATCTCGCTCCTTATGTCGGAGCGAACCTCGACATCATGGCGAGCGACGCGAAGAAGATGCGTGGCGACAGGCCTTTCATCTTCACCAACCTGCGCAGCGGCGATGGGGTGGACAAGGTAGTGAACTTCATTCGCAAGCAAGGCTTGCTGGATGAGGTGAAATCGAAGAAAAAGTAGCGCGCGAGGGGAGCACTGCCGGCTCCCCCCCTTTTCGATTCAGATACGCTGGATCTCGGCCTTGAACGTCTCCAGGCCGATCAGCAACTTCTCAAAGGCGGCCTCCACCTGCGACGGCTCGCCTTTCACACCCAATTCGATGTGGCGCCGTATCGTTGCATCGCCCACACTTGGCAGGCTGAAGACCTTCACCAATGGGAACTCGGCCTCGATCGCCTCCATCATCGGCGTCAGCGTCGATTCCGCCTGGCCGAATACCAGCACTGCCTTTTCCAGCCGCGCGACCTTGCGGAACAGATGCGAATAATGCGTATCGAGCACCCATTCGATCATCGGCCACGCCATCACCGGGAAGCCGGGAACGAAGTAATGCGCGCCTTTGCCGTGCGCCACAGAAAAGCCAGGAATCTTGTTGTATGGATTGGGGACGATGGATGAGCCCTTGGGAAACTCCCCCATCTTCAGACGATGCAGCATCTCCGGCGCATTGAAGTCGGGCTCACGCCCCTCCTCGCGCGCGATGTCGGCGATTCGCTCCTGGATTTTCACCTTCGCTTCCCGATGCAGTTCCAGCAGCACGCCGAGTGCCGCTGCCGCGCACTGACGAGTATGGTCGTCCGGCGTCGCGCCGATGCCGCCGCAGGAAAACACGATGTCGTCACTGGCAAACGTGCGCTTCAGGACAGCGGTAATGCGTTCGCGATCATCGCCCGCGTATTCCGCCCAGGATAATTGCAGGCCGCGCGCAGCAAGCAGTTCCACCACCTTGGGAAAGTGCTTGTCCGTGCGCTTGCCGGAGAGGATTTCGTCGCCGATGATGATGAGTCCGATGGCCATGGATGTGCTCGATTGGCAAAAGGACATTATGCCTCAGCACGCCGGTTTGCTCTTGTCAGTTGATGTCCTTCAGGACAGGCGCACCGGGGACCGGTTGCGCAACCGCGCGGTGCGCTGCCAACGCGTCCAGGCAATAGTGTTCGAACCACAAGCCGCAGAACACGAACACCAGCACATAGAGCCAGATCGCACCGGCGGCGAGTATCGGGAAGAAGATCACCGACAACGCCCCGCCCAACCAGAGCAAGGTCGGTGCCGCGCCCATCGCCCCCGCAATCGCGCCGATCGCCAGCAAGGGCCAGCGGTGTACCCGCATGACGTACCTGATCTCGGCCGCGTCCGCATGCTCGGCCAGTGCGTCGTAGGCCATGACGCGGTAGGTCAGCCAGCCCCACAGTGCCGGTTGCACGACGAAAGTCAGCGGCGGAAAGAAGGACAGCGGCAGCGTAAGCAGCCACAGCACCGCAAATACAATGAAGGAGTACGTCGCAATCCACAAGCTTCCCGCGAGGCTGCCGCCGCGCCGCTTCTCGAGATCGGGGTAATGCCGGCTGCCGACATGCCGTACGATGACCGGCATCGCCAGCGTCCCGACGAAGATCAACGCGGTGAGAATCATCAGGGGCAGCAGCACCCACATTGCAATCAGCGGCACCAGCACCGTGGTGATCGCGCCCAGCCCGAACCAGCCGAGCACGTCGGCCGCCACGCCGAATCCGTCATTGGCGGCAAACCAGGCATGCAGCCAGTCGATCATCGGCTGCAGGCCGAGCCAGAGCAGCACGCCCCAGACGGCGACCGATACGACGAAGGGCATGACTGTCAGCAACAGCATGCGGAAATGCAGTTGCGACAATACCGCCCGGCTGAAAGCGATCAGTACGGGGCGCATCAGGCGTGCCTCCGTGCAAATTCAGTTGTGTGCTTCAATTCAACTCCTCGGCTCAAAATTGTTGCCTGAATTTCACTCTGGAGAACAGGATGATAACGCGGGATGCCACATAGGCAACCAGCTGCAGATATGACAGCGCTTTTGACGGAGGTTCTTGTCTAAGTCCTCATGATCTTTCAACCACACAAACATGCATCTCATCCAGATATTTCTTCCCGTCTATGACAACGACGGTGTGCCTCTGCCGCGCGAACGGTTCGAACAGACGCGCGGCGAAATCGTCGATCGTTTTGGCGGCATCACTGCGTACTCGCGCGCGCCCGCCAGCGGGCTGTGGCAGGAGCATGGCGGCGCGACGGTGCGCGACGACCTGGTCGTCTACGAGGTGATGACGGATGAGATCGACGAGGTATGGTGGCGCGGCTATCGGCGCCTCCTGGAACAGCGCTTCAGGCAGGAAACCATCCTCATCCGCGCACAGCGGATTCAACTACTCTAGGAATCTGCGCGGCAGACTCCCAGGGAACCACGTACCGCCGGCGTGTCTCGTAATCTCCGGGCTTGTGGTTTCATCAACCCGGCAATGGCATTGTCCGCTGTTACAATGCCGCCTCGGATCAATCTGTCAACAATAAAGGGAACAACCATGTCCACCACCATGACGGCCTCCGGCCTGCAATACGAAGACATCACCGTCGGTTCCGGCGACGAAGCGAAAGCCGGCCAGCACGTTACCGTGCATTACACCGGCTGGCTGCAGAATCCGGACGGCAGCGCGGGGAAAAAGTTCGATTCCAGCAAGGACCGCAACGACCCGTTCGACTTCCCGCTGGGCGCGGGCCACGTGATCAAGGGCTGGGACGAAGGCGTGCAAGGCATGAAGGTCGGCGGCGTGCGCAAGCTGATCATTCCGTCGTCGCTCGGCTATGGCGCGCGCGGCGCGGGCGGCGTGATTCCGCCGAATGCAACCCTGATTTTTGAAGTGGAACTGTTGGGCGTCTGAGTGTAACTTTTTCCCGCCAGAATCCAGATCGCCTGGCGCGGTGTTAGGATGAGCACGCCGGAAATATCTTTCCGGCGGTTCCAAATCATTCAGCACCGCGTCTGTGCCTGTGCGCGCAGACGGCGTCCAGGCCTATGCATAAGAAACAAATCCTTCTAGCCGCTGTGTGCGCGGCAATTCTCCTGTCAACTTCCGGCTGTGCCGTTGTCAGCGTTGCCACCACCGCGGCGGCAGTGGCAGGTACCGCCGTCAGCGTCGGCGTCACTGCCGGTTCCGTGGCTGTCGGTGCGGCGACCACCGTCGCCAAGGGCGCCGTCAGCGTGGGCAGTGCCGTGCTTGGCAGCGATGACGACGAAGAAGAAGAGTGATTACCAGTCCGACATCAAGGTCAACAGTAACAGCTTCTCGAATTCCGGCTCGAAGCGCCGGATGATTTCATGCGGGTCTTCCGCGATGGCATTGTCGGTGACCAGGCCGAACTGTACCCCGCCGTTGTAGCTGAGGATGGACACGCCGACACCGATGTCGCCGGATTGCGGCACCCAGAACATGATCTGGTCGAGCTGGCTCCCGGCCAGGTACAAAGGCGTTTGCGGGCCCGGCACGTTGCTCATGACCGCGGTCGCCTTCCGCGCGAAGTAGTTCTGTATCTCATTCTGCATCTGCTTGGGCGTGGCGCCCAGCACGCCGAGCACGGCCATGGCCACCAGCGCCTGGTAACCGCCCTTCAGCTCATCCATACGGCGCCGCACTTCATTCAGTCGCGCGATCGGGTCTTCGATGCCCACCGGGAGGACCAGCGGCACCAGGCCGAAAGCATTCCCGAGTTTCTGTTCCTTGCCGGCTTTGCGCAGGTTGACCGGGACCATCGCGCGCAGCTCGGTATCCTCCGGCACCTTGTCGCCCTTGGACCGCAGGTAAGCGCCGATCGCGCCGGCCACGCTGGCCATGAGCACATCGTTGACCGAACCGCCGAGCGCCTTGCCGACCATCTTGATGTCGTCCAGCGGCAGCGGTTCACTCCAGGCGACATGCTTGGCGCCCTTCGGCGTTCCCTTCAGGCGGGTATGCGAGTCATCGGGCATGGCCATCAGCTTGACCGCATCCATGGTCAGCCTGCCCGCCATGCCGCCCATTTCGGCCATCCTGCCAGGAAGCTTGCTGGAGTCGGCCAGCATCCACATGTACTTGGTCCAGAGCGCGGTCGACACGTTGATTGCCGAGATCGTGGTCCTGGTCACAGGCCGCATCAGGTCCAGCCACGGATTGTCTTCGTCCATCGGCAATGAGTCGAGCGGCTCGTCCTCGCGAAAGGCATGGGCAGTCCGGTCGAACATCGACAGCAGCACGCCTACCAGCGCCATGCCGTCGGCGATGCAGTGGTGGATGCGGATGATCACGCCCTGGCGCGTCTTGCCGTCCTCGCCGACACAGTTATCGACGATATGCATCTGCCAGAGCGGCTTGTCGAAGTCGAGCGGCGTACCGGACAGTTCGCTGACCATCTGCTCCAGCGCCTGCTTGTTGCCGCATGTCCCGGGTGCCGGCAACGTCGTACGGACGATGTGGTAGTCGAGGTCGATGTCTTCGGGCTGCCACCACGCACCGCCGGTCATGTCGCGCACCACGCGACTGCGGAAACGGCTGAACTTGAGGAAACGGGTTTCCATCGCCTGGCGGAAGCGCTGCATGTCCATCGGTTTGTCGAACATGAGCACCGCGACGATCATCATCAGGTTACCGTCCGAATCCATCCGCAACCAGGCGGTATCAACGGTGGACATCTTCTCGCGGCGCAGTGCCGGCACGACTTCGGACAACATCGAGTACCCCCTCTAGAGCATTTCTTTTGTGGCTGTTTTTTCTATGTTATTTTGGGCGGCATGTTGTGCAGGGGAGCGCTTTGCCATCCTGGATTGCACAATTTTCACGACACTATCACAGCATCTGACAGGAGAAAAGCATGAGCCTGCAAAGCCAATTCGATCAGGCAGTCGCCGATTCCAAGAACCTTCCGGAGCGCCCGGACAACATGACCCTGCTGAAGATCTATGCGCTATTCAAGCAGGCCAGCGCGGGCGACGTCGAAGGCAAGCGTCCCGGCTTCACCGACATGGTCGGCCGTGCGAAGTACGACGCGTGGGATGCGCTCAAGGGTACGTCCAAGGACGATGCGATGCAGCAGTACATCGACCTGATCAATGGGCTGAAGGGCTGATCGGAATCATCCGACGAGCAAGCTGCCCACGCTGCTTGCGCCCGTCATCGAATAGGTGTTCACGCCTTCGCGCTGAACACCTTTTTCATCTTGGCGGAGACCTTTTCCTCGATGGTCGAGGCGAAGGCCTTGAAGAGAAAGCCGAGGCTGATCTCGAGGTGCGCCTCTTTTTCCGAGACGATCAGCTTGCCGGAGACGCCGCTGCGCTTGAACTTCAGGACGTCGCCGTCCCATTCCGAGCGCATGTCGTATTCCTCGGCCATCTGTTCGGCCACTTTTTGCGCCGCGGCTTTTGCTTTCTTGTGCGGCAGCTTGTGTGCCTGGGTGATGCGAATATCGGCCATGCCTGGTATCTCTTGTCTCTGATGAAAAACGGCGCCCTGCGCCGCCTTCCCTCAGCGTTTCAGGACACCAGGATTAAGAATATTCGGCGGATTGCCGTCCGTCAACGCTGCGATGAGGTTATCGGCCGCACAGTTCGCCATCGCCCGCCTGGTCGGCTCCGAGGCGCTGGCGATGTGCGGTGTCAGAACGACATTGGATAGCGTCAGGAAGGCGGGATCGAACGCCGGCTCGTTCTCGAAGACGTCCAGTCCGGCGGCCGCAAGGCGATTGGCCCGCAACGCCACGATCAGTGCTGCGTCATCGACAATACCGCCGCGCGCGATGTTCACCAGCGTCGCCGTCGGCTTCATCATTGCCAACTCAACCGCGCCGATGATGTGATGCACCTGCGGCGAATACGGCAAGGCCAGCATCACATGATCGGCCGTCTTCAGGAGTTCTTCCTTGCTGACGTACTGTGCATTGTTGGCACGCGCCTCCAGATCCGGCGCAACCCGCGACCGGTTGTGGTAGATCACGCGCATGTTGAAACCCATCGAGCGCCGCGCAATCGCTTGTCCGATGCGGCCCATGCCGAGGATGCCCAGCGTGGAACCATGCACGTCGGCGCCGAGGAAGGTGTCGTAGCGCCACTTCTGCCATTTGCCGGCACGCAGCCAATGCTCGGATTCGGTCACGCGGCGAGCGGTCGCGAGCAGCAACGCCCAGGCGAAATCTGCGGTGGTCTCGTTCAGGACATCGGGCGTATTGGTCACCACGATTCCCGCTCGCGTGGCAGCGTCGATGTCGATGTTGTTGTAACCGACAGCCATGTTGCACACCGCCTTAAGCGAAGGACTGGCCGCAAGCACCTCAGCTGTGACGCGTTCGCTGGGAGTGGTGAAAATGCCGTCCTTGCCCTTGACCTTCTCTGCCAGTTCAGTCGGCGTGAGAATGCGGTCATCCTGGTTCGACTCGACCTCGAAAAACTGTTCGAGACGTTCAATGACGTCGGGAAATACTGCCCGCGTCACAAGTATCCTGGCTTTGGTCATCGCGCATCACCAAAAGAAGATGAATGTCATCAAAATGAATAGCGGCACGAGCACCGCACAGGACCACGCCATGTAACCGAAGAAGGACGGCATCTTGATGCCGCGCTCTTCGGCAATCGCCTTCACCATCAGGTTCGGTGCGTTGCCGATATAGCTGTTGGCGCCCATGAACACCGCACCGCAGGAAATAGCGGCCAGCGTGCTCGCCAGGGTAGTCATCAGTGCGGCCGGATCGCCGCCGGCTGTATTGAAGAATACCAGATAGGTCGGCGCATTATCGAGGAAGGACGAAAGCACGCCGGACGCCCAGAAATACATGGCGTTGACCGGCTGCCCGTTATCGTCGGTGACGGCATGGATCACTGCAGAAAAAGCGCCGGCTTCGCCCGCGCGCAGCATCGCGATGACAGGAATGATCGTGATGAAAATGCCGGCAAACAGCTTGGCGACCTCCTGGATCGGCCCCCACGAAAACTCGTTGCCCTCGCGTGCCTCCCTGGGCGTGAAGCGCAGAGAAACAAGAATCACCACCACCAGCAGCACATCGCGCACGATGTTTTGCAGTTCGACTTCCGTGCCCAGCACATTGAAAGCGGCGCCCGGCTTCCACAGACCGCTCATCAGCACCAGGCCGACGATCACCGCCAGCAGGAAGAAGTTGAACTTGCCTTCGAAACGGATAGCAGAATCCGGCGTCGGGTCCATCAAGGGCTGGACCTCGTCCTCTTTGCAGTAGTAGTGCCGGTCAAGCAGGTAGAAGATCGCCAGCAGCGCCGCGCACAGGAACAGCATCTCGGGGAAGATGTTCTTCATCGTCCAGAAGAAATCGACGCCCTTCAGGAAGCCGAGGAACAGCGGCGGATCTCCCAGCGGCGTGAGCGAACCACCCGCGTTCGACACCAGGAAAATGAAGAACACGACGATGTGAACCACATGCTTGCGGTTGTCGTTGGCACGGATCATCGGGCGGATCAACAGCATCGATGCCCCGGTCGTTCCCATGATGCTGGCCAGCAGCGTACCGAGCGCCAGCAGCCCTGTATTGAGTGCCGGCGTCCCGTGCAGGTTGCCGCGCACGCAGACACCGCCGGCGACCACGAACAGCGATGCGAGAAGGATGATGAACGGAATGTACTCGGCAACTAGCGCATGCACTGCGTCGCCGCTGGCTGCCCCGAAACCGAATACGACAGCGCACGGCACCAGGAAGGCGAGTGCCCAGCCGAGCGCGATCTTGCCGAAGTGGTGATGCCAGAAGACGGGGGTCAGTAGCGGGCAGAGGGCAATCGAAAGCAGCAACCCGGCGAACGGCATCCCCCACCAGGCCGAGATCTGGCTGCCGTCAATTTCCGCCGCACGTGAAATGGCTGGGACGCAGGCGAATACGAGGCCCGCCAGGCGCGCAGAATTTCCTAGTCTCAATTGTGATCGCCATTGCTAGTGAATGGCGGTCATTTTAGCGTGGAAACATCCTCATCCGGCCGCGCGGGGTCGGTTGCGTCAGACGTTACGCACGAGGATGACATGTACGCGGTACGGTCCGTGCGCCCCCAGTACGATGGTCTGTTCGATGTCACCTGTGCGCGAAGGTCCGGAAATGAAATTGACCGCGCGCGGCAATTCCCCGCGCTCTGCGCGGGCCAGCGCGAACGCATCTTCCATGTGTGCCACGATGCGCGATGCCGGCACGATCGCGATATGCGTCTCCGGCAGCAGCGCTGCGGACGAATAGGTCTGAGTACCGGACAGGAGCATCAGGCTGCCGGTTTCGGCGACCGCGCAAAATGCGCCGGTGATGCCGACCATGTCTTCATTGCGTGGGGGATGGAACTCGACGTTCAGGCCCGCACCTTGCCAATCAAGGCCGTCCAGGGTTTTCCATGCGATGGCGTGCCTGGTGGCGCCGATCTCGCCAAGGTATTGCGCGACGGCGGACGGGACATCCGCCGTCGCCTGCACTTCGGCCACGGTGTCCGACATGCGCTGCGCCTGCTGCCGGAAATGCGCGATCAAGTCGGTGCCAACCGTGGGAAGCGGCCCCTTCGAATGCTGGCTGATATAGTCGCGGACCGCCTCCAACTCGGCTGGCGCAGGGTCGGCTGGACGGTTCTGGGCGCTGCGAATGCGGCTGAAAATGGCGTTGCGTGCGGAGGATGTGTCCATAGTGTTCCTCGTTGACTGGCATCGCAGTCTACCGGAACCGGCATTGCGTTTTATGGCCGGGGCGCTTGATTTAATTTCAAACGCCCAACGCAAATTATTCATGTCGCCACAGACGCAGCGGCCGTACCTGTATCCCCACTCTGCCGGCGCCAGCCATTGCCAATCCGCCAAGAAAGAGCGCTCAGGAACGGTAATCGATCGAAATTCCGCGCATTTGCTTATTCATAATCTGTCTAAGTTTGGTTTGTTAGAAATACCCGATTGCCTTAAAATACAAGGCTTTGCAGCGGGTTGTCCGTTCCGGTTGCGCCCCTGTGGCCATCCGCGCCTCCCGGCTCCAAATCAGATCCAGTTTCAGAAAAATTTACAGATAGGACTGTTATGACTCACGTTGTGACCGAATCCTGCATCCGCTGCAAGTACACCGACTGCGTGGATGTATGCCCGGTAGACTGCTTCAGGGAAGGCCCGAATTTTCTCGCAATCGATCCCGACGAGTGCATCGACTGCGCGGTGTGCGTGGCCGAGTGCCCGGTCAATGCCATCTATGCGGAAGAGGACGTGCCCGCCGACCAGCAGCACTTCATCAAGCTAAACGTCGATCTCGCACGCGCGTGGCCTTCGATCACCAAGACCAAGGATCCGCTGCCTGACGCCGACGAGTGGAAAGACGTCAAGGAAAAGCTGAACGAACTCCGCAAGTAAGCAGTCCCGCCGCGCGCGACGACGGTGCGCGGCAAAGATCAGCAAAGGGGAGGCGCGATTTCGTGGCCGGGGAACTGCAGGCTGCCCATGAGGCAGTAGTCGCAGGGACCGCGAAATGGAGCAATCGTCCGATCAATGCAAGGGCAACCAGGCATGAGCGCATCCCTCCCGACACCCCATTCCCCCTCCCCTGTTTCCATTGAGCCCATCGAAACGGATGCGGTCATCGTCGGCGCCGGTCCGGTCGGCCTGTTCCAGGTATTCGAGCTGGGACTGCTGGAAATCAAGGTGCATGTCGTCGACTCCCTGAAGCATATCGGTGGTCAGTGCGCCGAGTTGTATCCGGACAAGCCCATCTATGACATTCCCGCCGTGCCGGCCTGCACGGGACAGGAGTTGACAAACAATCTCCTCAGGCAGATCTCGCCCTTCGGCGCCACCTTTCATCTCGGTCAGGAAGTGACAGTGATGGAAAAGCGCGAAGACAACCGCTTTGAGGTCGAAACCTCCGCCGGCACACGGTTCATTGCCAAGGCTATATTCATTGCCGCCGGCGTCGGATCCTTCCAGCCGCGCATGCTCAAGGTCGAAGGCATCGATCAGTTCGAAGGCACGCAGCTTTTTTACCGAGTCAAGGACCCGTCCCGTTTTTATGGAAGAGACCTGGTGATCTGCGGCGGCGGCGATTCCGCGCTGGACTGGGTGCTGGAACTGGCGGGCAAGGCGGCATCCGTCGTCCTTCTCCATCGTCGTGAAGGATTCCGCGCGGCACCTGCTTCAGTCGCGAAGATGAAGGAGTTGTGCGACAACTACGAGATGCAATTCCTGGTCGGCCAGGTCACCGGTTTCGAATCGCGCGACGGCCGGCTCACTGACGTCAAGGTCACCGGCGTCGACGCCGTTACTCGCCGCTTGCCGCTCGACGACTTGCTGGTGTTCTTCGGGCTGTCGCCAAAACTGGGCCCCATCGCCGATTGGGGACTGGAGATCGAGCGCAAGCAGCTAGCTGTCGATACCGAAAAGTTCGAAACCAGCGTGCCCGGCATCTTCGCCGTCGGCGACATCAACACCTATCCGGGCAAGAAAAAACTGATCCTGTCGGGCTTCCATGAGGCTGCCCTCGCCGCCTTCGGCGCGGCGCCGTACATCTTTCCCGACAAGAAGATCCACATGCAGTACACGACAACCTCACCCAAGCTGCACAAAGTACTCGGCGTCGAGACCCCGATATTCGATTGAATCGCGCGGGGTCGATATGTCGGCTCCCGGCAGACCGCGCGCCAACTGTGTTGGCGGAAAACAGTCACGCAAAGCAAGGGACAACGGAAACGCGTGAACGAGGAGCGCCGCAGCAATTGGCCCCTGTCCTCGGCTGGCTCATGCAGTCCGGCATGAAAAGCACGCGACACAGTGCCGTGTGCAAATTCGCCCCCGCTTCTGCCGCCGCCCGTGGGTAAAAATTACACGGGGGGCGCATCTCCCTTCGAAAACGGTGCCGTGCTGTGTCATTGATTCCGCTGCATGGCACCAATTTACCCCCTTATTAAACAGGCATTTCACGCCAGTTTCACGAATTTGGCACGCTTTATGCTCACTTTTCTGCACGGATAGGTAGAACGACACTGGAAGCAGTGTGAAGCGGGAAAGCAGGAAGAAGCCAGCAAAGACGACGAATTCCGCTTCGTTGAGACGTTTCGGCAGGCAGTCTCGATGGCTGGAAGTACAGCCAGCATGGAGACGCCAAGCGCCGGCCGTCATTAACTCAGGCACGCAGGCAACCCAGTTGCCGCGGCATATGCTGCGTCACCCTTGGAGGAGTGTGGCGCCTTCGAAAGGACGGAAACGGACTGTAATCGTGCCGATTGGCACCCATATAGGGATTAGGCCGGATAAGCGGAAAAAACAGTTTTCTTTCTTCACGTTAACGAAGTTGCAGAGTGTGTTATGTTGTTATCGCAATTGATCCAGCTCAAAAAAAGCAATTTCCCTCAACGAAACCCGAGGGGAACCGCTGCAGCTGTTGTAAGGACGGCGCTTATTTTTGAACGGAAAGATCAAAAATTGCCTATGATGCATTGCAGCAACAAAGGTTTATCTGCAGAATCTAGCGACACCGGTACCACTTGAAAGAGGCCCTTATGCTCTACCAATTTCACGAGTTGAACCGCACCTTCCTGAACCCGCTCATTCAATGGGCGGAAGCTTCTGCCAAGCTGTTCACGAACCCGGTTTCGCCACTCGCCCACACGCCGTTCGCGCAACGCATCGCTGCCGGCTACGAATTGATGTACCGGCTCGGCAAGGATTATGAAAAGCCCGAGTTTGGTATCAAGACCGTCCCCGTCGAAGGCAAGGCCGTCGGCGTGTTCGAAGAAGTCGCTGTCCAAAAACCCTTCTGCCGCCTGATCCACTTCAAGAAGGACCTGAGCGACAAGAAGCTCGCCGACCTGAAGCAACCGACTGTGCTGCTGGTCGCCCCGCTGTCGGGCCACCATTCCACGCTGCTGCGCGACACCGTCCGCACGCTGCTTTCGAACCATGACGTGTACATCACCGATTGGACTGACGCCCGCATGGTGCCCGTTTCCGAAGGCGCGTTCCACCTGCACGACTACATTTACTACGTACAGGACTTCATCCGCCGCCTCGGCCCGGACCTGCATGTGATCTCCGTCTGCCAGCCGACCGTGCCCGTGCTCGCCGCGATCTCGCTGATGGCCACGGAAAACGACCCGCTGCTGCCGAAGACGATGACCATGATGGGCGGCCCGATCGACCCGCGCAAGTCGCCGACCGAAGTCAACGACCTCGCGATCAAGCGCCCCTACTCCTGGTTCGAGAACCGCGTGATCTATAGCGTGCCGCCCAACTATCCGGGCTTCGGCCGCAAGGTCTATCCGGGTTTCCTGCAGCATGCCGGCTTCATCGCAATGAACCCGGGCCGCCATGCACAGAGCCACTGGGACTTCTACATGCACCTGCGTGCAGGCGACCAGGAGTCGGCGGAAGAGCATCGCAAGTTCTACGACGAGTACAACGCTGTCCTCGACATGCCGGCCGAGTACTACCTCGAGACGATCAAGACCGTATTCCAGGAATTCCGCCTCCCGCTGGGCACTTGGGAAGTCGAAGGCAAGCTGGTGCGTCCGCAGGACATCAAGAATGTCGCGCTGTTCACCGTCGAGGGCGAACTCGACGACATTTCCGGCGCCGGCCAGACGCAGGCAGCGCATGACCTGTGCAGCAGCATTCCGAAGTCCAAGAAGCAGCATTTCACCGTGCCCAAGGCCGGCCATTACGGCATCTTCTCCGGCCGCCGCTGGCGTGAAATGGTGTGCCCGAAGATCGGCGAATTCATTCGCGCCCACTCCTGATTTAATCACCGGTGTAGGTGAAAGCCGTTCTCTCGAAAGGGGGAACGGCTTTTTTGTTTGAAGAAGGCGCCATTTGCCGGGATAATGCTGTTTTTTATTGCAAAACCCAGCCGTGTCTCCCGCCGTGCCCAACTCCCCCGCCCAATCGCTGGCCGACCGGATCGAAGATCTCCTGCCACAGACGCAATGCACGAAGTGCGGCTACCCCGCCTGCCGGCCGTATGCCGAAGCTGTAGCCGACGGCACGGCCAATTACAACCAGTGTCCGCCCGGCGGCGCGGAAGGCATCGCCAGGCTGGCGAAATTGCTCGGCAAGCCCGTCATCCCTCTGAACCCGGTCAACGGGATGGAACGTCCGCGTCCGGTCGCCGAAATCGACGAAACGATCTGCATCGGCTGCACACTCTGCATACAGGCCTGCCCGGTGGATGCGATCGTCGGCGCAGCCAAGCAGATGCATACCGTGATGAATGACCTGTGCACCGGCTGCGACCTGTGCGTGGCGCCCTGCCCCGTCGATTGCATTGCCATGGTGGAAGTCACGCCGGGCAGAACCGGCTGGGATGCGTGGTCACAGGAACAGGCCGACGCAGCACGCGCACGCCACACCTTTCGCGTTGCCCGGCTGCGGCGCGAGAAGGAGGAAAACGACGCCCGCCTGGCTGCCAAGGCGGCCGCTAAGTTGAAGGCTGTCGAGGCGGAAGCGACCTTGTCCCCGGAAGAAAAGGCTGCCGCCGAACGCAAGAAAGCCATCATCCAGGCGGCGATGGAGCGCGCGCGCCTGAAGAAGGAACAGATGGCCGCGCAGGCGGCCGGCACGACCAGTATGAACGACGTGTCGCGCTCGGTGCAAAAGCAGATTGAGGAAATCAATCACAAGCTCGAACAACAAAAAGACCCGCAATGAACGCCGAAAAACGCCTGGAGATCTTCCGCCGCTTTCGCGAAGCCAATCCGTATCCCACGACGGAACTCGAATACACGACGCCGTTTGAACTGCTGATCGCGGTTATCCTTTCCGCACAGGCAACCGATGTGTCGGTCAACAAGGCCACACGCAGGCTCTTCCCGGTCGCCAATACACCGGCCAAGATGTACGCGCTCGGCGTGGAAGGACTGGAGGAATACATCCGCACCATCGGGCTGTACCGTACGAAGGCGAAGAACGTGATCGAAACCTGCCGCATCCTGATGGAGCAGCATGGCGGCGAGGTGCCGCGTTCTCGCGAGGCATTGCAGGCCTTGCCGGGAGTGGGTCGCAAGACCGCCAATGTCGTGCTCAATACGGCTTTCGGGGAACCGACCATCGCCGTCGACACGCACATCTTTCGCGTATCGAACCGCACCGGCATTGCGCCGGGCAAGGACGTCGACGCGGTCGAACAGAAACTGCTGAAGGTTGTTCCGCAGGAATTCCGCCATGACGCACACCACTGGCTGATCCTGCACGGCCGCTATACCTGCATCGCGCGCAAGCCGCAGTGCTGGAACTGCATCATCAAGGACTTGTGCGAATACAAGGACAAGACGCCCCTGCCGGACAAGGGCGTGTAATTTCCTGTCCGTCGCGGGCGGGCACATGACTCTCGCGATTCGCATCACGTAACACGTCATCCCGGCGTTCGCCGGGATGACGCGGAGAATTCAATCAAGGTACAGACGCATGCGCCCGCATGCGAGCGCAATCTGTCTTACTCGACCTTGCAAGCTTCCTCAAACGATAGCCGCGGCCCGCGCGGATGCAGCTTGCTGGTATCACCGTAGCCGATACTGCACACGAAGTTCGCCCTCACCGACGTGCCCTTGAAGAAGGCCTCGTTCATCTTGTCCGCATTGAAGCCGGACATCGGCGCGCAATCGAGGCCCAGCGCACGCGCGGCCATGATGAAGTACCCGCCCTGCAGCGAGGAATTGCGCATTGCCGTCGCGTCGATGTTCGCCTGGTCGCCCGCAAACCATGAGCGCGCTTCGAGGTTGTGCGGAAACAGCTGCGGCAACTTCTCGTAGAACTCCATGTCCATGCCGATGATCGCTGTTACCGGTGCCGACTTCGTCTTCTCGATATTGCCCGAGTTCATGCACGCCAGCAGCTTTTCCTTGGCTTCCGGCGACTTCACGAACACGATGCGCGCCGGCGAGCAGTTGGCCGATGTCGGCCCCCATTTCATCAATTCCCAGAGCTGCCGCAGCTGCTCGTCGGTGACGGGCTTGTCGCGCCAGCCATTGTGGGTGCGGGCATCGGTGAACAGGGTTTGGAGAGCGGTATCGTTGAGCATGTCGGATTCCATTTTTGATGGTGTCTGGAGGGTGTCGCGCACTTATGGCGCGCGAGGACGGTGCATATGTTAAACGAAACGCGCCCTGCGGGCGGTAAAATAGCCGCTTCTCCCCTTTGCCCTTCGAGACGATGTTCAATCCATCCCAGCACGACGTACGCCGCTTCTTCTGCGAAACCTTCCGCAAGATTCAGGCAAAGGAAATCCTCACGCCGCTGGAAGCAATCGCGCGCGACTGGATCGTGCAGCATGAGGAGTATGCGGATGCGTTGAAGGACGTCGATGCGGCGCTGGCCGCGGACTACTCGGTCGAGCGCGGGCAAAGCAATCCCTTCCTGCATCTGTCGATGCACCTGTCGATCGCGGAGCAGATCTCGATCGACCAGCCGCCGGGGATACGCGCGGCCTTTCTCTCGCTGGCGCAACGCCGCGGCTCCGAGCACGACGCGCATCACGACATGATGGAATGCCTGGGCGAGATGATCTGGAATTCGCAGCGCAGCGGGCTGCCGCCCGACGGGACTGCCTATGTGGAGTGCGTCAGGCGGCGCTAAGGCG
>CBIHRW010000042.1:0-36840 GCA_966212545.1 uncultured Noviherbaspirillum sp.
CGGGATCGTGGTGTTCTTCTGGATCATCTTGGTCATCACGCCGCCCAGGGTTTCAATACCCAGCGACAGCGGCGTCACATCCAGCAGCAGCAGGTCCTTGCGGTCGCCCGACAGCACAGAACCCTGGATCGCAGCACCGACGGCCACGGCTTCATCCGGATTGACGTCCTTGCGCGGCTCCTTGCCGAAGAACTCCTTCACCTTGTCCTGCACCTTCGGCATGCGGGTCATGCCGCCGACCAGGATCACGTCCTGGATGTCGGAGACCTTCACGCCTGCATCCTTGATGGCGATGCGGCACGGCTCGATGGTGCGCTCGATCAGTTCCTCGACCAGCGATTCCAGCTTGGCGCGGGTCATCTTCATGTTCAGGTGGACCGGCGCGCCGTTGACCATCGCGATGTACGGCTCGTTGATCTCGGTCTGCTGCGAGGAGGACAACTCGATCTTCGCGCGCTCGGCGGATGCCTTGATGCGCTGCAGTGCGATCGGGTCCTTCGACAGGTCGAGGCCGTTGATCTTCTTGAACTCGTCGATGATGTAGTCGATCATGCGCTGGTCGAAGTCTTCACCGCCGAGGAAGGTGTCGCCGTTGGTAGACAGCACTTCGAACTGCATTTCGCCGTCGACGTCAGCGATCTCGATGATGGAGATATCGAAGGTGCCGCCGCCGAGGTCATACACGGCGATCTTGCGGTCGCCCTTGCCGCTCTTGTCCAGGCCAAATGCCAGCGCAGCCGCGGTCGGCTCGTTGATGATGCGCTTGACGTCCAGACCGGCGATGCGGCCGGCGTCCTTGGTCGCCTGGCGCTGCGCGTCGTTGAAGTAGGCCGGAACCGTGATGACGGCTTCGGTCACTTCCTCGCCGAGATAGTCTTCAGCAGTCTTCTTCATCTTGCGCAGGACTTCAGCGGAAACCTGCGGCGGAGCCAGCTTCTTGTCGCGTACCTGCACCCATGCGTCGCCGTTGTCGGCCTTGACGATCTGGTAGGGCATCAGGTTGATGTCCTTCTGGACTTCCTTCTCTTCGAACTTGCGGCCGATCAGTCGCTTGACCGCATAGAGGGTGTTCTTCGGGTTGGTGACCGCTTGGCGTTTCGCCGGCGCGCCGACGAGGATTTCGCCGTCGTCCTGATAGGCGACCACGGAAGGCGTGGTGCGGGAGCCTTCGGAGTTTTCAATAACCTTCGGCTGACCGCCTTCCATGATAGCGACGCAGGAGTTGGTCGTACCCAAGTCAATGCCAATGATCTTGCCCATGGTGATGTTCCTTTAAAAACGAGAGTTTTCTGATGTGTTGTATATGTGGAACAAAGTGCCGCTTTCAAGCGTCTCTGCAGCCCTTCTCCAATTTTTTTTATTGCGCCACCGTGACTAAAGCAGGCCTCAACAGGCGATCGGCAATCATATATCCCTTCTGCAAGACGGTGACGATGGTGTTGGCTTCCTGATCGGCCGGCACCATGGAAATCGCCTGATGCTTCATCGGATCGAGCTTCTCACCGGGCACCGGATTAATTTCCTGCAAACGGTTGCGCTCAAAGGCGGAGGACAGTTGCTTCAGGGTCATTTCAACGCCTTCTTTCAGCGACTCGACGGAGGGCGTATCCAGTTTCAGCGCCATTTCCAGGCTGTCTTTCACCGGCACCAGTGCCTCGGCAAAATTCTCGATGGCGAACTTGTGTGCCTTGGCGACATCATCCTGGGCACGGCGGCGAATGTTCTCGCCGTCGGCCTTGGCGCGGAGATAGGCATCCTGCATTTCCGAAGCCTTGGCTTCTGCTGCGGCAAGGCGCTCTTCAAGGGTCGGGCCGGACTGCGTCTGGGACTGGGACTGGGCTTGCGCCGGTTGCTCGGCGGTCGCGCTCACCTGAGGCGGAACTGCCTGTTCCACTTGGTCCTGCATCTTCTCTTGATCTTGCATCACAAAAAGTCTCCAAAAATCAATGACTTACCAACAATTACAACAATAAATGAGGGTAATCCCGACTTTTTCAAGGGGAATGCGCCGCCTTATTTGGAAAAAGTTTTCGCCAGCCCGGAGGTGTAAACACTTGTTACACACTTTACGGCTTGAGGGGCTTCAAATCCGCGAGTGGCGTACTAGGATGTGCTTAACAAGGTTGCAACCGAATTTCGCCGGTTGCAAGGAGCCAATAATGAAACTGCCACTGATTTCGGCATCCGTTGTCGCCTACACCGTACTTGCGACCGCGTGGATTTGCCAAGTTGACCTGATATCGCTTTACTGAGATTCGCGCCGGAGGGCCGAAGGCATACTGCGGCCACCAGTTAAGTACCCAAGCGTGTCTTTGTCGCGCTTATTTTTTTGCCCCCAGTTGTAAGGCACGCTCACGCGCCGCAACGGCTTCCTTGCACGCTTCTTCGCGCATCTGCCGGGTCAGCATGGTCGGCCAGCCGACCAGGTGCTGCTCCGCAATCTCGGCCAGGGCCTCGATCCAGGCTGGCGATTCGTTCAGGCATGGGATGTAATGGAATTCCTTGCCACCTGCGGTGAGGAAATCCTGCTTTGCCTCCATCGCGATTTCCTCGAGGGTTTCGAGGCAATCGGAAGTAAACCCGGGACACAGCACGTCGACCCGCCTCACGCCTTCTCTTCCCATTTTCTGGAGCGTCGGCGCGGTGTACGGCTGCAGCCATTCCGCCCTGCCGAAGCGCGACTGAAAGGTCACGATGTATTGCTCCGGCGACAGGCGCAACGTTGCGGCCAGCAAGCGCGCTGTCTTATGGCATTCACAGTGATATGGATCGCCAAGCAGCAAGGTGCGCTTGGGAACGCCGTGGAAACTCATCACCAGCTTGTCTGGCCGACCATGCGTGTCCCAATGGGCGAGCACCGAATTCTTTAATGCCTGGATGTAACCTTCATGGTCGTGATAGTGCTTGACCAGGCGCAGCTCGGGCACATTGCGTACCTTCGCGTAATGGGTGAACACGGCGTCGTAAATCGATGCGGTCGTGGTTGCCGAATATTGCGGGTAGGCTGGCAGGATCAGGATACGGTCGCAGCCCTCTGCCTTCAGTTTGTCCACGACGTCCGGCACGGACGGATTGCCGTATCGCATTGCATACGCGACCTGCACCTCATGGCCGCGCTCGCCGAGATAGCCGCGCAGCAGCGCGGCCTGTTTCTGCGTATGGACGAGCAGAGGCGATCCTTCTCGCGTCCAGATGGATGCATATTTGGCGGCCGACTTCGACGAGCGGAAGGGCAGGATGGCGCCATGGAGGATGAGCCACCAGAGCGCCTTCGGAATCTCGACCATCCGAGGATCGGACAGGAATTGCTTGAGATAGCGCCTTACCGCGGGCGCGGTGGGTTCGTCAGGCGTGCCAAGATTGACCAGCACAAGGCCAGTCTTCGAAAGCGTGCCGTGGGTGTGCGGCGGTTCCGGGTTGGGACGCATCGTTGTGCGGTTATCCTTGTTGTTCGGTGACGGCAACGCTTACAACGCGAGCAGTTCGCGTGCGTGCTTGCGCGTGGTGGCGGTGATTTCGAGGCCGCCCAGCATGCGGGCGATTTCCTCGATGCGCGCCTTGGAATCGAGTGCGTCGATATTCGACAGCGTCCGCCCGTCCGCGCTGCGCTTGCTGACCTGGAAATGCTGGTTGGCTTGGCTGGCAACCTGCGGCAGGTGGGTCACGCACAGCACCTGGCGGTCTTGGCCGAGCCGTTTGAGCAGGCGGCCGACCACTTCCGCAACGCCACCACCGATGCCACTGTCGACCTCGTCGAAGATCAGCGTCGGCGTCACAGTTGCGGTGGAGGTGATGACCGAGATTGCCAGCGAGATGCGGGCGAGTTCGCCGCCCGATGCCACCTTGGCAAGCGGGCGCGGCGAGGTGCCGGCGTGCGCGGCCACGAGGAATTCCACCTGCTCCAGGCCATAGGCGGCCGGTTCGCACTCGTTCAATGCGACGACGAAACGTCCGCCGGACATGCTGAGGTCCTGCATCGCTGCAGTTACGGCTTCGCTCAACACCTTGGCTGCCTTGGCACGGGCCTTCGACAGCTTGCCGGCGACCGTCGTGTACTCGGCCTTGAGCTTTTCCTCCTGCGCGCGCAAGGCTTCGACATCGCTGGCATCTGCCAGCTGCTTCAGTTGCGCCGATAGTGTTTCGTACTCGTTGGGCAAGTCTTCCGGCGCAACGCGGAACTTGCGCGCGGTGGAATGGATGGCGTCCACGCGGGCTTCCACTTCCTGCAGACGCTCCGGATCAAGTTCGACGCGGCCAAGGTAATCGTTCAGTGCGTAGACCGCTTCCTGCAACTGGATACGGGCTGGCTCCAGCGCGTCCACAACAGGCTTCAGGGCGCTATCGACATCGGCCAGTTTTCCGAGCTTCAAGGTCAGCGCCGAGAGTTGCGACAGGATGGGATTCGTGTCCGATTCGGAAATGACGCCCAGAGCCTCCTGCGCGCCTTCCAATAGGCTGGCGGCATGCGCGAGGCGGCTGTGTTCATTGCTGATTTCAGTCCACTCGCCGGGCTTCACCGCCAGCTTCTCCAGCTCGCCGACCTGCCATTCGAGGCGCTCGCGTTCCAGCAGGACGTTCTTGGCATTCGTTTCGAATTCCTCGCGCTGTTTTGCCAGCGCCCGCCAGGCCTTGTGGGCTGCAGCGACCACCCTCGCTTCATCAAGCAGGCCTGCCTGGGTATCGAGCAGGATACGTTGTGCGTCGAGCTTCAGCAGCGACTGGTGCGCATGCTGGCCGTGAATGTCGACCAGCATTTCACCGAGTTCGCGCAGTTGGGCGGCGGTGGCCGTGATCCCGTTGATGAACGCCTTCGAGCGGCCGGCATTGTCAATCACACGGCGCAGCAGGACCGTGCCTTCGTCGCCGGTGAACTCCTGCTCCGCCAGCCAGGCATCGACCTCGTCGTGCGTGCTGAATTCGGCGGTGATGTCGGTTTTCGATGCGCCCTCGCGCACCACGCTCGCGTCGCCGCGCCCGCCGAGTGCCAGAGCGAGCGCATCGATCAGGATCGACTTGCCGGCGCCGGTCTCGCCAGTGAAGACAGTGAATCCGGGGGCGAACTCGAGCTCGATCGAATCAACGATCACGAAATCGCGAATGGAAAGTGTGCGAAGCATGTGGAAATAACGAATTGGGCTTGATGATGCGCTTGTTTTTAGGGCAAACAGCCCGTTATTTTAACTTCCCCGCCACGGAGGGATATTCGTGCCAGTGCAGCTTTTCCCGCAGGGTATCGTAAAAGCTCCAGCCTTGCGGATGCAGGAAGGTAATGGTGTGGGCAGAACGGCGAATGAAGATGCGGTCATGGTGTTGCAGGCTGGCCAGAGACTGCATGTCGAAATTCACGCTGATATCGCGTCCGGCCATGATTTCCACAACAACAGTGCAAGAATCGGGAATCACAATCGGACGATTGGACAAGGCATGCGGTGCAATCGGCACCAGCACCATGCCCCCCAAGCTGGGATGCAGCAGCGGACCGCCGGCGGACAATGCGTACGCGGTCGATCCGGTCGGTGTGGCAACAATCAAGCCGTCGGAACGCTGGTTGTACATGAAGTGTCCATCGACCTCGACCTTGAGCTCGGCCATGCCGGTCGTCGACCCTCTTGCCACAACGACGTCATTGAAGGCAAGCGCATGGAAGATCGGTTCGCCGTCACGCAACACGGAGCCTTCCAGCAGGGTGCGCTGCTCGGATTCGAGCTTTCCGCCCAACATGTCCGCCAGCACCTGGATCATGCCTTCCTGCGGAATGTCGGTCATGAAACCCAGCCGTCCCTGGTTGATGCCGATCAGGGGCACGTTGTAGGCGGCAAGCTGCCGGGCGATACCAAGCATGGTGCCGTCGCCACCCACGACGATGGCCACATCGGCGTGCTGCCCGATTTCCGCCGGCGTCATCGTCGGCACACCCGGGAGGGAGACGTTCCGCGCCGTTTCCGCTTCGAGCACGACCTTGTGCCCGGATTTGGCAAGGAATCCGGCGATGTCAGACAATGACTGCTCGATACCGGCGGCCATATACTTCCCGATGATGGCAACTGTCTGGAATGCAAACGACCGGTCGAATGGCTTGAAAGGCAACATGCAACAGATTAGACCATAATTTGGCCTGCCGTTACAGGCATTGAAACGAATCGATCAAAACCCTATATGGCTACTATCAAGGCTGTCCTGTTCGACCTGGACGATACGCTCTGGCCCATCGTCCCGGTCATCAAGCGGGCGGAAAACCTGCTGTACGACTGGCTCAAGATTCATGCGCCGGCCGTTACGGAACGGGTAACGATCGAGAGCATGCGCGAGCGCCGTCAGCAGTTGATGGCGACCGATCCGATCTACCAGCTGGACTTGCGCATCTTGCGGCAGACGGTGTTGACTGAGGCGTTCCAGGAGGCCGGACTGGATGTCAGCCTGGTCGGTCAGGCAATGACAGTGTTTTCCAAGGCGCGGAACGAGGTCACGCCTTTCGAGGATGTTCTTCCGACACTGGAACGATTGCAGGATCGGCTCCTCCTCGGCTCCATATCGAACGGGGTGGCCGACCTGGAGGCAATCGGGATTGCGCATTTTTTCCAGGCATCGATCGCCGCTTATCGTGTGGGCAGCGCGAAACCGGATCCCGCGATTTTCCATGCAGCATGTGAAGCACTTGGCATCGCGCCTGAGGACGCCCTCTATATAGGCGACGACCCACTTCTGGATGTGGAAGGAGCGCAGAAGGCAGGACTACGCGCAGCATGGATCAACCGGGCGGATCCGGAACCGGCTCGCAGCCTTCCGCCCCATGTCCGCCCCGATGAGATTTTCGCAAACCTGTACGAACTGGATCGGTGGCTTGGCGGGCGCTGAACCTCTGACAACAGTCAATCTCCTGCGACTCCTGCAAGCAACAGATGCTGGCAGCACTTGGCATGGCTCGCTACAATAACCGTATGCAACTCGACTCCCGCGCACAAACCCTCCTCAAGGCCCTCGTTGAACGGTACATTGCCGACGGCCAGCCGGTGGGTTCGCGCGCCCTTTCCAAGATTTCCGGTCTCGAGCTTTCACCGGCGACCATCCGTAACATCATGGCCGACCTGGAAGAGCTGGGTTACGTCTGCAGCCCGCACACTTCCGCCGGCCGCATTCCGACGCCGCGGGGCTACCGGATGTTCGTCGATACCCTGCTGACCGTGCAGCCGATTGATGAAACGACGGTCGAGTCGAAGCTGCATCCGCGCCTGCATACTGCATCGCCGCAAAAGATCATCTCCAATGCCGCGCAGATGCTGTCGTCGCTGTCGCAGTTCGCCGGCGTCGTGATGACACCGCGCCACGAATCAGTGTTCCAGCAGATCGAATTCATGCGCCTGTCGGAAAAGCGCATCCTGCTGGTCATCGTCACGCCCGGCGGCGACGTGCAGAACCGCCTGTTACTGACCGACGTCGACTATTCGCCTGCGCAACTAGTGCAGGCGGCCAATTACATCAATCAGCACTACGGCGGGCATAGTTTCGACGAGGTGCGCACACGCCTGAAGAGTGAACTGCGGCAGTTGCGCGACGACATGACCCGCCTGATGCAGGCGGCCGTGGAAGCCGGCAGCGACGCGATGGCCGAAAGCGAAGAAGACGTCGTCATTTCCGGCGAGCGCAACCTCTTGAGCGTGACCGACCTCGCGTCCAACATGAATTCGCTGCGCAAGCTGTTTGACCTGTTTGAACAGAAGACCAGCCTGATGCAACTGCTTGACGTGTCCAGCAAGGCAAGCGGCGTGCAGATTTTCATCGGCGGCGAATCGCAGCTGGTGCCTGTCGAGGAAATGAGCGTGGTAACCGCGCCTTACGAGGTCAATGGCAGGATCGTCGGCACGCTGGGCGTGATCGGCCCGACGCGCATGGCTTACGAGCGGGTAATACCGATCGTGGACATCACGGCCAAGCTGCTGTCGAACGCGCTGAGTCACAACTGACGAAACGCGCTGCGTCGAACTCGACCTAGATCATGATTTCCGCCAGCAACTTGTTGTTGGCGGCGTCGATTTGCACAAATTGCAAGCCCGTCCGAAAACCCTCCGTCCCGCTCAGAATGCTGTAGACCACCTTGGCCGTTGCGAATACGCGGACTACCTGGCCATTCAGCGGCGCTTCGAATCCGATATTGCAGGTCTGCCCCGGCGGCAGTTGCTCAGGTGCCAGAAGGCAAACGCCCCCGAGGGAAACGTCGATGGTCTTTGCTCGCATGGCTGGCGCGCCGGGGAGCGCAACACGCGCTTGGCCGCGCAGCACCTTGCGTGGATAAGTTCTGGTTTCGGATTTCGTCATTGAAGGAACATCTTAACTGCTGCACAGCCGAAATGTGTAGCGCGTCTGATACAGGGAAGAGCCATACGGCCGCGTTCAGACAATGTACATTGCCCGGACTGACGATGTACAGATAGGGAAACCGCTAGCGGTTTCGATGCGGGCAAGCGGTCTTGGTACAGTGACCGTACAAGGCAAGCGCATGTTCGGAAATGTCGAAACCACGTTCCTTGGCGATCTTCTGCTGCCGCTTTTCAATCTCGTCGTCGAAGAATTCCTCGACCCTACCGCAATCGAGGCAGACCAGATGATCGTGGTGTGAACCTTCATTGAGTTCGAACACCGCCTTGCCGGTCTCGAAATGGTTACGGTGAAGCAGCCCGGCCTGTTCGAACTGGGTGAGAACACGATAGACCGTTGCCAAACCGACATCCATGTTTTCCGTCAGGAGAATCTTGTACACGTCCTCCGCGCTCAGGTGGCGCACGCTGCTGGTCTGGAAAATTTCGAGGATCTTGAGCCGCGGCAGTGTCGCCTTGAGCCCGCTGGCTTTGAGATCGTTGGGGGTGTTGGCCATGTTGTTGGTCTGTTTCCGGTTATCTGCTTTATCATATAGCGTTTTGGCCCGATTGCTCAACGAATTGAGAACCATTTATGCGAATGTCTCCCTTCAGCCGTGACCGTTCCTGCGCCGCGGCGCTCTGCCTTGCCGCAGCCGTCCTCGCCGGCTGCGCGAGCAAGAACCCCGTGGCCGAACAAGCCGCAGCGCCGTCCGCCGGGAGCCAGCAGACCGACCAGGCATCCGCCGGCGTCGTGAGCACGTCGAAACCGACCGGAGTGCAACGTTTCCTCGGTTTCCTGACGCCGTACCGCATCGATATCCAGCAAGGCAACTTTGTCTCGCGCGAGATGGTCGCGCAACTCAAGGAAAGCATGCAACGCAAGGAGGGGGTCACCCGCGAGCAGGTGCGTTTCGTCCTCGGCACGCCGCTCCTGACCGATGTCTTCCATGCCGATCGCTGGGATTATGTGTTCCGCCTCAAGAAGAGCACCGGCGAAGTCATCGCCAGCCGCGTGACCGTGTTCTTCAAGGACAACCGCCTGGTCAATATCGAAGGCGACACGCTGCCGACCGAACAAGAATATCTCGCATACATTGCCGGCACCGCTGGCAAAAAATAAATAAGAATACTCCATGGCTCAAATGAGAATCGCCGTCGCAGGCGCATCCGGCCGCATGGGCCGCATGCTGATCGAAACCATCCAGAACGCGGACGACGCGGTGCTGGTCGGCGCGCTCGACGTGCCGCAATCGCCCGCTCTCGGCACCGATGCCGCGGCCTTCCTCGGCAAGCCGTCCGGCGTGACGATCGAATCCGACTTGGCCAAAGGCCTGGCCAACGCCGAATACCTGATCGATTTCACCCGTCCGGAAGGCACGCTCAAGCACCTCGAATACTGCGCGCAGCACGGCATCAAGGTCATCATCGGCACCACCGGCTTCGATGAGGCGGGCAAGGCTGCAATTGCCACCGCCGCGCAAAAGACCGCCGTCGTGTTCGCGCCCAACATGAGCGTGGGCGTGAACGTCACGCTCAAGCTGCTGGAGATGGCGGCGAAGAGTTTCTCCCACGGTTACGACATCGAGATCATCGAAGCGCACCACCGGCACAAGGTGGATGCGCCGTCCGGCACCGCGCTCAAGATGGGCGAAGTCATTGCGTCCGCCATCGGACGCAATCTTGACGACGTGGCGGTCTACGCGCGCGAAGGCGTGACCGGCGAACGCGACCCGTCGTCGATCGGTTTTGCAACCATTCGCGGCGGTGACATCGTCGGCGACCACACGGTGCTGTTTGCCGGCATCGGCGAACGCATCGAAATCAGCCACAAATCCTCCAGCCGGTTCAGCTACGCGCAGGGCAGCGTCCGCGCCGCCCGTTTCCTTGCAGACAAGAAGACCGGCTTGTACGACATGCAGGACGTGCTCGGGTTGAAATAACTTGGGAAGAGGTGTCATATCGACATCGTCTCGTCCATGAAAAGTACGCCCCCGATCGCTGCGGCTGCAACCGTGCTTCTGCACGCCGGCTTGGTCGCAGCTGTGATCGGCGGGCTGGATTCCGATTCGAGGCAGGAAAAGATACCTGAAACGCTGGCTGTCCAGTTGCTTTCCCCCGCACCTGAGCCCGCGCCGGTCGCGCCCCCGGTTCCGCCGCAACCGGCAGCCTTGCCGCCCCCTCCAAAGAAAGAACGCGCCGAGCCGAAGCCGCGTGCGGCCCCCAAACCGGTGCCGCAATCGAAGGCACCTGCGCCGTCTCACGTACCGGAAACCTCCCCGGATTCAAAGCCGTCGCCTGCCGCCGCACCGCCGACGCCTCCGTCGCCCGGCCCCACCGCGCAGGCAACTGCAGCGTCGCCCGCCCCCGCGCCGCCGGTCAGAACCAGCGCGTCGGAAGCCAGCTACGCCTCCACCAACCGCACACCGCCCTACCCGCGCCTCGCGCTCAGCAACGGCGACGAAGGCACAGTCATCCTGCGTGTGCTGGTAACGACCGAAGGCACGGCCGGTACTGTTGAAATCAAGAGTTCGAGCGGACATCCGCTGCTCGACGAGTCCGCGCGGAAGACAGTACTGACATGGCGGTTCAAGCCAGCAACAGTCGACGGCAAGCCGGTCGCGGAGTGGTACCAGGTCCCCATTCCGTTTAAACTTCAGAACAATTAATTCTTCTTACACACCATGAATCAGACTCTCGGATTTGCACATTACTGGGCGCAGGGCGATGCGGTCACCCATTCGGTTGCCTATCTCCTGTTGCTGATGTCTGTGATCAGCTGGTACTACATCTTCTCGAAGACGTGGAGTTCCTGGCGCATTCGCAGGAGCGCCGGCGCGCTCGAAGGGTTCTGGAAGGCTCCCACGCTGACCGATGCCATTGCTGTCGTGAAGAGCGTCGACAGCGAGAACGTGTACGCTCCGCTCGCCGTCCAGAGCGCCGAAGCGGCGAACGTCACGGCACAGGTAGGATCGTTGAACGCAAGTGTCGACCCCAGCGAACTGATCACGCGCACGCTGCGACAGGAAATCAATCGCGTGTCGTCCCGGCTCGAAAACGGCCTGACCCTGTTGGCGTCGGTCGGATCGACCGCGCCCTTTGTTGGCCTCTTCGGCACCGTCTGGGGCATTTACCATGCGCTGGTTGCCGTCTCGACGACAGGCACTGTGCAGATCGACAAGGTGGCCGGCCCGGTGGGCGAGGCACTGATCATGACCGCGCTCGGCCTGGTCGTTGCCATCCCTGCCGTGCTCGCATACAACGCCTTCACCCGCGTCAACCGCGTCACGCTGGCTGAACTCGACGCGTTCGCGCACGACCTGCACGCCTTCCTGACCACCGGCGCACGCGTCGGCAAATAAGGGAGTACGCCATGGCCTTCGGGGGATTCAACGACAACAGCAAGCAGGCGCCGATGTCGGACATCAACGTCACGCCGATGGTTGACGTGATGCTGGTGCTGCTGGTGATCTTCATCATTACCGCGCCGCTGTTCACGCACGCGATCAAGCTGGAATTGCCGAATGCACCATCTGCAGCGGCCCCGCAGAAACCGGAAACCATCACCCTGTCGATTAATGGTGAGGGCCGGGTATTTTGGAACAACGACCCGATCGACCAGAAGGACCTCGCGCCCCGTCTCGCTCAGGAGGCGCAGAAGAACCCGCAGCCGGAACTCCAGCTGCGCGCCGACAAGGCCACCCGTTACGAAGTGATCGCGCAGGTGATGGCTGCCGCGCAGAACAACGGCATGACCAAGCTCGGTTTCGTTACCGACGCCAAGGAAAAATAGGACCATGCCCACCGTATCGCTTGACGGGCACCGAATCGCCGACTGGGGATCGTTCCACGACGAGTGCCGGAAAGCCTTCGGCTTCCCCGATTTCTACGGCCGGAACATGGATGCCTGGATCGACTGCCTGAGCGGCTTGCGGGACGGTGACGACATGACGAAGTTCACCTTGCTGCCTGACGAAATGGTATGCATCGAGGTCCTGCACACCGACTTCCTGCGCCGGAAAGCGCCTGAAATCCTCGAAGCGGTGGAGGAATGCGCGGCCGAAGTGAACGAGCGCTGCATTGAGCACGGCCAGAAGCCACCCCTGAGCTTACTATTGCGCTGACCTATTGATCTGACCTAGTTCGCTGAATTTGCGGCGAAATTCCCGGCCCGCTGCGACGCAACAGACCTTTCCGGGGCGGTATAATGGCTGGTTTACATCCACCTACATCAGCCTCATCCGCCATGCAAGAAAAATATCTTCCCGGCGACGTCGAAAAAGCGGCGCACCAACACTGGAATGCCGTCGACGCGTACAAGACCGTCGAGCACGCCAAAGACCGCAACGGCAAGGAAAAGAAAAAGTTCTACGCCTGCTCCATGCTGCCCTACCCGTCCGGGAAGCTGCACATGGGTCACGTCCGCAACTACACCATCAACGACATGCTCACGCGCTTTTTGCGCATGAACGGCTACAACGTGCTCATGCCGATGGGCTGGGACGCCTTCGGTCTGCCCGCCGAGAATGCCGCGCTGAAGAACGGCGTGCCGCCGGCAAAGTGGACGTACGACAACATCGCCTACATGAAGAAGCAGATGCAGGCGATGGGCCTGGCAATCGACTGGTCGCGCGAAGTGGCGACCTGCGACCCGAGCTACTACAAGTGGAATCAGTGGTTGTTCCTGAAGATGCTGGAAAAAGGCATCGCCTATCGCAAAACCCAGGTCGTGAACTGGGACCCGGTCGACCAGACCGTGCTGGCAAATGAACAAGTGATCGACGGTCGCGGCTGGCGTACCGGCGCACTGGTCGAAAAACGCGAGATCCCCGGCTACTACCTGAAGATCACCGACTACGCGGAAGAACTGCTCGACCACGTGGTCAACAAGTTGCCCGGCTGGCCGGAGCGCGTGCGCATCATGCAGGAAAACTGGATCGGCAAGAGCGAAGGCGTGCGTTTCGCCTTCCCGCACGAGATCCGCGATGCACAAGGCAACCTGATCCAGGACGGCAAGCTGTTCGTGTTCACCACGCGCGCCGACACCATCATGGGCGTCACCTTCTGCGCAGTGGCGCCGGAACACCCGCTGGCGACGCACGCAGCCGCATCCAATCCGAAGCTGGCCGAATTCATTGAGGAATGCAAGCGCGGCGGCACGACCGAAGCCGAACTGGCGTTGAAGGAAAAGGAAGGTCTGCCCACCGGTCTTTTCGTCACCCACCCTCTGACCGGCAAGCAGGTCGAAGTCTGGGTCGGCAATTATGTGCTGATGAGCTATGGCGATGGCGCCGTGATGGGCGTCCCGGCGCATGACGAGCGCGATTTTGCTTTCGCGAAGAAATACAACCTCCCGATCGAGCAAGTGATCGCGGTTGAAGGCGAAACCTATTCCACCGACGCCTGGCAGGAATGGTACGGTGACAAGCAGCGCGGCGTGACTGTCAACTCCGGTACCTATGACGGCCTGAACTACAAGGCCGCCGTGGACAAGATCGCTGCCGATCTGGCCGTGAAGGGCAATGGCGAAAAGAAAACGACCTGGCGCCTGCGCGACTGGGGCGTCAGCCGCCAGCGCTACTGGGGCACGCCGATCCCGATCATTCACTGCGATACCTGCGGCTCCGTACCGGTGCCGGAAAAAGACCTGCCGGTGGTGCTGCCGCAGGACTGCGTGCCCGACGGGTCCGGCAATCCGCTGAACAAGCGCGAAGACTTCCTGCGCTGCGACTGCCCGAAGTGCGGCAAGCCGGCACGCCGCGAAACCGACACGATGGACACCTTCGTCGATTCGTCCTGGTACTTCATGCGCTATTGCGATCCGAAGAACGACGAGAAGATGGTGGCCGAAGGCGCCAACTACTGGATGCCGATGGACCAGTACATCGGCGGCATCGAGCACGCGATCCTGCACCTGCTCTATGCGCGCTTCTGGACCAAGGTGATGCGCGACCTCGGCCTGGTGAAAGTGGATGAGCCCTTCACCAACCTGCTGACACAGGGCATGGTGCTGAACCACATCTATTCGCGCCGCACACCGCAAGGCGGCATCGAGTACTTCTGGCCGCATGAGGTCGAGAACGTGCACGACGACAGCGGCCGCATTGTCGGCGCCAAGCTCAAGAGCGACGGCTCGGCCGTGTCCTACGACGGCGTGGGCACGATGTCGAAGTCGAAGAACAACGGCGTCGACCCGCAAGACCTGATCGACCAGTACGGCGCCGATACCGCGCGCCTGTTCGTGATGTTCGCCTCGCCGCCGGAGCAGACGCTGGAGTGGAACGACGCCGGCGTGGAAGGCGCGAACCGTTTCCTGCGCCGCGTGTGGTCGTTTGCACATTCGCAGGCGGCACGCGTGAAGGCCGCGCAGGAAGTCGATTTCGGCGCCCTGCCCGAGCAGCACAAGACGCTGCGCCGCGAAGTGCACAAGATTCTGCAGCAGGCCGACCATGACTTCCGCCGCCTGCAGTACAACACCGTCGTGTCTGCCTGCATGAAGATGCTGAACACGCTGGAAAGCGCGAAGCTCGACGAGTCCGCGCAGACCAACGCAGTGATTGCGGAAAGCCTGTCGATCTTCCTGCGCGTGCTCAATCCGGTCGCGCCGCACATCACCCATGTGCTGTGGCAGGAACTCGGCTTCGACGTTGCCTTCGGCGACATCCTCGACGCGCCGTGGCCGCAGGTCGACCCGGCCGCCCTGGAGCAGGCCGAGATCGAACTCGTGGTGCAGGTCAACGGCAAGCTGCGCGGCAGCGTGAAGGTGCCGAAGGATGCCGACAAGGCAGCGATCGAAGCCGCCGCGCTGGCCAACGAAAACGTGAAGAAATTTGTCGAAGGCGCGCCGAAGAAGGTCATCGTCGTGCCCGGCAAGCTGGTCAACATCGTCGCCTGATCCTGGAGATGCCCATGAAGCGCCGCGCAGTCCTCGCCTTGTCCACAGCCCTCGTGCTGAGCGCCTGCGGCTTCCAGCTGCGTGGCGCGAACGGCCAGTCCACACTGCCGTTCAAGACGATTTACATCGGTGCGGCTGAAACCTCTCCGTTGAGCATCGAACTGCGCCGTTATATCCGCGCAAGCGGCAATACCGCCGTCGTCACGGACCTGAAACAGGCCGAAGCGATCATCGAAGTGCTGAACGAGAACCGCGATCGGGCGACGCTGACACTCAACACGCAGGGTCGCATCCGCGAGTACTCGCTGTACTACCGCGTGACGTTCCGGGTGAAGGACAACAAGGAAAAGGAATTGCTGGCGCCGACCGAGATCCTGTTGAAACGCGACGTCAGCTTCAATGAGTCGCAGGTCATCGCCAAGGAAAAGGAAGAAGAGATGTTGTACCGCGACATGCAGTCCGACGTAGTCCAGCAGATCCTGCGCCGCCTGTCCGCCCTCAAGGCATAAGGTCACACCATGCAACTGCGGCTCGACGCCCTCGAAGCACACCTGGCGAAGTCGCTGGCGCCGCTGTACGTCATCACCAGCGACGAGCACCTGCTCGCGCTGGAAGCCGCCGACAAGATCCGCAGGACGGCGCGCGCTCAAGGTCTCACCGAGCGCGAAGTGCTGGTGGTCGAGCGCAGCTTCAAATGGGGCGAGCTGCTTGCCGCGAATCAGTCCCAATCCTTGTTCGGCGACCGCAAGCTGCTCGAGCTGCGCATCCCGAGCGGCAAACCGGGCAAGGATGGCGGACAGGCGCTGCAGGAATATGCGGGCTCGCTGAATCCCGACAACGTCACGCTGGTCACCTTGCCCAAGCTCGATTGGCAGACCCAGAAAAGCGCATGGGTGGCCGCCTTGCAGCAAGCCGCGGTGTATATCGATATCCCGCTGGTCGAGCGCGCGCATCTGCCGGCCTGGATCGGCGCGCGGCTCGCCGCGCAGAAGCAAAGCGTTGACCGCCAGGGCATCGATTTCATCGCCGACCGCGTGGAAGGCAACCTGCTCGCTGCACACCAGGAAATCCAGAAGCTGGCCCTGCTCTATCCGGAAGGCAAGCTGAGTTTCGAACAGGTACAGGATGCGGTGCTCAACGTCGCCCGCTACGACGTCTTCAAGCTGAACGAAGCCATGCTGTCTGGCGATGCCGCCCGCCTCGTGAGGATGATCGAAGGATTGAAAGGCGAAGGTGAGGCGCTGCCGCTGGTGCTGTGGGCGATGGCGGAAGAAATCCGCACGCTGCTGAAGATCAAGGCAGGCGCTGCACATGGCAAGGCGATCGGCATGCTGCTCAAGGAATACCGCATCTGGGGACCGCGCGAAAAGCTGATGGAACCGGCGGTGCGCCGCCTGAAACTTTCCACGCTGGAAGGTGCACTGCAGGAAGCGGCGCAAATCGATAAGATGGTCAAGGGATTGCGCGCAAAGGCGTTTGCCGGCGATGCGTGGGATGCGCTGTTGCAACTGGGACTGAAAGTCGCGCGCGGCTAGAACGGGTCGCGAATCGCCGCCGGGCGCTTGCGCACTGCGCTGCGGCTACGGCAAATGGCACCCGTGCCAATGACCATACCAGGTTTAAAACATATCGAAGCAGAGTCACAACATGGACATCAAGATTTACATGAACGACGTCGGCCAGCGCGCCCGCAAGGCATCGCGCGCCATGGCCAAGGCCGATACCAGCGCGAAGAACAAGGCGCTGACCCTGATCGCCGCGGCCATCCGCCGCGACGCCGACGCGCTGCGCACGGCCAACCAGAAGGACCTGGAAGCCGCGCGCGCCAATGGCCTGGCCGAAGCAATGATCGACCGTCTGACGCTGTCCGACAAGGCGATCGCGACGATGGCAGAAGGCCTGGAGCAGATCGTCGCCCTGCCCGACCCGATCGGCGAAATTTCGAACATGAAGTACCGCCCGACCGGCATCCAGGTCGGCCAGATGCGCGTACCGCTGGGCGTTATCGGCATCATCTATGAAGCCCGCCCGAACGTGACCGTCGACGCCGCCGGCCTGTGCATCAAGAGCGGCAACGCCACCATCCTGCGTGGCGGCTCGGAAGCGATCCATTGCAACCAGGCTCTGGCGAAACTGGTCAAGGAAGGCCTGGCCGGCGCCGGCTTGCCCGAGGACGCAGTCCAGATCATCGAAACCACCGACCGTGCGGCCGTGGGCGAACTGATTACCATGCCGCAGTATGTGGACGTGATCGTGCCGCGCGGCGGCAAGGGCCTGATCGAGCGCCTGATGAAGGAATCCAAGGTGCCGATGATCAAGCACCTCGACGGCATCTGCCATGTCTACATCGACGACAAGGCCGACATCGAAAAGGCGCTGAAGATTTCCTTCAATGCCAAGTGCCACCGCTACGGCACCTGCAATACCATGGAAACGCTGCTGGTCGCCCGTGGCATCGCGCCGCTGGTGCTGCCCAAGCTTGCCGAACTGTACGGTACCAAGGACGTCGAACTGCGGGCCGACGACGAGGCACGCAAGGTCCTCGCCGGCTATCCGCAGCTGGAGAGTGCGACCGGGGAAGACTGGCGCACCGAGTATCTTGCGGCAATTCTTGCCGTCAAGATCGTCAGCGATGTTGGCGAGGCGATCGAGCACATCAACACCTACTCGTCGCAGCATACGGATGCCATCGTTACCGAAGACTACACGCGGGCCATGCGCTTCCTGCGCGAAGTCGATTCCGCATCGGTCATGGTGAATGCATCGACGCGCTTTGCGGACGGTTTCGAATATGGTCTCGGCGCCGAGATCGGCATTTCCAACGACAAGCTGCACGCCCGCGGCCCGGTCGGCCTCGAAGGCCTGACCTCGCTGAAGTACGTCGTGTTCGGCCATGGCGAAGTACGGGAATAACAACAACGCACAGGATCACGATGCTCTATCTCTGGGTAAAGGCGCTGCACATCTTTTTCGTCGCTTCGTGGTTCGCGGGCCTGTTCTACCTGCCGCGCATCTTCGTCAACCTGGCGATGGAAACGGACAAGGCAGCGACCGCGCGCCTGCTGCTGATGGCGCGAAAGCTGTACCGCTTCATGACCCTGCTTGCCGTGCCTGCGCTGGCACTTGGCCTGTGGCTGTGGTTGGGCTTCGGTGTCGGCAAGGGCCCGGGCAGCGGCTGGATGCATGCGAAGCTGGCGATTGTCGTGTTCCTGGTCTTTTACCACCATGGCTGCGGCGTGCTGCTGCGCAAGTTCGAGAACGGCACCAACATGCACAGTCACAAGTGGTACCGCTGGTTCAACGAAGTGCCGACGCTCGGCCTGCTGGGTGCGGTCGTGCTCGTCGTCCTCAAACCGTTCTGATCTTTTCCTGGAGGCCATGATGGCCAAAGTCTGCGAATACTTTTTTGGCCCGCAATCGCCCTGGACCTACCTGGGACATGAGCGCTTCGTCGCACTGACGAAGAAGCATGGCGTGCAGGTCGAGGTGAAGCCGGTCGACCTCGGCAAGGTGTTTGGTGTGTCCGGCGGTCTGCCGCTGGCCAAACGTCCGCCGCAGCGCCAGGCATATCGTCTGGTGGAACTGAAGCGCTGGAGCGAGCACCTGCAGATGCCACTCAACCTGAACCCGAAATTCTTTCCCGTTCCTGCGGACCCCGCGGCGAAACTGATCATCGCGACCCGGCTGGCACACGGCACAGAAGCGGCACTTGGTCTCGCCGGCGCGATCATGCGCGCGGTGTGGGCGGAGGAAAGGAATATTGGCGATCCCGACACCCTGGTTTCCATCGCGCTCGAATGCGGGCACGACGGGAAGGCCTTGCTGAAGTCGTCGGAGACGGCAAGCGTGCAGACCGAATACGACCGTTTCACGGAAGAAGCGATTGCCGCGAATGTTTTCGGCTCGCCGTGGTATGTGGTCGATGGCGAAGCGTTCTGGGGCCAGGACCGGCTGGATTTCGTCGAGCGCGCTTTCGCCAAATAGATTCCTTCCAGCGCACCGCTGGAAACGGACATGTCACTTACGGATAAAGGGTTCCCCATGTCACATTCATTTTTCTGTCCCTGCCCGCGCGGGCTCGAAGCCGCGCTCGCGGAGGAACTCATCGAAATCGCCCGCCAGAGCAGCACACTGAAAGTGCACAACCAGGTGCCAGGCGGCGTGCACTGCTCTGGCTCGATGGCTGACAGTTACCGCATCAACCTGCATTCGCGCATCGCTTCGCGTGTGCTGCTGCGCATCGCGCACGGCAAATACGTCAACGAGAACGACATCTATGACCTGACGCTGGCGCAACCCTGGGAAGAATGGTTCGACGTCAACCACACGATCCGCGTCGATCTCACCGCGATCAAGTCGCCGCTGAAGAGCCTGGAATTCACCACGCTGAAGATCAAGGATGCGGTGTGCGACCGTTTCCGCGACCTGTACTCGAAGCGTCCCTCGGTCGATACGCGCACGCCCGACATGCGCATTGCAGGCTTCCTCGATGCGCATACCTATACCGTGTATCTCGACACCTCCGGCGAAGCGCTGTTCAAGCGTGGCTGGCGCCAGGAAACGGGCGATGCGCCGCTGCGCGAAAACCTCGCCGCAGGCCTGCTGCGCGTGTCTGGCTGGCAGCCTGGCACCCCGCTGTTCGACCCGATGTGCGGCTCGGGCACCATCCTGATTGAAGCGGCGCAGATCCTCGCGGGCATTCCGCCTGGCGCGCGCCGCCGCTTTGCGTTCGAGAAGTTCCTCGGGTTCAAGGCCGACGAATGGATGGCGATCAAGGGCAGCTTCAAACCGAATCCCCTGCCGACCAAACCGACGCTGTTCGGCAGCGACATTTCCGGCGACATGATCGTCATGGCACGCAACAATCTGCACAATGCCGGTATCCAGTTCGAGGTGCCGCTCAAGCAGATCGAGGCGCAGGAAGTGAAGCCGCCGACCGAGGAGCCGGGCATCATCCTGACCAATCCGCCATATGGCGAACGGATCGGCGTGCGCGGCGACAAATCGCAGGCGCCGGATGAGCTTGCCGCCGCTTTCTACAGCGCATTCAGCACCACACTCAAGCAGCGTTTCCCCGGCTGGAAGGTTTTCCTGTTCACGGCGGACCTCGGCCTGCCGAAGATGCTTCGCCTGAAGGAATCGCGCAAGACCCCGTTCTTCAATGGGGCACTGGAATGCCGCCTGTTCCGCTTCGACATGGTGGCAGGCTTCAACCGGCGCGAGGAAGCCAAGCCGAAGCAAGCCTAGGAGTTTGCTCGACGCCTTCTGCCGCGCAGACTCCTGGAGCAGCTTGACAGCGCATGCAAGGGAACCGAGGTCGGGTCGAGACGCGCAACCGTACGTGAGATACGGCGAACATCGCAGGCCCGAGATCGGCCGGGGGCGCCGAGCGCCATTCATGCGCTGGCAAACCGCTCTCCTGACAGGATGCTGTCAGGAGCACGGATGCATGATGAGCGTTCTCATGCAAGAATGCCATCATGACCGCACAACGCCTTTCCGACCTGCGCAACCTCGGCCCGACGTCCGAGGAGAGGCTTGCCCGCGTCCAGGTCCGCACGCCGGTCGATTTGGCCGAACGCGGCGCGGTTGCGACCTTCGTCGCCTTGAAGCAGTCTGGCACGCCTGTCAGCCTGAACATGCTGTGGGCGTTGGAAGGCGCCCTTACCGACCGGGACTGGCGCGAAGTCGCGCGTGACGACAAGCTGCGCCTGCTGACCGAGCTCGAAGCACAAGGAGTGCATATCTGATGCGCCGAGCCGACCGCCTCTTCCAGATTGCCCAATACCTGCGCGGCCGGCGGCTGACCACGGCGCGGCAGCTGGCCGACTGGCTGTCGGTGTCGGAGCGGACCATCTACCGCGACATCCGCGACCTCTCGATTTCCGGCGTGCCTGTGGAAGGCGAGGCCGGCATCGGTTACCGCATCAAGGCGGGTTTCGACTTGCAACCGCTAATGTTTTCCCCGGACGAGATTGATGCGCTCGTCACCGGCATTCGCATGGTGCAGGCTTGGGGCGGGCCGCAGCTCGGCGCATCGGGTGCAGCAGCGCTCGCCAAGATCACGCTCGCCTTGCCCAAGGAAAAGCGCGATTTCGTCGAAGCCACGCCCTTGTTCGCCCCGGCCTTCCACGTCGATCCCTTGAACGGCCGCAGGCTGGAGGTGATCCGGCAAGCGATCAACCACAAGCGCAAGCTGCATCTCGACTATGTCGATGCCCAGGAGCAGGCCACGCGCCGCATCGCCTGGCCGCTGGCCCTCTATTTCTGGGGCGGCATCTGGCTCGTCGCCGCCTGGTGCGAGTTGCGCGGGGACTTCAGGACTTTCCGGCTCGACCGGATCCGGGAAATCGTTACTGGAGAAGGCTATCCCAGCCAGGAAGGCCGCCGCCTACCGGATTTCGTCCGCGCAATGCAGCAACAGAACGGTCGTTCGTAAAGATCCGGCAAAGGCGCATCGATTGCGCTATTCTTGATGTTTTCCCAATTCGCATAAAGACGAGGAGAGCATCATGCCGCAGTCCAAAGGTTTCCCCCCGTTGAACGACGCCGCCCTGCTCCGCAGCCAGGCCTACCTGAACGGCGCATGGGTCGATGCCGCGTCGACCTTCTCCGTGACCAATCCCGCTGACGGCTCGACGATCGGGTCCGTCCCCAACATGGGTGCCGAGGCGACGCGCAAGGCAATCGATGCCGCGCAAGCCGCGTTCCCTCTCTGGTCCGGCAAGACCGCCAAGGAGCGCGCCGCCGTCATGCGCAAGTGGTACGAACTGCTGATCCTGCATGCAAACGACCTGGCCGCGCTGATGACGGCGGAACAGGGCAAGCCGGTGCCGGAAGCAAAGGGTGAAGTGCTGTACGGCGCCAGCTTCATCGAATGGTTTGCCGAGGAAGCCAAGCGCGTCAGCGGCGATGTGCTCGCGTCGACCTGGACTGACAAGCGCATGCTGGTGCTGAAGCAGCCGATCGGCGTGTGCGCCGCGATCACGCCGTGGAACTTCCCGATCGCCATGATCACACGCAAGGTCGCCCCTGCCATCGCCGCCGGCTGCACCATCGTCATCAAACCGGCCGAGCAAACCCCGTTGTCCGCGCTGGCAATGGCCGAGCTGGCGCACCGTGCCGGCATGCCGGCCGGCGTGATGAACATCGTAACCGCCGATTCGGAACGGTCCATCGAAGTCGGCAGGGTGTTGTGCGAAAGCCCGGTCGTGCGCCACTTGTCGTTTACCGGCTCGACCCCGGTGGGTCGCATCCTGATGCAGCAATGTGCGCCGACAATCAAGAAGATCGGGCTTGAGCTCGGTGGCCATGCGCCTTTCATCGTGTTCGACGATGCTGACCTCGACGCTGCTGTGGAAGGGGCGCTCGCGTCCAAGTATCGCAACGCGGGCCAGACCTGCGTATGCACCAATCGCATTTACGCGCATGAGTCCATTTATGACGCCTTCGTCGAAAAGCTGGCAGCGGGTGCGGCAAAGATCAAGGTCGGCAACGGCTTCGAGTCAGGAGTGGCGCAAGGTCCGCTGATCGACGACCAGGCGGTCGCCAAGGTACAGGAGCATGTGTCGGATGCTGTCGCCAAGGGTGCCAAGGTGCTCACAGGCGGAAAATTGCACGCGCTGGGTGGACAGTTCTACGAACCCACGGTGCTGTCCAACGTAACCGCCGACATGCTCGTGATGCGTGAAGAAACCTTCGGGCCGGTCGCGGCAGTGACCAGGTTCAAGACCGAGGATGAAGCAGTCGCGGCCGCCAACAACACCGAGTTCGGCCTGGCCAGCTATTTCTATTCGCGCGATATCGGCCGCGTCTGGCGCGTCGCCGAAAAGCTCGAGTACGGTATGGTGGGCATCAATACCGGCATCATCTCCAATGAAGTCGGCCCGTTCGGCGGCTTGAAGCAGTCCGGCCTCGGTCGCGAAGGATCGAAGTACGGTATCGACGAGTACCTCGAAATCAAGTATCTGTGCATGGGCGGCATCTGAGTCCACCCCTTCTGCTGAAATCCGCCGCCCGCATGCCGGGCGGCGCCCCTCCCGGCTCGCCTCCCTGGCTCCCCTCCGGCAATCCCTGCTTTCATTTCCCAATAGCAATAGGCCCGGGATGTTGTTATATTGCGATCACAGGGGGAGATGTGCCGTGTCAGAACTCGATCCGCGTTCGCTGATTTTTGTCGCCGGGCTGCTCGGGCTCCTGTGCCTCGCCATCCTGTTCATGATGCGGCGGAGTTTTCCGCCCACGATCGGCGGGCTGGTCTACTGGAGCCGAGGCCTGTTTGGCATGGTGATCGCCAGCGTCCTGTTCGGCCTGACCGGGGTCATTCCCGAATTCTTTTGCGTGGTCCTGGCCAACGCCATGCTTGTTGCCGGGATCATGTCGTTCTACGCCGGCTTTCGTCATTTCGCTGGCCTGCCGACGCGTGTCCGGACGATGGCGGTTATTCTCGCGATGGTGGCCGCTTATGTCGCATGGTTCACGTATGTGGACAACAGCTACCCCAAGCGAGCTGTCCTGGTGACGCTGACCGACACCGTACTGTTCTTCGCTTGCACCCTGCTGGTTGCCCGCACGACCGGTAACACGATGGCGGGCCGCTTCACCTGCCTTGTATTCGCCGCGATCGGCACCGTATCTCTCGTTCGTGCAGGCATGTTGGCGACTGCCCTCGACAATCCATCCGGTGTGCTCGGCACGACGTTCACGCAACGCGCCTATCTTGCGGCGATGGCATTCTCGGTCCTGGCAATCACGCTCGGCGCAATGATGCTGGCGAACGAACGGCTGCGCGCGGCGCTCGAGTTCATAGCTTCGCACGACCAACTCACCGACGCCTTCGCCCGCACTGCGTTCATCGAGCTGCTGACGAAGGAAGTCGCGCGCACCCGCCGCAACGGCCGGCCGATTGCGTTGCTGATGTTCGACCTCGACAACTTCAAGGCAATCAACGACCAGTACGGCCACGTAACCGGCGACCGCGTGATCATCGATTTCGTGCAGCGCACGCGGGAGATGTTGCGCAACATCGATTCGATCGGGCGTTATGGCGGGGAGGAGTTTGTGGCGCTGCTGCCGGAAACCTCTATCGATGAAGCGCAATCCATCGCGGAACGCATTTGCGCCGGAATTTCAACCGGCATGTCGACCAGCTTGCCCGGCTACACGGTCAGCATTGGCGTCGCCAGCGCCTCGAATGGTCACGCGGACGTGAACATGCTTCTGTCGAAGGCCGACAAGGCACTCTACCGGGCGAAGGAAAATGGACGAAACCGGGTGGAAGTCAGCGAGGAGGAAGTCCGTACAGCCGTGGTGCGCGGTTGATGGGATCAATCCAGTCTGGCTTGAATAGCCGGATACGCAAGGGACTTCCGACGGAGATTTGAAATGACGGCCGTCATGTGGAGTCGGCGGTCACTGGCGAACCACCCTGGTGGTTCGCCGGCCAAGCATCAAATCATCATGTGCCTTGCACACGCGCGCTGCGCATGATTCGGTTCACGCGCTCCTGGTGGCGCGGGTAAAACACGAGCTTGGGCGCCTGGTACACGATGGCAAACAACTCGTTCTTGCTCACGACAGCGCTCGCCGTTCCCAGCAGTTCCACGTTGTCCGTCTTCCGGATCAGGCTGTATTCGAAATGGAATCCCTTGCCGCCGCCGAACGATGACGGCTCAAGTTTCACCAGCTTGAACGTGGAACCATCTCGTGTCAGCATGCCTTCGAACAGTGCCACGACCTGGTCCGGCTGCATGTTGGGCCGGAACTTGAAGCTCTTCTTGTCGCCGCCAAACTCGGAATGGACGGCTTCATTTTCCTTCAGGCCGGAATAGATCAGAAGCTTATCGACCGGCACCCCTTCCATGGTCCACGTCTCGGAATTCGGTCCGTTCATGCCGGGGGCGCTGATCTTGTTCCAGTCGCCTTCCAGCACGATACGCAAACGCTCGCCGACACTGCGCTCGCCGGACTCGATCTTTGTTGCGGTGGCGCAGGCGGTGAGTGCAAACGCAAGCAGCCATACTGCGATTTTTTTCATCAGGTTCATGCTCCCAGTTCCTCCATGTAATTCTTGATCATTAACGAATCGGACGCCTGCGGCGCCAACTCCAGGTAACGCGCAAAGCTTGCTTTCGCCTCCACAGTCTGACCGAGCTCCCGGTATGCCATCCCGAGGCCGCGATGCGTCTCCGGCGGCTCAGCGCCAAGCATTGCGGCTGCCTTGTAATCTGCAATCGCGGCGTCGATGTCGCCTGTGCTGCCGCGCAAACGATAGACATCGCCGCGAGCCCAAAGATAATCCGGCTGGGCAGGCGAACGCGTCACAAGGCGTTTGAGCAGCGCTAGGCTTTCCTCGAACTGCCCGCGCTTGATTTCCTCGTTCAGCCATTCGCGGCGGAACGGCGCCGTCTTTTGCTGCCAGATCTGTTCATTGGTGACTCCCGTGGGCAACTCCGCTGCCAACCGGTTCAAGGTTTCCGTGCGCTCATCGACTGCCGGATGGGTAGCGAACAAGGGACTGTTTTTTCCCGGATCCCCATTCGGTCCCGCCTTCAATTCCAGCAGGAGGTTGTCCCAGATCTTGGCCGCCTCGCGCGGATCGTAGCCCGCTCGGCTCATGAGCGTCAGTCCGATGCGGTCGGCCTCGCGTTCATGCTCCCTGGAAAAGGCAAAAGCACCGGCCAGCATACCGATCTGCCCCACCAGTCCGGCAACGCCGAACAGCCCCAGGAATTGGCCGAATGCGCTGCGTGCCTTGGCATCACGCAAGCGCTCGATGGAGTGCCGCTGGAGGTAGTGGCCAATCTCATGCCCGAGCACGGCCGCCAGCTGCGCCTCATTATCGACGCGCAGCATGAGTCCGCTCCAGACTTGCATCATGCCGTTGGGCGCCATATTGGCGTTGAAGTAGCGATTGCGGACCAGGTGCACGCGGACGTCAGGACAATGCTCCCCGGCCAGACGGCAGACGATTTCCTGGATATAGCTGCTGAACGCCGCATCGCGAATCACGAATGGGCTGCGCCGCAGCTTGGTCTCTTCCCGATCCATCAGCGCCCACAACCCGCCTTCATCCGATGCGATATCGGGACGGTTCATGCGTGGCGGTGACGACCACAAGTCCTGCGCCCCGGAGACAGCGGGAATTGATGCAGCGAAGCCGGCTGCAAGAAAGCGGCGGCGCTTCATTGTGCGATGGGAAATTTATCGAGCAGCACGCCGACCGTTTCCTTTGCGGAATCCGCCTCGCGCAAGTCGCCGGTACCGCGTCCCAGCTGGTTGAACCAGAGCACGCGTCCGGACTTCAGGTCGACCAGCGATGCATAGCCGACCTGGAAGCCGCCGGAGATCCCGACGCCGAGCAGGGCCATCGCGACCATCGCCGCCTTCCGCTCGGCGCTTGCATAGCTGTCGCGCACCCAGCTGAACAGGGCGAAATCTGCGCCGGTCTTCTGGCGTATCGGGGCAACCGAGTCGCCAAGCGACCAGTCGAGCTTGCCGTCTTTGGTGGGGAGGCGGAGGGAAGACGGTCCGAAATGATGCAGGGCGATGGAACGCGCCACGGCTGCATGCAAGGCATTCACGTCGCTCAGCTCATCGGCATCCGCGTTCGCCAGCTCGACGCTTGCAAGGCCAAGCGACTTCTTCCGCTCGGTCAGTGCGTTCGTGAAGTAGCGCGTCGCCGCCTCCGTCCAGTCCGCTTTCGGCTCGCTGACGCCGCCGGCGCTGATCGAAAACAGCTCGATGTCGGCAGGCATGATCACGACCTTCGCGCCTTTCGGCAGGTTCTTGAAATCCGGCGCGATATTCCGCGAGTCCGCGCGTGCGGCGCCTGTTGCTGTGAACAGGCTCGCCGCCAACAGCAATGCGGCCAGCAGATTGCAACGGTTTCGCGCGCAGGGCGCAGCACCGATACTCGACATCATTCCCCCCTTTTGTTTTCTTGATGGTTGACAGGCCAATCGTCACGGCCGAACTGAATTATATGGCGAGGAAATGCCGCCAGGAACTCACATATTCATGGGGTTTTCGCGCCGGTCGCAGGAGACGGAATGACAACCTGCCAATTTGCAAAGCCAGCGCAAACCCGCGTAAAATGCGGCTTTCCGCGGGTGTAGCTCAATGGTAGAGCAGAAGCTTCCCAAGCTTACGACGAGGGTTCGATTCCCTTCACCCGCTCCAGGTCAATGGGGCACCGGCAGGTGCCTTTTTTATTGACTTGCAGACATTTCTCCCGGAAGAACAGCATGTCCCACGACCACGACGACGGCAGCAGCAAGCAGATGCTGTACGACCCCACCGAGCGCCGCATTCGCAGCTTCGTTACCCGCGCTGGCCGCCTGTCGACGGCGCAGGCGAAGGCGATCGAAACGCTCGGGCCGAAATTCTGCATTCCCTACGAGAAGGCGCCATACGACTTCGTGCAGGCATTTGGCCGCCGTGCGCCGGCCGTCCTCGAAATCGGTTTCGGGATGGGCGATACGACGGCGAAGATTGCAGCAGGGATGCCGGAGAAGGACTTTATCGGGGTCGAGGTGCACACGCCCGGCGTCGGCAGCCTGCTCAAGCTGATCGGCGAGCAGGGGCTCACCAACCTGCGCATCATCCAGCATGACGCGTTCGAGGTCGTTACCCATATGATTGCACCGGATTCGCTGGCGGGCGTGCACGTTTTCTTCCCTGATCCGTGGCACAAGGCGCGGCACAACAAGCGCCGGTTGATCCAGCCGCCGTTCGTGAAGTTGCTGGTGTCGCGCATCGCTCCCGGTGGCTACCTGCATTGCGCGACGGACTGGCAGGACTATGCGGAGCAGATGCTGCAGGTATTGGGCGACGAACCGGCGCTGAAAAATACCGCGGAGGGATACGCGCCGCGTCCGGATTACCGCCCGGTCACGAAGTTCGAGAACCGCGGCCTGAAACTCGGGCACGGCGTGTGGGACCTCGTATTCACGAAGCGCTGACGAATTAGGATGACGCTCAGGCCATTTCGGCGATGAGCGCAACGATTTCTTCGCCGTAGGTCTCCAGCTTCTTCTCGCCCACGCCGGATACATTGCGCAAATCGCCAAGCGACGCCGGTTTTATCCTGGCAATCTCGCGCAGGGTCGCGTCGTGAAAGATGACGTAGGCAGGGACATTGTGCTTGCGCGCGGTATCGACCCGCCATGCGCGCAGGTTCTCGAAGATCGTCTGCTCCAACGTCGACAGTTCGCTGTCGACGTTCGTTTTGGACCTAGCCGATTCCCGTTCGCGTTTCTTCTTGACCGGCTTCTGGTACTCGCGCAGTTGTACCCTCCGCTCGCCTTTGAGTACGGGACGCGCTTCGGCCGTCAGCTTGAGAGAACCATATGCATCGTGGTCGACCACGACCAGGCCAAGCGCAATTGCCTGTCGCAGGATCGCGCGCCACTCGGCTTCGCTGATGTCATTGCCGATACCGAAGGTCGAGAGCTTTTCATGCTTCCACTGCCTCACCTTGTCCGACTCGGCACCGCGCAAGACGTCGATCACATGACCGGCGCCGAAACGCTGGTCGACGCGGTAGATGGCTGACAGCAGCTTCTGCATCTGCACCGTGCCATCGTAGGACACCGGCGGCGAGAGGCAGATGTCGCAATTGCCGCAGGGTTCGGACGACTGACCGAAATAGTCCAGCAGGCGCACGCGCCGGCAGTTCAGCGTCTCGCACAGGCCGAGCATCGCATCCAGCTTTGCCGTCTGCACGCGCTTGAAGTTCTCGTCGGCTTCCGACTCGTCGATCATGCGCCGTTGCTGGACCACGTCCTGCAGCCCGTAGGCCATCCATGCGTCGGCCGGCGCGCCGTCGCGGCCTGCACGACCGGTTTCCTGGTAATAGCCTTCGATGCTCTTGGGGAGATCGAGATGACAGACGAAGCGCACGTCGGGCTTGTCGATGCCCATGCCGAATGCGATCGTCGCCACCATCACGATGCTGTCTTCGCGCAGGAAGCGCCCCTGGTTGGCCGCGCGTATCGCATGCTCCATGCCGGCGTGGTAAGGCAATGCGGTGATGCCGTTTTCATTGAGGAAGCCTGCCGTTTCCTCGACCTTCTTGCGCGACAGGCAGTAGACGATGCCGGCGTCTCCGGCATGTTCTTCGCGGATGAAGTCCAGGACCTGTTTGCGGCCGTTGGTCTTCTCGACGATCTGGTAACGGATGTTGGGGCGGTCGAACGAGGATACGAACTGCATCGCATCGTCGAGCTGCAGGCGATGCGCAATCTCGGCGCGCGTCTGCGGATCGGCGGTCGCGGTCAGGGCGATCCGCGGCACCCGCGGGAAGCGCTCGTGCAGGATCGACAGCTTCATGTATTCCGGACGGAAGTCATGGCCCCACTGCGACACGCAATGCGCTTCGTCGATAGCGAACAAGGCAATCTTCGAGGCGTCGAGCAGCTCGAGGCAGCGCGGCGTCATCAGGCGCTCCGGTGCCACATAGACAAGGTCCAGGTCACCGTTGCGCACCGCGCGTTCGGTACGAACCGTCTCCTCGTAGGACTGGGTCGAATTGAGGAAAGCGGCGCGCACGCCGACTTCGGCGAGCGCATCGACCTGATCCTGCATCAGGGCTATCAGCGGCGAAACTACCACGCCGACGCCCTTCCGCATCAGCGCCGGAATCTGGTAGCACAAGGACTTGCCGCCGCCGGTGGGCATCAGCACAAGCGCATCGCCGCCGCCGGCGACGTGATTCACGATATCGGCCTGCTGGCCGCGGAAGGACGGATAACCGAAAACAGTCTGCAGGACCTGCAGCGCAGAAGTGTTGTCAAAATGATCACGCATCCGCGTATTTTAATGCACCCACTCCACAATGCCAGCGTAGGCCGTTGCAATGACGACAAAGCCGAAAACGATACGGTACCAGGCAAAGATCGAAAAGTCGTGCGAGCTGATATAGCGCAGCAGCCAGCGCACACAAAAGAAGGCGGAAATGAAGGATGAAATTGCGCCCACGCCGAACCACGGCAAGTCCAGTGCCGAAAGCAGTTCTCGCTGCTTGTAGACCGAATAGATCGTCGCCGCGAACAGCGTCGGAATCGCGAGGAAGAACGAGAATTCGGTCGCGGCCTTGCGCGACAAGCCGAACAGCATGCCGCCGATGATGGTCGCACCGGATCGGCTGGTTCCGGGGATCAGGGCAAACGCCTGCGCGAATCCGACCTTCAGCGCATCCAGCGCGGTCATGTCGTCCACCGATTCCACGCGTGCAGCGGGCGCATTCTTGTTGCGCTTTTCCACCCACAGGATAACGATGCCGCCGATGATGAAGGCCAGCGCCACCGGCACCGGGGAAAACAGGCTGGCCGTGATTGCCTTGTTGAACAGGAAACCGAGGGCTGCAGCGGGGATGAATGCAATGATCAGGTTGAGCACAAAGCGCTGCGCCTTGGCGTCGCTGAACAGTCCTGACAGCACGCTGGCGATCCTTGCACGGTATTCCCAGCACACCGCCAGCATGGCGCCTGCCTGGATGGCGATTTCGAAGACCTTCACCTTTTCACCGGTGAAATTGAGGAGGCTGGCCGTGAGGATCAGGTGGCCGGTAGAAGAAATGGGCAGGAATTCGGTGAGGCCCTCGACGATCCCCATGATGAGCGCTTTGAGCGCGAGCGTGACATCCATGAATGCTTTTCTGTTACGTTGGTCGAATCAACAAAAAACCCGCGAGGCCGCGGGTTTTGCGCTCTGCCTGCGAGTGCAGGCGGCCTATCTTACGGGCTCAAAGGTTACCACGAGACTGTTGGTTCTGGTCATGATTCTGGTCGGATTGTAGGCCGCGCCGGCATACCGGAGGTCTTCCGGGCGGAAGGTGTACAAAGGGACATCCTTCAAGATCTGTTCTGCCAGCAGGCTGCCGACACGGATGATTTGGTTGGCGTACAAGGGATCAAGTCCGTTGACGTTGAAAGTCTCGACCCGCGGGTCGCCAAGCACAATTGCATTGCGCGCGGGGTCGAAGCGCAGCCGGCCGGAAACCGCGAAGTTGCCGTTCCACGCCTTGTTCATGAACGGTGGCGCGACAGATGCATCCATGCTCGTCAGAACGCGGTTGGTCGCAGGCTGCAGCGTCACGCGCGGATTGGTGACATGGATGTCGAGCAGTTCCAGGAAGCGGTTATTGAACGGGAAGCGCTCCTCGATCGCCTCCTGCAATTGCGCAAGCGGGATCTCCGCTTCACGCGGGCCAAGCAGCGTGGCACAAGAGGCAAGGAACAACAGCGCGAGGACTGCCCCGAACGCAGCAAACCGTCGTTTCATTGAATCTCCGTCAAGACGTCAATTCATCGAGGCGGGACAGGTAATGCATCGCGTATTCGCGCCCATTGCCACTTCCGCCGCACATCTCCGTCGATGGCTGTAGACTTTCGCACACTCCCGGCCTTTCCGGTTTGCCGAAGATCATGTTTGCGAACTTACTTCCTTTCATGCAACAACCAGGAACATGGGGAAACATGGTTTCATCGTCAAGACCGATACGATTGTTCCATACGCAGCCGGAAACACGTTCAAGGGCTGCCGATGCATTCATTACGCATTTGACTGGCCTGATGAATAGGGAAGCACTGCGAACCTCGGGCGTGCTGTCGAAGCAATTCTGGTTGAACCGCGCGTTGATAACCAGACATGCAGCGCGCTCACGCAGCTTTCTGTTGACGAGTCGCCCGCAACGCCGTCATCCGCCATTCTTGCAACTGTCGCCGATGCTCGGAAATGAGTATCCGGTCGCCTCCCGCATATACCTTTCGGTACCGCAGGTAGCCCGCCTGGCCAAACCATGCCGGCTCGCGGCCGCCGGTCTTCATTTCCGGCACCTGCCCCGTCAGCGCATATTCGGTCGCCCATTCGCGTTCTTCGGGTGTCAACGGATCGGGACGGTGATCGTAAAGCGCGTTCTCGTCGTAGGTCTTCATCTTCTGGACCAGCTTCTTCAACTCGTTCTCCACTTCCGCCGCTTCGGGGCCCGTCAGCTTGAACCAGGCGCGCGAGTCGTGCACGAAGTCGTCAAAGAACCGGACCACGTCGTCCGGCAAGGTCTCCCTTCCCCAGAAGCGTGAGATTTCCTTCCATTCCTCTTCACGCCGATCCTTGAAGCCAGGCGCGCGGCGTGCAATCTCTTCCGGCCTGCGCTGCTCTTGCGTTCGGCCATGCGCGTCCCATTCTGCCGGAGCCGGATTGAGATAACCGTCACGCCAGCGCTCGTACTCGGCGATCTCCTCCGTGAACTCTTCGTTGGCTCCGCGCAGGTCGTTCTTGTCGACTTGCGGCGCGTCCCCGTAGCTCTTGATCTTTTCCAGAGGGGACGGCCCTCCCTGGCGGCGCAGGAGCCGCCACAGGATCTGGAACTTGCACTGTTCCCGCATGATGTCGGTCAGCTCGCCACTCTTGACTGTGGCATGCGACAGATATCGATTGAATGCGGCAAGCGTGCCGGGATCGATGCGGAAATCGTCCTTCACCGATTGCTGTTCCACCAGTTCGAGCTTCAACGGCACACCCGCCAGGCGGGCGGCGCGGTACATGTGCGCCAGCGGCAGCCGCGACAGCAGGTCCTTGCCCGTCACGTCCTTGCCCTTGCCTTGCTCCTTCGGCAGATAGCCGCCGCCCACGTCCGAATGCACGCCCGGATAGACCACCTCTGTACGACCACTCCCCAGGAAGCCGCCGTCGGAGATCGAGTCGAGCGGAAAGCTGCGCCGGATCTCGTGCCCGGACACCAGGTGCAGGCATTGGACGAATTCCTTCGGCACGCGCAGGCTCACCTCCGCATCCGCCCATCCCCAATGGCCGTCGGCGGTGTTGAGGGTATTGGCCAGACCGACCGAGGCGACGGTGTCGAACAGGCCGAGGAAGTCGAAGTTGACCGGAAAGCCGCCGAGCGTGGTCCCGGACTTGCCGAGCAGTTCGGCGTCGAGCTTGCACAGGGCGACGAGCCAGTTGGCGAAGGCACGTGCGGCGGCCGCACCGCGGGAGAAGCCGAAGACCGAGACATAAATCTGCTTCACGATGCCGGGGTCCGTGTTGCGCGGCCTGCAGCTGTCCTTTCCAGGCATGTGGAATTCGAGCGCCTTGTGCAGGCGTTGCAGCAGACCGGCGAACTCCAGACGCGCAGCGAAGTGTTCGCGCCTGTTGACGTCGTCGAATCGCTCAGGGGGAGCGTCCGCCATGCATTCCAACGTGTTCCGGTTGAGGCTGATCTTGCGGTACAGCTGTTTGGCCTCGTCCGGCGGGATCAACGACTCGTCCTTGAAGTAGCGATGCAGGTTGTTGATCGCCTGCAGCAGCGTCCAGATGATGCGCGGCTCACCCTTGTATGCCATCGCCGCGCCGAGCGTTTCATCCTTTCCCTTGCCGCTGTCATCGACGAGGTCGAATGCGCTGCCCACGCCCGGCGTGTAGACGCGGAAGAAATGCTTGAATTGATCGGGACGGTGCTCCCACTCCGGTTCGCCGGGAATCACGCCGCGTATGCCTTTTCCGGGGAAGCAGCTATACAGGCGCGCGACATTGCTCTGGGTGTGGTCCTTGTCCTTGATCGACCGGCCGTAATTGTTGCGGGTGCCGTCGTGGAAGAAGCCGAAGAAGAGGTTGGTGTCGCAGGAGGCGGAGGGGTTGCCGAAGGGTGGGGATTCGCGAGATTTGTAGAATTCAATCGTGTCGTCATCTTCATGTGAAAAGAAACGCATCCTGTTCGATGGGTCAGTGTAATCAATACCGGGTTTGTGGAATGGCGAAGCTAATGTCGTTGTCATGGCTTACTTTTTATCCAATTTTCCAAACGCTGTTGTGCCCTTAGAAGAAACTCATCATTGCGCTTCATTATGAAAATTTTGTACTCTGGATCATCTGGGCCGGAGAATTGCTCGACACTTTTCCAGGCATATTGCTTGTCGTGTTGCCATCTGCTCCTCAAACTCTTTTCAGGATCATCGCGGAGTTCTTTGATCAAGGATTCAGCCGCTCGCACGGAATGTCTTAGATATTCCAAGTCCCGTTCCCACAACTTCCTCCGATACTCCACCGTCGGCACCGGCCACCCCTTGACCTTGCCCGGCCATTTCGCATGCGGAGGACCATACTCACTCGACAGGACCTCGATACTTCCATCCTGATAGAGCACCGCCCATATCCGGCCAGGTTTCCCATCCACATAGGGCGGCAAGTCGACAATTTCTTCCTTGAAAGGATTTCGATTCGTGTCGAGTATCTCAACGCGCACCTTGATCCCCGGCTGCCATGTCGCCGGAAGCCGGAAGCAGCACATGGAGCCGCCGCCGGCAAAGGGATCGAGCGGCTCGGCGCCGATGCTGGCCGTGTCGTTCGGATCGGACACGATGTAGGTGATGGGCATGTCGCTGTAATTGACGCCTGAGATGTCGACGCCGATTTTTGAATCGGACTTGGGGGCGATCGCGCAGGCGGCTAGCAATGCACCTGAGGCGATCAGGGCGGATAAGCGGAGCATGAATGTTGGCATGTTTATTGGAACCTTCTGTTAGTTCGGCAAATCGTGCGTTCGCACGAGCTTTGCCAGTTCATTTCCGATGTCGGCGTAACGGCATTCCTTCGCCAGCAATGAGGCAAGCAGGGGAATGGCCCCGCTCATCTGCTCCAGTTTCGACTGTTTCAGATACAGGCTGCACCATTGGTTACGGTCGGTGTCGGCAATGCCGTATCGATCGGCACGCTTCAGCGCTTGGGAGACGAGCTGGTGTGCTGCGGCCGGATGGTAGGGAAGCAGGGTCGTCGGTTCGTTGACATTGAGATGTGCCATGATTGCGTCCGCCTCGCTGTCATTGACCAATCGTGCACACTGTTGTGTATCCAGCTTCACGTAATCGGCGGCGGGAACAGGGGTGGCCGGCAAAGGGAGCTCCGCCCATTCCGCCGAGCGCGTGCGGTAGTGCCATGCGATGGCCGGGCCGAAGAATGCACCATGCTGTTCCGGCGTGAGCACATCGACAATGGCGGGCAGGCGGCGTGTGTCTGGAAAACGGAAGACGAAGGGCTGACCATCGGCATTGACGATGCACCACGGGCTGAGGCGTTGCGCCAGTTCGTCGAGCGATTCGGGTGTGACGATGAGGGACAGCATCGGCCAGCCATCGGTGAGGCGCAGAACCTCACGCCATTGCGGCGCGGTTTCAGGCGTCAGGAGGATCAGTGTCGGCGAGACAGCCTGCAGGTCACGCGATGGCGTTTCGGAGAGATCGTACAGGCTGCGCGAGGGCAGGCTGTGCTTGAGGATTGCGGCATACGAGCTCTCGGAGAATGCGCAGTCGAGCAACGCGAAGACATGGGCGTCCGGCCAGGCATTCCTGATCCACGCGGCCTTGTCCTGCAAGGCGTCGAGCCAGCCGGGCACGTGTTCGCAGATCAGATTATGTTGCATGGTTCTGTTCATGGCGTTACGTGACTTTGGTAAAAGGGGTACCGTTCGCCAAGTTCTTTTTCAGGCATTCAATGCAGATGCTTTTGGGCAGTTGCGGCAGGTCGGGTGTTACCCGTGCTGGGCCAGTGAGATTCTTTATGCTTCCGTGGATGTTGACAGGCCCCGGTGTCTTGAGCGTAATCTGACCGTTACCGATGTCGATGCACGAACCGCCGGCAGTGAGGTGAATGCCGCTGAGAGCGGTGATCTCGACGTTTCCGTCGACGGAGGTAATGCGAATGTCCTTCTTCGCGATCACCTCGATTTCGTCATCCTGCGCCTGGATCTGCACCTTGCCCTTGCCGGCGAACAGCTTGATGCCGGCCTTGGCGACGAACACGCTCCACGCTTCCTTGATCGCCATCGACAGCTTGTTGCCCACGGCGATGTTGGTGTCCTGCTGACTGGACAAGTGGATGTGTTCACCGGCAGCGACTTCATATGACTTCGGTGTCGCATTCACAATGCCGGCCGGGCTGGAGAATGCGAGGATCGGTTCTTCATACCCTGGCACGTCTGCCTTCTGCCCGGTGCCGCCGGATTGGGGATAGGTGTTTGTCGCGACCTTGATCAGGCGTTCCGCTTCCTCGTTCGCGTCCAGCGGATCGGCGTTATGCTCCTTGGCCGCATCCGACAAGGTCTTGGATAGTTCGAGATTGCCTTGTAACTGGTTCGTCAGTTCCCTGCTGTCCAGGTGGGTGCTGCTTTCGTTGTTCCTGGCATCGGTGCTGACCAGCATGCCTTTTGCTGCCCGGATCGCCCCGTACTGGTCGGTGCGCAGTTCAAACCCTTCCCCGCGCGGCTCGCCCTTGCCTTCGGTTCTCGGATGGACGAGATAGCCCTGGTTCAGTGCCGTCTTGCCGTGATCCGTTGCCGTGCGAAGGCGCTGCTCGCCGGTACTGTCATCCCAGATGATCTCGTTCTGGCCCCTGCCCTTATACATCTTGCTCTTGATGCCCGATAAGGCCTTGTTGCCGGGCAGGTTGCCCGCATCGGTGAAGGTGGCCGGGTGATGGGTACCGTTGTAGACGCTGCCGATGACGATTGGGCGGTCGATGTCGCCGTTGATGAACTGGATCAATACCTCGTCGCCGATCCTCGGGATCCACACTTGCCCGTACTGGTTGCCGGTCCACGGT
>CBIHRW010000043.1:0-36516 GCA_966212545.1 uncultured Noviherbaspirillum sp.
CTAAACGTTATGCCGTTCGTTACCTGAAGAAAGACCTTAACTGAACGGCATTACACCTGTAGGGGTGCCTTTTTTGTTGCCGCGTCCGCAAAAAGTTACGTGAGGAGGCGCTTGAGGTCGTGCACGATCGGCTCCGCTCCCTGCCCGTGCCGCACGAACAAGCGCAAGCGTCCTTGCGGATCGAACACATAGCTGCCAGCCGTGTGATCCATGGTGTAGCTGCCCGGCTCCTTGCCCGGCACCTTCTGGAAGAAGACGCGGAATTCCTTTGCCATCTTTTCGGTCGCTTCCTTGTCACCGACCAAACCGAGGAAACGCGGGTCGAAGGACGGTACGTACTTCGACAGCAACTCCGGTGTATCACGCTCCGGGTCGACGGTGACGAACAGCACCTGCACCTTGTCCGACAGCGGGCCGAGCTCCTTCATGACGTTCGCCATTTCCGACATGGTCGTCGGGCAGACATCCGGGCATTGGGTATATCCGAAGAAGACGACCACTGCCTTGCCCTTGAAATCCGCAAGGGTGCGCATCTTGCCCGCATGGTCAGGCATCGCGAAGTCCTTGGCGTAATCGAGACCGGTCACGTCGGTGTTCGTGAACGTCGATTGGGCAGGTGACAGCATCATCTGCGTCCCCTCACCCTTCTTGTCGCATGCGCCGAGGAATACGCTGGCGGCAACGAGCGCGAGCGCGGCCGCACGCTTGGCAGGAAAGAAATCCATGGTCTTAAAGCTTGATGTAATGATCGACCAGCAGCGCGGCAAAGAGCAGCGACAGGTAGATGATCGAGTAGGCAAAGGTCTTCCTGGCGATCAGGTCGGTGTAATGACGATAAACCTGCCACGCATACCAGAGGAAAATCGCGCCGAGCACCACTGCGCTGGCGAGGTAGATCAGCCCGCTCATCCGTACGGCAAACGGCAGCATCGTGGTCGCGACAAGGGCAATGGTGTATAGCCAGATGTGAAACTGCGTGAATTTCGAACCGTGCGTCACCGGCAACATTGGCAAGCCTGACTTCGCGTAGTCGTCGCGACGGTAGAGCGCCAGTGCCCAGAAATGCGGCGGTGTCCAGACAAAGATGATCAGGACCAGGATCCAGGCTTCCATCGGGACGTTATTGGCGACCGCGGCCCAGCCCAAAGCTGGCGGCATTGCGCCGGACAAACCGCCGATGACAATGTTCTGCGGCGTTGCCGGCTTGAGCAGCATGGTGTAGATCACCGCATAGCCGACGAAAGTGGCAAAGGTCAGCCACATGGTCAGCGGGTTGACGAAATTGAACAGCACCCACATGCCTGCGCCGCCGATCACGCCCGAGAACACCAGCGTTTGCGGCACAGTCAGTTCGCCACGTGCCGTTGGACGGCGTGCAGTGCGCGCCATGCGCGCATCGATCTGTCGCTCCACGAGGCAATTCACAGCGAATGCAGCGCCGGCCAGGAGCCAGATCCCGATCGTACCGGCAACCACGACGCGCCAATCGGGCAGGTCGGGCGATGCGAGGAACATGCCGATCACGGCGCAAAACACGGCGAGCTGGGTGACCCGAGGCTTGGTCAGCGCCCAGTACTGCGCGAATCGGTTGGGTTGAATGGTCAGGGTAGTCACTTGCACCTCAGGCGGCCGAAAGCCGGGTTACGGCTTGATTCGATGCGGCGTGCGCAGGGATTCGAGCCTTGTAGTTTAACACGGTGAGCAGAAGCACGAGGACGGCGGCTCCACCGTTGTGAACGACGGCGAGTGCAAGCGGCCACTTCAGGAAGACGGTCGACATGCCGGTCACGAATTGCATGAAAACGGCCGCCAGCAGCCAGGTTGCTACCTTTTCCAGTCCGGCGGCTTTCCTGGCATTCCATGCCGTCCAGCCTACGACAGCAAGTACGACGACAGCGAATACCCTATGCACCCAATGAATCGCAGTCAATGCAGGGAAAGGCAGGAATTCGCCGTCCGATGTCTTGCCGAGGTCTCGCCACAAACTGAATCCGTTAGAGAAATCCATGTGCGGCACAACCTCACCATGACACAGCGGAAAATCGAGGCAGGCGAGCGCCGCATAGTTGGTGCTGACCCAACCGCCCAGCGCAATCTGCACGAAGAGAAGCGCCAGCGCTACGGTCGCCGGCGTCCGGAAATCCAGCGCCTGCCGGCTTACGGCTGCATGCAGGTTCTGGCGCGTACCCAACCACGTCAGCAGCATGAGCAGGCCCATGCCCAGCAACAGATGGATGGTCACGATCGCCGGCTGCAGCTTGAGCGTCACGGTCCACGCACCGAAGGCGCCTTGCACGCACACAAAGACGAACAGGAAACTCGGCAGCCACGGCGAAAATGGGCCGACGCGCCGTCCGGATTTCAGCCACAGCCGCCACGCTACCGCCATGATGGCGATGATCAGCACGCCGACGCCCATCGCCAGGTAGCGATGAATCATCTCGATCCAGGCCTTCACCACCGTGACCGGTCCATGCGGCATGGCCGCTTCTGCCGCGCTGATATGCTCATGCGCCTGTATCGGGTTGGCGTGACCATAGCAGCCCGGCCAGTCCGGACAGCCCAGCCCGGAATCGGTCAGCCGGGTAAAGGCGCCGAACATGATCAGGTCGAACGTGAGGAAAGCAGTCACCCAGATAAGTTTGCGGTACTTGTTCGAGTCGCTTGAGACCCAAACGATCGTCAGCGGCAACAAGGCGGCGAGCACGCCCATGATCGCGAGTTGAATCAGCATGCGTTCATCATCCTATGCGCGAAGCCTTCAGCAGCTTCGAAATGTCCTTCTTCATCTTGTTGGGATCGGCGTCCTTGGGAAAACGCATCATCAAGTTGCCCAGGGGGTCGATCATGTAGATGTGGGCGGCCGGGGCTGTTCCCGTTTCCGCCGGCAGCCATTCCTTCAGTGCATCGGGTTTTGCGCGTAGCATGTGCGTGCCGTCGTACTCGCGCATGAGCACCGTTTCCAGCGGCTTGTCGTCTGTGATCAGCCACACCCGCTCGATGCGGTCCATATCCTTGCCCTGTGCGAGGCGCAGCTGCCGCATGTCATGCAGGTGCTGGCGGCAGGACTCCTGGCAGTCGGCATCGCCGACCTGCAGCATGACCCATTTGCCCTTGTAGTCGTTGAGCGTGACCGGCTTGCCATCCAGGGAAGTGATATCCAGCGCGGCGGGAATCGGATAGGCGCGCGGGTCGATCAGCGCGCCGTAATTGGTGCGCCCTTCCGGCTTGATGACATAGTAAGTCAGGTAGGAAGCGATCAGCGGCGAGGCGCAAATCGCAATCACCGCGAAAAGTTTCCAGCGCCCCTTCCGCTGTTGGTTATTTTGTTCCACGTCGAAATCCTGTTGCCACAAAAAAAATCAGTGCAGTAGCCGCAAGCGCATACCACTGGAATGCATAGCCGCGGTGCTTGTCGACGCCAGTCGATGGCCTTGGCCAGTCGCGTACGAGCCCATCCTGCGCGTCACTCGTTTGCTCGATGACGAAGGGTTGCATTTTGAACCCGCCGGCCTGCTCAAACTGCGACGTGCCGGCGTTCTGCACGATGGCACCCGGCCGCAAAGGCTCCGCCTTACCCAGCTGCAGGAGCTGCCCCGCGTCGCGGCGCACTATGCCTTCAATCTGCACAGCACCTTCCGGCGTTGCGATGGCAGGCAGTTTAGTCCGATCGGCGACATCCCGCCTGACCCATCCGCGAGCAACCAACACATGCAGGTCGGAGCCAGCAATTTTCATGGGCGTGAGCACGTAAAATCCTGCCGCGCCCTTGTAAGGTCTGTTGTCGAGATACACGTTCCAATCGCGTAAGAACTCGCCATGTACGCGCACCCGGCGATACTCGACGTCCTCGACGGGGCGCAGTGCCGTTCCCATCGCCGTTGGAGATTCGGATCCTCGGGCTTGCAGCTTTGCCTCGATTGCCTCCTTCTCCACAGCCCGGCGGTTCTGCCACTGTCCGAGCGAAACACCGATCGCTGCTGTCACGACCGCCGCGACGAACGGAATCAATCGAAAACGGAATTTCATTGGCATTACAATGTCACTTTATTCAACATTGACTGCATCTAACTGTCGCGACGGTTTCACGTAGCCGACTGCCCTTCAACATGAAAACTCTTGTCGCCATCGCCTTCGTCCTGATCCTCGCCAGTCTCGGCTCCGCCCTCGTGTTCCTGATGCGCGACAAAGGCAAAAGCAACCGGACGGTCAAGGCGCTCGCGTTCCGCGTGGGATTCTCGATTGCGCTGTTTATCCTGATCCTCATTGCCTATAGCCAAGGCTGGATTGAGCCTACCGGCATCCGCTGACGCGGTCCTGAAAGAGAAAAAAGCCGCACCTTGGTGCGGCTTTTGTTTTATTGCAGGAATTGCTTACAGCCAGTACACGACAACGTACAGGCCCAGCCATACAACGTCCACGAAGTGCCAGTACCAGGCGGCCCCTTCGAATGCAAAGTGATGATCCGCGGTGAAGTGGCCCTTCATCAAACGGTACAGCACCACTGCCAGCATGATGGCGCCCATCGTCACATGGAAACCGTGGAAGCCGGTCAGCATGAAGAAGGTCGAACCGTAGATGCCGGAAGTCAGCTTCAGGTTCAGGTCGCTGTAGGCGTGCGCATATTCGTATGCCTGGAAGCCCATAAAGATGGCCCCCAGTACGATGGTGGCGAACAGCCAGAAGGCGGTCTTGCCACGCTCACCGGCACGCAGCGCATGGTGGGAGATCGTCAGGGTGACACCGGAGGTCAGCAGCAGTGCCGTGTTAATCGTCGGGATCCAGAACGGGCCCATCTTCGCAAACGGTTCGATGGTACCGGCCGGCGTGTTGCCCCATTGTGCCGTAAAGTCAGGCCAAATGACCTTGTGGTCGATGTCGGCCAGCCAAGGCATGGTCACGCTGCGAGCGTAGAACAGCGCGCCGAAGAAAGCAGCAAAGAACATGACTTCGGAGAAGATGAACCAGCTCATGCTCCAGCGATAGGACACGTCGATGCGGTTGCTGTACAGGCCACCCTCGGACTCTGCAATGGCGTCACCGAACCATTTGTACAGAACGACGATCAGCGCAAGGATGCCGATGATATTGGCAACCGGTCCCCAGCTGATGCCGTTGACCCATGCCGACGCACCGGCCATTGTGACGAGCAGCGAGGCGCCCGCCAGAACCGGCCATTTCGACGGCCCCGGAACGAAATAGTAAGGTGCGCTACCTTGCTGATGAGAACCCATCTCCATCTCCCAATACAAATTTTAAATAGTCACTATCCGACGACGCTCTTCACGATGAGCAACAGCGTCGCGATAAAAATCAGGGCGCCGATTAGCCCGGCAATGATTACGTACACCGGGTTCAGCTGCTGCGTATCTTTCTCGTAGTCGCTTTTCTTGCGGATTCCGAAAAACGACCAGAACACCGCCTTCATGGTTGCCCCGAAGGACGCTTTGCGTTGCGCAGCCTTCTTCAGCTCATCCATTCGTATTGCTCTGAGTTGCTGCTTGGTTCTTGCCAGGACCGCCGACTTCGAAGAAGGTGTACGACAAGGTGATCGTTTTCACGTCCTTCGGCAGCGCCGGGTCAATAAAGAACACGACCGGCATCTGCTTAGCCTCGTTCGGACCAAGTGTCTGCTGCTTGAAGCAGAAGCACTCCATCTTCTTGAAGTGAGCCGACGCTTGCTGCGGTGCGTAGCTCGGAATCGCCTGCGCATCGATTGCACGCGCCTGCGTATTCACCACTTCGTACACCACCTGCGCCATCTCGCCGGGATGCACCTGCATGCTCGACACCGTCGGGCGGAAACGCCACGGTCCCTGTGCGGTCGCATCGAACTCGATCGTGATGGTGCGGCTCTTGTCGACCTGCGTGTTCTTGATGTCGCCGACCATCGAATCCTTCGGCGTCAACAGGTTCACACCCGTGATCTCACAAATCTTCTTGTAGATCGGCACCAGCGCATAACCGAAACCGAACATCATCACTGCAACGACGAGCAGCTTGGTGAGCATCTGCTTGTTCAGCAGGCCCGCCTTTGCTGCGGCACCGTTTTGCTGTTGCTGTTCCATATCAGGTCAACCAGAGCCGTTTCACAAACAAGCCAACTGCGAACATCAGCGCCACGGAAGCCAGTATCAACGCAGTTCGCAGGTTTTTCTTAGGATCAGGCATAGTCGCAGAACCGGCGGGCTTGCACCCGCCAGTCTCATTACTTCACAGTCGGCGGCACTTCGAAGGTATGGAAGGGTGCCGGGCTCGGCACGGTCCATTCCAGGCCTTCAGCACCATCCCACGGCTTGTCAGCCGCCTTCTGGCCACCCTTGATCGACGGCAGGAGGACGGCGAACAGGAAGTAGACCTGCATCAGGCCGAAGCCGAAGGCGCCGATCGACGCGATCATGTTGAAGTCCGTGAACTGTGCCGGGTAGTCGGCATAGCGACGCGGCATGCCAGCCAGACCCAGGAAGTGCATCGGGAAGAACGTGACGTTAAAGGTGATCAGCGAACCCCAGAAGTGGATCTTGCCGCGGGTTTCGTTGTACATGAAACCCGTCCATTTCGGAGCCCAGTAGTAGAAACCGGCGAACAGCGCGAACAGCGAACCGGCCACCAGCACGTAGTGGAAGTGCGCCACGACGTAGTAGGTATCTTGCATCTGGATGTCGATCGGGGTCACGGCCAGGATCAGGCCGGTGAAACCGCCCATCGTGAACACGAAGATGAAGCCGACGGCGAACAGCATCGGTGTCTCGAAGGTCATCGAGCCCTTCCACATGGTCGCAATCCAGTTGAACACCTTCACGCCGGTCGGCACCGAGATCAGCATCGTTGCGTACATGAAGAACAACTGCGCGGTCACCGGCATGCCGGTGGTGAACATGTGGTGCGCCCAGACGATGAACGACAGGATCGCAATCGATGCCGTTGCATACACCATCGATGCATAGCCGAACAGCGGCTTGCGGGCGAAGGCCGGGATGATGTGCGACACGATGCCGAAAGCCGGCAGGATCATGATGTACACCTCGGGGTGGCCGAAGAACCAGAAGATGTGCTGGTACATCACCGGATCACCGCCGCCGGCAGCGTTGAAGAACGAGGTGCCGAAGTGACGGTCGGTCAAGGTCATGGTGATCGCACCAGCCAGGACCGGCATCACGGCGATCAGCAGGTAGGCGGTGATCAGCCAGGTCCAGCAGAACATCGGCATCTTCATCAGGGTCATGCCAGGGGCACGCATGTTGAGGATGGTAACGATGATGTTGATGGAACCCATGATCGACGACGCGCCCATGATGTGCATCGCGAAGATACCCATATCCATGCCGATGCCCATCTGGGTCGACAGCGGGGCATACAAGGTCCAGCCAGCTGCGGTCGCGCCGCCGGGCACCAGGAAGGATGCGGCCAGCAGGATCGCCGCCGGGGGCAGCAGCCAGAACGAGAAGTTGTTCATGCGTGCGAACGCCATGTCGGACGCGCCGATCTGCAGCGGAATCATCCAGTTGGCGAAACCGACGAAGGCCGGCATGATCGCGCCGAACACCATGATCAGGCCGTGCATGGTGGTCAGCTGGTTAAAGAACTCCGGCTGCACCAGCTGCAGGCCAGGCTGGAACAGCTCAGCGCGGATGCCCAGTGCGAGTACGCCGCCGGACAGCAGCATGATAAAAGAGAACCAAAGGTACAGCGTACCGATGTCCTTGTGGTTGGTTGCAAACAACCAGCGCTGCCAGCCGTGCGGGTGGTCGTGCGCGTGGTCGTGAGAGTGATCGTGTGCGTGATCAACTGCGGTGGTCATCTCAATCTCCTAATTCAATTACTTGCGCGCAGCCAGCACTTCAGCCGGTTGAACAATGTTTTCCTGGGCCTTGTTGGACCAGTTATTGCGGGTGTAGGTGATCACGGCAGCGAGTTCAGTGTCGGACAGTTGCTTGAACGGGGGCATGCCTTTACGGCCATTGAGCACGACTTTGATCTGTTCGGCACGCGGACCGTTCACAACAGCCGAGCCGTCCAGGGCCGGGAATGCACCCGGAACGCCCTTGCCGTTTGCCTGATGGCAAGCTACGCAGTTGGCGGCATAGACTTGCGCGCCGCGCTGCTTCAGCTCATCGACGGTCCAGGTCTTGTTCGGATCGTCTGCCTTGGCTGCCATTTCCTTCTTCTTGCCATCGACCCACTTGGTGTATTCCTCATCGGTCACGACATTGACAACGATCGGCATGAAGGCGTGTTCCTTGCCGCACAATTCTGCGCACTGACCGCGGTAGACACCGGTCTTTTCGGCACGGAACCATGTGTCGCGCACGAAGCCGGGAATCGCGTCCTGCTTCACTGCGAATGCAGGAATCATCCAGGCGTGGATCACGTCGTTGGCGGTCAAGACCAGGCGGACCTTCTTGTTGACCGGCACGACAACCGGGTTGTCGACTTCGATCAGGTAGTTGTCGTTATCGATCTTGGTCGGGTTGACGACCGATTCGCGCGGGGTGGACAACGCGGACAGGAAGGAGATGCCTTCGCCTTCGCCCTTCAGATAGTCATAGCCCCACTTCCACTGCATGCCCGTAACCTTGATGGTCAGGTCGGCGTTGGAAGTGTCTTTCATGGCGACCACAGTCTTGGTGGCCGGCAGCGCCATACCAATGACGATCAGGAAAGGAACGACCGTCCAGGCGATTTCAACGGCGGTGCTTTCGTGAAAGGTTGCCGGCTTGTGGCCGACCGATTTGCGATGCTTGAAAATCGAATAGAACATCACGCCGAACACGACGATGAAGATCACCAGGCAGATGATCAGCATCAGGTTGTGCAGCGAATAGACTTCCTCGGCGATCTTGGTGACCGGCTGGTGGAATGTCATCTGACGGTTTGCGGGTCCGCCCGGGCTATCGTTGACCGCCCATGACGGCATACCGGCCGCCAGGAGCGACGCACCGAGCATCAGGGATTGAAGGCGCTTCGCAAGTTTCATATTTTCCTCAAAAGCCAAAATTGGAATTCTGTTTATACCTTTGCAACGCCAGCGCGCTTCTCAACTCCAGCGCAAACTCACGTCTTTTCCATTCTGTCAAAAACCGGCCGATCTCGACCCTGGTGCCGTTCGCCTCCAAACACACCAGACTGTTGCCGCCCGACACCGGCGGTTCGACGCGCGTCCTGCGCGGATCCAGCCTGAATTGTCGGACTTGTTCGACCTGAATGACCTCTACCAGCAGGCAGTTGTCTTCGAGTGCGATATGCTCCCTGTCTGTCGCATGGCGAGCATACAACAAAAAGGCAATTCCTACCGCAATCTGCTCGATGAGCGCAAATCCAAGGATGTACCAGGCACCGGAAGCGGCAAAAAATATCGCGACAAGCAGCGAGGTCGAACACGCAGCGAGGTAGGCAAGACCCAGCTGACGCGGTGACATGGAGCAATTGCGCTTCAGCATCCATTCGCGGGTGGCCATGGCTGGCTGCCTTAGCACTGCCGCCAAGCGAGGCGCCCAGCACGCAAAACCACGGAAGTATAAGTCGGAAATTGGATGGTTATCAAGGGGAAAAAGTCCTACAAAACCATGCGGTCCCCTCGTCGATGCGGACCCGCAACAAGGGGCGATATATCAATCCATTGTCTTTTCGATCAGAGTACGGGTCCATCTTGTCCGACCATGCGGCGGAATTTGCCTGTCAGCGCAAACGAACCTGCCTACTGACGCTTCCTCGGCAAATCAAGCCGAATAATGGATTCGCCATCCGCCGTCTTCTTTGGCGCGGGGCGGAACGCGTGGCCGTAGACAATCTCGAAAGTCAGAGGAATCTTGCCGTCAGGGCGGCGCAAGGATTCGAGGTTTCGCCTTACACTTCCCCAGGCGCTGCGCCCCATCAGGCCACGGCGGCGCGTCAGCAAGGGATTGCCGCCCCAGGCGCGCACGTCCGACAGCAGCTTGTCAATGGACTCGTAGGTCACCATAATGGTTTCCATATCCATCACGGGTGTGGAGAAACCGGCATTGACCAGCATGTCGCCGAGATCGTGCATGTCGACGAAATTCAGTGTATGCGCCGCGTCATCCGCCTGCGCGAATACCGTACGCATCTCCTTGAAGGTATCCGGGCCGAAGCAGGAAAACATGAGCAGGCCGTCGATGCGCAGTACCCGCCGCCACTCCCCGAACACCAAGTCGGGCTGCGGATGCCAATGCAGTGCGAGATTGGACCAGATCAAATCCGAGCAAGCAGTCTTCAGCGGCAGCTGGGCGTAGTCGCCACAGACTTGGTCGAGTGCCGGCTCGTGCCTCGCGCCGAGTTTTTTCGGCAACAGCTTGCCGAGCAGGCTGGTCATCGATGTCTTTGCAGCCGCCTGGCTGCTGCGCCCGGCGGCAAGCATGGGCAGGGAAGCATCTACGCCGAGCAGGCGCGCATCCGGGTACTGTTCCTGCAGTGCGGTGAAGTCCGCGCCTTCGCCGCATCCGAGATCGAGTACGCGTTCAGGGCGAATCTTCACCAGTGCCAATCGTTCGTGCATGCGGCTGGCAATTTCCCTGCGCAGGAAATTGGAATCCGCAATCCGGCCGGCCTTGCCGAACAGCTGCCGCACGCGGTGCAGGTCGATGGGGGCGCTCAGGCGGGAATCAGGCTGGGAGGACACGAGGCAATCCGGCGGGGCAATGAGATAATGCGTGCAGTTTACACGCTTGAGGTTCTGCCTGCTCCATGCTTGCGCGAATGCGTCCCCTGCTGCTTCAATGCCTTGCCGCCCTGCCGCGCGCGCTCCCGTCTACTTGCGCATTGTGCGGAAGGGAGCATGACGCAACATTGTGCGACGGCTGCCAATCGCAGTTTTTTGCGACAAGGAAGCAGCGCTGCTCGTGTTGCGGCATTCCGCTTTCCGGTGCAGCATGCGACGTGCCGTGTGGCGACTGCCTGAAACAGCCGCCGTCCTTCGATGCGACAATTGTTGCAACCGATTACACACCTCCCGTCGATCAGCTGGTGCTCGCGCTGAAGTTCGGAAACCGTCTCGAAACGGCGCCCTTGCTCGCGCAGCTGCTGCATGATGCAGCCAAGGGAATGCGACTGCCGCATCTATTGGCCGCGACCCCGCTCGGCCCGCAACGCCTCGTTGAACGCGGCTTCAATCAGGCGCTGGAAATTGCAAAGCCGCTCTCGCGCCGTATGCGTATAGCGCTGGACCCCGGACTCATCGTTCGGTATCGCGAAACGCGTGCACAGGCGATGCTGCATCCTGATGAACGCCGGGACAACATCCGCAACGCTTTTGTCGTTCCGCCGTGCGCCATGGGGCGGGTCCGCGGACGGCATATCGGGATCGTCGACGATGTCATGACGACTGGCGAGACGCTCAATGAAATTGCGGCAACCCTCAAGCGATTTGGCGCAACACGCGTAACAAATATCGTGTTCGCACGGACGCCGCAACGATGACAACAGAAGGAGCTGGACTTGTTTCACGTCGTATTGGTCGAACCGGAAATTCCCCCGAATACGGGCAACGTCATCCGGCTTTGCGCAAACACCGGCGCACAGCTCCATCTGGTCGAGCCGCTCGGTTTTCCGCTGGATGACGCCAAGATGCGGCGGGCGGGACTTGACTATCATGATTACGCGACAATGAAGGTGCACCGGGACTGGGCAACCTTCCTCGCCGCCGAGTGCCCTGACCCTGCTCGCATGTTTGCGATGACCACGCACGGCTCGACGCCGTTTGCGACGGTCGCATTCCGGCCGGGCGACGTATTCGTTTTCGGTTCCGAAACGCGCGGCTTGGCGCCGGACCTTCGCGAATCCTTTCCATCATCGCAACGCATCCGTCTGCCGATGCGTCCCGACAACAGGAGCCTCAACCTGTCGAATACCGTTGCCGTGGTCGTGTATGAAGCCTGGCGGCAGAACGGCTTTGCCGGCGGCATCTGATTCTTTCTTTTTCCAAAACACTCGAGGACATCATGAGCTTACGTTCCATTTCGACACTCGCGGCTGCAATCGCCCTCAGTCTTCCCGCCTCGGCGCAGGAAACCAAACTCAACGACCTGACAATAGAAAAGGCATACGCGCGCGCCACCGTCCCGAACCAGCCGGCGGGTGCAGCCTACTTGCTGATTGAAAACAAGGGCAAGGCAGCAGACAAGCTGACGGGCGCGAGTTCGCCCGTCGCCAAGAGCGTGGAAATCCACACGATGACGATGGACGGCAATGTGATGAAGATGCGCGAAGTCGGCCAGATCGAGCTGAAGCCATCGGCGAAGCTCGAGATGAAACCGGGCGAGGGCTACCACCTGATGCTGATGGGATTGCGGCAACCGCTGAAGGCCGGGGACACGTTCCCGATGACCCTGACGTTCGAGAAGGCCGGCAAGGCCGAAGTGAAGGTAACGGTGCAGGAGAAGAAGGAAAGCAAGGGTGGCTCGCACCATATGCATTGACACGTTCCGCATCCGAGCCTGCCCCGTCAAGGACAGGCTCGTTGAAAATCGCTTCGCTGGAATCAGGCGCCGTAGTGCTGGTACACCTTATGGCGCCCGTCAGCCTCGACCAGCATCACATCGTACGAATCCTTGCGCGCACCCTCCATGCCAGGAGATCCCATCGGCATGCCGGGGACCGCGAGACCCCTCGCCTTCGGGCGCTCGGCCAGCAGGCGCTTGATTTCCGCCGCCGGCACATGGCCTTCGATCGCATAGCCGGCAACAACGCCGGTGTGACATGAACCGAGCTGGTCCGGGATGCCGTACTTGGTGCGGTATTCGCCCGGGTCGGGTACGTCGTGGGCGTTGACGGTGAAGCCATTCGCCCGCAAATGATCCACCCAGAGGTGGCAGCAGCCGCAGGTTGCGCTCTTGTACACCTCGATGACCGACAGGTCCTTCCTGGCAGCGTATGCGGCGGCAGGGAGAGCTAGTGCGGCCAGCGCACCCTGTAACAATGTACGTCTTTGCATGATCATTTCCTTCATTTGCTGCGACTGCCATTGGCAGTCATGATAATTTTCCATCCCGCGCAGGATGCTTCATCTATCGCGGGCAGTGTTTCCGTGCATCATGCCATGACCATGTCCATGATCCGCACGGTGTGATTTCGTGCTGGCATAGCCGCGTATGCGATCGTATGCTGCGACCTGCTCCTGCGACAGGACTTGTCGCGTTAACAGGTGCGCGTTCAAATGCGCGAGGCGGAATTCCGCCTGCAACGTGGCGATTTCGTGCACGAGCCGGCGGATGTTGTCAGGCCCAGCCTCGCGCATCGCGAACAAGGCATCCAGTTGCGCCTCCTTCTGAACGATTCGCTCTCCCAGGCTGACGGCGTCGCGCGCCATCGCGTCATGGATCCTTTGGACCTGCGCCTGCTGGTCTGCCGACAGGCCAAGATCCCTCGCGTGATCGAGCACATGGCGCGGGCCGGGATAGTGGTTCAGCTCCGCCGCCTTCGCGCTGCCCATGCCGCGGCCGTTGCGGTAGTCCGCAATTTCCTGCTCGGACAGTGCCTTGATGGTGCGGTTGTCCTGGCCTGCATATGGCTGGCCGGTCGCGTGCGCGAATAGCGGGAGCAGTGCGAGGACGGCTGCGATTGTCATTTGTTGCATTCGTCATTTTCCTTTCGAACATTGAACGTGCGTCGCCATGCGCTGAAGCGCCGGGCGACGTTCCGTGAGCGTCAAAGGAAATGCGTTCTTGGAGGGCGCTCCGGGCCGTCAGGAACGACGAATGGCAAGTAAAAGGCCGAGAAAGTCACCACCGACGACAGCGGGACAACCGAAGGCAGCGCCAGCTCCGCCGTATGCAGCCATGACGCAGACACATAGTGGGCAACACAGCCGGCATTGTCGCCCTGTCCGTTATCATCCGAATCATCCTGGCTAGGTGCATGGGCGCTGGACACCAGCCCTGCGCAAGGGCGCGCATGCGTATCGTCGAGCACGGCCAGCCGTGAGGATACCGGCTCCTGGTGCGCGGCCTTGCAGGTCAGAACCGCATTCGCCGCAATGCCCTGCAGTGGAATGAAGGACAGCAGCAGCCAGATGAAGAATGTCTTCATTGATTTCATGAAGGCCACCTTATCACAAGGCATTGCCTCTCGCTGAGGCGCCAGATCAAACCTGTTCGAGCCGGACCGCGGGACGCACTTCGCCTGTCCGGATTCCCCTCAGGTTGTACAGGGGAGATGTCACCCAGGCATCCAGCGCGCCTGCGCCGGCAGGCAACAGGCCGAGTTGCTGCAGGACCGAAATCGTGGCGGGCTGCAAGCCGCGCGCACTGCCGTCGGCCGCCTTCAGTGCAATGCCGATTCCCGCCGAACGAATCCCGATCACCTGCACGCCCTCGGCACCGCCCTTTGCCACCCAGTCGCCCTGCCCGGCTTTCATCAGCGCGAGGTCGATGCGGCCGGTACCGGAAACGAGTTCTGGATGCGAGGTCATCGCGTCGAACAACGCGCCAGTGAGTTGCCCGTAAGCCGGCTCGCGATCACCTTGGGCGAGGCGCGCATAGGCGAAGGCGAGACGCGAGAGCGGCAGTGCATAGTTGGGTGCGGAGCAGCCGTCAGTACCGGCAGGCATGGCCAATTCCGGCACGCCGGCGATGTTGGCAACAGAGCGGCGCACTTCTTGTTGCAGCGGATGCACGAGGTCGAGGTAGGTCTCGATTGGCAGGCCATGCTGCCTGCAATAGGCAAGAAAACCGGCATGCTTGCCGCTGCAGTTGTTATGCAGCTGGTTGAAGGCTTCGCCTGGGGCCGGCTGCCGGTTCATCGTCCCATAGTGGATGGGAACGTGGCAGCCGCACTGCAGGTGGTGCTCGTCGCATCCGGCCTTGCCGAGCATGGACTGCACGGTGTCGATGTGCACCTTCTCGCCCGAGTGGCTGGCACAGAGCAGCGCGATTTCCCGGCTGCCGTAGCCGAAGTGTCCCGGCCCGTCCGCACGCAGGAACGGCAGGGCCTGAAAGGGCTTGATGGTCGAGCGCGTGAAGGTGAGGAAATCAGGATTGCCGGCACGGAACAGCAGCTTGCCGCGGGTGTTGACGACAGCGACTGCGCCGAAGTGCACCGATTCGACCTGCCCTCCGCGCGTGACTTCGGCGATTGGAGCGACATTCATGGATAGGTCAGCCCTTGCGTACCTTGGTCAGGAGCCGGGTGGTCGAGCGGTCATGCTCGAAATCGATCGCAACCGCCCTGCCGCCGTAAGCGAGCACCGCCTTCCCCTCCGGGATGGCGGTCATGTCATAGTCGCCGCCCTTTACATAGATGTCGGGCCGCGCTTCCTGCACCACCTCGAGCGCCGTGTCTTCATCGAAGGACACGACCATGCTGACTGCTTCCAGCGCAGCGAGGATGGCCATGCGGTCCTCGCAGGTATTGATCGGCCGGTCGTCGCCCTTGCCCAGTCGCTTGACGGAGGCGTCGGTATTGACTGCGACCACCAGGGACGCTCCCAGTTCGCGTGCCTGTGCCAGGTAGGTGACGTGTCCGCGATGCAGGATGTCGAAGACGCCGTTGGTCAGCACGACGGGTTGGGGCAATTGCTTGATACGCTCACCCAGGTCGGCGCGCGTGCAAATCTTTTTCTCGAAAGTCGGCATGGTCAAAACGAAGTTTCTGTGAAGGCTGACTCGCGCTGCAAGTTGAGTAGCGTCAGCTGCGGCCAAAAACCAAATAAAAAAGCCGCAAGCATTATTGCTTGCGGCTTGTAGCTTACCTCAGTACCGGCTTATACAGCGGGCTTGAGTCCGCCCTGTCCCAGGCGTGCAGTAATTTCCTTGCGATAGCGGTTCAGGTCCTGGACCGATTCGAAGGTACGCTCGAACAGCAGCGACATGTTGTGCAGGATACGGTCGACGACCTTCTTTTCCCATTCGCCGTCGAACTTGATCTGGCCGTCGAGCCAACGCTCCAGCCAGTTGGGATCCGGCAAGCGGCTCTGCACGGTGTCGTTGGGGAACAGCGCCTGGTTGACGTGCAGGTTGGTCGGGTGCAGCGGCTTTTCGGTGCGGCGGGCGGAGGCCATCAGGACGCCGATCTTGGCGAAGGCGGCACGGGCGCTGTCGCCCACTTCGTTGAGCGCCTTCTTCATGTAGCGCAGGTAGGCGCCGCCGTGTCGGGCTTCGTCCTGGCTGATGATCTTGTAGATGTGCTTGATCACCGGCTCGGTGTGCCAGTCGGAGGCGCAACGGTACCAGTGGTTGAGGCGGATCTCGCCGCAGAAATGCAGCATCAGGGTTTCCAGCGGGGGCGCCGGGTCGAATTCGAAGCGCACGTTGTGCAGCTCTTCCTCGGTCGGCACCAGGTCCGGGCGGAAGCGGCGCAGGTATTCCATCAGCACCAGCGAGTGCTTCTGCTCTTCAAAGAACCACACCGACATGAATGCCGAGAAATCGCTGTCGCCGCGATTGTCGCGCAGAAACATTTCGGTCGCCGGCAAGGCTGACCACTCGGTGATCGCATTCATCCGGATGGTTTGTGCTTGTTCGTCTGTCAGCTTCGATGCATCGAACTTGTCCCACGGAATGTCTTTTTCCATGTTCCAGCGGACTTGTTCTAGCGATTTGAATAGTTCTGGGTACAGCATCATGCACCTTCAATGTTGATTAAGTCGTTGATTCTACCAAGAAAATCGCAAAATCCCGAATTTATGGGAAACCAGGCGAGCCGCTGACGGCGAAGACTTTGGTAGATTGCTCAGGTCACCATTGTCCACGCCTCCTGCTACAAGAATATGAACAACAATACTCTACCGGCCGCCCGGATTCCCGCAACCGTCTGGGTGTTGGGGTTTGTCAGCCTGTTGATGGATATCTCGTCGGAAATGATCCATAGCCTGCTGCCGGTGTTTATGACAGTTGTTCTTGGAACAAGTGCCACAACGGTGGGCATCATCGAGGGTATTGCAGAGGCTACCGCCTTGATTACAAAGGTTTTTTCCGGCGTAATCAGTGACTGGGCGGGCAAGCGGAAATGGCTGGCGGTACTCGGATACGGGCTGGGCGCGGCGACCAAGCCGCTGTTTGCGCTGGCGACCGGCGCCGGATGGGTGTTCACGGCACGTTTCCTGGACCGCATCGGCAAGGGGATTCGCGGTGCGCCGCGGGACGCGCTGATCGCCGATGTGACCGACCCGGCGGTGCGGGGCGCGGCCTTCGGGCTGCGGCAGTCGCTGGATACGGTCGGCGCCTTTGTCGGCCCGCTGGTGGCGATCGGGCTGATGCTGTTGTGGTCGAATGATTTTCGCGCGGTATTCTGGGTGGCGTTCATCCCCGGCCTGCTCGCCGTCGTCCTGCTGCTGATCGGTGTCCGCGAGCCGCAACGAGCATTTCCTGCCGACCGCACGGCTTTTCCGATTTCGCGCGCCGCGCTGGCACGCTTGCCGGCGGCCTACTGGTGGGTGGTCGGCGCGGGTGCCGTCCTCACCCTGGCGCGGTTTTCCGATGCCTTCCTCGTGCTGCGCGCGCAGCAAGGCGGGCTGGCATTGGCGCTGACACCGCTGGTGCTGGTTCTCATGAATGTCGTCTACTCGGTGTGCGCCTACCCGTTCGGCAAACTGGCGGACAAGATGCCCCATCGCATGCTGCTCGTGGCCGGTATCGTGCCGCTGGTGATTGCGGACCTGCTGCTGGCGCACAGCGGCGAACTCGGCTGGGTCGCCGCGGGGCTGGTGTTCTGGGGATTGCACATGGCGGCAACGCAAGGCTTGCTGTCAGCGATGATCGCCGGTACTGCGCCTGCGGAATTGCGCGGCACGGCGTTCGGCCTGTTCAACCTTGGCAGCGGTGTCGCGATGCTGGCCGCCAGCGTGATCGCAGGGGTTTTGTGGGACACGCTCGGCGCGGAAGCGACCTTTCTCGCCGGCGCCGTGTTTGCCGTGCTCGCGCTTGCTCTACTGTCGCTGCGCCGGCACTGACTCCCATCCCTACACTAAGAAAAACGCGGCAGCCACCACCGTCGGCACCGCCGCACCGGCGAGCAGGCCGGCGACGCCGATCGATTCGTCTTCAAAGCCGTTCCTGAGCAAGGCCACGCCGGCGGGGTTCGGCGCATTGGCGATGACCGTCAGTCCGCCGCCCGCCACAGCGCCGGCGACCAGCATGTACTTCGCCTCGTCGGACATGCCTTCGATGAGCGAACCAAGATAGGTCAATGCTGCGTTGTCAGTGATTGCCGTCAGTCCGAGCGCGCCGAAGAACAACGCGAGGGGTTCGAGGCCCGACACGATCGGCTGCAGCCACCACTGCTGCATGCCGCCCAGCACCACCAGGCCTGCAAGAAAGAAACCGACGAGCAGGCCTTCCTTGAGGATCAGCGGACTCTGGTACGTGGCATAGGCCTGCGTGAATCCGAGGAAGAACAGGAAGATCCCGATGAAGACGACGGGATGATGCGCGAAGACGACCACGCCGGCAAGGAACAGCAGGTGGATCGCGCTGACCAGCACCGGCACCCGGGGCGCCGCTGCCTCTGCGCCCGCATCGTCGACAATATGCTTCGCCAGCAGGAAGGTAATCCCGGTGGCATTGACCAGCACGGCGCACGCCGCCTTCCAGCCGAAGGTAGCCGCCATGAACGCGGTGTCCCACTGCCACGCGGCGGCGACCATCAGCACCGGCGGCGCCGCGAACGAGGTCAGCGTGCCGCCGATCGATATATTGACGAAGAGCGCGCCGAGCGCGGCGTACTTCAGCCACTCGGGCATGCCGGGGCGGAACACCAGCGGCGCAAGCATCAGTGCCGCGAGCGTCATCGCAGCCGGTTCGGTGATCAGCGATCCGATGAGGGGCACGAGCGCGAAGCAGAGCCAGACGCGCGCGACGGCGGCGCGCACCGGCGAGCAGGCTGCCAGGACATCGATGCCGGCCTTCACCGCCTCCAGCACGGGACGCGAGGCGGCAACCACCATGATCACGAAAACAAACAGGGGTTCGGTGTACTGGCGCGACTCCACATAGTCGAGCGCCTCCTTTCCTCCGGCGACGAGCGCCATCACAATGACCAGGACGAAGGCCCAGAAGCCGAACACGACTTCGACCTCGCCCAGCAGGTGGAACAAGCCGGCGTGTTTCGTGTTGCGGTCGGCCAGGCGTTCGAAGGACTTGGTGGCAAAGGTGTGGATCAATGCAATCGCAAAGAGAATGGCGGCGATGATGTTGATGTTGTTCATTCTTTGGTATCGGTAACAGGCGCTCCGATTATGGCTTATCCCCTGCAATCACGTCCGGTTTGGTATTTCCCTTCCTCTGATTTCACGCAAGGCCGTGCAGGCGGCGTGACCGAGAATAGGTCTATCCGATCTGTGTCCGGGAGCAATCCATGGATCTCCGCGCCCTCTGCCGCGCGGCACTTGCGCTGATGCTGGCGGCATTGTCGCTGCATGCCGCGGCCGTAGCGCCGGTCATGCTGCTGACGATAGACGGTGCCATCGGCCCGGCGACTGCGGACTATGCGGTGCGCGGCATCGCGCGCGCAGCAAAGAACGGCAGCCAGCTCGTGATCCTGCAAATGGACACGCCCGGGGGACTCGATACCTCGATGCGTTCGATCATCAAGGCCATCCTGACGTCGCCGGTGCCGGTCGCCACCTATGTCGCGCCCGGTGGCGCGCGTGCCGCCAGCGCGGGCACTTACATCCTGTATGCCAGCCATGTCGCGGCAATGACGCCAGGTACCAACCTCGGCGCGGCGACGCCGGTCCAGGTCGGCGCCCCGGGCATGGAGCCGGAACGAGACAAGCCGCGCCAGAAGGACAATGCGCCCCAGGACAAATCCCGCCCCGCCGGCGATGCGACCTCTTCGCCGATGACGCAGAAGCAGGTCAACGACGCCGCTGCCTACATTCGCGGCCTGGCGCAGATGCGCGGCCGTAATGCCGACTGGGCCGAACGTGCAGTGCGGGAAGCGGTCAGCCTGCCGGCGGAAGAAGCGCTCAAGCAGCGCGTGATCGACATCGTCGCCACCGATGTCCGTGACCTCACGGCGAGGCTCGATGGCAGGAAGGTGAATGCCTTGGGCCAGGACAAACTGCTGAAAACGAAGGACGCCCCGGTGATCGATGCGCAGCCCGACTGGCGTGCCCGCCTGCTCGCCGCCATCACCAACCCGAGCATCGCGTTGCTTCTCTTGACCATCGGCATTTATGGCCTGTTGTTCGAATTCATGAATCCCGGTGTCGTCGTGCCTGGCGTGATCGGTGCGATCAGCCTATTGCTGGCGCTGTACGCGTTGCAATTGCTGCCGGTGAACTACGCGGGACTGGCGCTGATCCTGCTCGGCCTGGCCTTCATGGTGGCAGAGGCTTTCCTGCCGAGTTTCGGCGTGCTCGGGCTGGGCGGTATTGCCGCCTTCGTGGCCGGTGCGCTGATCCTGATCGATACCGAACTGCCCGGCTACGGCATCCCGGTCGCACTGATTGCCGGCGTAGCGGTCCTGAGCGCGCTGCTGTTCGCCACGGTGGCCGGCATTGCACTGAAGACGCATCGTCGCGCCCCGGTGAGCGGCGACGCGGGGCTCGTCGGCAGCATCGCCGAAGTCATGTCGGTCGACAACGGTATGGCCTGGGTGCAGCTGCATGGCGAAACCTGGCGGGCAGTGAGCAGGACACCGCTGCAGCCCGCTCAGAAGGTGCGCGTCGCCGCCCGCAAGGGCCTGGTGCTCGAGGTTATTCCCGCAGGTGTCCACGAACAAGGAGAATAGACATGGTCATCGATTTCGGTTTCAGCTTTGGCGCACTGCTCCTCATCCTGCTGATCATGCTCGCCGTCTCGTCGCTGCACATCCTGCGCGAGTACGAACGCGGTGTCGTGTTCCAGCTCGGCCGCTTCTGGGGTGTGAAGGGGCCGGGATTGATCATCATCATCCCGGTGCTGCAGCAGATGGTGCGCGTGGACCTGCGCACCGTCGTGCTCGACGTCCCGACGCAGGACGTGATCTCGCGCGACAACGTGTCGGTGAAGGTCAATGCGGTGCTCTATTTCCGTGTGGTCGATCCCGAGAAGGCGATCATCCAGGTCGCCAACTTCTTCGAGGCAACCAGCCAGCTCGCCCAAACGACGCTGCGTGCGGTGCTGGGCAAGCACGAACTGGACGACATGCTGGCCGAACGCGAGCGGCTGAATGTGGATATCCAGCAGGTGCTGGACGCGCAGACCGATGCATGGGGCATCAAGGTGGCCAACGTCGAGATCAAGCATGTCGACCTTGACGAATCGATGATACGCGCCATCGCCCGCCAGGCGGAAGCGGAGCGCGAACGGCGTGCCAAGGTGATCCATGCGGAAGGCGAGCTGCAGGCTTCGGAAAAGCTGAAGCAGGCAGCGTACGTGCTCGCGCAGCAGACGGGCGCCATGCAGCTGCGCTACATGCAGACACTGGCATCGATCGCCGGCGACAAGGCGTCGACCATCGTGTTCCCGCTGCCGATCGACTTGCTGACCAGTCTTTCGGAGACGGCCCGGCAAAAGGCAGGCGCGGAAAGACCTGCACCCTGACCCAACCTCGCACTTTCGGAAAGTTTCTCTCGACACTGCTAAGCTGTCGACTTCGTCAATCCGAAGTATCGCCCTTTATCGTTGAATTCCGCACCTGATTTCCCCGCACAAAAAGAACGGCTGTTCCTGCTGGTCCTGGCGGGCATGCAGTTCACGCACATCCTCGATTTCATGATCATGATGCCGCTCGGGCCGCAACTGATCCGGGTGCTGCACATCGACACGCACGAATTCGGCCTGCTGCTGTCGTCCTATACCTTTACCGCAGCGGTGTCCGGCCTGCTGGCCGCGACCTATGTCGACCGCTTCGATCGCCGCAAGCTGATGCTCGCGCTGTATGTGTTGTTCATTGTCGCCACCCTGTTTTGCGGACTCGCGCCGAACTTCATCGCATTGCTGGTGGCGCGCGCATTGGCCGGCGCGTTCGGCGGGATCCTCAGCGGGATGACGCAGACCATGATCGCCGACGTGGTGCCGTTCGAGCGGCGCGGCCAGGCGATGGGAACGGTCATGGCGGCCTTTTCGCTGTCGACCGTGGCCGGCGTTCCACTCGGGTTGTTTCTTGCTGAACACATTCCGCAACTCGGATGGCGCGCGCCGTTCTTCTTCATCGTGCTGGTGTCCTGCCTGATCCTTGCTGCCGCCTACCGCAGCCTGCCCAGCCTGACGGCGCACCTCGGGGGCGAACGGACCGGCAACGTGTTCCGGCAGATCTATGACGTGGCAAGGCACCCGGACCACCTGAAGGCCTACTTGTTCGTGGGCCTGCTGATGATGAACTTCAGCGTGATTCCCTACATCGCGCTGTACTACACGGCCAACGTGGGCATGACGGAAAGCTTCATTACGCTGGTCTACCTGGCCGGAGGGGCGGCGACGTTGTTGACGTCCCGCCTGATTGGCAAGCTCGCGGACAGGCATGGGAAACTGCGTACCTTCCGCTGGGTCGCCGTCGCGTCCTTCGTGCCTATCCTGGTCACGACGCATCTCGTTCCGGCACCGTGGTGGATCGTGCTGGCCAATTCGACCCTGTTCTTCATCCTGGTCTCCGGCCGGATGATTCCCGGCATGGCGATGGTCACCGCCGTTGCGCCTGTCCAGGTGCGCGGTACCTTCATGAGCCTGGGATCGTCGGTGCAGATGCTGGCATCCGGCTTGGCCTCCCTGGTCGCGGGTCTGATCATCAGCCGCAATGCGGCCGGGCAGATCGAGCACTACAACATCGTGGGGTATTTTGCGGTGGCTTGCAGCCTGGTCTCGCTGTGGCTGGCGGGAAGGTTGAAGGTGGCGCGCCCAAGTGCGGCGGTCCCGAAGGAGCAACGCGAGGCCCGCGGCTGACTTTGGCGCGGGCCCCTCGATTGTGTTCTTATTTTCCCGTCTTACTTCGTTGCCTTACTTGCTTGTCTTGCGCTTGCGCGTCGTACTGGACGATGACGAGGCGGTCGATGCGGACGAGGTCTTCGGCTTTGTGCTCGCCTTGGCCTTCGGTTTCTCGGTAACCGGCGCCGTCGCGGCGGCAGCCACCGCCTGGGTTTCCGTCATCGCGGTGTTGACCGCCTGCGTGAACTGGTCCTGCAGCATGTTCCACCACGCGGCGGCATTGACCAGCGGTGCAGTGAGGCTGGCCGCGTCCTGTTCATCCTTGCTGCTCGGCTCGGGTGCGCCGGCATGGGCGCGCTCGCCGGCATGACCGTTCGCGCCGTTGCCCGTCCTCGTCGCGCCAGAGGTGCTTGCCGGCTGGGCGTGCGCTTCGCCGGACGGCTGCATCGACGCGGTGAAGCGTTCACCCATCGTCTGCAGCGTGGAAATCGTTGCCGCCTGCACTTCCAGCGCCTGGATCGTACTGCGCAACATGGTCATGTTCAAACTGAGCCAGGATTCCACTGCCTTGAGGTCCGAGATCTTCTTGTTGATCTCGTCGACCGAGAGCGTGGGCATCACCATGCCGGGCACATTCAACGCGGACATGCCGGGTACGTTCATCCCCGGCAAGCCCATGCTGCCCCACAGGTTCTTGACGAAATCAAGCGTATCCGTCATTGCCCCCATCCCCGGGATGTTGGGCATATTCGGTATGTTCGGATTAATCATGATTACCCTCCGTCGGCAAATAAGTGCAGCATAACAGTCTAGCTGAGTGAACAGAATGATAAAGGTTCCGATCTTATCGCAGCCCGTTTTGCGTGTACCTGCTCAAAATCAGGTGCAGAGCGCACCGTAAAAACCCGGTCGTTTGCGTTAACACCATGAAACTTTGTATCGCATCACATCGCCGCACGGCGAGGTTGTTACACTAGCGGGATGGCCCGCAATTCCACGTCAGTACAATCCCGGCAGCCCGCTGCGCAAGGATCCGCCCGCCGGATCATGCTGCCGGCCGCCCTGCTGGCGTCGCTGCTGTGGCATCTAATCCTCTTCAACTGGGCCAACGGACGTATCGCGCTGCCGGGGTTCCGCAACGAATCACCGTCGGTGATCGCGACCGAGTTGCTGCCACCGCCCATTGTCAAAGCCGAAGCCGCAAAGCCCGTGGCGCCGAAGCCGAAAAGCAAGCCGGTGCGCAAGCCAAAGCCGCGTCCGGCCGCACCGCCGCCGGCACAAACGGCGACGGAAGCGGTGACCGCGGCCGCCCCCGTCGAGGAGGAATCGCCGGTCGCCATTGCCGATGCGGTCGAGACAGAACCAGCCGCCTCCCAGCCCGAAACGGCCGAGGCTGCCGAGGCCGTTCCCCAAGCCGGCGACCCGGCGGGCAATTTCAAGTTTGACCTCCCACCCTCCGCCGAACTGAAGTATGAAGTGCAGGCCTTACGGGACGGCAAGCAATGGCATGGAACCGGCATGTTCCATTGGGACGCGGGCGGCCAGACGTACGCCATCACCGGGGAAGCAAGCATTTCCTTCCTGTTCAAGATCACGGTCTTGAATTTCCGCAGCGAAGGCGCCGTGAACGAATTCGGGATCGCCCCTGTCCTCTACAGCGAAAAGCCCTGGCGCAAGGCGATGACCAACACCCACTTCCAGCAGGGGAAGATCAGCTTTTCCGCATCGCAGGCGGTGTATCCGTACAAGGGTGGCGAGCAGGACCGCGCCAGCATCATTTGGCAACTGGCCGGCATCGGCCGCGGCGATCCGGCACAGTTTGCGCCGGGCACGGCGTTCGACATCACGGTAGCGGGTGCGCGCGATGCCGATACCTGGCGCATGGATGTCGTCGGTCAGGAAGAAATCGCCACACCGCACGGAACCATGACGGCCTGGCACGTCGTGCGCGCGCCAAAGCCCGGCTCCTATGACCAGAGGATCGATATCTGGCTGGCGCCGCAGCATGAGTGGTATCCGGCCAAGGTCCGCTTTACGTATGCAAACGGGGACTGGCTCGACATGCTGCTGGCGGAACTCACGCCGCGCGCCCCGGCTGCCGCCTCTTCAGGAAACGAATGACGCACTCGATCAAACCCGCATTCACCCTCTTCGGCATGCTAATCATGGGAACGGCCGCCGCCGCTCCCGCGACGAAGTACAAGACCGACCTGCCGCCTTCGGCCGAGCTTGCCTACACCATCAAGGCAAGGCAGAAGGGTATCCGCGTCGAGGGCGAAGGAATCATGCGCTGGTCGTTCCAGGGTGGCCGGTTTCATGCGACCAACGAGGCACGTGCGGTGCTCATCGGAAAAATCCTCGATGCGCGCAGCGAAGGCGGCGTCGATACCTTTGGTTTGGCGCCTGAAAGCTACTCCGAAAAGCGCTTTCGCAAGGAGCCGGCGACGACCTCGTTCGACCGGGCCGCCGGCACGATCCGCTTCACCAATTCGGAGCAGACCTATCCGATCAAGGGCGGCGAACAGGATCGCAACAGCGTGATCTGGGAACTGGTCGCGGTGGCCCGCGCCGCACGTGGCAAGGTGAAACCCGACGCGACCTGGGACTTTGTCGTCGCTGGCGTACGCTATGCGGAGCCGTGGAGCTTCCGCGTCGTCAGGCAGGAGAAGATCGGCACCCCGCTCGGCGAACTGAATACGCTGCACATCACGCGGGTGCGCCCGGCCGATTCCACCGACCAGCATATCGACATCTGGCTTGCGCCGTCGATGGAGTGGTATCCGGCACGCATCCGGTACAGTGAAGACAACGGGGACTATATCGAGCAGACCCTGCGCGCTATAAGCGGGAAGACGCGGTGACCGGCGCTGCCGGCGCTACAATGCCGGCATTGCAATTACCCTGACGGAACAAGCATGTCTCTCACTCAAAGCGCTTCCGGCGCACTCGTCCTGTTCAGCGGTGGACAGGATTCGACCACCTGCCTCGCATGGGCGCTGGCCCGCTATGCCAAGGTCGAGACCATCGGCTTCGACTACGGACAACGGCACGCGATCGAGCTGAGCGTGCGCCCGACCCTGCTGCAGAAGATGCGCGCGCTGTCGCCCGAATGGAGCGCCAGGCTGGGCGAAGACCATATGATCGACCTGTCGCTGCTCGGCAAGATCTCGGACACCGCGCTGACCGCCGACGTCGAGATCGCGATGCAGGCGAACGGCTTGCCCAACACCTTCGTCCCCGGCCGCAACCTGCTGTTCATGATGGTCGCCGCGACCGTCGCCTATCGGCGCGGACTGGATGTACTGGTGGGCGGCATGTGCGAAACCGATTTCTCCGGCTATCCGGACTGCCGTGACGACACGATCAAGGCCCTGCAGGTCGCGCTGAATCTTGGCATGGCAACGCGCTACAAGCTCGAAACGCCGCTGATGTGGATCGACAAGGCGGCCACCTGGCGGCTGGCGCAGGACATCGGCGGCACGCCTCTGGTCGACCTGATCCGCGCCGATACGCATACCTGCTATCTTGGCGAACGTGGCGAGCTGCATGACTGGGGCTACGGCTGCGGCAAATGCCCGGCCTGCGAATTGCGCGCGAAGGGATATCGGCAGTTTATTGCCGGCACAGCGTAGACAGGCTTGGAAATCCGCTCTACCCTTGCCTCAGGCCCACTCTGAAAGGAAGCCATGTCCGTCCATTGCGAGCCTGAGACCTACCAGTTGCTGCTCCGCCTCGACCTGTTCCGCGGCCTCGAGCAACCCGAGCTGGCCCGCCTGCTGGCGGAAGCCGAACTGGTCGAATGCAAGGCCGGCGACTATCCGATCCGGGAAGGCGAGCAGGACCATCATCTGTTCGTCATCCTGGCTGGCAAGACGGCCATCTACAAGCGCTCGCTCACCATCCAGAAACTGATCAAGGAACTTGGCCCCGGCGAGTGTTTCGGCGAGATGTCGCTGATCGAATGCCGCAGCCGCTCTGCTTCGGTCAAGGCAATCCACCACTGCCGCCTGCTGCGCCTCGACGGCGACCAGATCGTCAAATTTCCGGACATCTCCAGCAAGCTGTTCCGCAATATCGCCCGCCTTCTTTCGCAGCGATTGCGGTATTCGAACGACTTGCTTACCCTCGGCTAAAGAACGCTCACCAGGGATGTAAGCAAACTCAAAGGTAGGGGGAGTAGGATAGCGGGAGAGATATCCTGCTTGGCAAAACCACATCCCCTGACTGAAGCGCCCGTCCATGCTGATCGCCATCCTGACCGACATCCACGCCAATCGCGAGGCGATGATTGCCTGCCTTGCCCATGCCAAGGAACGCAATGCCCAACGTTATGCCTTCCTGGGTGACCTGGTGGGCTACGGCGCCGATCCGGCGTGGGTGGTTGATACCGTGATGGACCATGTTGAACGCGGCGCCTTCGCCGTCCAGGGCAACCATGACGTTGCCGTCACCCAGACCGCGTCCAGGCACATGAACCCGCAAGCGCGCGAGGTGGTCGACTGGACTCGCGCGCAGCTCAACGAAAGCCAGCTCGCTTTCCTCGACAAGCTGCCGCTCACGCAGGAGCACAACAACCTGCTGTTCGTGCACGCGACGGCTGCCGATCCGAAGAGCTGGGAATACATCACCGGCACGCTGGAAGCCATCAAGAGCATGCACGCGACCCGCGCCCGCATCACCTTCTGCGGCCATGTGCATGAGCCGGCGCTGTACAACCTGTCGCCTACCGGCAAGGTTTCCTCCTTCGTACCCACCGGCGACAGCAGCATCCCGCTCGGCACGCAGCGCCGGTGGCTGGTGCTGCCCGGCTCGGCCGGCCAGCCGCGCGATGGCAATCCGGCCGCCTGCTATGCACTGTTCGACGATGCGACGCACGACTTGACCTACTTCCGCGTGCCCTACGACTACGAAACCGCAGCGGCCAAGATCCGCGCTGCGGGCCTGCCGCAAAGCATCGGCAACCGCCTCGCGCACGGAAGATGAGCCGCCTCCACCCGGGCATGGTGATCGACGGTTTCCGCGTCGGGGAAAAGCTGCACAAGGGCGGAATGGCGACGCTGTGGCATGTCACCCGCGTCGACGGCAAGGACGGTGATCCGCGCCTGCTGATGAAGATCCCCATCCTGGGCGACAACACCGACCCGGCGGCCATCGTCGGCTTCGAGGTCGAGCAGATGATCATGCCCAAACTGACCGGCATCCACGTTCCCCATTTCGTGGCGTCCGGCGATTTCACCGGCCAGCCCTATATCGTGATGGAGGAAATCGCCGGCAAGTCGCTGCGCGCGCGTTTCGACGCGGCGCCGTTGCCGGTCGAGGAAGTCGTTTCCATCGGCATTCGCGTCGCCACTGCGCTGCACGACCTGCACCGCCAGAACGTGATCCACCTCGACATCAAACCGAGCAATATCATGTTCCGCGAAACCGGCGAGGCCATCCTGATCGATTACGGTCTTGCACGCCACGACAAGCTGCCGGACCTGCTGGCCGAGGAGTTCCGCCTGCCGATGGGCACGGGACCGTATATCTCGCCGGAACAGGTACTGCACATCCGCAACGATCCGCGCAGCGACCTGTTCGCGCTCGGCGTGCTGATGTATCACCTGGTGACCGGCGAACGTCCCTACGGCTTTCCGACTTCCGTCCCCGGCCTGCGCCGTCGCCTGTACCGCGATCCGGTGCCGCCGCACGCGCTGAACCCGAAGGTACCGCCTTGGCTGCAGGAAATCATTCTGCGCTGCCTCGAAGTCAATCCGGCCAAGCGCCACGACACCGCCGCACAACTGGCGTTCGAGCTGCAGAATCCGGATCAGGTGCAACTCACGGCACGCGCGCAGAAGCGCGTGCGTGACGGCATGTTCAAGATGGCGCGCCGCTGGTTCCGCTCGATGGGGATGGAGTCGATGCCGCAGCAGTCGGCTTCGACGCAGCTCACACATGCGCCGATCATCGTGGTCGCAGTCGACCTGAACTATGGCTCTGAAGCACTGGCGGAATCGTTGCGCGTAGCGGCGCGCCGCGTGCTGCAGACAGAACCGGGAGCCCGTCTCGCCTGTGTGACCGTGCAGAAAACCAACCGTATCGGGATGGACGAGCTGGTCGACAAGGAGGGGCGCAACATCCATGTCAAGCATCTGGTCGGACTGAAACATTGGGCCAGGCCGCTTGGCATTCCCCCTGAAAAGATTACCTACCACGTGCTGGCGGCACCTGACGTAGCCGCGGCAATCATTGATTATGCGAACGTCAACGCCGTGGACCATATCGTCATCGGCTCACGCGGCAGCTCGGCTTTCCGGCGTTATCTCGGCAGCGTGTCGTCGGAAGTGGTGGCACTGGCGGACTGCACCGTCACCGTGGTGAAAACCCCCGGCAGCGACGCCGGTACGGGCAATCCGGCACTCAAGCCGGTGCAGCTTCAAGCAGGCGAAGACGGGCAGTCAGGGACAAGGCATTAGGCACCGCCGCGCCGCTGGCCGTATTGTCGAAGATGCACCAGACATGCCGACCGGCATCGGCATGGCGCGTAATGCGTTGCGCGAGCTGGTCGAGGAAGGCATCGGGGTAGGCGGAGTGGTAAATGACAGGTGAGCCGTGAAGCCGAAGGTACGCCGTGCGCGCGAGGCTGTCTTCGAAAGGCAGCGGTGCCACTGCAGGATCCGCATCGACATACGATACGCCAAGGCCTGAGACGATGTCGGCCGCCGCCGGCGTAAACCAGCTCCTGTGCCGCGGTTCGACCACGACATCGACAGGAGTGAGCGCGCGCAATCTCCGAAAGAAGCGCCGCACAAGCTGTGCATCGAAGGCCAGGCTGGGCGGCAGTTGCACCAGCAGGCATGCGAGCTTGCGTTCCAGGTGGCTCACCTCCCCGACGAATTTCTCCAGCGCGTCATCCACGCCCTGCAGCCGTGCCTCGTGTGTGATTGCCTTGGGAACCTTGGCCGAGAACCGGAAGGATTCCGGCACACTGTCGCGCCAGCGCGCGTAAGTCGCGGCGCGGTGCGGGCGGTAAAACGAGGTATTGATTTCGACCGCATCGAATACCGATGCGTAGCGGACCAGATGCGTGCCCGCCTCGGGGAAATGCTCGTGCACCGCCCCGGGCACGCTCCATCCCGCGCAGCCGATGTGGATCAATGCCGACCTCTTGCCTACTCCCGCCTCTTCAGCACGCATTTCGTCACCTTCCATCGCCTGATGTTTCGCGCAATGCTGCAGTGCGGCGAGCGTTGCGCGGCGCATCAATTTTTCAGTCGAACAGGTGCCTGTTAGACATTGTGCAGTGCGCATTGATCCGCGCCGTGAGCCGGCGCAAAATAAGGCTGCGGCGTTTGTCATGCAAGGGCGACCGCTAACCCGCTGGAGACGGATGCGGCGCCCTTACGCATCCGGGATACAAGGAACTTCGCTGTAGACGTATTACCTAATCCTGCTCTGACGAAAACCCCGCTTCAGGCGTTGTACCCGACCTTGACCAATGCCGTACCGTCAAGGTCTCATCAGAGTCGGCCGATCGTACTTGTACAGGGTTCACAAAGAGGAGCCTCGAATGAACGTACAACGTGAGGAAATCCAGCAACGTCTCGGTTTTATCGACCGTACGATCTATCACGCCATCCGTGCATGCGATACGGACGGCACCATCCCCGACGAAATCAGGGACTACGTGCAGCAACTCGGACAACGCTCGAGCCAGGCGCAGATCGCATTGGCATCGGAGGACGAGCGCAGTGTGCGCGAAACGGTCGACGACCTGGCACGCATCAGCTACCAGGCACAGCGACACATCCATCCTTCCGACGGCATGAATTACGAACTGAAAAGCGCCGTCATTCTTACGCACATCGAGTTGTCTGCGCTGCGCTATCAGCTTGCCTGAGTCCTCATGAATTGACCCGCAAGCCGGGCCAGATCGTCAACCAATTCTTTCTCGCCAGTCGCGCCGACAATTCCGCAGCAGCGTTCCGCTTACGGCTGTTCGGCGTAATCGTCATTGCAAACAAGCTTTCCAGACCAAACGCCGTCACGACCTCGATGCAGTCGTTCTGGCTGAGGCGTACCCCCACGGCGGTTTCCTGCTCCACCCAATAACTCATCGCATTCACCGTCGATCGGTAAGGCGCATCGGCATTACGCTCGTGCATGTACGCCTGGTTGCGTACCGACCATGGCAGGTCCGGCTCGATTGCACCCAGTCGCGCTTCGATGTCGCGGTCATGTTCTCGCGTCGCGCAGGACGGGTCGAAGTAGACGAGGTCGATGTCCTCCAGCGGTGTCGGCGTCTCGAAGCCATGCAACCTGTCCCAGACGAGATTGCGCAGGAAACCGGCGGCCAGGCACCAGTCCGGCAAGCCCATCTCACCGGCCGCCCGCAACGCGCGCATACGGAGCGCATCAGCGGAAAGCCACTCCCGAATCAATTCTTCGTGCATCAAGTTGCTCAATGAAAAAACCGCCGGCCCGGAATACCGGACCGGCGGCAAGTCGATCTACAACCGTCTCAGGCTGCGTGCTGGGAAGACGAGGACGACGGTGCGAGGGGCGCGTCGAACTCCTTCAGCAGCGCGGCTTCCTTCTCCTTTGCCGCCTTCAGGTTCTTCTCCTTCACATGGCCGAAACCGCGGATATCTTCCGGAATGCTGGCAATGGCTGCGGCCTTCGGCAAGTTCAGCATCGTCAGTTTCGGCAGCAGGGCCTCGATAGTGGCACGGTACTGGCCGATCAGCGCGCGCTCGATCTTGCGCTCCTCGGTGTGGCCAAAGAGATCAAAAGCCGTACCGCGCAGGAACTTCAACTTCGCCAGCACGCCGAAAGCCTTCATCATCCACGGACCGAATTCCTGCTTGACCAGGTGACCTTCCGCATCGCGCTTGGCGAACAGCGGCGGCGCGAGATGGAACTTGACCTTGTAGTCGCCTTCGAACATGCCTTCGATCTTGGCCTTGAACGCGGTGTCCGCATGCAGGCGCGCGACTTCGTACTCGTCCTTGTAGGCCATCAGCTTGAAGAGGTAGCGCGCAACCGCCTCGGTCAGCTTCAATGCGCGGCCTTCGCCGACAACCTCGGATTCGGCGGCACGCACTTTCTCGACAAACGCACGGTACTGTTCGGCATAGGCCGCATCCTGGTACTTGGTCAGGAACTCGACGCGCGTCTCGACGGTGGATTCGAGCGAAGGCGTACGCTTGAAGTCGATCACTTGTGCCTGGACGTCATTCAGCTTCGCGAGGCGTTCGACAGCTGCCCAATCATGCGCGGCATTGCGGCCCCAGACGAATGCCTGCTTGTTGAACTCGATGGACACGCCGTTGAGTTCGATTGCCTTGATCAGCGCCGCCTCGGACAGGGGCACCCAACCCTTCTGCCACGCATAGCCGAGCATGAACATATTGGTCGCAATGCTGTCGCCCATCAATGCAGTAGCCACCTTGCCGGCGTTGATGAAATCGACGCGGTCGGCGCCGCAGGCAGTGCGGACATCGTTCTCTGCCGTGGATGCCGGGAACTGCCAGTTCGGATTCTTCACGAACGCTGCGGTCGGCGCCGAGGTCGCGTTGACTGCGGCATGCGTGCGGCCCTCGCCCATGCGGCTGAGCGCATCGCGGCTGGCGGTCACGATTTCGTCGCAACCGATCACGAGGTCGGCCGCGCCGGTGCCTACGCGGGTGGAGTAAATGTCTTCCTGCCGGTCGGCAATGCGCACATGCGACATCACCGCGCCGCCCTTCTGCGCCAGGCCGGTCATGTCGAGCACCGACACGCCCTTGCTTTCCAGGTGCGCGGCCATCGCCAGGATCTGGCCGATGGTGATCACGCCCGTGCCGCCGATGCCGGTGACGAGGACGCCGAACGGCTGCGCGGCACTCGGCAGTACCGGCTGCGGCAGCTTGCTGCCCTGCAGGATCGGCAACTTCTTCGCGCCGGCGTCGTCATTGACAGCGGCCTTCTTCGGTTTCTTCAGCTGTCCGCCTTCAACGGTGACGAAGCTCGGGCAGAAGCCCTTCACGCAGGAAAAGTCCTTGTTGCACGACGACTGGTTGATCTGGCGCTTGCGGCCGAATTCCGTCTCGAGCGGTTCCACCGACAGGCAGTTGGACTTGACGCTGCAATCGCCGCAGCCTTCGCACACAGCCTCATTGATCACGGCACGCTTGGCCGGATCAGGATAGAGCGGCTTGCCGTCCGGGCCGGTCTTCTTGCGGCGGCGGCGCTTTTCGGATGCGCAGGTCTGGTCGTAGATGATGGCCGACACGCCCTTCACTTCGCGCAGTTCCTTCTGCACCGCATCCAGTTCATCGCGATGGCGCACGGTGACACCCGGCGCCCAGTTGTAACCAGCCGGATACTTGTCCGGCTCGTCGGTGACTACGACGATCGGGTTGACGCCCTCGGCGGCGATCTGGCGCGAGATCATTCCCGGGTCGAGCGGGCCATCGACGTGCTGGCCGCCTGTCATCGCCACCGCATCGTTGTACAGGATCTTGTAGGTCATATTGACCTTGCCTGCGACGGCGGCACGGATGGCCAGGATGCCGGAGTGGAAGTAGGTGCCGTCGCCCAGGTTGGCGAACACATGCTGCTCGTTGGTGAACGGTGCATGGCCGACCCAGGTCACGCCTTCCGCGCCCATGTGGGTGAAGGTCGAGGTCTTGCGGTCCATCCACAGCACCATGTAGTGACAGCCGATACCGGCCAGCGCGCGGCTGCCTTCGGGGACATTGGTCGAGGTGTTGTGGGGACAGCCGGAGCAGAAATGCGGAATGCGGTCCTTGGCCGGATCGGGTTTGACGCTGCCGACCTTGAGCACGGCTTCCTTCGCTTCCAGGTAGGCAATGCGCTCCTTCACGCGCTGCTCGATCGGATGGCCGGCAAAATATTTGGAGATACGGGTGGCGATCGCCCGCGCGATCTGCGCTGGGTTCAATTCATAGGTCGCCGGCAGCAGCCAGTTGCCGTGGCCGTCGCGGTGATTGCCGCTCCACTCGCCGGTGTCGTCGAACTTGCCGACCACGCGTGGACGCACGTCGTCGCGCCAGTTGTAGAGCTCTTCCTTGAGCTGGTATTCGAGGATCTGGCGTTTCTCTTCGACGACGATGATCTCTTCAAGGCCCTGCGCGAAGGCACGTACGCCTTCCGCTTCGAGCGGCCAGGTCATGCCGATCTTGTACAGGCGGATGCCGATATCCCTTGCCACGTTCTCGTCGATGCCGAGGTCGGCCAGCGCCTGGCGAGTGTCGAGGTAGGACTTGCCGGCGGTGACGATGCCGATGCGCGCATGCGGGCTGTCCCAGATGATCTGGTTGAGCTTGTTGGCGCGGACGTAGGCAAGCGCGGCATACCACTTGTAGTGGTTCATGCGCGCTTCCTGCTCCAGCACGGCGTCCGGATAGCGGATGTTGAGGCCGCCCGGCGGCAGTTCGAAATCAGTGGGGATGATGATCTGCTGGCGATGCGGGTCGACTTCCACGGTCGCGCCGGACTCGACCAGGTCGGTCACGCATTTCATCGACACCCACAGGCCGGTATAGCGCGACAGTGCCCAGCCGTGCAGGCCGTAGTCGAGGTATTCCTGGATGGAAGACGGATACAGCACCGGGATGCCGCAGGCCTTGAGGATGTGTTCGCTCTGGTGCGCGGCGGTGGAGGACTTTGCCGCGTGGTCATCGCCCGCCAGCACCAGCACGCCGCCGCGCTTGTCGGTGCCGGCCATGTTGGCATGCTTGAAGACGTCGCCGCAGCGGTCCACGCCCGGGCCCTTGCCGTACCACATGGAAAACACGCCGTCGTATTTCGCGCCGGGGAACAGGTTGACCTGCTGCGTACCCCAGACCGCGGTCGCGGCGAGATCTTCGTTCATGCCGGGGTGGAACTTGACGTGGTGCGCTTCAAGATACTTGCGCGCCTTCATCGCGGTCATGTCGACGTTGCCGAGCGGGGAGCCGCGATAGCCGGTGACATAGCCGGCGGTATTCAGTCCCGCCTTCAGGTCGCGCTGACGCTGCATCATCGGCAGGCGGATCAATGCCTGTGTGCCGGTGAGGAAGGCGCGGCCGCTTTCCAGGGTGAACTTGTCGTCTAGGGAAATGTTTTCCAGCAGCTGACGCTGACCGGCATCCAGGGGTGCGTTCATTGATTTGCCTCCAAGCTATCCATTCTGTTCAGAATGCGGATGTTTTCTTGCCCGCCATGGTGTGGCTGGCACGTTCTTTACGTCGGTCGCCCATGTGACGGTCGCCGCGTTTTATATGCTTCGACAATAACTATATGAATTCCGCCGTCGTGAGTAAAATATAATTTTGATGAACCAGATATTCGAAAATCGAATGGCTATTCAGGACATCTCCACGCGCCAGCTTCGCTACTTTCTCGCCGCTGCGGAAACCGGCCAGTTTTCCCTCGCGGCCCACGCGGTCCACGTCTCGCAGACCGCAATCACCAACGCGATCGCGTCGCTGGAGAGCCTGCTGGGCGTCAAGCTTTTTGATCGTCATCCCCACGGCGTCACGCTCACCGCCGAAGGTCATCACTTCGTACAACACGCGCAGCATGTGCTGAACGCGCTGAACGATGCAGTACGCGCACCGGCCTTCCGCACCTATGACGTGTCGGGCGAGATCCGCATTGCCGCGTCCTACACCGTGATGGGCTACTTCCTGCCGCAGTACCTGGCGCGCTTCCAGCGCACCCACCCCGGCGTCCGGCTCAAGCTGATGGAGCTGCACCGGCTGGAACTGGAGGAAGCCGTGAAGAACGGCGACGTCGATGTCGCGATTGCGGTCACGTCCAATGTCGGCCCATCGAAGGGACTGGTCGGCGAGCCTCTGGTCCGCTCGCGCCGGCAGCTATGGACCGCCAGCGACCATCCGCTGTGCTCGACGAGCGAAGTGTCGTTGAAAGAGATTGCGCAATATCCGCTGATCCAGATCATGGTCGACGATGCCGGCGAATCGGCGAAACGCTACTGGCAGAAGCGCGGGCTGACGCCCAACCTGCTGCTGGAAACCGAATCGATGGAAGCGGTACGCACTTTCGTCGGCCTCGGCCTGGGGGTGGCCATCCTTTCCGACCTGGTGTTCCGGCCGTGGACACTGGATGGAAGAAAGATCGAAGCCCGCCCTATCACCGACGTCGTACCGCCAATGGAAATCGGCATCGTTCGCAGGACATCCAAAGCCCAAGCCCCGGCTGCGGAGGCGTTTGCGCGCTTCCTGAAGCTTGCTTGCGGCGCTGCAGCACCCTGACAGCTTGCCATTTCGGCATCGCCACTCGATGCCGGTTGCGCATGGCCATTCTTTCAATCTGTAACAAGGCGTAAATGCTTTGGAGAAACTTTCTTGCCCTACGTACAGTAAAAGCGTGACAGATGCTGTACGGAGAAAGCCATGCAATACGTCCTGCTATCCATGCTCATCGGCGCCCTGTTCGGCGGCGGTATGGCGATTGCCCAATCCTCCACCGAGAAGCCACCTCGCCCGGTCAGCAAATTCAGCGAACAGTTCAAGACAGCCGACAAGGACGGCGACGGCGCATTGACCCGCTCCGAAGCAAAGACGGCAAATCTGTCGCGCGTCGTCGACAACTTCGATCGCATCGACGCCAACCACGATGGCAAAGTGACGCGTGACGAAATCCGCACGCTGGTTCGCGCGCGGGTCTCGATCTAGTAGTCCATCACTCTTTGATTTTCGGATAGAGGTATTTCAGTTTGGTGCGC
>CBIHRW010000044.1:0-36480 GCA_966212545.1 uncultured Noviherbaspirillum sp.
CCAACGACCAGGTGCTGACCGACGTGATGCATGAAGACCTGCGCCGCGCCCGTTCGGCCACCCAGTCGATGATCCCGACCAAGACTGGCGCCGCTGCCGCGGTCGGCCTGGTATTGCCGGAACTGAACGGCAAGCTGGACGGGTACGCGATTCGCGTACCGACCATCAACGTGTCGATCGTCGACCTGTCGTTCATCGCTGCCCGTGACACCACGGTCGACGAAGTGAACCAGATCATGAAGGATGCTGCCGCCGCCGGCGCGCTGAAGGGCATCCTGACCTACAACACCGAGCCGCTGGTGTCGGTGGACTTCAACCACAACCCGGCGTCGAGCAACTTCGATGCGACGCTGACCAAGGTGTCCGGCCGTCTGGTGAAGGTATCGTCCTGGTACGACAACGAGTGGGGCTTCTCCAACCGCATGCTCGATACCACTGTGGCGTTGATGTCCGCCAAATAATCACTTTCCTTGAAAGGGATCGCCATGCCGCGTTCCACCAAGATCGTCTCTACCATCGGCCCGGCCTCCAGCGACCTCGAGACCCTGACGCGCATGATCCGGGCCGGGGTCAATGTCGTGCGCCTGAACTTCTCCCACGGCAAGGCGCAAGACCATATCAACCGTGCTCAACTGGTCCGCGAAGCCGCCGGCATTTGCGGCGCCGAAGTCGCCATCATGGCCGACCTGCAAGGGCCGAAGATCCGTGTCGGCAAGTTCGAGAACGGCAAGATCTTCCTCGAGTCGGGGACGAAGTTCATTCTCGATGCCGATTGCGAACTCGGCAACGAGCAGCGCGTCGGTCTCGACTACAAGGACCTGCCGCGCGACCTGAAAGTCGGAGATGTGCTCCTGCTCAACGACGGCTTGATCGTGCTGAAAGTGGACTCCGTGCATGGCAACGAAATCCATACCACCGTCAAGATCGGCGGCGAACTGTCCAACAACAAGGGCATCAACCGCCAGGGCGGCGGCCTGTCGGCGCCGGCGCTGACGGCCAAGGATATGGAAGACATCAAGACCGCGGTCAGCCTTGGCGCCGACTACGTCGCAGTGTCCTTCCCCAAGAATGCCTCGGACATGATCATGGCGCGCCAGCTGGCCAATATCGCCGGCGAACCATATGGCCGCAAACCCTTGATGATCGCCAAGGTCGAGCGGGCGGAAGCGATTCCACTGCTGCAGGAAATCCTGGATGCGTCCGACGGCATCATGGTCGCGCGCGGCGACCTCGCGGTGGAAATCGGCAACGCGGCGGTGCCGGCATTGCAGAAGCGCATGATCAAGATGGCGCGCGCGTCGAACAAGCTGGCGATTACCGCGACCCAGATGATGGAGTCCATGATCGTCAACGCAGTGCCGACGCGCGCGGAAGTCAGCGACGTCGCCAACGCCGTGCTGGACGGCACGGACGCCGTCATGACCTCGGCGGAGACCGCTTCCGGCAAGTATCCCATTGAGACCGTGGAAGCCATGGCAGCCATCTGCGTGGAAGCGGAGAAGGCGGATGTCGTCAAGCTGGACACCGATTTCCTCAATGTGCACTTCACCCGCATCGACCAGTCGATCGCCTATGGCGCGCTATTCACCGCCTACCACCTGCGCGTGAAGGCAATCGTCGCGCTGACCGATTCGGGTTCAACGGCATTGTGGATGAGCCGCCATAACATCGACATCCCGATTTACGCCTTGACGCCACATGTCGGCACGCGGCGTAAAGCGGCCTTGTACCGTAATGTGACGGCCGTCGAGCATGTACAGACCGGCGACCGGGAAACCGTCCTGCGCGATGCCGAGCACCTGCTCATCGATAAAGGCGTGGTGCAGAAAGGCGACCTGATCGTCCTGACCTGGGGCGAGCCGATGGGACAAGTCGGCGGGACCAATTCGATGAAGATCGTGCAGATCGGGATGGATCGGGCGAGTTTGGGCGCGTAAAACCTTCAAAACAGCGCGCATGCGGGCACCTTCCTTAACTGCCCGGCTCCCCTACCCCGTCATTCCCGCGAAGGCGGGAATCCATAGTGAGTCCAAAGCATCAACGTGCATATGGATTCCCGCCTTCGCGGGAATGACGGGGAAAAGGGAAGCGCCGAATCAACCGCACCACCCGCCAGCGGACATGCATTGCAAGCGTCTTTCTCTATTCACATTTACCAACAACCTAACAACAACAGGACAAACCAATGACCGCCATCATAGACATCATCGGCCGCGAAGTAATCGACTCCCGCGGCAACCCCACCGTCGAATGCGACGTGTTCCTGGAATCCGGCGTCATGGGCCGCGCAGCCGTGCCCTCCGGCGCCTCCACCGGCTCGCGCGAAGCCATCGAACTGCGCGACGGCGACAAGAGCCGTTACATGGGCAAGGGCGTGCTCAACGCCTGCCAGAACATCAACACCGAGATTGCAGACGCGATCATCGACATGGACGCCAATGGACAGGCGCAGATCGACCGCACCCTGATCGACCTGGACGGCACCGAGAACAAGTCCCGCCTGGGCGCCAATGCCACCCTGGCCGTGTCCATGGCCGTTGCCAAAGCCGCTGCCGAGGAATCCGGCCTGCCGCTGTACCGCTACTTCGGCGGCTCCGGCGCGATGCAGATGCCGGTGCCGATGATGAACGTCATCAACGGCGGCGCGCACGCCGACAACAACCTGGACCTGCAGGAATTCATGATCATCCCGGTCGGCGCTCCGAGCTTCCGTGAAGCGATCCGCTACGGCGCCGAAGTGTTCCACACCCTCAAGAAGATCCTGCACGACAAGGGCCTGACCACCGCGGTCGGCGACGAAGGCGGCTTCGCACCGTCCGTGGCCAACCATGAAGAAGCGATCAAGCTGATCCTGCAGGCGATCGAGCAGGCCGGCTATGAGCCGGGCACGCAGATCGCGCTCGGTCTGGACTGCGCGGCGTCCGAGTTCTACAAGGACGGCAAATACCAGCTCGAAGGTGAAGGCCTGTCGCTGTCGTCGGCCGATTTCACCAATCTCTTGGCGACCTGGTGCGACAAGTACCCGATCATCTCGATCGAGGACGGCATGGCCGAAAACGACTGGGACGGCTGGGCGACGCTGACCAATGCGCTGGGCAAGAAGGCGCAGCTGGTGGGTGACGACCTGTTCGTGACCAACACCAAGATCCTGCGCGAAGGCATCCAGAAGAACATCGCCAACTCGATCCTGATCAAGATCAACCAGATCGGTACGCTGACCGAGACCTTTGCGGCGATCGAGATGGCCAAGCGCGCGGGTTACACCGCGGTGATTTCGCACCGTTCGGGCGAGACCGAGGATTCGACGATTGCGGATATTGCGGTCGGCACCAATGCCTTGCAGATCAAGACCGGCTCAATGTCGCGTTCGGACCGCATGGCCAAGTACAACCAGCTGTTGCGTATCGAGGAAGACCTGGGGGATGCCACCGGCTATCCGGGCCGTTCGGCGTTCTATAACATCAGGTAAGTTGATAAAGAAAAATCCCGGTGTCCGCCGGGATTTTTCTCAGTATGTGCCTATGTTTTTTCCCGGCACAACGACGGACCTCACGCAAGTGCCGGCAATCCGCTGCTAGGCTTCCCATGCAGGATTCCAGATCACTTCCCAGAGATGGCCATCCGGATCCTGGAAGTACCCGCCGTAACCACCCCAGAAAGTTTCTTGTGCTTCCTTCGTGATCCTGGCGCCGGCCGCCTTGGCCTGCGCCATGATGGCGTCAACGCGTTCCTTGCTGCCGACATTATGTCCGATAGTGAATTCCGTCGGACTGCGTCCGCTGACAGGAACACCTGCGTCGTGGGCAATATTGCCGCGCTCGAAGAGTGCGAGCTTCAAACCGCCTTGCAGTTCGAAGAACACGACCTGTCCGTGCTCGAATTCCTTGCCGATAATCCCTTCAGTCTGCAAGCCCAGGCCGTCGCGGTAGAAAGCCAGCGACCGTTCCAGGCTATCTACGCCGATCGTCAGGACAGTGATCTGCGGTTTCATCATGTTTCGTCTCCCGATTGAAAATAGCGTGAGAGTTGGAAGTCTGGTACTTGTATTGAACAAATCGGACATGGCAAGGGTTGTATTGGCCTTCGTCAGCAGATTCTGCGGCGTCTCGTGCGCCAGCGCGCGCACTTCGCGGCACATGTACGCCTGGTCTGCGTAGCCTGCGTTGTCCGCGAGATAAGCAAGATTTCCGTGCACAGCCGATGTCCGTGACGTTAACGCGAGCAAGCGCTGAAACCGCTGGAACGTCTTCGGACCATAGCCGACGGCAGCGCAGAAGCGCCGTTGCAATTGCCTGTTGCTGAGACCAATCGGCCAGGCCGTAAACGGGCACCAATGATGCATGCTCCCGCCGGCAATGTAACAACGATACGTTGCGTAGCGGGTCCCGCCACGACCGGTGCAGTATCCCCGATCCAGATGATGTCGGCGCATCCGTCCGGCAGCACCGGGTGGCTGTAATCGCCTCCGAGCTCATCGATCCGCTGCGTCCACAAGCAGATGAAGCGATCTGCCAGCGTGCGCGGAGCCGGCAGCTCGCGATAGTCGGATCGGATGGAGAGTGTCATGTGAGGCCGCCTTTCTCCTGGGCGCAAATCGAAGCGGGGTCGAGTTCGAGGCATCGCCTTGCATCACGCCGTACAGGTATGCGCGGAAATCATTCGAAGGATATCACTTGGGCGCGATGCGAATATCCCGGTACGCTGGTATTGAACGACAGCCGGTAACGACACAAAAAAATCCCGGCATGTGCCGGAATCCTTTCTGTTGCCGGAAGACGTAAAGCTCAAGCCTCAAATCTTGATCCCTTGCTTCCTCAATCGGTTCGTCACCCTCTGGTTAATCTTCGGTGCCAGGGATTCGCCCCAACGCTGTCCGACAAGCATTCCTTCCCGCATGAGGGTGGGCATGACTTTGATCATCTTCTGCCCGAGATCCGTGGAGTAGAACCGGATCATCTCCTTCACCTCGGCGGCCGTGAAATGCTTGTGGTAGATCGGAATGATTTGGTCCCTGAGCGCGCCGATGTTTTCTTCGAAGGCGGCGGCAATCTCGGCAGGCAGCAGGTTGAGCGCATCTTGCGGAATATCCGGGCGCACCTTCTTGAGTGATTGTGTATAGTTGGCCGCGGTGGCGACGGCCATCTGCTGTCCGATTGCCAGCGCGCCCGTCATTTCAAGAAGGCGCTCGATGTCCGCCCTCTTTTCCCGGCTCAGGTCTTCCGCCTTGGCCGGGATGCAGAGGACGCTCAGCGCCAGAAGGAGAGGAAGCAAGCGGCGGAATACCATGGTGAGTTCCTTTAGAAGTTGAATTGCTTCAGCATGCGTTGGTCAGCCAGTTTAATGCTCGAATTATTAAAGATGCAAGAAGCTGAAGACACGTGCTCGAGATCTGACTGCCGGAAACATGCATGGCAACGCCACTACGCGCTATAGCGCTGCGCCTGACTGAAAGGAAGCTTTGGCGGAAGACTGGCGAGACGGTGCAGGCGGATGAGCCCACCGGTCCACTATGTCCGTGGCTTCGTGCCGACAAGAACCGGCTGGAAAAAAACTCCGTCTATCCGCCGCACCTTTTCGAAGCCGTCGTCGCGCATGAGAGCACTATGGTTTTCGGTCGAGATCTCGTAGTACCTTGAGCGCATCACCCTAGTCGTTACGTCTCAAGTGGCGCGGCCCATTCCACAATCTCAATGGCGAGGCCATTGGGGTCAGTCACCCGGAAGAGACGTTCGCCCCACGGTTGCTCCCAAGTCGGGATGGTGATTTCCACACCCTCGCTACGCAATCGTGCCTCTTCGGAGGCCAAATCAGACACGACGAAGGAGAGTATCACTCCGGCGGCGTTAGGATCCCTCAAACCGGCGGGAAGCCAGTCACGGCCGTGCTGCAAGAAGACAATGCCCGTCCCGACATCATCGTGCTCAAGCGACACGAAGCCCTCGGCCGACATCGCCTCGCGAAAGCCGAAGTGGGAGATAAGAAAGCGGCTGGAGGCCACAACATCATCGACCATCAGTGATATGGCCGATCTGGAGATACGCATACGTTCAACTCCTCAAAAAAATTCTTGTCCCACCTGATTTCCGGTGACCTACTGCATGTAAAGCCAGTACCGAATCACCGTGAAGTGCGGATGCCAGTTTAAAGCGCCAGTTATTCAAAATGCAAGACGCGTCGCACGCATGAATGTTGGCGATGTGGCTTGCGGACGGAAGGAAGTACGCAACTGCCGGCCTCGTTCGTACGAGGCCGGCGGAATAATCTAAAAGGGCAGGGTGTAAAAGAAGAAAAGCGCGTAGCGTATTCAGTGTCTTACGCCGTGCTGTCTTCCCGCTGGGGCAGGACATGGCTCTCGCAAGCCGGTTTATCTTCCGGTGTCGTCCGTTCAATCCATCCCAGCTCGTTGCGGATTTCACTGATCGACGGTACAGGCGCGTTGCCGACAAGGCGGCGCTTCAGGTATTCCCTGACTTGTTCCTTGGTTGGCGCTTGATACGTAGCCATGATGGACTGTAATGCTGTCAGGGCGAGAAGAATCGGCGCAAGGACAATCGCGCCAGGCGTTTCAGGATGGAGGCAAACGAGCTGCATTCGATGGGCCGCGCGATCGCGTGAGGCGCGGGCAGCGGATGTACCCTGCCTTGCTTTGCTGGCTTGCTGGCGGCCTTGCCGTGCGTACCGGACCGATAGTTCATGGCTCCCTCCCGCGTTCATCCTGTCGTTGGATGAGTTCAGGTTAGTGCGGGAGGCTTACGTGGATCTGACGTGGGGAGTTCGATAGGGTAGGTGCGGCGTTTTTGAGACAGTGCTTTGGACTGCCCTGGTGTCCCATGACTGTCCGGACAGTCATACATTCACATCGAATCGCCTGCGGGCGGGCACTTGCATTCGATTGCCTCCCCCTCTACCCGCATGCAACAGACATCTGAAAATCCGAGAGACACGGGCCCTGTGCAATCAGGGCCTGTCAGTAAGAATAAGTTACTTCTTCGCCTTGTCCTCGCCCTCTTCTTCCTCCTCCGGCTCCTCGGTAATCGCAAGGTTGAATCCTCCCTCGGCCGCGCCACCGTCCTTGCCACGGGTCGCGCGCAGCTTGATCTGCAACCGCAGCTCGTTGGCCGAATCGGCATTGCGAATTGCTTCGTCGTAGCCGATGAATCCCTCGTTGTACAAGTCGAACAGCGCCTGGTCGAAGGTGCGCATGCCGAGTTCCCTGGACTTGGCCATGGTCTCCTTGATCCCATGGAACTGGCCCTTGAGGATCTGTTCGGCGATGGTCGGCGTATTGAGCAGGATCTCGATCGCCGCCTTGCGGCCCTTGCCGTCTTCGGTGCGCACCAGGCGCTGCGAGATGATCGCGCGCAGGTTGGCCGACAGGTCGCCCAGCAGCTGGTTGCGCCGTTCTTCGGGGAAGAAGTTGATGATGCGGTCGATCGTCTGGTTGGCGTTGTTCGCATGCAGCGTGCCCAGGCACAAGTGCCCGGTTTCGGCGAAGGCGATCGCGTGTTCCATCGTCTCGGTGTCGCGGATTTCGCCGATCAGGATCACGTCCGGCGCCTGGCGCAGGGTGTTCTTCAGCGCGTGGTGCCAGCTATGGGTATCGACGCCGACTTCGCGATGGGTGATCAGGCAGGACTTGTTCTTGTGCACGTATTCGACCGGGTCTTCCACCGTGATGATATGGCCGGAAGAACTGGCGTTGCGGTGGTCAATCATCGCGGCCAGCGTGGTGGACTTGCCGGAGCCGGTGCCGCCGACGACCAGGACCAGGCCGCGCTTGGTCATGATCACGTCCTTCAGGATCTCGGGCAGCTGCAGCTTTTCGAAGTTGGGGATTTCGGCGGCGATGGTACGGATCACCATGCCGACCTGTTGCTGCTGGACGAAGACGTTGACGCGGAAGCGGCAGACATTGGGGATCGAGATCGCGAAATTGCACTCGAGGTCGACATCGAACTCCTGCGACTGCTTCTCGTTCATCAGCGACAGCGCGAGCTTGCGCGTGACCTCGCCGGTAAGTTTCTGCTGGCTGAGCGGCTTCATCGAGCCCTGGTGCTTCATGCTGGGCGGGAAATCGGCGGAGATGAAGAGGTCGGAACCGCCCTGCTGGTGCATGACCTTGAGCAGTTGATGCATGTATGCGCGCGCTTCGTCGAGGCCGAAGGTGGAGGACATGGCAGCCTTTCTTTTGCTGGTCGGGATGGGGCACGCGTGGCGTCTCGGCCCGCGCGGTATCAGCAATTATGTTTCCTTGGAGCCATAACTCGCAAGGAGTTTGTCGCGCGGAAGCACTCTCATGAACCTGTCATCAGGTTGCAATAATTACATGCAACGTGTACAAAATTTGGCCTCCTCCTTCACGCACTTACACACCCAACGGCAGAATTTTCTCTGTCTTCCCGCGACTTTCCCCTCCGAGCAATGCGCCGGCCGCTTGGCACACCGTTTGCTGAACCCACGAAGCAGCCATAGAAAAGGAGGTTCGATGCGTCGCGTTTTTCATGAACGCAACCTAGGGCCCAGGCCCTGAGGCGCACCTGCTTGCTGTTGCAGTGGCGTTCCCCGCTATTACTGTCCCTTCCGCGTGGATGTCGCTCGCGGAATCCGTCAAACCCAGTCAAGGAGCGATTCATGGATACAACCAATACTTCGACCCCTCAAGCCACCGGCACCAGCGGCGTCAGCGGCAACGGCAGCGACCGGCAGTCGACCACCGCACAAGGTACCCGGAGCACATTCAGCGACATGAAAGGCACCGCGCAGCGGTCGGCCGCGACACTACGCAGCGAACTGTCCAGCCTGAAGAACGATCTTGATGCGCTGGTCAATCGTTCGGCCAGCATGTCCGATGACGAACTGACCCAGGCCCATGCGCAGCTGATGGCCAAGTTCAGCTCCGTGCGCTATGCCGCCAAGGGCATCGCCAGCGAAGCGACACGCCAGCTCAACCGCAGCATGGAGACCACGACCGAGTATGTGAAGGACAAGCCGATGCAGTCGGTCGCCGTGGCCGTGGGCACTGGCCTGCTGCTGGGCCTTCTGTTCAAGCGCCGCTAACCCGCTCCGGCAGGCATTCCTGCATCCCGGAATTTCGCATAAGGAAGAACCTCATGTTTTCAGCCCTTCATAAATCCAGGCAGCTCTACCTCATCACCCTGGAGCGCGTCGGCGATTACATGGACCTGTTGCGGGTCGAGATGAAGATACGCGAGCACAACCTCGCGTTGCGCATCGCGGGCTTCGCGGTGGCGGGCCTGTTCGCGCTGCTGGCGACAATATTCCTCGGCATCGCGATCATCGTCAGTTTCTGGGCGTCGGAATACCGGGCGCTGGCGGCATGGTTCGTGGTCCTTCTTTATGGCGCGATTGCGGGCATCAGCTTGAACCTCTGCCTGAAGCATTTCCGTTCGCCGTCGCTCACCGCGACACTGCGGACGGAATTCCAGCGTGATATCGACGTCATCAAGGAAGCCCTATGAGCGGTCCGTCACTTGAAGAAGAACGAAAGGCCATCCTGGAGCGAATGCAAATGCGAAGAGAAAGCTATCGTCGCGCGCTCACCGACGGAGTCGACCTCGAGCAGATCCGGGCAAGACCGGACAACCCGAGGCCGCAACAACTGGTGCACGCACAACCACTTTACCCGACCCAGCGCCCTGTTCCGACACGCTTCCCGCGAAGTACCCTGATGCGAGTGCTGATGGATCATCCTTTTCTCTGTGCTGTCGGGGTCGCGGCGCTGGTCGCCATCGGGCCCAGGAGGATCATGAAGACAGTGGCCACCGGCGCCACCGCAGTTGGAACTTTGACGGCAAACAATCAAACGAACGTCGATCTGCTTGGAAAGGTCTTAACCATGGCAGGCGCGTATGTGCAGGGTCGCACCACCGACCAGCAGTCCTGACGACCGGAACACGTCGGGCATCCGTACCGGCGCTGCAGTTTCGGGAGAAACTGTTTTCACTCGTTAACCAGAAAGGAAAAATCATGAAAAAAATCGTTACCGTACTGAGCATGATGATGTTTGCCTTCAGCCTGTCCGCGTGCAACACGATGCAGGGGTTCGGCAAGGACGTCGAACGCGGCGGAGAAAAAGTGCAAGGTGCGGCGGAGAAAGGAAAGCAATAAACGGGGACTTGCGCCTTCATCGCGCAAGCGCGTGCCGCGCACCGGTAACGGTGTGCGGCGTATTCTTCCTGCATGCCTCCCGCATGCCTTCGCATGAATGCCTGGTGCCATCCGGCATGCAGGCGGCGGAAAACGTCTTCATCCTTCCAGCGTGCAGCGCATCATGCGCATGCACGCTCGGTCATACCTTCTTCCTGGCAAGTCTGAGAATGCCCTATTACCTGGTCGCATTAGTCCTTGCGCAAACACCTGTGATCCCTGGCCGGGTGCAATGCCTTGCCGGTCGTTGCCACCGGCAAGGCATTGCCTTCCTGGCAGAATCCCGACTACACCTTCGGCTTGGGCTGCTCCACCACATCCTCGACATACAGCAGCTTGACCGCCACCACGCAGGTCGCGAGCAGCGGTGACCCGAGCACCACGCCCAACGGTCCCGCAAGCGCGGCAAGCAGCAGCGTTCCGAAAATCACCAGCGCCGGCGGCAGTGCTACCGCACGCTGCTCCACCAGCGGGGTCAACAGGTAGTTTTCCGCGGTCTGGATGCCGATGTACAGCATCAGCACGTAGATCGCGAGCTGCGGATCGAGATTGAAGGAGATCAGGAGAGGTGCCGCAGCTGCGAGAAGCGGGCCGATGTAGGGAATGAATTCCAGCACGCCGGTCAATACACCGAGCGTGAATGCCAGCGGCACACCGAGCCACCACAGCCCCAGTCCGGCGGCCACGCCGACCGCCGTCATCGTTACCAGGCGGCCGACCAGCCACCAGCGCAGCACCGCGCCGATTTCATCCATCACCTCGTAGGCGCGCGGGCGCGCCTTGCGCGGCAACAGATGCATCACGCCGCGCTGATAGAGACGCGGTTGCGCGGCAAGGTAAATGCCGATGAACAGCGCAACGGCGGCACCGCCGAGCGCCGACACCGTCGAGCTGATCAGCCCCCGGGCGCGGAAGAGCAAGTGGAAATCGAAACGCATGCGCATCAGTTCCGCAATCATCGGTTGCAGCGGTTGTGCCCATTCGTGCTCACGCACCCATTGACGCATGCGGGACGTCGAGCGCGGCAGGGTCTCCAGTAGCTGCCCCATCTGCTCGGCCATCGGTACGGCAAACAGGTAAATCAGCAGCACGATGAAGAGTGCCAGCGCCGAGATGGATATCGTGAGTGCTGCACTCTCTCGCAGCTTGCCGTGTTCCACCAACCAGTTGGTCGGCGCGCGCAACAGCACGGCGATCAGGATGCCGGCGAACAGGACGAGGAAGACGTCGCTTGCATACCAGATAAGCGTCAGCATCAAGCCGGTGAACAGGATCAGGCTGACGACGAGAATGGTGCGTCGGATGAACTGCGAATCGCTGAGCTCCTGCGTCTCCGACGGCAGGCGGTAAGCTGCGCGACGGTCGGGCAGCACGCGCCGGTCCCCTCGGATTGCTTCCGGAGCCCGGCTGACGTGTGGACTGGCGCCGGCGAGGACGCCCGAGCGGGGATCGATGGCCGCCATGGTTAGCGCGGGCCGCTGCGTGACGTGCTTTCGCCGCTGCTGCCGGTCGCAGTCGAACCGCCGGCTTCGGCGACGGCTTGCGGCCAGGACAGCACGACGGAAGCAATCGCCGGCGCCTGGCGCCGACCGCCGGCCACGCGCACCGTCTGGTTCAAGGAATAGCCCGCCGTCTCGGCCTTGACGCGGTACGTACCTCCACGCGGGAGGTCGACCAGGAGAATGGGGGAATCGCAGGCCACCTGCAGCACGGTGTTGCCTTTCGCATCGGTGATATCGACATCGACATCAGCCAGGTAGGCGCCGTTGCGGGTGGCGAACGTCAGCATCAGGTCATACTTCCTGGCTTCCTTCTTCATATAGGAGACCTCCTCCTCGCCGACGCCGCCGCAGAGGTAGGTCACGTCGTCGTGCGTGACCGGTTTCAGCCGGGCGACCGGGGAAGGCGGAGGCGGGAGGCCGGCGCCCGCTTCCGTGCGCATCGCGTTCGAACTGCCGGACGAGGCGTCGCCGGAGGTGCCGGATGAGGGGTCGACGGATGACGCGCTGCCCGGCGTGGCCTGTGGCGGGGAATGGACTTGCGCAGATGCATAGAGAGAAACAAAACCGAGGGCAATCAACATGGCGATCGTTTTTTTCATTTCTGAAACCTCCAGGTTGGATTCATGGCGGAAGCGCCGTGTCACAGCAGAACGCCGCAGCGTGCGCTTGAGCATCTAAGCTGAGATGCAGCATCCGTGCCTGTGCCGGCGGCGGCGGTTTCCTGTAATGAAAATGGTCGTGCAATAGGAAAGAGCTGCATACGGTGGAAACTTTTACATGCCAAAGAAGTCTTTTCCGGCAATTGAAGTCTTGTCTGATCGTGTCGCGCGACTGGCATCGAAAATGCTCTGCGCTAGTGGACCATCCTGCTTCCGCTGTGTTCAGACGCATGCTCAACCGAAACATCTCGACCGACCGGACCGTTTTCCCGTGATCCAGGACATTTTGCAGTTGCCCGTCAAGATCCTCCCGCAGCCGGATGAAACCACCTGCGGTCCGACCTGCCTGCATGCGGTCTATCGCTACTGGGGCGAAGATGAATCGCTCACCAAGGTGATCCAGCGCACCGGCCGGCTCGAGCATGGCGGTACCTTCGCGGTTTTCCTTGCCTGTGATGCCTTGCGCCGCGGATACAACGCGACCATCTATACCTACAACCTCAATGTGTTCGACCCGACCTGGTTCAAGGAGCGCGGGGTCGATATCGCCGACCGCCTGCAGCGGCAGCGCGAGGTCAAGATGGATTACCGCCTGCAGCACGCCACGACCGGTTACCTGGAATTCCTCGCCCTGGGGGGCCGCCTGCGCTTGCTGGACCTGTCGCGCTACCTGATCCGGGGCATCCTGAGGCGGCGCCTGCCCATCATCACCGGGTTGAGCTCCACCTACCTGTACCGGGTGGCGCGCGAGTTCGGACCGGACGACGAGCCGGACGACGTGCGCGGCCTGCCGTCAGGACATTTCGTGATCATCGCCGGTTACGACAAGCAGCGCCGCAAGGTGCTGGTCGTCGATCCCTATCAACAGAATCCTTACGCCGGTACGCAAGAGTACTGGCTGAGCGTAGACCGGGTTGTCAATGCGGTGCTGCTGGGCATCGTCACGCACGACGCGAACCTGCTGATCATCCACCCGCGGTGTCCGCCGCGACAGGAAGTACCATGAACATACTTTTCGTCGTCAGTCAGCAGCAAGATTGGCCTAACGACATCCCGGGTGTCACCGTGATCCCCGCAGAAACCTACCTCATGGACCCCGCCTACGGGGACATCGGATCCACCAAAGTCTTCAACCTCTGTAGAACCTACCGTTACCAAAGCCAGGGCTATTACGTTTCCCTGCTGGCGGAAGCGCGCGGCCACCAGCCGGTACCCGACGTGCAGGCGATGAAGGACCTGTACGCCGGCAGCGCGGTGCAAGACCTGACCGAAAAGCTTGGCAACCTGATCGACTGCTCGCTCTCCCGTACGGCCGGGGATGTGCTCGACCTGAATATCTATTTCGGCCGCGACGCGGATGCCGCGCACCAGCACTTGAGCGAACAGCTGTTCAAGTTGCTGCGCATACCGGTGCTGCATGTCCGCTTTGAACTGGCTAACCAAAGTTGGCATCTGTGCAGCATTTACCCCGGCAGCGTCCGCGATATCCCGGCGCACCATCAGGAGTTCGCGGTACAAGCCGCGATGGATTACCTGAAGGAACAGAAGATCCGGTCGAGCACGCCGGCCACGAAGAAGCCCTCGCTTGCCATCCTGCACGATCCGCAGCGAGGTGAGTCGCCGTCCAACGAGGCGGCGATGCAGAAGTTCCTTGAAGCGGCGGAATTGCTCGGCATGTCGGCCGAAATCATCACGCCGAAGCACACCCGGCGTATCGCCGGTTTCGACGCCCTGTTCATCCGCGATACCACCAAGGTAGACCACTACACCTACGAGCTGTCGCGCCAGGCGGCGGAGGCCGGGATGGTGGTCATCGACGATCCGGAATCCATCCTGCGCTGCACCAACAAGATCTACCTGAACGAGCTGCTCAACCGCCACCACGTGCCCACGCCCAAGACAATGGTCGTACACAAGGGCAACCTCGACCAGATCGCCGCCACCCTCGGACTGCCCTGCATCCTCAAGCAGCCGGACGGCGCCTTCTCGCAGGGGGTGGTCAAGATCGAATCGGAAGACGCGCTGCTGGAAAAGGTCAACGAACTGCTGAAGGAATCCGAGCTGGTGCTCGCGCAGGAATACCTGCCGACCGAGTTCGACTGGCGCATCGGCGTGCTCGACCAGCGTCCGCTGTTCGTGTGCAAGTACTACATGGCGCCGGGCCATTGGCAGATCATCAAGCACGAGCAGCACCGCATGTCGGAGGGCCGGACCGAGGCGATGTCGGTCGGCGAGGCGCCTGACGAGGTCGTCAGGATAGCGGTGCAGGCCGCCAACCTGATCGGCGACGGCTTCTACGGTGTCGACCTGAAACAGGTTGGCTGCCAGTACTACGTCATCGAAATCAACGACAACCCCAATGTCGACGCCGGCAACGAAGATGCCGTCCTGTCCGATGCACTGTACCGTGAAGTGATGGGCGTGTTCCGCAAGCGCATCGACGCCAGGAAAGGAATCACATCGATATGAGCAACGAAGACGAACCTCCGTTGCCTTCACTGCTGAAGGCCTTCATGGGCTACGGCATCGAGCTGGAATACATGATCGTCGATGCCGAACGTCTGTCGGTGCTGGCGATCGCCGACGACTTGTTGCGGGACACGGCGGGCAATATCACCAACGATGTCGAACGCGGCATGATGGGCTGGTCGAACGAGCTTGTCCAGCACGTGGTCGAGATCAAGAACATTCGGCCGAACGCCGCGCTGCATCTGCTGCCGGACGCTTTCCTTGCGGAAGCAAGGGAAATCAATCGCCGTCTGCAGCCCATGGGCGCGCGCCTGATGCCCGGCGGTATGCACCCCTGGATGGATCCGTGCACCGAAACCCGTCTCTGGCCGCACGGCAACGAGGCGATTTACCGCACTTACGGCCGCATCTTCGACACCAGCAGCCATGGCTGGGCCAACCTGCAGAGCATGCACATCAACCTGCCCTTTGGCGATGACGACGAGTTCGCGCGGCTGCATGCGGCGATCAGGCTGGTGCTGCCGATCCTGCCGGCACTCGCCGCCAGCTCGCCCATCGCAGACGGGCACATCACCGGCTGGGCGGATTACCGCATGCGTGTGTACTGCGACAACGCGGAACAGTTTCCGTCGATCGCCGGCTTAGTGGTCCCGGAAACCGTGACCGGCCGCGCTGCCTACGAAGAGCGCATCCTGGCGCCGATGTACCGCGACATCGCACCGCGTGATCCTGAAAAGGTGTTGCAACACGAATGGCTCAATTCGCGCGGCGCGATTGCGCGCTTCGACCGCAATGCGATCGAGATCCGCGTGGTGGACACGCAGGAATGCCCGCGCGCGGACCTGGCAGTGGCGGCCGCCGCGGTGGAACTCGTACGTTGGCTGTACAGCACCGGCGACCTCATCGCCCAGCAGGAAATGTCTGCAGCCGCGCTGGCCGCTATCCTGCAGGACTGCATCCGCGATGCCGAGCAGGCACGGATCGATAATGCTGCGTACCTGCGCCTCCTCGGTTTTCCCGCCACGCATAGCACCGTCAGTGCGCTGTGGGACGTATTGATCGACCGCATGATGGCCGGCGACCCGAGCCAAGCGCAGCACTGGGGGGAGCCGCTGCGGATCATCCGCGAACGCGGCCCGCTTGCCCGGCGCATCCTGCGTGCCGTCGGCGACGATCCTCCACCTGCGCGGCTGCAGGCAGTCTATCGCGAGCTGTGCGATTGCCTGCAGGACGGGCGCATGTTCCTCGGATAAACAGCACGGTGTCGGGCAACGACTTCTACCTCATCACCTGCGAGCACGGCGGCAACCGCGTGCCGTCGCGCTATCACGACTTCTTCCGGGGGCATGAGCAACTGCTGCGCACGCACCGCGCCTACGACTTCGGCGCGCTGCGTACCGCTCGGGAATTTGCCGCGGCACTGGATGCGCCGCTGGTCGTTTCCACCATCAGCCGACTGCTGATCGACCTGAACCGCTCGCCCAGCCATCCGAAGTTGTATTCCGAGGTCACGCGCGCCGCGCCGGACGATATCCGCGCCGAGATCTTCAAGCGTTACTACCTGCCCTACCGCATGAAGGTCGAGACGCAGGTGGCACAGGCAGTGGCGGCGGGCAAGCGCGTCGTGCACGTGTCCTGCCACAGCTTCACGCCCGAACTCGCCGGCAAGGTGCGCACCGCCGACCTCGGGCTGCTGTACGATCCGGCGCGGCCGGCCGAAGCCGGCTTGTGCCAGCGCTGGAAGACGGCTCTGAAGATATACGCTGCGGCGCTCAAGACCCGGCTGAACTACCCCTACCTCGGCACGGCGGATGGTTTCACCGTGTATCTGCGCCGCCGATTTCCCGCCGATTCCTACCTCGGCATCGAACTGGAAATCAACCAGAAGCACGTACGCGGCAATCTCGAGCACTGGCGCGGCGTGCGCAGTGCGGTGATCGAAGCCTTCCATGACGCCGCGCCGCGCGAGAAGCCGGGGTCGCCCCGCCGGGCCGCTGCCGGCAGGCAGATTTGGGCCTGAACCGCTATCATCGGCACTTTCTCCACAACGAGGAACTGCCATGCACTTTCTGCTGATCTACGACCTGGCGCCCGACTATCTCGCTCGCCGCGAGCAGTATCGCAACGAACACCTCGCCCTCGCCTGGGAGGCGCACAAGCGCGGCGAGATCGTCATCGCCGGCGCGCTGGCCGATCCCGCAGATACGGCCATCCTGTTTTTCCAGGCCGACTCTCCGGACGTGGTCGAGGCCTTTGCCAAGGCCGATCCTTATGTGATCAACGGCCTGGTAGCGCGCTGGCAAGTCCGCCGCTGGAACACCGTCGTCGGCGAAACCGCCGCTACGCCGGTCCGGCCGGCGTGAGCGAGGCGGCCCCATGTCGCAAACCCATACGCCTCGCTTCACCGCGCTCGTTCGCCCTGCCGGCGTGCAATTCGATGCTCCCGCATCCACACCCCTGCTGACTGCGGCGCGTCGCGCCGGCATCGAGTTGCCGGCGTCCTGCCGCAACGGCACCTGCCGCACCTGCATGTGCAAGCTGGCTAGCGGGAAAATCGGCTACCGCATCGAGTGGCCCGGCCTGACGCGCGAGGAAAAGGCGGAAGGTTTCATCCTTCCCTGTGTCGCCTACCCGGAATCGGATGTGGAACTGGTCGTGCCGGCGGCGCGCTTGCTTCCAAAAAAGGAATAAGCGCCCGATTACCCCGTAATCACCAGCTGGTTATTCACCGCCTGCACCCCCTCCACCCCTCGCGCGATCGATTCCGCCTTGCGCCACAGCGCCATCGTCTTGACCTCGCCCTTCAGGGTAACCTTGCCTTTGGCGGTGTCGACATTGATCTTGAGGCCCGAGATCTCGGGATCGGCGAGAAAGGCGCTCTTTACCTTTGCAGTGATCGTGGCGTCATCGACCACCTGACCGGTGGACCGCTGTGCGCTGTCCGATTTTGTACCGCTCGTCGACGCGCATCCGGCGGCAAGGAGAGCGGCGAGGAGAATGACTGGCAGAGCGAACGTCTTGTTCTTGTTCATGGCAATCCCTTTTGAGAAATGCCTGTTTTTCCAGGCGAAATGAATGCTCGCAATTGGACCCGGTGGGTGGTGCCGCGGTTTCCGGTTCCTTGTTGCTAATGCATGGAAGTTGAGCTTTGCTAAGCACCGTCCCCGGCAGGCAAGGTTTGCTGCACATCGGGGCATTTTCACGCATTTCGTGCACGGCATGTAAGTACAGAACGATTTACATGTGCCTCAGGCGTACGTTCTGCAGGAACCACGCGCGGGTCAGGCGCGCGACCACCTCCAGGCTGCCCGGCTCCTCGAAGGAGTGCGTCGCGCCAGGAATGATTTCAAGCTGCTTCTTGCAGCGCAAACCGGCATAGATCGCGCGGTTGAGGCCGACGACACGATCGTCGAGGCTGCCGGCAATCAACAGCGTCGGTGCGTGCACCCGTCCCAGGCTGGTCCGCACCGGGAGATCCGGCCGCCCGCCGCGAAGCACGACGGCGAACACCTTTTGCCCGAGCACTGCCGCCAGCTGCAGTGCTGCCGGTGCGCCGGAACCGGCGCCGAACAGTCCGACCGGCATGTCGCAAGTGCTGTCATTGTTCCGTAGCCAGTCGCATGCCGCCTCCAGTCTCTGCGCGAGGATGTCGACCTCGCTGCCCGCTTGCTGGTTGTACACCTCAAGATCGGTCTGGAGATCCAGCCAGAATGTGCCCAGGCGCGCATTGCGCAGCACGGTGCCGACATAGTCGATCGGCGGCTTTACACGACAGCCTACCCGGCCGTCGGCAAGCAGGATGACGCCGACCGCATTCTCCGGGAGCCAGAGTACGCCGTCCATGCATCCCTTTCCCGCCTGTATCGATACCTGTTCGACATAAGTCGATAAAACCATAATCCGTCTCCGAGCAGGCTGCGAAACCCACCGGTTCCCGCAATACCTGTTTTTTAGCCCGGCACAACAACGCCCCTATGCGGGTGTGGTCGTTCAAGCGTGGAGTGGAAAACCACCGGAGATGTCGCGTTCTGGTTGCGCATGCGCTGCAAAACGTGCTCCGCGCCGGGAACCAGCCTTGGAAATGCGGTCCTCAGCGGACAAAACCTGCGTCGCCCTGACGCTGAAAACGCGGCCATCGTGCAAATGTCTGAATTCATTGCCCGCCGTAGTGACGCAAGCTCCATGCCACTCGGTATCCAATGACGGCATTCAGCCTCAAGGCAACCAGGTCTGGTTCTCGTCCTGGGACGACGGCGGCATCACCCGCCGCTCCAGCGGTGCGATGGCAGGTCCTTCGAGTACCTCACCGGTGTACGAGAAGCGGCTGCCGTGGCAGGGGCAATCCCAGCTGTGTTCCGCCTGGTTCCAATGCACAATGCACTTCAGGTGCGTGCATACCGGCGACACGACATGCAACTGGTAGGCATCGTCGCGATAGACCGCCAGACGGTCGCCGGCGATATCGACAATGCGCCCTTCTCCGCGCGGCACTTCGGACAGCTGCGAGACTTCGCCGCCCCTGATGTGATCCTTCACGTAGTAGCCGGCGACGTTGAGGTTTTCTTTCAGGAAGGCGCCCGCGGACTTGAGCGGCGTGAAGCGGCGTGGTGAGTACAGCGCACTATAGGGGTTCTCGCGACCGGCAATATGGTCGGCAATGATTGCTGCGGCGAGCGTGCCGTAGGTCAGTCCATCAGCGCCGAAACCGGTTGCAAGAAGCAGGCGATCGGATCCGATGCTGGGGCCGATATAGGGCAAGTGATCCGCCGCCCGGTATTGCTGCGCCGACCAGCGGAATGCCACCGGACCGATATCGAAGCGCGCCTGCAGCAAGGCCTCCAGCTGACGGTACGGTTCGTCGGTGTCCTCCTTCTGGCCGGTCTTGTGCTTGTCGCCGATCATGACCACCCACGCCTTTCCATCCATCTCGAACAGCCGGGTCGAATGGCGATCGGTGCCGATGCTCCAGAAAATACCGCCCTCGATCTGCCGGCGCAGCAGCGGGGCGGCGACCGCGTATTCCCTGTAGGGGCCGAGTTCGGTCTGGATGGTGTTGAACCCCTTCGGCGTGTGGGTGGCCATGACGATATGGCTGGCCCTGACCGTCCATTCTCCGGCAGTCACCGTGCCGGTCACGTCGTCGATCGCCGACACGGTCGTGTTCTCGAAGACATGGCACTGGCGCGAGCGGATTGCCGCGGCGAGCTGGCGGACATAGCGCAGCGGATGCAGCTGCGCCTGGTTCGACACGACGAGCGCGCGGTGGATTTCGTACGGCAACGGCAGGTCGGCAGTGATGCGGACATCAAGCCCCGCTTCGCGCATCGCGACATACTCGCGGTCGATCATGTTGTTGCTTCCAGACGAGGAATCGACGCTGTACAGGACCCAGGGCTGGCGCGAGAAATTACACCGGATGTCGAAGTCGCGCGTATTTTTTTCAATCAGGTCGATCGCCACCCGGCGCGAATCCACGACCTTCCAGACCTGGTCGTCACCCCATTTCGACGCGAGCTTGTGCAAGGGCTCGGCAACCATTGCGTACAGGTTGCCGGTGGAATATCCCGTCGTGCCCATGCCGACCTTGTGCGCCTCGAGCACGGCCACACTGTGTCCGTGCCTTGCAAGCAAGGCGGCAGTCGTGATCCCGGTGATGCCGCCGCCGATGATGGCGACATCGACTTTCAGGTCGCGCTCCAGTGCGGGAAAATCGACGGCTTCCGCTGTTGCCGTCCAGATCGACGCCCGGTCAGGCTCGGGAATGGCGTAACTGTCTTTGTTGTCCATCGTTTCTCCTGAGAGCCTGTTCAGTGTCTTTTTGGCATGCAAAAAGATACTGAACAAGCTCCGACCGAAACAGGTGGGCAAGCGCAGGCGAGATCGGGCTGCATGCACGCCTTACATCATTCCCGGCTTCGGCTGGACCGGGCGCGCCGGCAATACCAGGTTGGCGGGCGTCACCTTGCCTGCGTCGGTGATCGGGCGCGGCGGCGACTGCGGCGGCCGGGGATTGCCCGGACCTTCACCGCATGCACTGAAGGCAAGCACCACGCCTGCAACAAGTGACAAGCGCGACAGGCACCGCAAAGTCGACAAGGTTCGCTGGATCATGATCGCACCTCCCCCGGGAGTTCCCGGCTATTTCGCATGTGCATGCAAACTGCGTTCCTGCACCTCGTTGACGGCGTCCCGCTGCAGCGGCCGTTCATCTTTGATGTGTCGGCGGAAGTATTCGATCGTCCGTCCCAGCCCCTCGGTCAGGCTGACCTTCGGCGCCCAGCCCAGCGCATTGCGCGCAAGCGATATATCGGGGCGGCGCTGCCGCGGGTCGTCTGCAGGCAAGGGACGGAAAACGATGGTCGAACGCGACTTGCACAACGCAATCACATATTCGGCAAGTTCCAGCATCGTATGCTCCTCGGGATTGCCGAGGTTCACCGGCCCGCTGAATTCTCCGGGCATGCGCATCAGGCGGTCGAGGGCGTCGATCATGTCGTCCACATAGCAGAACGACCGCGTCTGCAAGCCGTCACCATAGACGGTCAACGGACGGTGGGCCAGCGCCTGCATGATGAAGTTGGACACGACCCGCCCGTCGTCGGGCAGCATGTGCGGGCCATAGGTATTGAAGATGCGGGCAATCTTCGTGTCCAGCCCGTGTTGCCGCCGGTAATCCATGAACAGCGATTCCGCGCAGCGCTTTCCTTCGTCGTAGCAGGCTCGCACGCCCAGCGGGTTGACACAGCCCCGGTAATCCTCGGATTGCGGATGGACCTCGGGATCGCCGTAGACCTCGCTGGTCGACGCCTGCAGGATCTTCGCATTCAGCCGCTTGGCCAACCCGAGCAGGTTGAGCGCGCCGAGGACGCTGGTCTTGGTCGTATGGATCGGGTCATGCTGGTAGTGCACCGGCGATGCGGGGCAGGCAAGATTCCAGATCTCGTCCACTTCCATCTGCAACGGCAGCGTGACATCATGCCGCAACAGCTCGAAACGCGGATTGGACAGCAAGTGCGCGACATTCCGTTTGCGTCCCGTGAAGAAATTGTCCACGCACAGCACGTCGTGTCCTTGCGCCAACAGGTGCCCGCACAGGTGCGAGCCGAGAAAGCCTGCGCCGCCGGCGACGAGCATGCGCTTGCTGTTGGTAACGTTCATGCTTGTCTCCGGTATCTTGTCGCTTTTTTTTGTGTTCAACGCTCGTCCCAGTTGTCGAGAATCCGCGTCGCGATGGCTGCCACCACGTCGGCCCCCACCTCTTCCGCGCACTCGTGTCCCGTAGGGCAATCGCGGTGGGCGCATGGCCGGCATTCGACGTCGGCGCTGATCACCCGATGGCGCTCGTTGTCCAGCGGTGCCCAGCGCACCGGGTCGGAGCCGCAGGACACCACCACGCTCGGGGTGGCGACGGCGGCGGCGATGTGCGAAACCCCGGTGTCGTTGGTGACGACCAGCCGCGCCTGGATGAGCAGCGCCGCCAATGTGCCCAGGTCGGTCTTGCCGGACAGGTCGATTGCCGGCATGCGCATCGTGCGCTTGACTTCGCTCACCACGTCGGCTTCGTCCTGCGAGCCGGTCAGCACGATCTTCATGCCCGCCAGCGCAAGGCGGTCGGCGACTTCGGCAAATCGCTGCGGCAGCCAGCGGCGCGACGGCAAGCGCGCGCCGGGATGGATGCAGACATAGGTACCGGGTGCGGGAAAGTTGATCTGGCAGCGTTGCAGCGCCCGGTAATCGGCTTCCCACAGCGGAAATTCGAGGTGGTCGCCGCGCCGCTCCGCGCCGAGGAATTCCACCAGGCGCAGGTTGCGCAGCACTTCGTGCTCCCGCTCTTCCCACGGGATGAAGGTGGCCGGGTCGGGGCAGTACTGATCAGGACGATAGAAGCCGGCGCTGCGTTCGGCGGCGAACAGCACCGTCAACGGATTGCTCAGGCAGCCGTCGCCATGCATCTGGATCGCCAGGTCGAAACGCCGGCGCTGCACTTCGGAGAGAAAATGCGGCACCGACTTCAGGTGCGCCGGCTGCTCGGGAAAGGCCGGGAAGCCGGGAAACACCAGCAGCTCGTCGACATAGGCATGGAAGCGCTTGACGAAGCTGGTGGCCCAGGGCAAGCCGACGAGCGTGATGTGCGACATCGGCGCCGCCGCGCGCAAGGCGCGGAACGCCGGGACCGCGCACATCAGGTCGCCCAGCTGCAGCGCGCGGAACACCGCGATCTTGCGCGGTGGCTGCTGCGGGCCGAAGGGCGTGTCCGCCTGCGGCTGGAGCGGCATCGCCGGTTCGCGCATCATGGCTTTTCCACGATGAACGGCCCGATCGCCAGCACGTCGAGCGGGGTCGAGCAGAAGGATTCGACCGCATCGCGCGGCGAGCAGACTACCGGTTCACCGCGGGTATTGAAGGAGGTATTGATCAGCACCGGCACGCCGCTGCGCTGCGCGAACGCCTTGAGCAGGTCGTAGTAGGCCGGGTTCTGGCCGCGGCGGATGGTCTGGATGCGGGCCGTGCCGTCGACATGACGCACGGCGGGAATGCGGTCGGCCTTGTCAGGACGTACGTCATACACGAAGACCATGAACGGCGAACTGAGTGACGAAACGCCACCATCGACGAACCAGTTGGCCGCCTCCTCTTCCAGCACCACCGGCGCCACCGGACGGAAGTCCTCGCGGTCCTTGATCTGGTTGAGGCGCTGCTGCATGCCTGCGTCCAGCGGCGAGGCAAGGATGGAGCGCGCACCGAGCGCACGCGGTCCGAACTCCATGCGTCCCTGGAACCAGCCGACCACCTTGTCCTGCATCAGCAGGTCCGCCACTTCTGCGGACAGGTCCCCGGCGCGCCGGTAACGCAGCTTGGCCTGGCGCAGGAAGGCCTCGATGTCGTCGTCGCCGTAGGCCGGCCCGAGGAAGGCATGGTCCATCTGCCAGTTCCGTTTGGACTGGCCGCGCTGCTGGCTGTCGATCCACAGCGCCGCCCCCAGCGAGGTGCCCGCATCGCCCGCGGCGGGCTGCACCCATACGCGTTTGAAGGGACCGCGATCACGCACGCGGGCATTCATCACGCAATTGAGCGCGACGCCGCCGGCCATGCTCAGGTTCTCGGCCCCGGTCTGCTCATGCAGCCAGTCGGCCATTTTGAGCACGATTTCTTCCAGCACTGCCTGCAGGGAAGCGGCGATGTCCATGTGCTTGCTGCTGAATTCGGCGCCGCGCTCGCGTGCCGGGCCGAACATCCGGTCCCATTCGGCCGGCAACACCTCGTAGTCGCCGTTGCCGGTGTAATGCACGATCTCGCGCAGCAGCGGCGCGTAGACCGGCTTGCCGAAAGAGGCCAGCGCCATCACCTTGTATTCGTCCGACGAGTGCAGGAAGCCGAGGTAGTTCGTAATCGACTCGTACAGCAGGCCGAGCGAATGCGGCAGGTTGACCTGCTTGATGCGCCTGTAGCGCCGGTCCTGGTAATAACCGTAGCTGGTCGTCGCCAGCTCCCCGCGCCCGTCCATGGTCAGCACCGCGCATTCCTCGAACGGCGACGCGAGGAATGCGCTGGCTTCGTGCGCGAGATGATGTTCGACGAAATGCCATTTGAACGGTCCGTCATGCCGCACGTTGCGAAAGCGCTTCTTCAGGTGATGCGGCGCGCCGCCCGCGAGCTGGCGCGGCGCATTGACGATATAGGACAGGAACAGCGGATCCCACGGTGACAGCCATTCCGAGCTCACATGGGCCGACGGCTCCAGTGGCAACTCGATCGTCGCCTGTCCGCTGTGTTCGCCCAGCAGGAGAGAAGGGTTGTAAGAATAGGCGACATGCTGCACGTCGGCCAGTACGATGCCGGCCTCTGCGAGGCAGTAGTCGATTGCGTGGTAAGGCAACTGCCAGGTCGAGAACGGCACCGGCCGTTTGCCATGCTTGATGCGGGTGAATCGTTCTTCCTCCGCGGCGGCAATGACGACGCCGTCGTGCACGAGGCAGGCGGAACAGTCATGGTACGCGGCATTGATTCCTAGCGTGTACACATCGGCCTCCAGTCATCAACTCGGTGCCGGCTGCCCGGCAGGAAAGCGCCTGCGGCGGCTACATGCCGCATTGCATCTTGCATGTGTGTCAAGCAAGGTACGTACCTGCAGAATCAATGGAAGCGGCGTGCGGGAATGCGTGGAAGTGCAACGCGCCGTGCGACATGGAAACGGTAAGTTCTACCGTCGCGTGTAAATTTGAAAACAACCGGGCTGTAACTTTCACAAACTTTCACAAGGCCCTGCCTGCCGGAAGGCGAGGCGGCGGCACGACTACCGCGTCGGCCGACACGCAGACGCGCAGCAGCGGCCGCCTCGTGGCGGATCATCCCGCCGCCGACTGCTTCCCCTTGGCGAGCCGCTTGTTGCGCACGTATACAAACTCCCCCGCAACCGCCGTCAGGAAAATGAAAAAGTTGGCAAAGACAAACACCCAGTTTTCCACCAGATAACTGTAGATCGTAAAGCCGAGCGACGCCGACAATTGCCCGATGAACAGCCATTTCGACACGCCGGCCACGCTGCGCGCCCGCCATTGGGTGTAGACCTGACGGGAAATCGTCATCACCAGGATGGCCGCACTGATCCAGCCGATGATATCGGCATTCATGTTCTTCCTTTCATTCATCAACGAGCGGCTGCCGCCGCTTGTGATAGTGATCCATCAGCGGTGTGGCCGAGACGCCGTGCAGCAGGATCGAGACCGTCACCGCGGTCAGCACCAGGGACACCAGGCGCTGCTTCATTTCCATCGGCCATTCATACTGCAACGCGAACACCAGGTAATACAGCGAACCAATGCCGCGAATGCCGAACCAGCCCATCATCCGCCGCTGCGGGCGGCTTACCCGCTCGCCCACAAGGGAGACCGCCATTGCCACCGGGCGCACCACCAGCAGGAGCAAGGCGGCGGCGATCAGTCCCTCGCCGCTGAAGCCGGCTGCCGACAGCATGATGCCCAGCAGAAGCACCATCACGAACTCGGCGATGTGCTCCAGCTGCTGGTTGAAACCGAGAATGGTTTCAGCCATGTAGGCAGGCGCCTTCTTCGGATGCGTCGCGACATCGGGCACGCCGCCGGCCGGCACCGCGCCGATGATTTCGGTCGGCGGTGCGGTGCCGCTCGTCTCGTGCTCGATGCGGCGCATGGCGACGCCCGCCGCGAACACCGCGATGAAGCCGACGCCATGGACAAGATGCGCAACACCGTAAGATGCCGCGATCAGCCCGAGCGTCAGGAATTCCTCCATCCCGAGCGCCTTGTGATAACGCTTCCGCAGGTGCAACGCCAGTCCGACTACGCCGCGCGCGAGCAGGAAACCGCTCCCGAACCCGGCGAGGATGCCCCACAGCGCATGCAGTGGCGCCCACTTCGAGCCGTAATCGCGCGCCTCCTCCACGCCGAGCAGAAACAGGCCGAACATTACGACAGGATAGGCCGTGCCGTCGTTCAGTCCGCCCTCCCCGCTCAGGCTGAAACGAAGGCGGTCACGGTCGCCGACATCGCGGATCTGCACGTCGGATGCCAGCACCGGATCGGTGGGCGACAGCACGGCGCCGAGCAGTACGGCGACGCCGACCGGAAGGTTGAAAACATAGACCCCGGCCAGCGCAACCAGCGCCGACGTGACCAGCATGCCGATGACGCCCAGGCGCAAGGGGAGCCGCCACATGCGGTCGGTCAGAGGCACGCGCAGCTTGAGGCCGACCGTAAACAACGATATCAGCAGCGCGATCTCGGTCAGCAGCGTCAGCAGCTCCGCATTCTGGTAGGGATCGAGCGTCACCAGCGAGGCGCCGGACGGTCCGAGCGCGAAACCGATCGGCAGGTAAAGCATCGCCGGACTGAGCGGGAGGCGATGCCAGATCGATCCGAGCAAGCCCATCAGCAGCAGCAAGGTGCCGATGATCAGGTACCAGATCGTAACGGTTTCGATATCAAAGCCTCCATGCGATGCCGGGTGTGTGTGCGGCTATCGACTCTGCCGGATTTCGATCCGCCTGCCCTGCCGGCCGCCGTTCACGACCGGTACGGTGATCTCCAGCATGCCATCCTGCAGGGACGCCGACGCAGCTCCCGCATCGGCGCCGGGCGGCAAGCTGATGACCCGGTAAAAATGCCCGTAGGCGCGCTCGCTGCGCCGGTGTTCCTGGGGTCCTTGCGCCGGCTCCTGCCTGCGTTCGCCTTCGATGGTGAGGCGGTCGCCGCTGACTTCCACCGTCAGGTCTTCCCGTTTCACGCCGGCCAGTTCGGCGCACACCACGAATTCGCCGTTGCGCTGCGCCACTTCCACTGGGGGCGTCCATGCCGGCGTCGGCCCGACGTCGGCGGCCTGCTGCCGTGCACCCTGGGCAGCGCCGCCGACCATCCGCTCGATGGCCTTGTCCATGTCCTCCGACATGCGCCGCATCACCGACAGCGGGTCGCTCCAAACATGGAGCATTTCCGGCAGCCAGCGCGGACGCAGTGCGCCGCTCCATGCTTCCGCCATTGCCGACGCAACCGAGGCGGGTCGGCCCGGCTTCTGTGCCTGCTGCTCCTGCTGCCCCTGCTGCCTCTGTTGCTCCTGCTGTGCCAGCTGCCCTTGCCCTTCGCCGGTGCCGCCTTGCGCCGCGCCGGCGTCGGTCGTCAGCGGTTCCGTATCCTTGATCTTGCCGAGCCAGCCGTGGCTCTCCCTGCCCAGCTTTTCGACGAATTTCTTGAAGCGCACCAGGTCATGCTCCGTGCGTTCCTGGATCGCCTTCTGTGCGTCCCCATGCTGCACCAGGATCTGTTGCTTCGGGTCACACTCCATCGTCAGCTTCACTTCGGTCCTGTCCTTTTCCTTGGACCGCAGTTCGATCCGCCCTTCGTAGCGCGGCCCGTTGAGGTTGCGCCAGGCAATGCATTGATCCGGAACTTGTTGCGTTATCTCCGCATCCCATTCCATGTCCAGATTTCCCGACTTCGTGTGCCAGTGGAGATGCGTGTCATCGACCTGCCGCACCTCCCGCACGTCCTCCATGAACCGCGGGTACTGCTCGAACTGCGTCAGCTGGCGGTAGGCGGTGCTGACCGGAACGTTGATCTCGATCGATTGCTCAATCCTTGTCATTGTGCATCTCCTTTCTTCCGTGCCACGACGCTCTGCCCGCCTCTCCGATCGCCGCTGTCCGCGACGCGCCTTGCAGGAACAAGCGCATCCCCGCCACCTCGTTATCCCACCGGGAAGGAAAGTGGGCGGTCATCCTGGATGTCGTGGAATAAATAGTGCTAATGAAGTTATCGCGGCCTTCCTTTCTGCCGGGCAGCGCGCGCGTTGCGAAGGGTGCTTGCTGCAAGTTTGCAAGTTCCATACCACTGGAGCGGGCGGACAGTGCACGCAAACGCCTGTACAGCATAGGCAGCATGGCACGAAGATTCAAACGCCCTTCGGCATACACCGCGAATTTCCTTGCGGATACCCAGCAGTTTTTGCCACAGGCCGTTGTAAAGCTTACAGCGCGGCATGGGTGCATGTTGGCAACCCGTCCGCATTTCCGGTAAAGGATTTGTATCGACATGGCGAACACTGAGAAGGAGAACACTGAGAAGGAGTACAGCGACGTCAAGGTCATGCGCGACCTTTGGGGCGTGGTATCGCAGTTCCGCTGGCGCATTGTGATTGCACTGGTGTTTCTTGTGCTGGCCAAGGTGGCGGTGGTGTCCGTACCGCTGGTCCTCAAGCGCATCGTCGATGAATTGTCGCGTCCGGAACAGGTGCTGGTGCTGCCTGTGGTCCTCCTGGTCGGCTACGCGCTGTTGCGATTTGCCAGCACCTTGTTCAACGAGTTGCGCGACCTGGCGTTTTCGCGGGTCACGCAGCATACGGTCGCGACGTATGCCCTCAAGGTATTCAGCCACCTGCATGAACTCAGCGCGCGCTTCCACGCGCAGCGCCGTATCGGCGGCCTGCTGCCGGACATCGACCGCGGCACCTCGGGTATCGCCTTCCTGCTCGGCGTCGGCCTGTTCACCATCGTGCCGACGCTGCTGGAGATCATCATGGTGATCTCCATCATGACCGCGCGCTACAGCGACTGGTATACCGCCATCCTCGGCGTGACCTTCCTCCTGTATTGCGGCTTCACACTGGTTTTCACCGCGCGTCGCACCATCTTTCAGCGGCGCGTGAACAAGCTGGACTCGAACGCGAAAAGCCTGCTGGCGGACAGCCTGATCAATTACGACACGGTGAAATACTTCACCAACGAAAAAGAGGAGGTGCGGCGCTTCCAGGGCATCATGGGGAATTGGGCCGAGGCGGTCATCGCCAATCAGAAGGCGCTGTTCATCCTCCACGTCGGCCAGAGCGCGATCATCGCCTTCGGCGTCGCCTCGGTGATGCTGCTTGCCGGCAAAGATGTGATGTCGCGCGCGATGACGGTCGGCGACCTCATCCTGATCAATGCCTACGTGATCCAGATCTGCCTGCCGCTCAATGCGCTCGGCTTCGTCTACCGCGAGGCAAAGGACGCGCTGGTCAATGCGGAGAAACTGTTCCAGTTACTGCGCGAAAAACCGGAAATCCACGACCCGCCCGGCATGCCGGCTCTGCGGGTCAGCCGCGGCGAAGTCGTGTTCGAGAACGTCAACTTTTCCTACGACCCGGAACGCCCCATCCTGCACAACGTGAGCTTCCGCATTCCGCCTGGCGGCAGGGTCGCCATCGTCGGCGGCAGCGGATCGGGCAAATCCACGCTGGCGCGGCTGCTGCTCCGTTTCTACGACGTCGATTCGGGCGCCGTGAAAGTCGACGACCAGGACGTGCGCGCGGTCAGCACCAAGAGCCTGCGCGAGGCGATCGGCGTGGTGCCGCAGGAAACCACGCTGTTCAATGACACGATCGCCTACAACATCGGCTACGGCAAGGTGGGGGCGACGATGGAACAGATCATCGCGGCGGCAAAGGCGGCGCACATCCACGACCTGATTGACTCGTTGCCCCAGAAGTACGACACGCCCGTCGGCGAGCGCGGCGTGAAGCTGTCCGGCGGCGAGAAACAGCGCATCGCACTGGCACGCGCGATCCTGAAGAACCCGCCGCTGCTGATTTTCGATGAAGCCACCTCCGCGCTCGACACGGCATCCGAGCAGGCGATCCAGAAAGAGCTGGACGCACTCGCCGAGAACCGCACCACATTGGTGATTGCGCACCGCCTGTCCACTGTGGTCGACGCCACCGAGATCATCGTCCTCGAGCGCGGCCGCATCGTCGAGCGCGGCACGCATGGCCGCCTGCTGCAGCAGGGCGGCATGTATGCGCGCCTGTGGCATCTGCAGCAACGCGCGGAGGACAGCGAGAAGATGGAAAGGGAAATGCATTCCGTGGTGTGAAGCCGTTCGCATCGTAGAGAAGGCGATACATGAATTGGGAAATGAATTGCGAAATGAAGTACGAAATGAAATACGAAAGGGTTCCCGTTGCCAACCCGATTGAGCGTCATCAAGCGATTTCAATGGAACGGGAATTGCATCTGCTTCATGCCGACCAACGGCATTGAGCGGCTTTTTCCCGGCCATGCAGGAGCGAGGCTCGGTTTCTTGCGGCCAGGGCAAAACCGCTCTTTGATGCGAGTTGATAGAGCGTTACCAGGACAGTATCCATGACGAAAATTCTTGCATTTGACCGTGACCGGAGAAACCCACACGGCGATGCAGGGAGCCGGCTGAAAGCGCGCCCGCGCGCAACCGAGCCGACCCCCTTGCGCCGTACCGACCGTACTTTTGGACGCTTCGGCGAAGTGGAAATAGCGGCTAGCGTCGTCGTGCCTACGCGCGGCCGTCCGCAGCTGCTCAACCGCTGCCTGGCCAGCCTGGTGCTGCAGCGCTTCGACCCTGCGCGTTTTGAAATCATTGTCGTGGACGATGGCCCAAGCGATGACACGCGTGAAGTCGTCACCAGCTGGGCCGCGCATACCGCGGACCAGGGACCGCGCATTACCTACATCCCCTCGATGGGCCCGCACGGCCCCGCTGCCGCGCGCAACCATGGCTGGCGCGCGGCACGCGGCGCCATCATCGCGTTCACCGACGACGACACCATCGCGCGCGCGGATTGGCTCAAGAACGGCTTGCACGCCTTCGAGGATGGCGTGGACGCGGTGAGCGGGCGCATTGTGATGCCGCTGTCGCACACGCCGACCGACTATGAGCTGGATGCCAAGCAGTTGGAAACAGCCGAATTTGTCACCGCCAACTGTTTCTGCCGCAAGCAGGTGCTGGATGACATCGGCGGGTTCGACGAGCGCTTCCGCTTCGCCTGGCGCGAGGATTCCGACCTGCAGTTCCGACTGCTCGACTACCAGGCCAATATCGTGTACGAGCCGAAGGCGGTGATGATGCATCCGATCCGGCCTGCAGGTTGGGGCGTGAGCCTGCAGCAGGTAAAGAAGGTGCAATTCGACGCGCTGCTGTACAAGAAGCACCCGACGCTCTACCGCCGCAAGATCCGGGCAAAGCCGCGCTGGGATTTCTATATCACGGTCATGGCCCTGCTCGCCTGCCTGACGGCCTCGCTTGCGGGTGCGACGGGGGCTGCGGTCCTCGCCGGCCTGCTGTGGATGTACATGACGGGTCGCTTCTGCCTGCAGCGGCTGAAGCGCACCTCCAAGTCGCCCATGCATGTCGTGGAGATGGTCGTGACGTCGGCCTTGATTCCGCCGCTGGCAGTATTCTGGCGCGCGGTAGGCGCGATCAAGTTCCGAACCGCTCTCTTGTGACAGCATGACGCCGCTGCCGCAGTACGTCCAGATCGAACCGGTAGGCCAATGCAACCTGCGCTGCCGCATGTGCCCGATCCAGTTTCGCGGCGACGGCGGCCCGGGCCAGCCGCGCGCCTACATGGAGATGGACGTGTTCCGCAGTCTGGTCGACCAGTTCCCCGGAATGACCGAACTGCAGCTGCAGGGGCTGGGCGAACCGCTGCTGCACCTGCACTTCTTCGACATGGTGCGGTATGCCGCCGAACGCGGCATCCGCGTATCCACCAATACGAATCTCACGGTGCTGAGCGAGCAGCGCGCGGAGGAATGCGTGCGCAGCGGCCTGCACACCATGCACATCTCGCTCGATGGCGCCACGGCCGAAACTTATCAGGCGATTCGCCTGCGTGCCCGCTTTGAGCGCGTGCTGCGCAACCTGCGCCGGCTGGTGCAGGCAAAGATCCGGCTGGCAAGCGAACTGCCGCACCTGCGCCTCGTCGCCGTGGCGATGCGGGAAAACCTGGAGGAACTGCCCGGGCTGGTGAAGCTCGCCCACGACGAAGGCATCCGGACCGTATTCGTGCAGCACTTGTGCCATGACTTCGGCGAGTCGAGCCTGCCGGAACGGTACACTCCAATGCGCAGCTTCATCGACAGCCAGACGCTGCTGCACGAAGACCGCGAGCGGGTCGAACGTTACTTCGCCGCCGCGCGCGCACAGGCAGAAGCATTGGGCGTCACGCTGCGGCTGCCCAACCTCAAGCCGAAAAGCCACCCGCCCGGCACACCGGGGCGCCAGCGCTGCGACTGGCCCTGGCGCGGTTCCTACATCAGCTACGACGGCAAGGCCATGCCCTGCTGCATGGTAGCGACGCCGGACCGCATCCATTTCGGTGACATGGCGCAAGAAGGCGTGGAAGCAGTCTGGAACAATGAGAAGTACACAGCATTTCGCGAGCAGCTCGACGCGTCCTCGCCGCCGGAGGTATGCCGCAGCTGCTCGCTCTATGCAGGCACGTTCTAAGCAAGTCATCAAAAGTTTTTTTGAAACGGCGCGCAACTCCCCTCTCCCGTTCGCGGGAGAGGGGGGGCCGAACCGCATTCGACTATCCGGATCGGAAACATGAAGAAACGACTGAAGATCCTCACCTGGCACACGCACGGCAGCTATCTCTACTACCTGACGCAGGCACCGCACGATTTTTATGTCCTGTCCAAGCCGGAACGCCCCCCCGGCTATGGCGGCCGCTGCGGCCATATCCCCTGGGGCGACAACGTGATCGACCTGCCGGTGTCGGAAGCGAAGGACACGCAGTTCGACTGCATCCTGTTCCAGGACGACGACCAGTACCTGAAAGACCAGTACCTCTACCTGAGCGAGGCGCAGCGGCGCCTGCCGAAGATCTACATCGAGCACGACACGCCGCGGGAACACCCGACCGACATGCCGCACCCGGTCGATGACCCGTCGGTGTTGCTGGTGCATGTCACCCATTTCAATGCGCTGATGTGGAACAACGGCCGCACACCGACGCGCGTGATCGAACACGGCGTGATGGTGCCGAAGGATGTGGCATGGCGTGGCGATCTGGCACGGGGGCTGGTCGTGATCAACAACATCAGGTCGCGCGGGCGCCGGCTCGGCGGCGACATCTTCGAACAGGTGCGGCAGTCGGTCCCGCTGGACCTGGTCGGCATGGGCGCGCAGGAGGCCGGTGGCTTGGGTGAGGTCGAGCATGCGAAGCTGCCGGCGTTCTCCGCGCCCTACCGCTTCTTCTTCAACCCGATCCGCTACACCAGCCTTGGCCTCGCCGTGATCGAAGCGATGATGATCGGCATGCCCATCGTCGCGCTGGCCACGACGGAAATGGCGACCGTCATCCGTAACGGCGAAACGGGCTATGCCGACACCAATGTGGACACCTTGATCGCCCGCATGCAGGACCTGATCCGCGACCAGGACCTTGCGCGTCGCCTGGGCGAAGGCGCAAGACGGTACGCGCTTGATCGCTTCGGCATCGATCGCTTTTCCGACGACTGGGACAAGACCTTCCGCTTCGTCACGCAGCTCTGATTTCCGTTTTTTCAAACACTGACCAAAAGGAAAACAACAATGTCACAAGCTGGCAGCTACCTGATTGACCGCCACGCGGCAGAAAAAGCCGTCGGCCTCGCCCTACCGATGATTCACGAAGCAATGAAACTGAAGGAAGTCGGCGAAAGCGGCTTCCTGTACATCGTCGTCATGGACCCGTTGCGCGGCCCGTCCAATTCATCCTTCGAGGAAGCGATCCTCTATGAATATTCGGTCGGCGACCGTTCGAAATGGGATGCGGACTATGCCGGCTTCGCCCGGGCCAAGGCGCGCGTCGCCTGGCGCACGGGACTGGACAGCCACCTGGTGCAGGAACTTCGCCCCCACCTCCTTGCGGCCGGGGATACCGTGCTGTGGGGCAGCGTGGTCGTGGACGGAATCGTGGTGGCCATCAGTGGCGCGAATCCCTGGTATGACGAAGCGTTTGCGGGCACGGTCGCGATGTGTCTGCGTGCCATTGCGAAGGCCGACGTTGTGCAGGCAAGGAGCAAGGGTCTGTTCCTGCCCGCGTCGCTTTGACCGACCCAGCACACGACGGTGTGCTGGAGTTTTTGCGAGTGAACTATCGAGGGAAAGCGACTGTGAGGCGCCGCGCCCTATCCTTTCACCGCTCCCGCAGTCAGCCTGGAAACGATCCGCCTCTGGAAAACGCCGCGTGCTTCTTCGTTGCATGGCGCGTGATACAGCTCCAGCGGCGTGCCAACCTGCGCTTGAAAACCTTGTTGCGATGGTATTACCGGCGGGCGGGACGGGATATTGAGGCAACACAAGATGAGCACGCAGCGCGGCAGCGGAATTGGGATGAGTTCGGTAGCATCGAGCCTTATATCTACCCTGTAAACGTAGTTGGCATGCGCCTTCTTCAATGGATGAGGTCCTTATGACAAAAATTGCTTTTATTGCTGCCGCAGCCTTGCTTTCCGCAGGCACCGTATTCGCACAGGCACCTGCATCTGCGCCGAGAGGACAAACCGGCGCTGCGACCGCGGCTGGTTCCAGCGCATCAAACTGCGAGGCGAAAGCAGTGGGCAAGAATGGGAAACCGCTCACCGGAGCGGCAAAGACATCTTTCATGAAAAAATGCGAAGCCGGCGGTACGCCGACTGCGGCTGCCTCCTGCGAGTCCAAAGCAGTCGACAAAAACGGCAAGCCCTTGGCGGGAGCGGCAAAAACCTCATTCATGAAGAAATGTGAAGCGGATGCCGGCAAGTAAAGTGGCCGTCTGTTGGTGACCCGTCTGTTGGTTTGGGGTGCTGCGGCATCAAGGGTGCCGGCGCAGCGCCCGTTCCCCCAGTTCAAATAGCCCTTGAATCGCCAGCGCCAGGAAGGCCGCAGGCAATGCGCCGGCAAGGAGCATGTCGTTGTCGTTGAGTGCGAGACCCGTGGCAATGCGTTCGCCGAAGCCCCCGGCGCCGATGAAGGCGGCAATGGTGGCTGTGCCGACGCTCATGACAGCGGCCGTCTTGAGGCCGGCCAGGATGACGGGCAAAGCCAACGGCAACTCGATATGCAGGAGGCGATGCCGGGGGCGCATTCCCAGTGCAAGCGCTGCCATGCGCAAGCCCGGGCTGATCTGCTCGATGCCCGTGCAGGTATTGCGCACCACTGGCAGCAAAGCGTACAGGAAAAGCGCGATGAGGGCGGGAACCATGCCGATGGTGCCCAGCAAGGGAATGAGCATCGCCAGCAAGGCCAGCGAAGGGATCGTCTGCAATACCCCGACGATTGCCATGACGGTCTGCCTCAAGCGAGGCTGGAAAGCCGCCAGCACACCGAGTGGCACGCCTGCGAGCGCAGCCATGCCGACCGACAGCACGACCAGCGCGATGTGCTCGCGCAGGAGACGCCAGAAGCTGGCGTCGAACAGCTTGTCGACAAAGCGCATAGGCGTGCCCGCACTTGTCGAGTCGGGAAGAAGAAAAGAGCGCGCAATGTCCACGAAGGGTTTGCCATCGATTTCAGCCGCCGCGTTCATGGTCACCATGTCGGCCTGGCTGATTTTCCCTTCCAGTGCCCGTAGCGCCCGCCATGCATGCGGAAAGCGTGACGCGGCATCAAGGCGGAACAGCACCACCGCGTCGTAGCGCGGGAAATAGCCCGCATCGTCGTCGAGTATCCGCAACGGATACTGTCTGATTTTTGCGTCGGTCGTATAGATATCGATGACGTCGACTTGTTTCGCTGCGAGCGCTTCGTAAGCCAGTCCGTGGTCGAGCCCGATCGGCCGCTGCGGCAGGCGGTAACGCTGCGCGAGGTTGGGCCAGCCATCGGCACGGCCGATGAACTCGTGGGTCAGGCCGAAACGCATGGCCGGATGGGCGGCGAGTCCGCTGAGTCGATCGACCGGCGCATCCTTGCGCATGGCCAGCGCGTAACCATTTGAAAAGCCGAACGGGATCGCCACGCCCAATCCCAATGGGGCAAGCGCCTTGTTCATTTCCTCCAGCGAGGTAATGTCCTTGCGCTTGAGGATTTCCTGAGAGATGGTTCCCGTGTATTCAGGATACGCATCAATCTCACCTGCCTTGAGCGCTTCGTACACGATCGCGGTATTGCCCAATCCCTGACGATGTTCGGCAGGCGTGGTCGTTTGAGCAGCCTGGGTAAGGATTTCGCCAAGGATGTACGACTCGGTGAAGCGCTTCGAGCCGATCCGTAGTATCTCCCCGGCCTGGGCAGCGTGTGCCGGCAGGAGCGTACATAGCGCAATCATGACCAGCAATTTCAAGGGTCCTGGCCTCCTTGCCGCAACATGTCGGTGAGTGCGAATCGCAACCGGGGACAACAACTAGAGCGGTTTGCGGGTCAGTTGAGGGGGCGCGTTCGGTCGAGAAGGGATGCAGT
>CBIHRW010000045.1:0-35733 GCA_966212545.1 uncultured Noviherbaspirillum sp.
TGGGCGTCTGAGCAAGCGTCGCAACACCGCAATGCGTCCCTTCTCGACCGAACCCTTCGGGCAGCCCCGATAACCGGCCGCCTGCGTTGTTGCAGCTCCTTGCCGTGGAACCACCACGGCGCGTCGCTGCGCCTAGCATTCGGCCGGTTCTCGGGGCTGCGCGCCCCCTCAACTGACCCGCAAACCGCTCTAGCCGCCAAGCCGGCAACCGTCGATGAATGAGGATAACAGGAGAAACGCTTCTTCGCCTTTCACGGAACCGCACTCGTTCTTGTAAAAGCTCTTGGGCCTTCCGCAATGCGTTGGCATCACGCAGTCCGCATGATATAAGCCATGTATTTGTCAACCATCGGAGACTGGAATGGCCAGCAAGAACACGATTTGCCTGTGGTTCAACGGTACTGCAGTAGAAGCTGCGCAGTTCTATGCGGAGACGTTTCCGGAGAGCGCGGTGGGAACGATCCATCGCGCGCCCGGCGACTATCCTTCTGGCAAGCAGGGTGACGTCTTGATGGTCGAGTTCACCGTGATGGGCATCCCTTGTATCGGCCTGAACGGTGGCCCTGCCTTCCAGCACAACGAGGCTTTCTCCTTCCAGGTTGCGACCGACGACCAAGTCGAAACCGACCGCTTGTGGAATGCGATTGTCAGAAACGGCGGCCAGGAAAGCGCATGCGGCTGGTGCAAAGACAAGTGGGGCCTGTCCTGGCAGATCACGCCACGCGCCCTCACTGCCGCGATCGCCGATCCTGACCGCGCGGCGGCCAAGCGTGCATTCGAGGCGATGATGCAGATGGGAAAAATCGACATCGCTGCGATCGAAGCGGCCCGGCGCGGTTGACGCTCATTGATCGTCCTTTTTTGCTCGCCATGAACGGCTGCTCTGGGTGACCCGCAGGCGTCGTTCAAATTCCGGCTGTCCGAACGCCCGCTACCGAAGTTTACTGATTATTTTTACCAGGCGACTCTTGTGCAAGATGCCCGCCCTCGCTATCCCACTTGGCGACTTCTGCTTGATCAATCTCATATCCGGGTGGTCGATAAGTTCCGGTTTTCTTTACCGCCTGGTCGACTTCTTGAGGTGTAAGCAGCACGGTCGTTTTGCACGTTGTCACTCCAGCAGCATTTACCCGGATGGCGAGTGCTGCGGCAGTAACATTGTCCGGGAGATCGCCAATGATGAACACGTCCTCATCACCAAAGGCAAAATAAAAGGCTTCAACAGTACCACCCATCGATTGGAATAATTCATCAACAGCAGCACGCCGCCGAGTCCCTCCCTCTTTGAGCAGGCCGTTTACACCTTCGCTGAGATAGTTGGCTTCGATGAGATATTTTGGCATTTGAATCTCCTTCCAGATTGGGCGTACCTCATGTGCAACCGGTCAGTAAGCTTCCTGCTCCACATCTGCAGCAGTGCGTGAAGAACAGCTCGCTCCGCCATGGTCAGCAACACTTCCAGAGCGCCGGTGCGATCGTCAGCGTGCCGACCTCAGCGGGTGATTGTGCGGCCGACTCGGAGCCGGATATCCTCGGTCCTCGGTAACCGTGCGTCAGATGTGACCGACCTTCATCAAACTCGTTGCCCTTCGCACAGATCAATGCAGCTGCTGAATAGGGGAAAAGACTGGGTTAACGTGCGATCGTGTTGGTGCGCTTGATCTTGTTCTGCAACTGGATGATGCCGTAAAGAAGCTGTTCAGCGGTTGGCGGGCAACCAGGCACGTAAATATCCACGGGAACGATGCGATCACAACCACGCACAACGGAATAGGAATAGTGATAATACCCCCCGCCGTTGGCACACGTACCCATGGAAATCACCCAGCGCGGCTCGGCCATTTGATCGTATACCTTGCGCAGCGCCGGAGCCATTTTGTTGCATAACGTACCGGCCACAATCATCAGATCGGATTGACGCGGAGACGCGCGGAACATGACACCGAAACGATCCATATCGTAACGCGATGCACCGGCGTGCATCATTTCCACCGCACAGCAAGCCAGGCCGAACGCCATCGGCCACATCGACCCGCTACGGACCCAGTTGACGAGCTTATCCGCTTCGATAGTGACGAAACCTTTGTTTAACACGCCTTCAATTGACATGACGCACTCCTGATCCGGAACGTTTCCCCATCTTGCCCGAATCCAGTACCTGATTAGACAACGCAGCTCAGCAGAAAATGCATGTCCATCGATGGACCTTTAGTCGTTCGCTTCGAGCTGCCGCTGTGACGAGATGAGCGGACGGTTGTCAGCGCATTCTTCGGGGAACGTCAATGTCTTCAACTTGCCGATTCAGTTTTTCCTTGACTCCCGGGGGAAATCCTTGCAAACAGAATCGGTCGATTGCGGTATCTTCGTCCCTTTGATCAAGTAACCGCTCAACTAATCCGCAGTGAAGATCCGGTTGCGTCCTGCCGTCTTGGCCGCGTACAGCGCCTTGTCCGCGCGCCGGAACGTATCGTCCGCACTCTCTGCTCCCCGGCAAGAAGCGACGCCGATGGACGTCGTGAGGTCAATCCCTGCCGCGACCGTCGCCCATGGATAGGCCAGCACCGCGTTCTTCCTCTTGAGAACGCACGCCGAAGCCGCTGCGAATGGCCTGGTGTGGTGCAGAGGAACTGCGCCGTCCGGACTTCACCACTTCCGCCTTCCCCCATTGAGAGACAACCGCCCATCCCGGTTCGGGAACCATTGGACACGGCGTTAATCCTCTTTCTACTGTTATCGCACCCAATCGGGGTTTTGCGGATGCAAGCAATCCCGCAGATATCTGGAGGAAACATGAAGGCAGTCGTGTTCCATGACGTCGGCGATATCCGCCTCGAAGACGTCTCCGAGCCGAAGGTTGAACAACCCACGGACGCTATCGTTCGCCTGACGGCCAGCGCGATCTGCGGGACGGATCTGCATTTTGTACGCGGCACCGTTGCCGGCATGAAGGAAGGAACCGTTCTCGGCCATGAAGGCGTCGGCATCGTTGAGCAGGTAGGCGAGTCGGTCCGAAACATTGCGGTGGACCGGCATCGTGACGAAGCAGGAACCCTTGACTTCCGCGATCGAGTCCTACAAGGCGTTCGATACGCGGCAACCGGGTTGGATGAAGGTGGAACTGATGCCGCAAGCCGGCAGCCCGGCTTCATGATCGGTGCGCTATGACCAAGCCGCGCAAAGGCCAGTACGGCGGGATGCTGTCCCGCGACGAGTTCCGGATTCGCTTTTACGGATCCTTCGGCCATCCGGAATTTGAAACGATCAGCGACGCTGTCGCGCAGGTCGAGTCGGTTGCCTGGGATGTGTACACGAATACGAAGAAGACAGCGCACACGATCAAAGCGGGGAACGAGTTCGCGGATCCTTCGTACGACCTGTCCCTTGAATGGAAGCACACCAGGGACCGGCTGATCGCAGCAGAAGCGCGGCAGAAGGATGCAGATGCGCCGTCCCGGATACTTCTCATCTGCGGGGCGGACCGCAACGACGGAACCTGTCCCGGCGAGATGTCGAAGACGTTCCGGCTGATGCAGATTGCGCGCGAGCTTCTCGACGCAGCCCCCTTGGGCGGCCCGCAACTCGAGGTCGACATCCTCGACCTGAGCAGACTGGTCTCTGATTACGACTGGCACATTCATCCATGCAAGGGCTGCGTCTCGACTGCGATGCCGCTGTGCCATTGGCCCTGCAGCTGCTATCCCAACCATGCGTTGCGACAAACCAATGACTGGATGGGCGAGATTTACGAAAAGTGGGTCGCGGCGCACGGCATCATCATTTTCACGCCGGTGTACTGGTACCAGTCGCCCAGCGCGCTCAAGCTCATGATTGACCGGCTGGTATGTGCCGACGGCGGCAATCCGGACCCGAGCACGACGTCGGGCAAGGATCCGGAAAAGGCGAAGGCGCTCGAAGAAGCGGGATGGTCGTATCCGAAGCATTTGGCCGGACGCACCTATGGCCTCGTCGTCCATGGCGATGTGGCGGGAATCGAGGGCACCCGGCGGGCCTTGTCGGACTGGCTCGACTGGATGGGACTTGTCGATGCGGGATCGCAGGCACGACTTGACCGTTACATCGGTTACTACGAATCCTATGCGAAAAGCCACGAGGCGCTGGACAAGGATGAGGCACTCCAGGAAGAAGTCCGCAATGTTGCCCGAGCCGTAGCGAACGCGGTAGGGCTGCTTCGGGAGAATCGGCTATCGGCGCCAGACAGCGAGCTACAACGACCTCGGCCGAAGTGACTCTCCGGCGATTGAGTCCCGTTGCGTCAATACAAGGTATAGAAGACCAGCCGCCCCAGCGCGGCATCGAAGTACAGTGCGTGCCAGGGAATCGAGACCAAGGCTTCGTTTCTCTTGTGCGCGAGTACGACATAACGCAACTGATGCGTCAGGACATCCACCATCAGATGGTCCACCGTCCCGATCTTTTCCCCGTGTGCGGTGACGACCGGGCATCCGAACAGAAGGTCGGCCGTACTGGAGTCATCGGCGGAAAGTCGCGCGAAGCGGGGCGGACCGGCATAACGGCCGGTTCGTGTTCGGCTTCCGCCCAATATGCGCTGCATGCTTGCCCTCCCTCTCTCCTGTCATCAAGTTTGCGGTGCCGACCAGCTCACCCGCCTTGATCCCGCTGCGCCCAGCGCGCCGCCGCCGATACCGATGGCGAGCGCCAGCGCAACAGCAAGGAACACCACCCACGCGGCGGCCCCGGCGCGCTGCACGACGTTCTCGGCCGCCTGCCGGCCTTGCGGGGACGCAGCCTGCGCCGAGCCGGCAATGATCAGGGCCTGGTCGACAATTGCCGCAGCACGGTTCTGGTCCATGCCCATCCTGGAGGTCAGCAGCTGGATGGCCTGCTCGCGCTGTCCGGCCTGCACATGCTGCTGCAGCTGCTGCATGGAAGCGGCGTCCAGCCGCGCGCCCTGTGCTTGCATGATATTGCCCAAGGGAGAATTGTTTCCGCCTTGAACGCCGGCCTGGGCCAGCTGGCTCATGTTGTTGAACACGCCGCTCATCAGCGAACCGCCGACCGAGGTGGCGAGCACGGCGAAAATGATGGTGGTCACCGCCCACGAAACGGCGCCGTGCAGGATGCCGTCGGCCTTGCGCTTGAGGCCGGACATGCGGGCTGCGACGTAACCGCCGACGAAAGCGGCAATCAGCATGCTGAAGCCGGCCCAGAGCAGCGGCCCGGTTCCCACGCCCTCGCCTTGCGCGACGTCAGTGGTTGACAGGCCGGTGGCAATGCCAAGCAGTGTCAGCGCCAGCTGCACCGAGATCCCCACGGCGACGCCTGCCAGGATAGCGCCCCACCGGATGGCCGGAAACATCGGCCGACGCATGGTGTAGTTGACGGCTTCGGCTTGACGGACGGCATCGCTACTTGCCGCTTGAGGATCATTAATCGCCATATTCCTTGCTCCTGTCACAAACGATCCGGCACAACGCGCCGCACGGCAGCGCGCCGTTTTTCCTCTGAAACGCAACAACCATGCCCGGCGTCCGGATGCGAAGTGCGCCGCCTGCATGGATGCAGATGCCGGAAATGCTGCGTAAAGATTGCAAGCAGGGAGGTAAAAACGAATCCTCCGACTATGCGGCCGGTTTGATTTCCTCGAGGCTGTCGATTTTCAGTTTCATGCGCCGCAGAAACTCGCGGCGAATACGCCACTGCTTCGACGGCTTGACCTTGATGCGGCAGCGCAGGGCGATGAGAGCGTCCTCCACCTTTTCCACGCCCGCCATGTCGAGGTCGTCCAGGATCAGCGGGCCGACCGCGGGATCGGCGCGCATTTCCCGGCTCACCTCTTCCATCAGGCGAAAGACGCGGTCGAGGTCTTCCCGCCGCGGCACATTCAAATCGATCACCGCATACGCGTACTCGCGGCTGCGGTTGGTCACCGTCGTGATCATGCTGTTTGGAATGAAATGCACGCTGCCGTCGTAGTCGCGGATCCTGATATGGCGCAAGGTCACCCGTTCCACATGGCCGCTCTTGCCGGCCGCTTCGATGTTGTCGCCCTCGCTCACCTGCCCCTCGATCAGCAGGAACAGGCCAGTGAAGAAATCCTTGACCAGGCTTTGCGCGCCGAAACCGATGGCAATGCCCGCCACACCGGCCGTTGCAAGCAGGGGTGCGATGGAGATGCCGATGGTGCCGAGCGTGGCCATGATCCCGACGCCGACAATCACGATGTTCGCGGTATACCGGAACACGTTCATCAGGGTCTCGATGCGGCGCATATTGCCCACCTCGCGCATCTCGTCGGCGCGTCCGAGAATGTGCGTTTTCAATACGCGCAGCACGCGCCGTATCATCCGCAGAACGACCCATGCCAGCACCCAGATCATCAGGATGCGCAGCCACGGCCAGGCGGCATCCAGCATCTGCCTCAAATCGTTCGTATCCAATTTCTTCTCCCTGAAATGCAAAGTGCAGGCACTCCGGCCTGCACTTCCATGGCAAAACCGCCCGAATTAACGGAATCGTTCGATGATCACGCCGTTATCGAGCCTCACACGATCACCGACCTGCACGCCCGGGGGCACTTCCTGCGCGAGCGTCTGTACCGAACCGTTATCCATACGGACAGCGACGCGATACATCTGGCCTGAGGCCGCGTTTGAATTATTTTCCATCTGGTGTCCGACCATGCCGCCGCCGACTGCGCCAGCCACTGTTGCGGCGGTGCGGCCCGAGCCGCTGCCGACCTGGTTGCCCAGCGCGCCGCCCACCACTGCGCCGGCCACCGTACCCAGCCCGATGCGCGATGCCTGCTCGCGCGGAATGACGTCAATCGCCTGCACGATGCCGTAACCGGTTGCGCTGCTGGTCGTCGTGGTGGGAATCGTGCTGCCGGTGGTCGTTGCGGGATAGGACGCCGAAGACGGGGGCGTGCTCGGCGTGCTGCCGCATGCCGCCAGCGTGGCTACGAAGGCACCAATTACAGAAAGCTTCATTGTTTGAGACCGCATGTTCATCTCCTTATTCAATGGCCTTTGTTTTCCAGCGCACCTTTAGAAAGTTGCCGGCAAGCGCTGGCTCCGTACAGGAAACGAATGCAGTTCTTGTGCCAGACATTGATTTTTTGCTGCGCGAAAGCATGCATGTACCGCAGCGCGCAGGTAGAAAGGGGTTGCACTCGCGGCGCAGTTTTTACATCCGCCTGTATTTGTTACTTGTGCTTCCACGCAGCGCCGCCGCGATCGACGGTTTCCATCGCCGTGAATCACGCGCAATGACAATAATTCAACGACTAGGTACATGGTTTGCTTAGGGGATTCTGCGAACTGGATTGGGGGCGTGCAGCCTGGAGGGTTCGTGCGGGAACGGTCACATGGCGCCTTTGTGCTGCCTGCCCGGGTACGTGCCCAGGAGGTATGCAGGGTATAGCGACCCTTCCCGCCTCGGCATGCCTCCCGTCTGCCTGCAGCGTCCTGCAGCCAGGCAGCACTTCCGATACTTCGAAGAAACCACACAATATGAGAAAAATTGCCCTCATCAGCGAACACGCATCGCCCCTGGCCTTGATCGGCAGCACCGACAGCGGCGGACAGAATGTGTATGTCGCCCAGATTGCCAAGCACTTGGCGCGGCTCGGCTACCTGGTCGATATCTTTACGCGGCGCGACTCGGAATTCCAGGAACAGGTGGTCGACTGGATGCCGGGCGTGCGTGTCATCCATGTCCCGGCCGGCCCTGCGCATTTCGTGCCGAAGGAAGCGATGCTTCCCTTCATGGAACAGTTCGGGCGATTCGTGATCCGCTTTGCACGACGGCAAAAAATTCCGTATGACTTGATGCATGCGAATTTCTTCATGTCGGGCATGGTGGCGCGCCAGGTACGCAAATCGCTGGGCATTCCCTTCGTCATGACCTTCCACGCGTTGGGCCGCGTGCGGCGCCTCAATCAGAAGGAAGCCGATGCCTTTCCCGACATCCGTTTCGCGATCGAAGAACGGCTCATGCAGGAAGCCGATCGCATCATCGCCGAATGTCCGCAAGACCAGGCCGACATGGAACAACTGTACGGCGCGCCGACCGAGCGCATCGACGTCGTGCCTTGCGGCTTCGATCCGGACGAATTCTGGCCCGTTACGCTGGATGCGCGCCAGCAGCTTGGCTTCAGCCAGGATGAATTCATCGTAGTGCAGCTCGGCCGCATGGTCCCGCGCAAGGGCGTGGACAACGTGATCCGCGCGATCGCCATCCTCAAGCACCAATATCAAATCCGCGCGCGCCTGCTCGTCGTCGGCGGCAATGCTGAACACCCGGACCCGGTCGCCACGCCGGAACTGGGTCGCCTGATGGCGTTGACCCAATCGCTGGCCGTGGAAGATTGCGTGACCTTCACCGGCCAGCGGCGGCGCGAACAGCTCCGCTATTACTACAGCGCCGCCAATGTCTTCGTCACCACGCCGTGGTACGAGCCCTTCGGCATCACGCCCGTCGAAGCGATGGCCTGCGGGACGCCGGTGGTGGGTACCGCGGTCGGCGGCATCAAGACGACGGTGGTCGACGGTGAAACCGGCTGCCTGGTACCGCCGAATGATCCGGAGGCGCTGGCCGAGCGGCTGGCGTGGCTGCAACGTCACCCGCACATCGCCCAGCGCATGGGCTGGGCTGGTATGCGGCGCGCCTACCAGCACTTCACCTGGCGCAACGTCGCCTCACATATCGCGAGCGTCTATGAAAGCGTGCTCGAACCGGCGACGTCCTATGCGATGCAACCGCTCGTGGCTTCCGGAGAGATGAGCTTGCGCAGTTGACCTGCACGACGCTGCTTCTATCGAGCACGAATTTCACTTGCGTCAATGAAGCGCCTGCAACGCACGCATACGCTGAACATATCGAATTTTTCAATCAAACGGAGAGGGAATTGAACAAGACCAGCGTATCCAGCTATGTTCCAAACCCGGCGGAAGCCAACCTGTTGTCCGGCAAGACCATCCTCGTCACCGGCGGCGCCAGCGGTCTCGGCGCCGCACTGTGCCACGTGCTGTCGAGCTGCGGCGCCAACATCGTCGTCGGCGACCTGAACCTCGACAAGGCGCAGACGGTGGCCTCGCTGCTCGAAGCGCCGGCCGGCAAGACGCATGCAATCGGTTTCAACGTTGGCGACCCGGTCGCCGCCGAGCGCGCGATCGACGAAACCGTCAACCGCTTCGGCAAGATCGATGTGCTGGTCAACAATGCCGGCACCGACGTCACCTGCTCGATCGATGAACTGGCCTACACCGACTGGGACCGTGTCATCCGCACCAACCTGTACGGCCCGTTCCTGCTGTCGAAGTATGCGGCGCGCCACATGAAGGACGGCGGCCACATCGTCAACATCGCATCCACCGCCGCCAAGCGCACCTGGCCCAATGCCTCGGCCTACCATGCCAGCAAGTGGGGCCTGCTCGGCCTGTCGCATGCGCTGCACGCGGAACTGCGTCCGAAGAAGATCAAGGTCACTGCGGTGATCGCCGGCGGCATGCGCACGCCTTTCCTGCTCGACCGTTTCCCCGACATCGATACCGCAACGCTGCAGGACCCGGCGAACGTCGCGGCCGCCGTGAAGTCGGTCCTGCTCCTGCCGGAACAGACGGTGATCCCGGAGATCATGGTGCTGCCGATGCAGGAGAGCTCCTGGCCCTGACGCTACAGCCACATGCGCGCAATCTTCCTAGACAAGGACGGCACGCTCGTCGAGAACGTGCCCTACAACGTCAACCCGGCACTGATCGAGCTGAGCCGGCACGCAGGGCCGGGGCTGCAATTGCTACGGCAGCTCGGATACGCGCTGTTCGTGGTGACGAACCAGTCCGGCGTCGCACGGGGCCTGTTCACCGAAGCTGCACTCGGGCCGGTCGAACACCGACTCGCGGAACGCCTTGCGCAGTATGGGGTGACGCTGGACGGCTTCTACTACTGCCCCCACAGTCCCGACGGCGTCGTCAGCCGGTATGCGATCTCCTGCACGTGCCGCAAGCCGATGCCGGGCATGCTGCTGCGCGCCGCGCGCGAACACGGCATCGACCTGGCGGCATCATGGATGATCGGCGACATCCTGCACGATGTCGAAGCAGGCCGGCGAGCCGGCTGCCGCACCGTGCTGATCGACAACGGCAATGAAACGGAATGGAAGCTCTCGCCTTCGCGCACGCCGCACCTGACGGCGCCCGACCTGTACACTGCAGCGACCATGATCGCTGCCACGGATGATGTGCGCACTGCCGGCATCGGCGGTGCCCTTGGCTCATGACCGGCAACTGGCAGCAGGCGAAGCGCATCCTGTGCATTCGCCTCGATTACATGGGCGACGTGCTGATGAGCACGCCGGCGATCCGCGCCCTGAAACAATCGATGCCCGGATGCGCCATCACCCTGCTCACGTCCGGCAGCGGTGCTGCCGTCGCCCGCTTCATTCCCGAGATCGACGACACTATCGTATATGCCGCGCCGTGGTTGAAAAGCAGCGCACCGCACGATCCGCCCGCCGATATGGAAATGATCGCGGCGCTCGCCAAACGCCGCTTCGACGCCGCAGTGATTTTCACCGTATACAGCCAGAATCCCTTGCCGTCAGCCATGCTGTGCTACCTGGCGGGCATACCGCTGCGACTCGCGCATTGCCGGGAAAACCCGTACCAGCTGCTGACCGAGTGGGTCCGCGAGACCGAACCGGGGGAACAGGTGCGCCATGAAGCGCAACGCCAGCTCGACCTGGTTGCCGCGGTCGGCGCGCACACGGACGACGAGCGGCTGTCGCTTCGCGTCCCCTCGACGCACACCGCGCGCGTCGTTGACCGCCTGCGGTCGCATGGCATCGATCCGCATGGCACCTGGGTCGTGATCCACCCCGGCGCGACTGCCGCGTCACGCCGCTATCCACCCGGGCACTGGCGCGAAGTGGCGCGGATATTGTCCACCTCGCTGCGCTGTCCGCTGGTATTTACCGGAAGCGAAGAGGAGGCTTCGCTGGTGGAGGAAATCCGGCAAGGCCTGCCGGGTACGTACTCATTGGCCGGACAGCTCGATCTCGGCCAGCTTGCGGCGCTCATCGCGCTTGCGCCGGTCGTCGTCTCCAACAATACCGGTCCCGCCCACATCGCCGCTGCGGTCGGCACGCCCGTCGTCGACCTGTATGCGCTCACCAATCCCCAGCATACGCCGTGGCAAGTGGCGAGCCGGGTGCTGTACAAGGATGTTCCCTGCCGCTACTGCTACAAGAGCCTGTGCCCCGAGGGCCATAACCTCTGCCTGTCCGGCGTCGCACCGGCGCAAGTGGTGTGGGCCGTGAAGGAACTGCTCGGCGGGAAAGGCGGCGTGCATGACGCAGCCTCCATGCCGCCCGTGCGAACCTGAACCGCATTTGAATATTTCCCGCTGCAATTTTTACATCCGAATGAAAAATCGGAAACGCCGGATCATGACGCATTCTGCCGCCATGGCAGCAGCAGGCCGGAATTTCGGCCCGAGGGAGCCGTCGCGCGTCGCAAATGGCCGTCTTTCAGTTCCGCGCGTGTCGACTGGTCCGTTGGCACAGAGCTTGCGAACCCAGGCCTGCGCTACCCATAGCTAAACCAAAGGAGTCAACCATGCCACGCAACGCGCCTTCCAAGAGCAGCAGCAAGACAACCTCCCGCACCACGCGTCGTGCCTCCAAGGGATCGGAGACTGATGCATTGCATATCCTTGCCGATGACCACAAGAAAGTCATCGAACTGTTCGATGAATTCGAAAGGATGAAGGAAGACGAGGATACCGACGACGAGGCCAAGCAGGTACTGGTGGAAACCGCCTGTGCCGAACTGACCCTGCACGCGCAGGTGGAAGAAGAAATTTTCTATCCGGCAGCAAGGGATGCCATCGACGACATGGACCTGCTGGACGAAGCGGAGGTCGAGCACGCGTCGGCCAAGCAACTGATCACCGAGCTGGCCGCGATGCAGCCCGGCGACGACCTGTACGACGCCAAGTTCACGGTGCTGGGCGAGTACGTCAAGCACCACATCCAGGAAGAAGAAAAAGAGCTCTTCCCGAAAATCAAGAAGGCCGACCTCGATCTGGAGGAACTGGGCCAGGAGATCAGCGAGCGCAAGATGGAATTGCGCGACGAACTCGGCGTCCCGCTGGAAGACGAGGAAGATTACGAGGACGAGCCGGCATCCGGATCCCGCTCCAAGCGCAAGGTGCACTGATGGCCTGCACCGGCAGCGCCTCATGTCCGCCTGACGGCAGCTTCATGCGGGGTCCGGCGCTGCCGCCGGAGCCAGTCCGGCCATCGTTTCGAATCGCGCACGGCACGCAATCCACCAGTGCCAGCAATACTTGAAGATAGAAAGGTCATTCGTGAACTTGCCCGACGAGGAATTGTTTCATCCGCAAGCCCGGCCGACGCATGCTGTAGATATCCTTGCGTTCGTCGAAGCCCAGGAAATTCCGCCGACCTGTTTTGAAACGCCGTACACGCTCGCGCCTGCGCCGGGCGGGGAAAAGGTGTACGCCCTTTTGCGCGAGACGCTGCGCAACTCGGGAAAGATCGGCATCGCCTACGTCGTCATCCAGTCCCGCCAGCACCTTGCAGCGGTTGTCCCGCAAGGACAATCCCTGGTCCTCAATACCCTCCGCTGGACCAGGGAGCGCTATGGGCAAGATGACCGTGAAGTTCTCGACGATGCGCACCCGATCGATCTCGCCACCGCCCGGGAAATGGCACTGATGGCACCGCTCTCCGCCGACGGCCACGACGCGAGGTGCAACCGGAGCCTGTTCCAGACCGCCCCTGCGGCGCTGGAGGAGAACAAAATGAAAGCCAAGAAAAGCGAGCGCATCATTGTCGAGGAACTTGAAGGCTTGCTGGACGACGATGAACTGATCGACGACGACTACCTTGCCTCCATCCTCGGCAGGCGCATGCATCAGCCGGACGGCCACGCAATGCGCCGGGCGCAGACGCCGCGCCGCTTCCGCCGCTTGCAGGCACGGCGCAGGCGCGGCTGAAAACCGGCGAAAGGGAGCGGCCGTCCCTGCTGCTATCTGTGCCGCGGCAGGTTGCGTATCATCTGCCGCAATACCGGCGGCAAGGGTTCTTCCTTGATATGCGCATCCGGATGCCGGTCGCTCATCGCGTTGATGCGCGCCGATTTCTTCTCCAGCGACAGGCCGGAGCTGCTGCCGGAAAAGCCTCGCGCAAAGGCGATCGACAAGTTGCCCCACTCATCGTAGTCCTTCAGCACCGTCTTGCCGAAACCATCCAGCGGATTGATGTTGCGTCCGAACACGCTCGCGGTCGACATGCCGTTGTTATCCCAGTCGGCATAGGCGCCGCCGGTGCTGCCGCGTCCGATGTTGACGAACTCCGACAGGCGCGTTTCGTCGAGCGGCACGCCGCTGCCGTCGGAATAGCTCATGAGGAACTGGTCGCTGCACGGATTGTTTTCCACCAGGCCGCAATAGGTCACGCCCTTGAGGCCATTGGCAAGATAGTAGCGGTCCGCCGCGCGCGCGCTGTCCGGCGTCGCGCTCAGGCCGGCGAACTGGTACATGTAGTTCATCACGCTGTAGTGATTGGGCTTGTAATTCACGTCCTCGTTGCCGCCGTGACGCAGGCCGAGGTTGTGGCCGAACTCGTGCATCAGCGTGCTGGCCTGCATGTTGACCAGCATGTTCCGTCCGGTGGCCGTGGCAGCTTCGAAGCCGTAGCCGCCGAGCGAGACAATCAGGTCGTTCCCTGACATCTCCGATATGCCCGACGGCCCGCCACTGCCGTCCAGATTGAGGGAATTGGCAAACAGCGCATAGTGGAACAGCAGCCTGCGGCGCACGTCCATGTTGGCATTCTTGTAGAGCTGGAACGACGAGCAGCCGGCACGCGCGCCGGCGCCGTACTCCGAGGTGTCCAGCTCGATGCAGGGCGAGAACGGGACCGGATTGCCGCCGCCGAGATGGTAGGCGGCGGGATCGAATTGCTTCGCATAGAGGTTGCCGGCGTCGATGTGCATCGCGATGCCCTTTGCGGCGAACGCCAGCTCCAGCTTCTGCAGTGCCTCGCGGCGCGGCGTGGTCGCCTCGTCGCTGCCGGCCATGTAGTCGACCTCGAGGAAAATGTCGCGGCGGCCGCGCCGCGCGCCCATCGCATACAGGTCCAGGCCGGCATAGGTGCCGCCGGGAAGCTTTGCGCTATCCGGTATGCCGTCGCGATCGGAATCGACCACGCCGGGGGCGATGTCATTCAGGCCGGCCGGCGTGGCGAAATTGACCAGTACCCAGTCCGCCGCGGCGTTGCTGTCAGCCATGCTGCCCGACGCCAGGCGAACGATGGATTTGCCGTGCTCATTGGCACCGGAAGGCATGGCGGGGACGCTGGCGCCGTTCCACTCTCCCGGCACCAGCGGCGCAGCCGTCGAGTTGCCGAACCGGACGAAATCGATGGTGATACCGTCACGCACCAATTCCAGCGAACCGCTGGCATTCCAGAACGGACGCGCGTTATCGTTCTTGACATAGACCATCTGCGGGCCGTCGGCCAGCACATCCGACGTCTTGCTGGCGATCGCCAGGTAAGCGCCCGATGGGATGACAACGGCAGGCAACGGGAAGGACGCCGGCTCGGTCGAACTGATGCCGGTTGTCGAATCGATATGCGAGCTGTGGAGGGTATAGCGCGACAGGTCCACCGGCTGGCCGGTGGCGTTGTAGACCTCGAACCACGCGACGTCGTTGCTGTGATAGCTGCTCGCGACTTCCGAAATGATCAGTTTCCCCGCGTCGCCGAGGACCGGACTGGACAAGGGGCCCATAAACGGCCCGGCAGATGCGGTGGGCGCCACCAGCGGCGGCGTCGTTCCGCCATCCGGGACGCTGCCCGTCGAGTCCGCCTGGCTTGCGGCGCCACCGCCGCCACCGCCGCCACCGCATGATGCAATGCCAACGGTGATCGCGATACCGATCGCCGCGTTCGTGAACGGTGCTGCAGAGCGCGCACTTTTCTTCCCATTCATGTTGTCGTCCGGAATTACCAGTAATTCCTAGAGACAACTTATGGGTCAGAAAGTTTTCCTGAAAGAAAAATTTAAAGCAGCCTGACGCCGCCGTCTTCAGACTGCTTTCTCAAAGCGTGATCAATCAGTCACGTGCCAGCGCTTACGGGCCGGTTCAGGGGTTCTTGATGATGCTTATTTGTCCATCCGGTTCGATATACGCCTCCTTCACCTCATCGAGCTTCTCGATGCCGGCCTGGCGCAGCTTGCTCCACAATTCCTCGTCCGTGATCAGTTCACGGCGCATATTCCGGTACACCACCCGGCCTTTCCAGATCAGGCGGATCGGTTCGGGTTCGGCAAAGCGCCGGAACATGGGAAACGCATAACTCAACCAGTCGAAGAAAACATTCCAGCCTATCAAGGTTCCAACCAGCACCATGCCATCGGTGATGCTTGTATATTCCCCTGACATGGCGTTCTGCGAGGCGTCCGCCACAATGACGAGCACCAGCAGGTCGGCGATGCCGACGGCGCCGACGTCCCGCCGGACGACAAACCGGAACACCAAGAAAAGGAACCAGTACATCGCCGTGCCGCGAACGAGGAGTTCGCCCAGCGGTACACTGAGACTGAACAGGTCTTTCCAATCGACTGAGAACAGTTGATCCATACCACCTCTCCTGCAGTAATGTTGGCGCAGGCGCGGCCATACCAGGAGTCTGTCCTGGCAGGGAGTGCCTGCGAATTACCTCTAGTAGCTCGTCACTCTTTGATTTTCGGGTTTGTGCTTGCTTGCGGGGGCATGTGCCGAAACTTCAGCTCCCCTTTCCCCGTCGTTCCCGCGGAGGCGGGAACCCATAAGCAGGTTGATGGAGCAAACTCACCATGGGTTCCCGCCTCCGCGGGAACGACGGGGAAGCGTTGCTTGCATGCTGCCATATCAGCCCGCAAGCAAGCGCAACCCCAAAATCAAAGCGTGTCGTGCTACCAGGTCGAATCCGGCCCCCGGCCAAATAACGATTCCACCCGCGCCTTCCAACCCGGATCCGCCGCCGACGGCCAGTGCGATTTGTCGAAGCCAGGGGTATGCTTCAGGCGCTCGCGTTCAATGTCGAGAATGAAGCGTTCATGCCCAGCATCCAGCGTCAACGCATCCCAAGGCACGGCAAACAGCTTGTTGCCGATGCCGAGCACGCCGCCGAATGACAGGACCGCATAGGCGATACGGCCCGTGGGCACGTCGATCATGATGTCTTCAATTTCACCCAGGGATTCGCCTGCCGGATTGACGACGGTACTCCCCTGCAGCGTGTCGGCGGCCATGACCTGCGGGCCGGGGCCCGGCAGCTCCGGCTTTTCGCCGACGATCCGCGCACCGCTGGACGGCGGCGGCGTGGACGCAGGAGCATTGTCCTTTTCCATCGCGGCTCCCGCCTACTTTCCGGTGCCGCTTGCACTACTGCCCTGCTCCCCGAGCGGATTCGCGGTCGGACTGCCGGAGGAAATGCTGTTGTTGCCGCCGCTTCCCTTGCCGACCATGCGGCTCCAGTAGCGGTCAATCTCCTGACGCCATTTCTTGTCGGACATGTCAGGCCATCTCGCCTTGTCGAAGCCCGGCGCCTGGCTGATCGTTTCGCGATCGGCATGCAGTATGTAATAGTTGCCGTCGTCGCTCGGCTGCAAGGCCTGCCAGGGGATCGCATGGAATTTATTACCGACGCCCAGTACGCCGCCGAAGCTCACCACCCCATAAGCGACTTCGCCGCGGCCGCCGTCGAGGATCAGGTCCTTGATCTGGCCGATCTTCTTGTCCCTGGGGTCGCGCACATTGCTGCCGATGATTCGGCTGCCTCGGTAAAGCTTGTGCTGCTGCGGCGTTGCGGCCGGCGCCGAAGCAGTCGCTCCGGTCGGCGGCGCTGTCTGTGCCGCAGCCGGCACGGCGGCGGCCATGCATGCAGCGGCTGCCCATGCCAGGGCGGGTGTTTTGTTCATGGAATGCCCCGAATCGCTTCGAATTGTCGTTGCCTGAGAGCGAGCAAAGGGTATGCCAGTCTTGGTCTGTTCGGTGTCGTTCGGGCATACCAACAAGACACCGCACAGGCTCTCACTCCGCCGCCACCGCGCGCTTCTGGCCCACCCACTTCACGGCTTCCGCCGCCCTCTTGCCCGCGATAAAGGCGTGGTCGGAGGTGTCGTGCTTCCATTCGCTGTAGCGGCCGGCGAGGATGATGCCGTGCATGGCCAGCCAGGACTGAATGGTTTCCACATTCCTTGCCCGGGCATGGTCGTACACGACGTAGGCATACGGCATGTCGATTTCGTTGGCGGCGATGATCCTGTCGTCCTCGCGTAACATGCCGACCTTGATGCAATCGCGGATGCAGCGCTCGATCAGGTCCTGCCCGCTCGCCGGCAACGGTTTCCAGAGCGGCGAGTAGCTGATCTCGCAGGTGATGCCGAATCCGCCCGGCGGATTGCAATCGCGACTCGCATTGCCCTGCGCGAAGATGCGATGGAAGATGACCGTGTCCTCCGGATAGTAGATCCAGTGCTTGTCGGTGATGTTCTCGCGCGCCACGCCGAGATTGACACAGCGCATGGACACATGCTTCAGACCTTTCGCCGCTTGCCGCACCTCTTCCGGCGCTTCGTCGCCGATGCAGTTCACCAGTTCCGGCAAGGGCATGGTGCTGATCAGGTTGTCGTACTGGTAGCGCCGCCCGTCGCGCAGGGTAATGGTGCGCTGCCGGGGCGAGAGTTGCGCAACGTCCGCATTCAGTTCGATGGTGCCCTTGATGTGCGGCACGAAGGCGGATACGAGCGCCTGGAAGCCGCCGCGCAGCGGGTAGCCGAAGCGCGCATTCGGTCCCATCGGCTTGGCAGGCGGCGTCAAGGCGCCGTCGATGATTTCTTCAAGGTCGGGCAGCGTGACGCGTCCGTCCAGCCACGAGGTTTCCATCTCTGACAGCGGCACCGTCCACCGCTTGCGGTTGTACGGAATCGCAAAATGCTTCGCAATCCCAGCGCCCCAGGTCTGATAAATGCATTCCTCGAAGTTCAACGGGCCGCGCTTCTCCAGCGCCGCGACATTCGTCCCCGGCACTGCCATACCGGCTGCGCAGCTGTCCTTGCCATAGCGCGCCTCGATCGCGCCCATGATGCATTCCTTGATCACATCGGGCGGCAGTCCGTGCAGGGCGTCCTGGAAGGGGTAGCGGGTGTAGACATCCTTGCTGTACACCCAGGCTTCCCGGTCCTGCCAGTGCAGGTTGGAACCGAGCAGGAGTTCGTACAGCTCCAGCACAAACGGGTCGTCCGAAAACATGATGTGGCCCGCATGGTCGAAGGTGAAACCGTTGTCCTTGATGGAGCGGCACCATCCGCCGACCATGGAATTCCTTTCCAGCAGGACGGCATCATGGCCGAGATGGTAGGCCGCCGACAATCCTGTCGGCCCGGCACCGATGATGGCCGTCGTCACGAAGCGCGGGGACTCGTTCTGCCGAAGGCGGTTGATCACCCTGGCGCCTTCCGGCTGCATATCCGTCTCCCGAACGACAGAGAGGCCGCAGGCGGCGCGGCGCGGCGTGTTCTCGATCAGTGAACACACCTTCTCGACCGTCGTCTCCCAGGACGTGCCCGCGATCGTCTTGCGCATCTTTTCGATGCGTTCCTCCTGCTCTTCCGGCGACGCCAGCAGCGCTGCTTCGCAAGCGGAAATAAATGCCGCTGCGTCCGGTGCAATGGCGACCACGTCGCCATAGGCTTCCGCCACTTCGGCCACAGGCGTGCTGACGACAGGCAGTTCCGCAGCCATGTATTCCAGCGTTTCCGCCAGGCCGATGTAGCGGGTCGACTCGTTCCGTGCAAACGGCAGCAGACAGACGTCCCAGCCGGCAAGGAACTGCGGCAGCGCCTGGTAAGGATGCGATCCCAGGTAGTGGATATTGTCGCGCTGAGGCAGCTCGGCCGGATCGATGTTCACGACGGGCCCCACCATGACGACCTGCCACTGTGCGTGTGCGTCGGCAAGCCTGGCGATCAGGTCCAGGTCGAGGCGTTCGTCGAGCGCGCCGAAGTAGCCAAGCCGCGGCCCGGGAATGTCCTTGTGGGCAGGATGCGAGTTGACGCGGTCGAGCGAGGGCAGGAAATGCTCGGCGTCGACGCTGCCGGGAATGCAGTGCACGTTCGGATGGCGCTCGCACCTGGTCCGATACAGCCCCTGGCACCTGGCGAAGACGAGATCGGCCGCCTTCAGCATGGCGTTCTCGCGCTGCGGCAACTGCTTCGGCGGATTCTTGAGTGCAGCGAGGTCGTCCATGCATTCGTACACCACGAGGCTCGGCTGCAGTTCCTGCAACAGGGGCAGCGCCATGGGCGTGGTGAACCAGGCAATGTGTTCGGGGTAGTCGCGCACCAGCTGGCGCATCAACTTTTGCAGGTACGGCAGGTGGTCGTCGTGGAATCCCGGCTGGCTGACCGGTGTGTGCGGCTGGCAGACCAGGATGTTGGGCGCGGGAGAACGGGTTTTAAAGAAGGCTTTTTCCTCTTCGCCTTCGTTGTACAGCGGTTCTTCGACAAATACGATGGGATAGCGGGTGGCCATGCGGGCCAGAAGGTGATGTGGCCGCTGGAAGTCAACGTCCCAACGCAGATGCGAAAACACAATGATTGCTGAAGTCATGCTCTCTCCTTGCCATTTTTTTTGCACTGTCAGGGTAAACAAGGGAGCTTGCCGGAGCACGCAGATGGCTTCGTCCAGTGCACGTGAGGCAGTAGTCAAGCGCCTCGTTCTGCCCGCCGGCCTCCCGTCTTGCAAGCGGTCAACGCATTGCGGGATGCAGACGCAAGAGCTGTGCCGAGGGCAAGACGTATCGGCAACATTCCGTCGGTACGCTTCCTGCTTATACGACGGTCTGCCGCCGGGTAGCCGCCCGCAACACATCGGGCTTGCCGTTCGCTTCCGGAAAGCGCGTGACACCGGCATGCCTGCCGTACATGTAAAAACGGCAAACCGGTGTAATCGTTACCCGCACGCGGCATCCGGACTGTTCAACCATGGACCGAAGAGAGAAGACAATGACCAAGATCCGTAAAGCAGTATTTCCCGTCGCCGGTTTGGGGACGCGCTTTCTGCCCGTAACAAAAGCATCGCCTAAAGAAATGCTGCCGATTGTGGACAAGCCCTTGATCCAGTATGCGGTCGAAGAAGCGGCCGCAGCGGGGATTACCGAGATGATTTTCGTCACCGGGCGTGGCAAGCGTTCCATCGAGGATCATTTCGACAAGGCGTACGAACTTGAATCGGAGCTTGCATCGCACGGCAAGGTCAAACTCCTGAAGGAAATCCAGAGCCTGCTCCCCGAAAACCTGCACTACTCCTACGTGCGCCAGAGCGAAGCGCTCGGCTTGGGCCACGCCGTCCTGTGCGCCCGGCCCCTGGTCGGAAACGAACCCTTCGCCGTCGTGCTGGCCGACGACCTGATCGACGCCGACGTGCCTGTGCTCAAGCAGATGATCGACCTGCACAACCAGCACGGCAATTCGGTGGTGGGCGTGCAAAACGTCCCGCTCGATCAGACGCAGCAGTACGGCATCGTACGTCCGCAATCGATGGGGGTACGCATCCATCGCGTCGCCGACATCGTTGAGAAGCCGCAGCCGGAGAATGCACCGTCGACCCTGGGCGTCGTCGGCCGCTACGTATTCACGCCGGAGATTTTCGATCATCTGGAGCGCGTCACGCCCGGTACGGGTGGAGAAATCCAGCTCACCGACGCGATCGCCGCAATGCTGAAAGAACATCCCGTCCTCGCGTACGAATTCAAGGGCCGCCGCTACGATTGCGGCTCGAAAATCGGCTACCTGGAAGCCGTGGTGGTATATGCGCTGCGGCATCCTGCCGTGGCGGAAGAGTTCGGCAGCTTCCTGAGCGCGCTCAAGCTCGACGGGCTCCAGCAGAAGGTCGGCAGCAAGAGTGCATGAGTTAGCTCAAGCAGCCGGCCAGCCAATCAGTTTGCATCGATGTCCAGCGACCGAGGTCATACCAACAACAGCACGCGCTGCAGCCTGCCAGCCAGCGGGGCCCGTACCGTTACGCGGTCCGTGCCCTCGCCGGAGACCGGAGCATGGGAACCTGCATTGCGGCCTTTGTCGCACATCAAATCCTGCCGTCGCGAATCCTGCGCTTGCCGACATGAAAGTACGGAAAGGCACGCTACGATGGACGCAGGATCAAGAGCCGCCTTGCAGTGCCCCAGGCGCTGCATAGTCGCACGCAACATGAAATCCGGTAAGAGGAGTCGGTTTCATCATGGCAGCATCGGAACATCAGGTTTTTCCCATACGAGGGCATGAAGTTTTTTCATCAACGAAGTCCGGCGGCAACCGGCGCGAATCCATGCGCGCTTTTCCGATAGACGATCTTCTGGAACAGGATGAAGACCGTTACCTGCAACTCGTCGAGCGCTGCTGCGAGGGGATCCTGCTGGTGCGCGACGGCCGGATTACCGGCGCCAACCGCGCGGCCGCCAAACTGCTTGGGCATGCGGGCGCGGACAAGCTGGCCGGCAAGGCGATCGGCGAAGTGCTCCAGTCCGGCGACATGCATCCCCTCGTCCCGACCACCTATGAAAAGGCGCTGACGCTCCCCAATGGCAGCACGCTGAATGCAGAGATCACGGTATCGTCCTATCTCGATCCGGACGCCCCGGACGGCATGCTGGTCGTTGTGCGCGATACCGGGGCACGCAGGCGCATCGCAGCCGCCCTTCACCAGCAGGACCATTATCTTCAACTGATTACGGACAACGTCCCGCTGCTGATTGCCTACGTCGACCGCAACGAGCGCTACCGCTTCGTCAATGCGACCTACGAACGCTGGTACGGGCTTTCCCGCAGCAACATCGTCGGCCGCCGCGTCGAGGAAATCCTGGCAGCAAACTACGATAACGTTCATCCGCATATCCGCCGCGCATTGAACGGCGAGCAGGTTCGCTACGAAGTCACGCTGCAAACCGCAATCGGAACGCGGCATGTCCTGGCCACCTATTCGCCGGACTTTGGACCCGATGCTGCCGTGCAGGGTTTCTCGGCGATGATCATGGACATTACCGAACGCCGGTACGCCGAACAGGAGCTGGGCGAACAGGAGCGGCAATTGCGCCTGCTGGCGGATGCGCTGCCGGTGATGATCGCCAAGTGCGATACCGCCTACCGCCTGATCTTCGTGAACAAGACCTTCGGCGACCGTCACGGCTGCAGCCCGGCCGAGGCGATCGGCAAGCGCATCTCTGACGTCATGGGCGAGGAAACCTTTGCCGCCGTACGCCAATACATCGATACAGCCCTGCGCGGCCAGCCGCAGGAGCATGAGATCAGCAAGCCCGAGCCGGGCAAGGCCGACCGCACGCTGCACATGATGTATGTGCCGGAAACGGATGAACACGGCGCGGTGCATGGCCTGGTGATCGCAATCAGCGACACCACCAGGATGCGCATCACGGAAGAAAAGCTGCAGCGGCGCGACCGGGAATTCCAGACACTGGTCGAAAACTCGCCTGACATCATTTCGCGTATCGACCGCAACATGCGCCACGTCTACGCCAATCCGGCCATCGAACGCCTGACCGGCCTGAAGGCGCCGGCGGTGCTCGGCAAGACCAAGGCGGAACTCGGCATGCCGCGCAGCGTCGTGCGCGCGTGGGACGATGCGGCGCATGCGGCCTTTACCAGTGGCGTCGAACAGCGGCTCGACTTCGACCACATCATTGACGGGCAGATGCGCTACTTCTCCGGCCGCATCATTCCCGAGATCGACCGCTACGGCAACATCGAATCGGTGGTCGGCATCGCCTACGATGTCACCGATCGCGCACGCATGGAAAAGGAACGTGACGAACTGCTGGCCCGGGAACGCTCCGCGCGCATCCAGGCAGAAACCGCGGCGCGCGCTCGTGACGAATTCCTTGCCATCGTTTCGCACGAGTTGCGGGCTCCGCTGAACGGCATCCAGAGCTGGGCGCATGTGCTGGAAAACTATGTGAAAGACGCCACCTCCGTCCCGCTCGCGCAACGCGCGCTGCAGGGCATCAAGACCGGCGTCGGCCAGCAGGTGCGCCTGATTGAGGACCTGCTCGATGTCACGCGCATGATGAGCGGCAAGCTGCGCCTGGTGAAGCAGCCGCTGGCGCTCCTGCCGGCGCTGCAATCGGCAGTCGAAAGCGTGCGGGCGCTGGCGGCGGCCAAGCGCATCGGCATCACTTGCACCTACCGGATCACCAGTGAGCAGGTCGAAGGCGATGCAGACCGCGTGCAGCAGATTTTCTGGAACCTGCTGTCCAACGCGGTCAAGTTCACGCCCGAGGGCGGCAATGTTTGGCTCAACGCCTCGCATACCGACCGGGATATCTGCGTGACGATCCGCGATGACGGCGTCGGCATCTCCCCGGATTTCCTGCCCCACCTGTTCAACCGCTTCAGCCAGGAAGACACGTCGAGCACCCGCGATCACAGCGGCTTGGGACTGGGCCTGTTCCTTGTCCGGCACCTGATCGAACTGCATGGTGGCCGGGTCAAGGCGGAGAGCGAGGGTGAAGGCAAGGGATCGGCATTCTCCGTCACCTTCCCGCTACGCGCCCGCTCGGACAAGTACCTGACGGTGGGGCCATCCGACGCCGGGACCGGCATGCCCTTGCCTTCGCTGGGCGGACGGCACATCCTGCTTGTGGACGATCAGGAAGAAGCGCGCGAATCGCTGTCGGTCGTCCTCGCAGGCGCCGGGGCGCGAGTGTTCGCCGCCAGCTCCTCGGCCGACGCGCTGGCGATGCTGGACGCCTGCCCGCGCGAGGAACTGCCCGACATGCTGGTGTGCGACATTGCAATGCCGGGCGAAGATGGTTATACCGCGCTGAGACGGCTGCGCGGCTGGAAGGCAAAGGACGGAAGCACGCCGCTGCAGCGCATGCCGGCCCTTGCTCTGACTGCCTTCGCGCAACGCGAGGATCGCATCCGCGCCTTGACGGCCGGCTTCCAGATGCATGTGACGAAGCCGGTAGCGCCGGAGGAATTGATTGTCGTGATCGATACGATGGTGACCAGGGAATAGCGGCCCCTACGCGATTCCCCGCCAGCGGGGGCCGGCATATCCACCGGCCTCGTCCTCAGTGAAATTGTCAGTGATAGGAATCGCTGCTGCTTCCCTGCAGCGATGCGTCGTCCTTCTTCTGCATCGCTTCATACGGACCGTATTCTTCCAGCCGGTTGTACAGCGTCTTCAGGCTGATGCCGAGGATGTCGGCCGCCCGTTTCTTCACGCCGCCGCAGAGTTCCAGCGTCGCATAGATCAGCTTGCGGTCGACGTCGGCCAGCGAGGTGCCGACCGGAATCGCCAGCGTCAAGCCGACAGGGGACTGGGTAGTGATCACCGGCGCGAGCGCGCTCGCATCGATGGTATGGTCGGACAGGATGAATGCACGCTGGATGTAATTGCGCAGCTCGCGCACATTCCCCGGCCAGTGGTAATTGCTCAGGCACGCCAGTCCATCCGGCGAAAGGACCTTGCTGGTGCCGTGTGCGGCATTGAGCTGCTCCAGGAAATGCTGCGCCAGCAATTCGATATCCGATCCGCGCTCGCGAAGCGGCGGAATCTTGAGCGGGAACACATTGAGCCGGTGATAGAGATCGAGACGCAGCTTGCCTTCGGACACCGCCTGCTCCGGATCGCGATTGCTGGCGGCGACTACTCGCACATCGGTCTCGATCTCCTGGTTGCTGCCGATACGCATGAAGGAGCCGGTTTCCAGCACGCGCAGCAGCTTCACCTGCAGCTCGATCGGCATCTCGGTGATTTCGTCGAGGAACAGCGTGCCGCCGTTTGCGCGTTCGAAGTATCCCTTGTGCTGGCGATCGGCGCCGGTGAAGCTCCCTTTCTCGTGACCGAAGATTTCACTTTCGATGAGCTGCGGCGAAATCGCACCGCAGTTGACCGGCAGGAAGGGATGCTTCTGGCGCAGGCTGAGTTCATGGATGGTCTGCGCGGCGAGTTCCTTGCCGGTACCGCTTTCGCCCAGCAGCAGCACCGTCGCTTCCGTCGGCGCCACGCGCGCGATGTGGTTGTACAGCTTCTGCATGGATGGTGCGGCACCCAGCATCTGGCCGAAATGGCCGAGGCGGCGCAGCTCGCTACGCAGTACGCCGATCTCCTCCTTGAGGTCCACGGTACGCGGAATGCGCGACAACAGGGCCTTCAGGCGGCGAAAATTAATCGGCTTGGTCAGGTAATCGGCCGCCCCCAGGCGCAGGGCTTCCACCGCGGTTTCCACGCTGGCATGGCCGGTGATGAGCACGATCTCCGTCGTGGCCCGTGACTCGATGTCATTGAACAGATCCATGCCGTTCCCATCCGGCAACTTCAAATCAATCAGGACGACGTCGGGGCGCTGGCGCATGATCTGCGCCTGGGCGTCCCTGATGCTGCCGGCGACCGCAGTGGTAAAGCCTTCGGCAGCGGTAATTTCGACGAGCGCTTCTCGCGTGTTGACGTCATCGTCAACGATCAATACATGCGGCATATGAACTGGTCTCTCTATGTTTTTCCAAGATGCCGGTGACATCCTTCTCCGGAAGGCGAGGGGCATTCTCGCCTGGTCATTACATGCGGTTTTCACTTGTGTCCCTCCTGCATGCAGCGCGCAGCATCGTCGCTCCGGGCTGCGCCATGAACCCTGGCGCAGCCGCGCGCGACGCACTAAGGGGGTGATAAACCTGAGAATGATTGCTACATCGGGATACCGACGTTGCGGCCCCTGTAAAACAGCATAAGTCCCTGACCACTATTGTCTAGGTTCGCAATGATTGCTCATTGACCCAGAACAGCGGCTGACGCTGTTGTCGATGCTGTCGGTCGCGGCGACGCGGGACAGGCAACGGAATGGATGGGTTCTATACGCCATCCGGCAATCCGATGCGAAATCCAGCGCCGCCCGGATCGGGAAGAAGCACGAGCCGTCGCTCGCGTTCCAAGGACTGCCTGCCGATAAGCTGCACCGGATACTGGCGGGGCCGGCGCCTTGCGCTCACATAGACAATTCCCAACGGGAAAAGCAATGCCGGAGCATGCGCTCCGGTATCGGCGAACGCGCTTCGGACGTCCTTACTTGGAACCGGAACCGGAGGACGAACCTGAACCGGATCCCGAGCTTCCGCCGCTTGCACCGGAAGAACCAGAAGATCCCATTGCGCCCGAACCGCCGGAGGAGGAACTGGAGCCCGGAGAACCGCTTGCACCGGAGCTCTGATCACCCGCGCGACGTTCGCAGCCGACTGCAGTCAAGCTGAGCGCAGCGACAACCAACAAGATCTTCGATGTAGTCTTGAGTGCATCCATACTTGTTCCTTTCATGAAAAGTTAATGATGTCTCGTACTTGACCAATTCATTTGCGATAAGTTCTTAACTTTTTCGCAAAGGAGGCTCCATGCGCGACGCAGCTTCCATGCCAACCGATCATGCTCGCCACTGCGTTGCCCGCAGATGGATGAAAGAACCGCACAGAAACAATTCAGGGTAAAACTTACAGCCGTGGCGTAAGCATTACATCGCGTGCTTGATCTGTGGCATTGGGTGCGACGCAAATCTGCATCCCCGAATCGCAAACTGCAGGGTCATACGACGACCACTCGCAGCGGATATCGTGTATCTTGAAATGCTCGCCATTCGATGTGCGCGTCGCCGGTGGCGATGAAGGCGCGGTTTCATGAGATATGCGGAAAGTGCTTTTGCGCAAAGGAACTGAACTTGCGCAAGAGACTCTTGAGACATTGGTGTAACAATCATGAACGCGAACCGGACGCGCCCCTCGGGTGTGTTTGCCTGGTCAATGCCTGGAATCCCTATGACTCTCGAGAATTCATTCAAGCGCAGCGGTATGCTGTATGGCTCTTCGCCGGCCATGGAGCAACTGATCCAGCAAGTAGAGAGAGTGGCGGCAACCGACGCCACCGTATTGCTGGTGGGCGAGAGCGGAACCGGCAAGGAACTGATCGCCAACGCCATCCATCATGCGAGCGCGCGCCGCGACGAGGCATTTGTTGCCGTCAACTGCGGCGCCATCCCCGCGCACCTTATCGAGGCGGCACTGTTCGGCCACGAGAAAGGCAGTTTCACCGGTGCTTCCCGCCAGCATTTCGGCTACTTCGAGCATGCTTCGCGCGGGACGCTGTTCCTTGACGAAATCACCGAGATGCCGGTCGACATGCAGGTCAAGCTTTTGCGCGTGCTCGAGGCAGGAACCTTCCTGCGCGTCGGCGGCGATGAAGAAGTGAAGGTCGACGTGCGCATGGTCGCCGCTACCAACCGCGACCTCGAATCGGCAGTCAAGCAGGGTAACCTGCGCGAAGACCTGATGTACCGCCTAGCCGTCTTTCCTGTGCGCGTGCCGCCGTTGCGCGAACGCGGCAGCGATATCGAAATGCTGGCCCTGCACTTCCTGCAGGCACTCAACGAGAAGGGCGGCACGCAGAAGGTCTTCTCGCGCAATTCGCTCGACGTCATCCGCTCGTATTCCTGGCCGGGCAATGTGCGCGAGCTCAAGAACGTGGTGCAGCGCGCCTTCATTCTCGCCACCGACACGCTGGATATCGAGGAATGCATCTCGGACCTGGCGGCGAAGAAGCCGACCGTGCACGAGGGCTACCTGAACTTTTTCGTCGGCACACCGCTGGCCGACGCGCAGAAGGAAATCATCCTTGCGACCCTCAAGCACTACAGCGGCAACAAGCGCCTCACGGCGGAGGCGCTCGGCATCAGCCTGAAGACGCTGTACAACAGGCTGAAGGAGTACTGAGCACCGTCTTCAGGTGTTGATGATTTCGCCTCCGTTAGGATGCAGCACCTGGCCGCTCATGAAGGACGCGTCGGCGGATGCAAGGAAGATGTACGACGGCGCGATTTCATCCGGCTGTCCGGGCCGCCCCAGTGGCGTCTTCCGCCCGAACTTTTCGACCTCCTCCTCGCTGAAGCTGGCCGGGATCAGCGGTGTCCAGACCGGCCCCGGCGCCACCGCGTTGACGAGGATGCCGCGTTCTACAAGTTGCAGCGAGAGCGAGCGCGTGAACGCCACGATCGCGCCCTTGGTCGAGGAGTAGTCAAGCAGGTGCGAGCTGCCCCGGTAGGCGGTCACCGAGGTTGTATTGATGATGCGCGCGTCCTCTTTCAGGTGAGGCAGCGCCGCCTTCACTGCATAGAACATCGAGAAGATATTGGTGCGGAAGGTCTTGAGCAATTGTTCTTCCGTGATGTCCTCGATGCTCTTCTGCGGATATTGTTGCGCGGCATTGTTGACGAGGATGTCGAGGCGTCCGAATTTCGCCATCGCGGTATCGATCATCTTCGAACAAAACGCCGGGTCGCCGACGTCGCCGGCAATCCTTACGCAATCGCGCCCTGCCGCTTCTACATGACGCTGCGTCTCCTGCGCATCCTCATGCTCGTTGAGATAGGCGATGACGACGTTTGCGCCCTCTTTCGCAAATCCGATCGCGACCGCGCGCCCGATGCCGCTGTCGCCGCCGGTGACCAGCGCCACCTTGCCCAGCAGTTTGCCGCAGCCTTTGTAGTCCTGCATTTCCGCCTTCGGGCGCGGCGTCATGGCCGTCTCCCTGCCCGGCTGTTGGTCCTGGTGCTGCGGCGGGATGGATGATTTCTCGTCCTGGTTTGCCATGGTCGATCTCCGTAGATAAATTCTGGAAATGAAACGCCGGGATGCAACAGTGCATCTGCCGGAACGGGCGTCGCGCACGGCCGTGCAGGTTCCGTGCCATGCGGCACGGCAATTGACATGAGAGGAGATAGATCAGGCAGCGAGGGGCTGAATGTGCGCCAGTGCTTCCATCAGCAAGGCCGGGTCGCCTGCGGCAAGTTTCTTCGAATCCGACAGGGTCTGGCGAAAGGCGCGCGCACCGGGCATTCCGGCCATCAAGCCGAGCATGTGCCGGGTAATGCTGTTGAGCCTGAGCCCTGCGCCGTTGTTGCCATAGCGAGCGAGCTGGTCATGCATATACGGGAGCATCGCTTCCAGCACCTGCGCCCGTGTCTTCGGCAATGTGCTGTCGTCGTAGTAGCGCGCATCGAAGGCGGCCATCAGGTAGGGATTGTGGTACGCCTCGCGGCCGAGCATGACGCCGTCGACATGCTGCAGGTGCGTATCGATTTCGTCCAGCGTCTTGATGCCGCCGTTGATGATGATTTCCAACTGCGGGAAGTCGCGCTTGAGACGGTACGCGTAATCCACTTTCAGCGGCGGAATTTCACGATTCTCTTTCGGACTCAAGCCCTTGAGGATGGCGTTGCGCGCATGCACGATGAAAGTCTTACATCCCGCATCGGCAATTGTGCCAACGAAGTCGCGCACGAAATCGTAGGATTCGACGTCGTCGATCCCGATGCGATGCTTGACTGTGACGTCCACCGACACGACATCGCGCATCGCCTTGACGCAATCGGCGACAAGCCGCGGTTCGGCCATCAGGCAGGCGCCGAACGCCCCCTTCTGTACCCGCTCGGACGGGCAGCCGCAGTTGAGGTTGATTTCGTCGTAGCCCCACTGCTCGCCCAGTTTCGCGCTCTTCGCGAGGTCCGCCGGTTCGCTGCCGCCGAGTTGCAATGCAACCGGATGCTCCTCTTGACTGAAGTCAAGATGGCGCGGTACATCGCCGTGGATCAGCGCGCCGGTCGTGACCATTTCCGTGTAGAGCCAGGTATGGCGGGTGATCTGCCGGTGAAACACACGGCAATGACGATCCGTCCAGTCCATCATCGGAGCGACGGACAGGCGGCGCGGCGGCAATTTGTCGGATTGGGTCGTGGAAGTCATGGTCAGCCCCTATTTTACCGGCAGCGATGCGGCACAGTAATTACGAGTATTTCCGCGCCCGTGTCGGCGCAAGTTCGTTGAACACCAGCGCGCCGATCACGACCGCGCCGCCGATCAGGGTTTCCTGGGCCGGCACTTCGCCCGCCCCCAGCCAAGCCCAAAGCGGCCCAAGCAGCACCTCCAGCAGGGCGAGCAGCGACACCTCGGGTGCGGACAGGTGCTTCATCGCCCTCACCATCAGCATGCAGGGCAAGCCCAACTGGAAGAAGCCGAGCGTGGCGAGAATCGCGATGTCATGCAACGAGGTCTGCAGCGGCCACGCGAACGGCAGCATCAGTGCAGCGGAAAACGCACTCCCCAGCAGCACCGCAGGGATCAGGTCGACGCCGTGCCCAGCTCGCTTGATGGCAATGAGATTGACGGCGGCGGCAACCGGCACGGCGCTGGCAATCAGCATTCCGACGAGGTGCTGCCCGCCCACCTCGCTCATGCTGTTCACGAACATCCATGAAATGCCAATGAAGGCCGCCATGATCGCGAGCCAGGTGCGTTGCGCGATGCGCTCCTTCAGCACCAACCAGGCCAGGAAGGCGGTCAGCAACGGCGATACGCTCATCACGATCAGGGTGTTGGCCACCGTAGTCCGGGTCAGCGCGAACATGAAGCAGACAAACATCACGCACCACATCAGCCCGCTCAGGATGCCGAGCCCGCCGACGGCGCGCACGGTCCTGGCCGCACCGCCCAGCCCCTGCTGAACGAGGAGCGCGCCGGCGACAAATACGGCGGAAAAGAAACTGCGCCAAAACGTCAACTCGAATCCTCCCGCGGAGTCGAGATGACGGGTCAGCACGCCGGCTATGCTCCACAGCGTTGGCGCAATGATCATCAGCAGGATCGCCCGCTGGTGTGGTGTCAGAAGCGGCATGGGATTCCGGAAAAAATCAGCCCGGCCACCCTTGCGGGCAACCGGGCCAGGCAACACTGCCGGGGCAAGCCTCGGCAATCTGCTTATGCGGCCTCGCGCGAGGCACGCTTGCGCTCGTGCTCCTTCAGGAAGCGCTTGCGCAGGCGGATGCTCTTCGGCGTGATCTCGACCAGCTCGTCATCCTCGATGAACTCGACCGCATATTCCAGCGTGAGCTGGATCGGCGGCACGAGGCGGACTGCTTCATCGGTACCGGATGCACGCACGTTGGTCAGTTGCTTGCCCTTGATCGGGTTGACCACGAGGTCGTTGTCACGCGAATGAATGCCGATGATCATGCCTTCGTAGACCGGATCATTGTGGCTGACAAACATGCGGCCGCGATCCTGCAGTTTCCATAGGGCATAGGCAACAGCGGCGCCGTCGTCCTGCGAAATCAGCACGCCGTTGCGACGGCCTGCCAGTTCCGGCTTGGTCGTATCGACCGGCGAATACTCGTCGAAAATGTGACTCATCAGGCCGGTGCCGCGGGTCAGCGTCATGAACTCGGACTGGAAGCCGATCAGGCCGCGCGCCGGAATGCGGTACTCGAGACGCACGCGTCCCTTGCCGTCCGGCTCCATGTTCTGGAGGTCGCCGCGGCGACGGCCCAGCTCTTCCATCACGCCGCCCTGGTGCGCGTCTTCTACATCGACGGTCAGGAGTTCGTACGGCTCGCACTTCACGCCATCGATATCCTTGAACACGACGCGCGGACGGGACACGGCCAGTTCGTAGCCTTCGCGCCGCATGTTTTCCAGCAGGATGGTGAGGTGCAGTTCGCCGCGTCCGGACACTTCGAACGTGGTGTCGTCGCCGGTATCGGTCACGCGCAGCGCTACGTTGGATTTCAGTTCGCGGTCGAGGCGGTCACGGATCTGGCGGCTGGTGACGAACTTGCCTTCGCGGCCGGCCAGCGGGGAATTGTTGACCAGGAAGTTCATGGTCAGGGTCGGCTCATCCACTTTCAGCATCGGGAGAGCGTCCGGCGCATCGACGGCGCACACGGTGCTGCCGATGCCGATTTCTTCGATACCGTTGATCAGCACGATGTCGCCGGCCTGGGCTTCATCGACGAGCTGGCGCTCCAGTCCCTTGAACTTGAGCACCTGGTTAATGCGCGCCTTGATCGGCGTGGAATCCGGACCATTCAGCACGATCACATCCTGCAGCGCCTTCGCGCGGCCGCGCTTGATACGGCCGATGCCGATCTTGCCGACATAGGACGAATAATCGAGGGAGGAAATCTGCAGCTGCAGCGGACCGTCCGGATCGTCGTCGCGCACCGGCACGTGATCCAGCACGGCGTCGAACAACGGCTTCATCGTGCCTTCGCGCACGCTCGAGTCGAGGCTTGCGTAACCGTTCAGCGCCGACGCATATACCACCGGGAAGTCAAGCTGTTCTTCTGTTGCACCCAGCTTGTCGAACAATTCGAAAGTCGCGTTGATCACCCAGTCAGGACGCGCGCCCGGGCGGTCGATCTTGTTAACCACCACGATCGGCTTCAGGCCGAGGCCGAGCGCCTTGCGGGTGACGAAGCGCGTCTGGGGCATCGGGCCCTCCACCGCGTCGACCAGCAGCAGCACGGAATCGACCATCGACAGCACGCGTTCCACCTCGCCGCCGAAGTCGGCGTGGCCGGGGGTGTCGACGATGTTGATGTGGGTGCCTTCATATTCGACCGCGCAATTCTTCGCGAGAATCGTGATGCCGCGTTCCTTCTCGAGGTCGTTGGAGTCCATCACCCGCGTGTCGATCTGCTGGTTTTCACGGAAGGTGCCGGACTGACGCAGCAACTGGTCGACGAGGGTCGTCTTGCCGTGGTCAACGTGGGCGATGATGGCGATGTTGCGGAGTGCGCGCTTGGTATTTGACATGGTGGTCCAATGCTTGAATGCGGGATTCGGAGAACCCAAAAGTATAGCATGCTGCGACGCAAGAAATCTCAAATTCGCTGGAATTTCAAGGAGTTGCGCGCAGGACAGGCGCCGGGCTCAGCCGGCGCTTCGATCGGCGATGAGGCGTTCCGGCGCCAAGATGCCGTATTCCATGAGATGCGCTGTGCCGAGCAGACGACCGCCGTCCGCTGCGTACACCCGGGCCCTGCCCTGGTATTGGGGATATGGCAACCCCTCCTTCCCCAATGCAATGCGCTGGCCGTGCATGAAGCGCTTGGCCAGCACCTCGGGCAACCGGACCGGTGGGAACGTTGACAGCAAGGCGTCGACCGGGGAAAGCAACCCGGCCCGATTTGCGTCCGGCGTTTCGGCGAGACCATTCAGCGTAACGGCATTCTTGAGCGTGAGCGCCCCGACCTGGGTGCGCCGCAATGCCTGCAGGTGCGCCCCGCAGCCAAGCGCCGCACCGATGTCTTCACCGAGAACGCGGATATACGTCCCTTTGCTGCAAGTTACGCGCAGACGGAGGTAAGGCGGCTGGAAATCGAGGACCTCGAGCGCATGGATGATGATCCGGCGCACCTCGCGCTCGAGCACAATGCCTGCGCGGGCATATTCATACAAGGGCTTGCCGTCGCGCTTGAGTGCCGAATACATCGGCGGCACCTGATCGATCTCGCCGCGGAATTGCGCCACGACGGCATCAACCTGTTCGCGCGTGACGTTTACCTCCAGCTTCTGCAACACCTCGCCTTCGGTGTCGCCGGTGTTCGTCGTGATACCGAGGTGCACGACCGTCTCGTAAGTCTTGTCGGCATCGAGGAGGTCCTGCGAAAACTTGGTAGCCTCTCCAAAGCAAAGCGGAAGCAAGCCGGTCGCAAACGGATCGAGCGTACCGGTATGTCCGGCCTTCTGCGCGTTGAACAAGCGTCTGGCCTTGATCAGGGCTTCATTGCTGGAAGCTCCGGCGGCCTTGTCGAGAAGCAAGACGCCGTCGACCGGCACACGGGGTTTCTTGGGCGGGAATTGCGCCATGTTGGAATTTCAGAAATCGCGCCCGGAAGGCGCCGAAGACGTCAGCCTTCGGCGTCCCTCGCGCGCGTCGCGTTGGCTTCGTCGATCAGTTTCGACAATTCCATGCCGCGAGCGGTGGATACGTCATGCACAAAGTGCAATTCGGGGGTGGTGTGGATAGTCAGTCTACGGCCAAGTTGGCCGCGGATAAATCCCGCCGCCTTGCGCAGGCCAGAAAGGGTGTTCTGCACGGCCTCGTCGTTGTCGACCAGCGTGGTGAAAAACACCTTCGCATGCGCGTAGTCGGGCGTCAGCTGGACTTCCGTGATGGTGATCATGCCGACGCGCGGATCTTTCAGTTCGTACGCAATGATTTCGGCCAGGTCGCGCTGGATCTGGTCGGCCACGCGCACGCCGCGCCCGGGAATGGATTTGCTGTGTTTGGCCATGATAATGCGCCCCCTAAAATGTCATAGCCCGGATGCCGCAAGGCGCCATCCGGGCTACGCAACCGGACAATACCGGCATTACAAGGTACGAGCAACCTCCTGGACTTCGAAGATCTCAAGCTGGTCGCCTTCCTTGATGTCGTTGAAGTTCTTCAGCGACAGGCCGCATTCGAAGCCGGCCTTCACTTCCTTCACGTCATCCTTGAAGCGCTTGAGCGAATCGAGCTCGCCGGTCCAGATCACCACGTTGTCGCGAAGCAGGCGGACCGAAGCGCCACGCTTGACCAAGCCGTCGAGCACGTAGCAGCCGGCAATCGAGCCAACCTTGCTGACATGGAACACCTGGCGGATTTCCACCAGGCCCAGTGTTGCTTCACGCTTCTCAGGCGCCAGCATGCCGGACATCGCAGCCTTGATCTCGTCTACCGCATCGTAAATGATGTTGTAGTAACGGATGTCGATACCGCTGGCTTCCGCCAGCTTGCGTGCCGATGCGTCTGCGCGGGTGTTGAAGCCGATGATGACGGCCTTGGAAGCCATTGCGAGGTTGACGTCCGATTCGCTGATGCCGCCCACCGCTGCGTGCACGATCTGCACGCGCACTTCTTCCGTCGACAATTTCTGCATCGCGTGGACCAGTGCCTCCTGCGACCCCTGCACGTCGGCCTTGACGATCAACGGCAGGTTCTTCACCTCGCCTTCGGCCATCTGCTCGAACATGTTTTCCAGCTTCGCAGCCTGCTGCTTGGCCAGCTTCACATCGCGGAACTTGCCCTGACGGAACAGTGCAATCTCACGCGCCTTGCGTTCGTCCGCCATGACCATGACTTCCTCGCCGGCAGCCGGCACCTCGGTCAGGCCCTGGATTTCGACCGGGATCGACGGACCTGCGTCGGCAATGCTCTTGCCGTTCTCGTCCAGCATTGCACGTACACGGCCATACGCCGAACCTGCCAGTACCACGTCGCCGCGCTTGAGCGTGCCAGCCTGGACCAGCACGGTAGCAACCGGACCGCGGCCCTTGTCCAGCTTGGCTTCGATTACAAGGCCCTTGGCATGCGTGTCCACCGGCGCCTTCAGTTCCAGCACTTCGGCCTGCAGCAATACGTTCTCGAGCAGGTCATCGATGCCCTGGCCGGTCTTGGCCGACACCGGGCAGAACGGTGCTTCGCCGCCGTAGGCTTCCGGCACCACGCCTTCCGCGATCAGTTCCTGCGTCACGCGGTCAGTATTGGCGCCCTGCTTGTCGATCTTGTTGATCGCCACCACGATAGGCACGCCAGCCGCCTTCGCGTGGGCGATCGCTTCCTTGGTCTGGGGCATCACGCCGTCGTCGGCGGCCACCACGAGGATGACGAGGTCGGTTGCCTTCGCACCACGCGCACGCATGGCGGTAAACGCCTCGTGACCCGGGGTGTCAAGGAAGGTGATGATGCCGCGCGGTGTCTCGACGTGGTAGGCCCCGATGTGCTGGGTAATGCCGCCGGCTTCGCCTGCCGCCACCTTGGCGCGGCGGATGTAGTCCAGCAGCGAGGTCTTGCCGTGGTCGA
>CBIHRW010000046.1:0-34532 GCA_966212545.1 uncultured Noviherbaspirillum sp.
ACGGCTACATGCAGATCACCGACCGCAGCAAGGACGTGATCAAGTCCGGCGGCGAGTGGATCGGCTCCATTGATCTCGAGAACATCGCGATGGCGCACCCGGCGGTACAGCAAGCTGCGTGCATTGGCGTGTTCCATCCGAAGTGGGACGAGCGTCCCTTGCTGGTGGTGGTGAAGAAGCCCGGCGCCGAGATTTCCAAGGAGGAATTGATCAAGTTCTATGAGGGCAAGATCGCCAAGTGGTGGACGCCCGATGACGTGGCCTTTGTCGAGGCGCTGCCGATCGGCGCGACCGGCAAGGTATTGAAGAACCGGATTCGTGAACAGTTCAAGGAGTACAAGCTGCCTACTGCATAAACAAGATTGCCGGGGTGTGCAATCCGCACCCCGCGGTGCCTGGAAAAAATTGACGTACAAGAACAGAAGCCAATCAGCCATCGTTTTAATAACTAGACAAACCCACCAAAGGAAATGAGACAAATGATGAAGAAGATGCGCCCCCTCGTTCTGGCACTCTCCGTTGCAGCCGCGTTTGCCGCACCTGCAGTTCAGGCTGACACGATCAAGATCGCCATGATTGAAACGATGTCGGGTCCGTTTGCGCCGATTGGCCAGAACCAGCTGAACACCTTCCGCATGTTCACGGAAATGGCCAACCAGCAGAAATGGGCCGGCAATCACACCATCGAGGTGAACGCATTCGACGGCAAGGGCAGCCCGCAGGAATCGCTGAACCAGCTCAAGACGGTGATCGACCAGGGCTATCGTTACATCGCACAGGGCAATGGCTCCGGCGTCGCGCTGGCACTGATTGACGCAGTCAACAAGCACAATGAACGTAATCCGGGCAAGGAAATCGTCTTCCTGAACTACTCCGCGATCGACCCGGACCTGACCAACGGCAAATGCAGCTTCTGGCACTTCCGCTTCGACGCCAACTCCGACATGAAGATGGAGGCGCTGACCTCTTACATGGCCAAGGACCAGGAGTTGAAGAAGGTCTACATCATCGGCCAGAACTACGCGCATGGCCATCAGGTCACCCGCGCCGCCAAGGAATACCTGAAGCGCAAGCGCCCGGATGTCCAGATCGTCGGTGACGACCTGCACCCGATCGCTACGGTGAAGGACTTCGCTCCGTATGTCGCCAAGATCAAGGCAGCGGGCGCCGACGCAGTGATTACCGGCAACTGGGGCGCCGACCTCGCGCTGCTCGTGAAGGCCGCGAAGGATGCCGGCCTGACCGCCAAGTTCTACACGTACTACGGCGGGACCTCCGGTGTGCCCACCGCCATGGGCGGCGCGACTGCAGGTTTGGTCAAGCAGGTCGCCTACTGGATTCCGAACAACGAATCCTTCACCGGCAAGGAAATCGTCGAAGCCTTCAAGAAGAAGTACAACGACGACTTCTACGTCCAGGACATCTACACCCTTGTCCAGATGGTGACCAAGGCCGCGAAGGACGCCAATTCCGCCGACCCGGTGAAGCTGGCGTTTGCCATGGAAGGCATGAAGGTCAAGGCGATCAACGGCGATGTCGAAATGCGTGCCGTCGACCACCAGCTGCAGCAACCGCTCTACATCGCCACCTGGGCAAAGGTGGATGGCAAGAAGGTCAAGTATGACCAGGAAAACACCGGTTACGGCTGGAGCATGGATCAGAAGATCGACAGCTACGTCGCAACCCAGCCGACTTCGTGCCAGATGAAGCGTCCGGCACGTCCTTCCTAATCCATCGTCTGATGGTCGCGGTACGGGTCGAAGCGGCCCGTACCGTAGTTCGCTGCGGTGCAGCGAAAGATTCACCTAATCAGTATTTGATGCACGACGGGACGGCGGACGCCTGCCGCGTCGGGTGCGCGCGACATCGCCTTTGGAAGGCGTGACGGTCATTGAACGACAACAGAACAGGGCCGCCAAGAGCCTGATCAGCGCTTTACACTGGGTATAACCATCGATATGCTGTAAACCACATAACACACATAAGGACGAGACAAATGGCTACTCAATTCAAGAAACTGATCATCCCGCTTTCATTGGCCGCTGCGTTTGCACTGCCGGGTATGGCAAGCGCGGAAACGGTGAAGATGGCGTTCATCGATCCCTTGTCCGGTCCGTTTGCACCGGTTGGCCAGGGCATCCTCAAGAGCTTCCAGTACATCGCCGAGAAGGCTAATAACGAGAAGTGGGCTGGCGAGCACAAGTTCGAGATCGTCGGCTTCGACAACAAGGCCAGTCCGCAGGAGTCGCTGTCGGTGCTGAAGACGGTGATCGACCAGGGCTACCGCTACATCATTCAAGGCAATGGCTCGGGGGCGGCGCTGGCGCTGATCGATGCGGTCAACAAGCACAACGAGCGCAATCCGGGTAAGGAAGTCGTGTTCATCAACTATGCGGCTGTCGATCCCGACCTCACCAACAGCAAGTGCAGCTTCTGGCATTTCCGCTTCGATGCCAACTCCGACCAGAAGATGGAGGCGATGACTTCCTTCATCGAGAAGAACCAGAACGTCAAGAAGGTCTACATCATCGGCCAAAATTATGCGTTCGGCCACCAGGTGACGCGCGCCGCCAAGGAATACTTGAAGCGCAAGCGCCCGGACATTCAGATCGTCGGCGACGACCTGCACCCGATCGGCCAGGTGAAGGATTTCTCGCCGTATATCGCGAAGATGAAGGCGGCCGGCGCGGACACGATCATCACCGGTAACTGGGGCGCCGACCTCGCGCTGTTGATCAAGGCGGCGAAGGACGCGAACCTCGAAGCCAACTTCTACACCTACTACGGCTCCACCACCGGCGTGCCGACCGCAATGGGGGCGGCCGGGGCCGAGCGCGTGAAGTATGCCGGCTACTGGAACGTGAATAACGAGAAGTTCGTCGGCAAGGACATCGTCGAAGGCTACAAGAAGAAGTACAACGACGACTACTACGTCCTCGCGACCTATACCAGCCTTTCGATGCTGGGCAAGGCGATCAAGGAAGCCAAGACCGTCGATCCGGTCAAGGTGGCCTTCGCCATGGAGGGCATGAAGATGACCAGCCTGAACGGCGAGGTGGAAATGCGCAAGCAGGACCACCAGCTGCAGCAGCCGCTCTATATTGCCACCTGGACCAAGGTCAACGGCAAGGATGTGAAGTTCGACCAGGAAAACACCGGCTACGGCTGGAAGACCGACGTCAAGTTTGACACGCACGTTGGCGTACAGCCGACGTCGTGCCAGATGAAGCGTCCATCTGCACCCTGATCGCTTCAGGCGAGGCAGCGTGACGGGAGACCGCCACGCTGCTTTTTTACGGTCAAAAAATAGTACGGTCGTACAAGAATTTGATTCTAGGTAGTAAGTCATAGGGGTACCAAGTGGAGTTCACATTAATCACATTGCTGAACGGTTTGAGCTACGGGCTCCTGCTGTTCATGCTTTCCTCCGGGCTGACGCTCATCTTTTCGATGATGGGCGTGCTCAACTTTGCGCATGCAAGCTTCTACATGATCGGCGCGTACTTCGCGTATGCGATCAGTACAGCGATCGGCTTCTGGCCGGCGCTGGTCATTGCGCCGCTGCTGGTTGGCGTGATCGGCGCCGTCGTCGAGCGCTACGGCCTGCGTACCGTACACAAGTACGGCCATATCCCGGAACTGCTGTTCACCTTCGGCCTGTCCTATGTGCTGGTAGAAGTGGTGCAGCTGATCTGGGGCCGCGCGGCTGTGCCGTATCCGATTCCGCCCGAACTGGACGGCCCGCTCTTCACGCTGTTTACGACGACTTTCCCGATGTACCGCGGCTTCATGATGCTGATCGCAGTGCTGATGCTGGTGTCGATTTTCCTGGTGCTGACCAAGACCCGCATCGGCTTGGTGATCCAGGCGGCGCTGACCCATCCCGACATGGTGGAAGCGCTCGGCCATAATGTACCGCGCGTGTTCATGCTGGTGTTCGGCGGCGGCTGCGCGCTGGCCGGCCTGGCGGGTGTTATCGGCGGCAATGCCTTCGTGACCGAACCCGGCATGGCGGCGACCGTCGGCAGCATCATCTTCGTGGTGGTCGTGGTCGGCGGCATGGGCTCGCTGACCGGCGCCTTGCTGGCGTCGCTCCTGATCGGCGTGCTGCAGACGTATGCGGTCGCGCTGGACCATTCGATCATGACCCTGTTCACCGGTTTCGGTGCGGTGATCACGCCGGAAACCTTCGGCTATCCCGTCCTGAAACTGACCATTTCCCAAGTCGCACCGATCATGCCTTACCTGCTGCTGGTGCTGATTCTGATCTTCAGGCCGCGTGGCCTGATGGGTACGCGCGAGGGCTGACATGAATACGATGACAATCACAAGCAACATGACTTACAAGCCGGTGAACCTGGGCCGTTGGATCATCTGGGGCATGTTCGCCCTCATCCTGACCTTTGCACCGCTCGTCTTCAGCTCGGGTTCATCGATCTCGCTGCTGTCCCAGATCGGCACCGTGATGATCTTCGGCCTGTCCTACAACATGCTGCTGGGGCAGGGCGGCATGCTGTCCTTCGGGCACGCCGTGTACTCCGGCCTGGGCGCGTTCTTCGCGATCCATGCGATGAACCTGGCCTCGGGCGGCAAGATCTGGATGCCGGTCACGATGATCCCGTTGATCGGCGGCCTTGCAGGCATGTTCTTCGGCTTCCTGTTCGGCTACGTCACGACCAAGAAGTCGGGTACGACCTTCGCGATGATCACCCTGGGTATCGTCGAACTGGTGTTCGCCTGCTCGCTGATGTTCCCCGAGTTCTTCGGCGGCGAAGGCGGCATTTCGACCAACCGTGTGTACGGCGAGAAGTTTTTCGGCATCAGCTTTGGTCCGCAGATCCAGGTCTATTACCTGATTGCATTCTGGCTGTTCATCAGCACGGTCGGCATGTATGCGTTCACGCAGACGCCGCTGGGTCGCATCATCAATGCCGTGCGCGACAACCCGGAACGCGTCGAGTTCATCGGTTACGACACGCAGTGGGCGCGCTACCTGACGCTGATCCTGTCGGGATTTTTCGCCGGCATTTCAGGCGGTCTGTCTGCGATCAACTTCGAGATCGTGACGGCCGAGAACGTCAGCGCGATCCGCTCCGGCGGCATCCTGTTGTTCACCTTCATCGGCGGCGTCGGCTTCTTCTTCGGCCCGATGATCGGCGCCATCGTCGGCGTGTTCCTGACCGTGATGCTGTCGGATTTCACCAAGGCCTGGCAGCTCTATCTCGGCGTGTTCTTCATCGTGATCGTGATGTATGCGCCGGGCGGCATTGCCAGCCTGATCATGCTGAACCTCCGCGTGGCGAAGTACGGCAGATTCGGCCGCGTATGGCCGCATCTCTGGGCGGTAGCGGCGATGGGCATCGTCGCTTGCGTCGGCCTCGTGATGATGATCGAAATGCTGTATCACCTGACGCTGGAATCGGCCAACGGCACCGAGATGAAGCTGTTCGGCTTCATGGTGGACACCGCGGCGCCGTCGGGATGGTTTGTCGCGGCGACCGTATTTGCCATCGGCGCCTACGGTTTCTGGCATGCAAGGAAGTCTTTCAAACAAGCGTGGGGCGAAGTGAATACCGAAATTGAAGACCTGATCCGGAGGGCGGAAGCATGAGCGCCTTGTCCCTCGAACTGCAAGACGTCCGCAAGAGCTTCGGCAAGTCCGAGATCATTCGCGGCGCCAACCTGAAGGTGCCCAAGGGCGAGCGCTTCGCGATCATCGGTCCGAACGGCGCCGGCAAGTCGACGCTGTTCAACCTGATTTCCGGGCGCTTCCCGGTATCGGCCGGCGATATCAAGCTCAACGGCGACAGCATCCTCGGCCTGAAACCCTTCGAGATCAATCGCCGCGGCTTGTCGCGCAGCTTCCAGATCACCAACATCTTCCACCGCCTGTCGGTGTACGAGAACCTGCGCTGCGCGGTGCTGTGGTCGCTCGGTTACAAGTATTCCTTCTGGCATCGCCTGAACGGCCTGAAGGATGCGCACGAGCGCGCCGAGCAGGTACTGGAGCAGATCGGCCTGCGCCGCCGCCGCGACACGCTGGCCGGGTTGCTGACTTATGCGGAGCAGCGCGCGCTGGAAATCGGCATCACCATTGCCGGCGGCGCTGACGTGATCCTGCTGGACGAACCGACGGCAGGCATGAGCCGTTCGGAATCGGATGCGGCCGTCGAGTTGATCCGCAAGGTGACGGTCGGCAAGACGCTGCTGATGGTGGAACACGACATGAGCGTGGTGTTCGGCCTGGCCGACAAGATCGCGGTGGTGGTGTATGGCGAGGTGATCGCCTGCGATACGCCGGCCAACATCCGCAACAATGCAAAGGTGCAGGAAGCCTACTTGGGCGGCCACGCACCTGTGGAGACAGCATAAATGGCACTTCTGGAAATCAAGAACCTGCACGCTTTCTACGGCAAGAGCCACGTGCTGCACGGTGTCGACTTGAACGTGGGCGAGGGCGAAATCGTCAGCCTGCTGGGCCGCAACGGGGTGGGCCGCTCCACGACGGTGAAGGCCACCATGGGCCAGGTCGATGTGGAAGGCTCGATCAAGTTCAAGGGCGAGGAAATCACCGGCCTGAAGGCGTTCGAGATCGCGTACAAGGGGCTGGGCTACGTGCCGGAAAACCGTGACGTTTTCCCGACGCTGACGGTGGAGCAGAACCTGATCCTGGGCGAGAAGAAGGGCAAGAAGTCACGCTGGAGCATCGAGGACATGTACAAGATGTTCCCGCGCCTGAAGGAACGCCAGCATACCCCGGCTGGCGTGCTGTCAGGCGGCGAGCAACAGATGCTGACCCTGTGCCGCACGCTGATGGGCGACCCCGACCTGATCATGATCGACGAGCCGACCGAAGGGCTGGCGCCGAAGATCGTGGACCTGGTGGCGGAATACCTGAAGGAGCTGAAGAACCGCGGTATCTCGGTGCTGCTGGTGGAGCAGAAGCTGGCGATCGCGCTGGAGATCTCGCAGCGGGTGTACGTGATGGGACACGGCTCCATCGTGTTTGAAGGCACGCCCGCGGACCTCCGCGCGAATGCCAACATCCGCAAGGAATGGCTGGAGGTGTAATGGGATTCATCGGCCCGGAAGTCGTCCTCCGCAACCCGGCGTATGTGCATGAGACCGCTTACCTGTACGGCAGGGTGACGGTCGAGGAGCATGCGTCGATCTGGGCCAATGTCGTCGCGCGCGCCGAGCACAAGCAGATCGTGATCGGCGCGTACACCAACATCCAGGACTTCGTGATGCTGCATATCGGCGACCGCACCGATACCATCATCGGCAGCCACTGCTCCATTACGCATCATTGCACCATCCACGGCTGCACCATCGGTGACAACTGCCTGATCGGCATCAACGCGACGATCATGGACGGCTGCGTGATCGGCGAGAACAGCATCGTCGGCGGACATGCCTATCTCAAGGAAGGCACCATTGTGCCGCCGAACTCGATTGTGGTCGGTTCACCAGGCAAGGTGACGCGCACGCAGAACAATTTCGTACGCAACCGTCTCAATGCGTACGCCTATTACAAGAACGCGCTCGCCTACGCGTCCGGCAACTTCCGGGCGTGGGACGAGGCATCCTTCCCCACTGACATGATGGCGGAAATGCAGCGACTGACAGCCTTGCTCGCTGGCGAGGATGCCGCAGCCGGGTCGTGAATTAATTTCAACTCCCTCCGCAAAATCTTGCGCTTGTTGTGCAAGTTTCTACGTAATTACACTGGAAACGTCTGCGTAATTCCACGCTTGTTGCGTTGCCGTATGTCCCCAATACTGCGCTGACACCCCTAACGCCCCATCCAGAGGGCGGCTACAGGGGCGCAATATATCCTGCGAGGAGGAGAGAGATGTCCCACAGCCATGGCCGGCGCGCACTACTGCTTTGCGCCTTTTCACTGATTCCCGTCATCTGCCTCGCGCAAGCCGAGGACAGGTCACCGATCCGCATCGGCGTGTCCGGTCCCTTCACCGGGGGCTCCAGCCCGATGGGCGAGAGCATGCGCAACGGCATCCGCATTGCGGTCGAAGAAATCAACAACATCGGCGGCGTCAATGGCCGCAAGATCGAACTGGTCGAGCGCGACGACCAGGCCAACAATGACTTTGGCGCGAAGATCGCGGACGAGCTGACGAAGATGAAGGTGGTCGCGACCGTCGGCATCGTGAATACCGGTGTCGGCCTGGCGTCGATCGACGCATACCAGAAGGCGAAGATTCCCTTGCTGATCGCCGTGTCCACCGGCACCTCGCTCACCCGGAAGTACGCGCCGCCGGCTGCAACGGAGAATTACATTTTCCGCATCTCGCCCACGTTGGACCTGGAGGCGAAGGTGGTTGTGGCCGACCTCAAGCGCAAGGGGATGCAGAGCGTCTCCATTCTTGCAGATATGACTGCGTATGGCGAAGCCGGCCTGAAAGCCTTCCAGGAACAGGCGCGCGCAGCCGGTCTGGAGGTGACGGCGGAAGAGCGTTTCAAGATCGGCGACCAGGACATGAGCGCGCAGGTCAGGCGCGCGAAGGCAAGCGGCGCGCAAGCGCTAGTGGTTTGGGGCATCGGCCCCGAACTGGCTGCAATTGCCCGTAACAAGGACGCACTAGGATGGAAGGCGCCGATGCTGGGCAGCTGGACGTTCTCTATGCGCAACTTCACTGAGTTGTCCGGCAAGGCAGGCGAGGGCGCGCTGATGCCGCAAACTTTCATCCAGGACCTGGGCTCGAGCAGCAAGAACAGTTTCCTGCTCGCATACAAGCGCGCGTTCAAGACAGACCGGATTCCTTCGCCGATGAGTGCGGCGCAGGGCTATGACGGCATGCACCTGCTTTATCTTGCCTTGCGCCAGGCCAATTCCACTGACGGGACGAAGATCAAGGACGCGCTGGAAAACCTGAAGAGCCGGTATCAGGGCGTCATCACCAGTTACCACAAGCCGTTCTCGAAGGAGGATCACGATGCGATTACGCAGAACATGCTGATCATGGGGGTGGTGGCCAATGGACGGGTCGATTATGCGTATGCGGATGACCAGAAGCGTGGGGCATTGCTTCGCATGAAAGCGCAATAGCACATTGCAAATCCGGCAATGCGGCGGCCGGGAGCAGGGCCGCCGTAATTTTTTCTTTGAAAATAATACGATCGTTCTATTTTGCGGTATAGTTAGGCACTACAAAACAAACAAGCCCAGCTTCACTGACCCCACACATCCAATTTATAAGGAAGAGATATGACTGCCGAATACAAGGTCAACGGCGCGGTTGCCGTCATCACGCTCAACAATCCTCCCGTCAACGGCCTGGGGCATTCGACCCGCAGCGCAATTGTGGAGGGCATGAAGCAGGCACAGAATGACGACGCCGTGAAGGCAGTCGTGATCACCGGCGCCGGCAAGGCATTCTCCGGCGGCGCGGACATCAAGGAATTCAATTCGCCAAAGGCACTCGCCGAACCGACCCTGCATACGGTCATCAACGTCATCGAAAACTCCACCAAGCCGGTCGTTGCCGCGATCCACACCGTCTGCATGGGCGGCGGCCTGGAACTGGCGCTCGGCTGCCATTACCGTCTCGTCTCCCCGGGCGCGCAGATCGCGCTTCCGGAAGTGAAGCTGGGCATCCTGCCGGGCGCAGGCGGTACGCAGCGCCTGCCGCGCGTGGTCGGCCTGGAGCTGGCACTGAACATGATTGTCTCCGGCACCCCCGTGCCGTCCGAGAAGTTGGCCAAGACCGCGCTGTTCAATGAAGTGGTCGACGGTGACCTGATGGAAGCCGCCATCGCATTCGCCAACAAGGTTGCCAGCGTGCGTCCGCTGCCGAAGGTACGCGACATCAAGATCGACTACCCGAACCATGAGGCTTTCCTGCAGTTCTCGCGCAACACCGTCCGCGCGATGGCAGGCCCGTTCCCGGCACCGCTCAAGTGCGTCGAGGCAGTGGCTGCCGCAGTGACCAAGAAGTTCGACGACGGCATCAAGTTTGAGCGCGACCTGTTCGTGGACCTGGTACAAACCACCGAATCGAAGGCTCTGCGTCACGCATTCTTCGGCGAGCGCGCAGCGAGCAAGATCCCCGATGTGCCGGAAGATACCCCGATGCGCCCGATCAAGAGCGCCGCGGTCATTGGCGCGGGCACCATGGGTGGCGGTATCGCGATGAACTTCGCCAACGCCGGCATCCCGGTCAAGATCCTTGAGATGAAGCCGGAAGCGCTGGACAAGGGCCTGGCGACCATCCGCAAGAACTACGAAAACACGATGAAGAAGGGCAAGCTGACGCCGGAGAAGTTCGAGCAGCGCGTCGGCCTGATCACCGGTACCTTGTCGTATGACGATATCGCCCAAGCCGACATCGTGATCGAAGCCGTGTTCGAAGACATCGGCGTCAAGGAGCAGGTCTTCAAGAAGCTGGATGAAGTGATGAAGCCCGGCGCAATCCTGGCCTCCAATACCTCCACGCTCGACGTTGACAAGATTGCGAGCTTCACCAAGCGTCCGCAGGACGTGATCGGTCTGCACTTCTTCAGCCCGGCCAATGTGATGAAGCTGCTGGAAATCGTTCGCGGCGCGAAGACCGGCAAGGATGTGCTGGCCACCTCGATGGCGCTGTCGAAGAAGATCAAGAAGACCGGCGTCGTTTCCGGCGTGTGCGACGGCTTCATCGGTAACCGCATGATCGAGCAGTACAGCCGCCAGGCTGGTTTCCTGCTGGAAGAGGGCGCGCTGCCGGAGCAGGTGGACAAGGCAATCGAGAAGTTCGGTTTCGCAATGGGCCCGTTCCGCATGGGGGACCTGGCCGGCAACGACATCGGCTGGTACATCCGCAAGCGCCGCTACATCGAGAAGCCGGAAGTCACCTATTCGAAGACTGCCGACCTGCTGTGCGAAATGGGCCGCTTCGGCCAGAAGACCTCCGCAGGCTGGTACGACTACAAGCCGGGTGACCGCAAGGCGTATCCGTCGCAAGTCGTCAACGACATGATCGTCAAGCACTCGGCCGACCTCGGCATCGAGCGCCGCAAGATCAGTGACCAGGAAATCGTCGAGCGCCTGGTGTTCGCACTCGTGAACGAGGCTGCCTATATCCTCGAAGAGGGCATCGCGCAGCGCGCCTCCGACATTGATATGGTCTACCTGACCGGCTACGGCTTCCCGCTGTTCCGCGGCGGCCCGATGCTGTACGCAGACACCGTCGGCCTGCAGAACGTCGTGATGTCGATGGAAAAATTCGCGAAGGGCCGTCATGGCGAGGCATGGAAACCGGCCCCGCTGCTGGCCAAGCTTGCTGCTGAAGGCAAGACTTTCAACTAAAGGCACTTCATGCCTGACACAAGCCCGGGGAAACCCGGGCTTTTTTTGCGCTTTCGGCAGGGCGTAGCCGTTCAGCCAAGCAACTGGTGGAGTTGCATGGCGGCGTGATCGCGGTAAACAGCAAGCTGCAGGAAGGTTCGGAGTTTACGTTCTGGTTGCCTTGCCGCCCGGTGAGGTGACTCCGTTACCAGTAGTTCTCGGTAACGAAATGCCCGGGCAATGCGCGGCGGACCGGGCGCAGTCCGCGTTTGTGCAGAAGCTTCCGCATGTCCTCGATCATCTCGGGATTGCCGCACAACATGATGCGCGACGTTGCATCCGCGATCGGCAGGCCGGTCGCGCGTTCCAACGCACCCGATTCAAACAGCGTCGTTATGCGGCCATGCAGAAGCAGGGGATTGGACGCCGGTTGCTGCTCGCGGGTTACCGAGCGAACCAAGGTGAAACGTGCCTGCGTCTCGAACGGCGCGTGCCGCACATAACTTTCCAGCTCTTCCGTGTAGGCGAACTCTTCCGCACGCCGCACGCCGTACACCAGTATCAGATTGCGGAATTTCCCCCACACGTAAGGATCGCGCAGCATCGAGATGAACGGGCCGACGCCTGTGCCGGTCGCGATCATCCACAGGTCCTCGCCATCAGGGAAGCGATCCGGCGTCATGAAGCCGAAGCACTGCTTTTCGAGCAGGATGCCGTCGCCTTCCTTCAGCGCCTTCAGTTGCGTCGTGAACAGGCCGCCCGGCACGAGGACGCCGTAGAACTCCAGGAATTCCTGCGAAGGAGAGGAAACCATCGAATACGCACGCCACACCAGGCCGCGCTCGTCGCGCAAGCCCAGGCGCGCATACTGGCCGGGTGCGAAGGAATATGCAGGCGGCCGCGTTGTCGTAAATGTGACCAGCTTGTCGGTCCACCATTGAATGCGGAGGACTTTTTCCACGGTGGCTTTTTCGGCGGTTTTCGGATCGATCAGCATGGTGCTTCCTTTTTGTCCGTGAAAAGACGGCAATGCCGGATTCGTATTAATATCTATTGTAGATGAATCTTAAGTGCGAGGTGGGCGATGGCAAAAATAGTGCTTCTGGAAAAAATTCACGCAAGCGCTGCGGCGCACCTGAACGCGGAAGGTTTTTCCGACATTGTGCAAATTCCGACTGCGTTGAAAGCGGAGGAGCTGAAGACCGTGCTTGCGGATGCGGACGCGGTCGGCATCCGCTCGGCCACGCACATCTCGGCGGATACCCTCAAGGCGCTTCCCAAGCTCAAGGCAATCGGCTGCTTCTGCATCGGCACGAACCAGGTGGATTTGACCGCGGCGGCTGGAATGGGCGTTCCGGTCTTCAACGCGCCGTTTTCCAACACACGCTCGGTCGCCGAACTTGTGATTGCGCAGGCCATCCTTTTGTTGCGCAGGATCCCGGAAAAGAATGCGCGCACCCATCGCGGCCACTGGGACAAGACCGCGCAGGGCGCCTATGAAGTCCGCAACAAGGTGCTGGGCATCATCGGATACGGCAACATCGGGGCGCAAGTCGGCATTCTTGCGGAAAGCGTCGGCATGCGTGTGTGCTATTACGACGTCGAGAGCAAACTGCCCCTTGGGAATGCGAAACCGGTCCCTGCGCTGGAGGTCCTGCTGGAACAGGCTGATATCGTGACATTGCATGTGCCGGGCGGACAGGGGACGGCAAACATGATGACGGCCGAAAGACTGGCGCAGATGAAGCCGACTGCCGTGCTGATCAATGCGTCGCGCGGTACCGTGGTCGATATCGATGCATTGAATGAAGCCTTGCGCGAGAAGAAGCTTGCCGGCGCTGCGCTGGACGTTTTCCCGGCCGAGCCGCGCAATGACAAGGAAGAGTTCGTTTCGCCTTTGCGCGGTCTGGACAATGTCATCCTCACGCCGCATATTGGCGGCAGCACGGAGGAAGCGCAGGAAAACATCGGCCGCGAAGTGTCGGACAAGCTGGTGCGCTTCCTGAAGGCAGGAACGACGCGCTGGGCGGTCAACTTCCCGGAGATCTCGCACGTCGAAAAACAGGCGCGCAGCCGGGTGCTGCATGTGCACAGGAACGAACCGGGGGTGATTGCGCGGATGAATGCGGATTTCGCCGAAGCCGGGCTGAACATCGTCGCCCAGCATTTGCAGACCCGCGGCCCGATCGGCTACGTGATCACGGATGTGGAAGCGCCGATCTCGAAGGACTTGCTACGCAAGCTGTGCAATGAGCCGGCGACGATCCGCTGCGAGCTGGTGTAGTGCGGACGTAAAAGAGGGTAGTTTCAGGCCATTGCGCGTTGGTCAGTACAGCGAATGAGTTGCCGATCCTTGGAGATGTCGTCCAAAAACAAGGCCACAGAAATCTGTGGCCTTGTTTTTTCTGATGCCTTCGTGGTTTTACGGGCACTTCGTCGGCTTTCGACCCATTGCCGTCGGTCTTGCTTCCCGTAAGCTGCCGTTCAACGTTTTGGATAACCAGCGGCGTAGCCGTATGAGTTGATTGCCAAGTTAAACCGCATACACCCTTCTAACCAACATGAAAGCCAAGCATCCTTGCTAATACAAGAAACACAATGCCAACTCCCCATGCGGCAGGTAATGCCATGGCCGCAATACCGACGGCAGGCAATTCCTTCACCCATCGGTATAGCGCAAAGCCGGTAAACACTAGAATGAAAAGCCCACCAACGATCAGCACAGTGTAGACGCCGCTAGGACTGCCATCTCCCCCGGCGGCTAAGAACGAAGAGAAAAATAGCACAACCGCGTTTGCGGTCGCGACTGCCAAGGTTCCAACGAGTGAGAGAGCTCTGGACATGCGGTTTAACTGTAGATTTAACAGGCTCGGCCTGTCCGTTATGCACAGCGTCGAGCCGTTATGCACGGACGCTGACCGGACGCCAAGCCGCATGGAGCTCGGCTTACGAAAGCTCGGCCGATTTAACAGGAAACATAAAAAACCGTGAAAGACGGCAGATGAGCCAAGCCCAAAATCAGGGTATGCTGCCACGGGGGAATTGGCAAAGATATACCAAAAATATGGGATGCGGCTACGACCGCTCATGGCCGAATGCAGACGAAGCTATTGCCTAAAGAAGAAGTTCCAGGCTGGATAAGACTTCTTATTGAGAGTGTCCCGCCGCGGATTTCTAGCGGGACTTCAGGTGGGATACACAATCGATTTCAACACGTCAACCAATCGGTTCGGTCTCAGGCCGCCTTGACCTTCTCCCTCGGATAGACCTGAACGCGCGCCAGCTTGCGCAGACTGGCGCTCTTGTTCAGCAGGTCCGCCAGCGTCACGCCGCTCAGGACTTCGAGGTAGGCGGTGGTTGCCCGCCGCAGCACATCCTGCAGTTCGCAGGAGGGGGACAGGATGCACTCGTTCAGGTCGCGGTTGAAGCATTCGACCATCATGAAATCCGGCTCGGTGCCGCGGACGACTTCGCCGATATTGATCTGCTCCGGCTCCATGCCAAGCCGCAGGCCGCCGCTGCGCCCGCGGATGGTCTCGACCAGACCCGCCAAGCCGAGCTGATGCACGACTTTCATCAGGTGGCTCTTGGAGATGCCGTAGGCATCGGCGATGTCCTGGATCGTGACCAGCTTGTCACGGTGCATGCCCAGGTACATCAGCGTCCGCAATGAATAGTCGGTGTAGTCGGTAAGGCGCATGGGTGGATTCGATGGTTGGAGGAAACCGGGCCGGCAGTTCATCCGGTCTTGGCCAATTATATATCTGCTGCAGAAATGATGGACCCGCGATGGATCTTATGTTGCGCGCGTGGTGAAACGCGGCTGGCGCGGGGAAGTGCAGGCAAACGGAAAGATGGCCGAAATGGCAGCCTTTCCGTTCGTTTTATGTGGGATGAATGAGGAATTACAGGCGCTTGCTCGTCACCACCCGGGCTTCGCCCCGGTCGCCGACGGTATGCAAGGTGACCGGGCGCCGCCAGACGCGACCGATGTATTCCAGTACGCGCTCGGCCCGTGCAAGGTCGACACCGCGGCCGTCACTCTGGTGGTCGTGCACCAGTTGCAGGCTGCCATCCACATGCAGGTGATTGGCGGCGATGCGCGGTGCGCCGTAATTGAATTTCGGACCCAGGATCGCTTCGTGTACTGCGTGGACTTCATTGGCGGAAATGCGGATGTCGCCGTCGTCGCGCGCTTCATACACGAAGAGCTCGAGTTTCTCGATCAGGTCCCTGGTCAGGTAATTCCGGATGAAGCCGAAGTCGTCTTCTTCCTTGACGATCTGGCGCGCCTTCTCCAGGCCGTGCTTTTCGATGATGTCTTCCCACATCGAGAAGCCGAGGTGGTAGGGGTTGACCGCAAGCGCGAGTTGGCGCTCGGCAGCGTACGGCCGCACCACGTCGGAGTGTGCCTTGATGGCGGACAGGTACAGGTCCTGCGGCAGGAAGTCGGCCTCGCGCAGCAGGCGCGCGTGCCAGTAGGACGCCCAGCCTTCGTTCATGATCTGGCAGGCGAACACCGGATAGAAGTAGTAGGACTCCTCGCGCACGGCAAGGAAGATGTCGCGCTCCCAGTCCTCCATTTCGGGCGCATAGTGGGCAATGAACCAGAGCAGGTCGTACTCCGGTTGTGGCGGTATGCCGGGGCGCTTTGCCGCCGCGTGCGCCTCCGCAAACATCCTTTCGCCCGGCAGGCTGCGGAAGCGCTTCTGGAATTCGTCGAGCGCCGGCTCCGGTTCCGCCTTGGGGGTGTGGGTGGGATAGAGCGGCCGGTGCAGCTCGCGGTTGATGTCGATGTGCGGTTCCAGTGCGAGCGCAGCATCGAGCACCGCTTCGACGCGTTCCTGGCCATGTTCCTGGATCGCGGTCTCGATACGATGCGCGCGGTCGGCCGCCTGCTCGAGGATATGACCGCCGGCCATTTCCATGAACTGCGCGAACAGGTGGTTGTTCTTCGCGAAGTCGGCGTGGCCCAGCACGTGCGCAGTCACCAGCGCATTCTCCGGTAGCGTATTGCCGTTGACCAGGTAGGCGCGGCAGGGATCGCCGGGGAACATCACCTCGAAGATGCGTGAATGCCCCATTCCCTGACGGATGAGCTGATGGATGTAGCGCACGCCGAACGACCAGTGGTGCATGCGCACCGGCAAGCCGTAGACGGCGATTTCCATCATGAAGTTGTTCGGCACCAGTTCAAAGTCGACCGGGTAGTAGTCCAGGCCGAGATCACGCGCAAGCTTTTCGATGCGCGTTGCATACCCCTTCAGCTGGTCGACTGCTTCATGGGCGTTGGTCGAATTGCACATGCCTACCCCTCCTGCTGCTGCACGAAGAACTTGCGGATGGCTTTCCACACATCCTCATGCTTCGTCAGGATGCTGCTGCCGATTGGTGCACCGCTGCGCTCCACTTCAGTGCACAGCATCTTCATTTCGGTTTCCGTGGTGCGAGGCGAGCCCGGCACCGTTTCGACATAGCCGATGTAGTTGAGCAGCTTGCCGAGTTTGCTCAGGTAATCGGTTGCCGCCGCGCGATCCTCGGTGAAATTCTCGCCATCGGATGCATAGAACAGATAGCCGTTGTACTGCGACGGGTCATACTCGGTTTCGACGAGTTCCAGCGCGAGCTTGAACGCGGTCGATGCGCCGGTGCCCCCGGTGCCGCTGACGTTGAAGAATTCACTCTCCGAGAATTCCCACGCCTGGGTCGTATGCGCGATGAAGCGCGTTTCAACCTTGCCGTAGCGGCGGCGTATGCCTTGCAGTACGAAGAAGAAGAAACTCTTGGCCAGCTTGCGCTCGGCATCGGTCATGCTGGCCGATACGTCGAGCGCGAAGATGACTACCGCGTTCGTCGCCGGCTTGCGTCGCTGCACCAGCTGCTTGAAGCGCAAGTCTTCATTGGTGAAGGGGACCGGGTGTTCCGTCGTCCTTTCCTGCGTCGCGCGGCGCTTGACCGCTTCCTTCACGGTACGGCGGCGGTCCAGGCGGGCGCGCGCGCCATGCTTGTCCCAGCCTTCGCGCACATACTCGTCGTCGGTCACGGCGGTATTGCGCTTGGGCTGCAGGTCAGGCAGCTGCAGTTCTTCCCACAGCCAATCGATGATGTCGTCGACCTTGAACTCAAGCAGCAGTTTCACCTCGCCATCATTGTTGCCGCCTTCGCCTTCGTCGCCGCCCATGTCGGGTTGCGCCTGGCGAAGCACATCGCCGGGCTTACCCTTGCCTTGTCCTGCGCTGGTGAAGGTCTGGTTCGAATCCGCCAGCCGGAAGCGGGCGTGCTCGAGCAGGCGGACCGGCACCTGCACGGTGCGGTCCTCCGCGCCGGTCATGACATCCGGACCGGCCACCAGGTTGGGCAGGTTCTGCTGAACCGCATCGCGGACTTTCTGGTTGTGGCGCAGCCAGTCGCGAGAGCCCCTGGAAAAAAGGTCGTACCAGGGTGTTTCAGCAGAAATCGTGATGTGGTCTGTCATAAAGCATGCCGCCTATTCCTGTGCCATTAACGTGGTCACGTAGTTGAGCGCCTCACGTGCGCTGTGGCTGTCATACCCGTACTCGTCCACCAGGCGCTTCTCGACGACCGAAATCTTTTGCCGCACTTCCTCGTCCGGCCGCGTGGTCGAGCTCACCAGGCGCAGCACTTCTCGCCGCTGTTCGAACAAGTATTGCTGTACGGCGTTATGCAGTTGCGCGTGGCTGTCGAGCGTGAACTTCTCGCCGCGCTTGTAGGCGCCCATTGCCTTGCGCACCACCTCTTGCCGGAACGACTGCTTGCCGGAATCGGAGATGTGGATCTTTTCTTCCACTGCGCGCAGGAAGCGCTCGTCGGGTTTGCGCTCCTCGTTGGTAATCGGATCCTTGATCTGGCGGTTGTCGAGCATCGCTTCCACCTCGTCCAGGTATTTGTCGAGCAGGTCTTGCGCTTCCTGTTCGAAAGAGACGAACAACGCCTTGTGCACGTCTTCTTTCACCCAGCGGTTGTAGAAGTCCTTGCGTGCCAGCACCAGGTAATCGATCCACTTACGCTTGCGTTTCGGATCGATGCGGGCGTCGTTCTCGATCGCATCCTTGAGCGCGAGCAGCACATCCATCGTGGTCAGGCTCTTCACATTGGTCTGGATGATCGCGTTCGACAGTGCGTTGATCACGAATCGCGGCGAGATACCTGCCAATCCTTCGTCCGGCATGCGCTGCTTCATGCGCTCAGCCTCGGCGTGGGCATAGCCTTCCACCTCTTCATTGGCGTAGAGGCGGACTTTCTTGCTTAGTTCCACCTCCTTGTCATCCGTTTCGTGCAGGCGCGTGAGGATGGCGAACACCGCTGCCGCATGCAGCACATGTGGATCGAGGTGCACTTCGCGGAACGCGGGTGCCGCAGAGGAAATCAGTTTCTTGTAAATTCGCGCCTCATCCTTGTAATTCAAGGTATATGGGACCTGGATAATGACCATGCGATCGAGCAGGGCTTCGTTCTCGCTCTCCTGCAGGAATTTGCGGAATTCGGCCAGGTTGGTGTGCGCAAGAATCGTCTCGTCGAGATAGATCAGTGGGAAGCGCGACACCTTTACGTTCTTTTCCTGCGTGAGCGTGAGCAGCAGGTAAAGGAATTCGCGCTTGACCTTCAGGATCTCGATCATTTCCAGCATGCCGCGGCTGGCTGCATATACGGCACCCGACCATGACCATGCACGCGGGTCGCCTTCGTCGCCGTACTCGGCCACCTTCGACAGGTCGACCGAACCGACGAGGTCGGCCAGGTCTGCCGTAGTGGGATCGTGCGGCGCATAGGTGCCGATGCCCACCCGGCCTGCTTCGGAAATGAAGATGCGCTCCACCGGCATGCGCAGGAAATCGCCGCTGTAGTCGTTCTCGAGGCGCGTGCGGCAATGCGGGCACACTTCGCCGATGATGTCGACGCCGTAAGTATCGCGGAAGCGTGGACGCAGTGAATGCGGGATCAGGTGCAACGGCGATTCATGCACGGGGCATCCCTGGATTGCATACATCGCACCTTCTTCCGTGCGGCTGTATTCCTCGAGACCGCGCTTGAGCAGGATCACCAGGGTGGATTTGCCGCCCGAGGGCGGGCCAAGCAGGAGCAGGAGACGGCGGCCGACTTCCGAGCCTGCCGCTGCTGCCTTGAAATAGTCGACGACACGTTCGATCGCTTCGTCGACGCCGAACAATTCCTGGTCGAACAGTTTGCAGCGGAAAGTGCCGTTCTCTTCACAGCCCATCCAGCGAATCATGTCCCACATGTACTGGTGCGACGTGCGTGCGGCTCCTTTCGGATCTGCCGTCATCACTCTTTCGAGGAATTCGGAGACCGTCCCGGACCAGTGGATGGCGCGATGATCCTTCGTGAACTCGATCAGGCTTTTCAGCAGGTCGTCTTGCTGCTCGGTACGATTGACGTCGCTATGCGTGGTCATTGCATGTGCTCCCCGTAAGTTTATCGAATGCCCAGAATGGACAGCCGAAATGGGTTTACGTTTCTGTGACTCTCGATCGACACGTTCAATTTAAGTATAGGGCGCTGCAAAAAGCTCGAATGATGAGGATGGTCAATGAATGCACCGCTATGTGTTTCTCATCAACCCCACGCTGTATCGTGCGTGCATATCGGTATGCATGGTAGTAGCAAGATGCATGCAAGCATATCGGCCGGCGAGGCATGCCTCCGCGGACAGGTAAGGGGCTCACATGGGACGCCTCAAACCTTGCAAGCGGCCGGAGAAGGATGACTTTGAAAAACTTACATGCAGGAAGGAATGCACGCGGATTTGCGTACACGAATGCAGAGCGTAATGGGACCGGGAATGATTGATTCGTATCAATGGCGAGATTTCGACATTGGACATAGTGTGGGCGTGCACCTTGCGATCCAAGGGTGATCGAGGGGCGATGCTTCGGAAGGACTGGCAAACCTTTGCAGTTTTCGATGCAACTCGCGCTGCACGGATCGAAACATCTGAGCGGCAGGCCAAACGGCGGGCAAATTCCCGCGCGAATCGCACACCCAGGAGCTTGATCGTATGATTCCGATTTTGTTCGCCATGCCCGACAACGAAGCGTTCGCCTTGCACCTGGACCGCGCGATCTCCTGCGAGGTCGGGCAGCTGGAAATGCGTCGCTTTCCGGACGGCGAGACCTATGTCCGCATCTTGTCCGAGGTACGAGGACGCAATGTGATCTTCGTGTGTACGCTCGACCGGCCGGACGAACGAATCTTGCCGCTGTATTTTGCCGCAAGGACCGCGCGCGAACTGGGAGCAAGGCGTGTTGGATTAATCGCACCCTACCTCGCGTACATGCGCCAGGACGCGCGATTCAAGGAGGGAGAGGGGATTACCTCTACACACTTTGCCGCTTTCCTCTCCGGCTTCTGCGACTGGCTGGTGACGGTCGACCCGCATCTGCATCGCCATCACAAGCTCAACGAGATTTACAGTATTCCGACCAAGGTCGTTCATGCCGCGCATGCGGTCGGTGACTGGATCGCCGCTAATGTGGAGCATCCGGTCATCATCGGGCCGGATGCCGAGAGCGAACAGTGGGCGTCAAAGGTGGCTGCAGTGGTGGGGTGCTCTTATAACGTGCTGGACAAGACCCGCAAGGGCGACCGCGATGTGGAGGTGTCCGCGCTGGATTCCTCGGCATGGAAGGGCGGCACGCCGGTGCTGCTGGACGATATCGTCTCCACCGGGCAAACGATGATCGTTGCAGTGCGAAGGCTGAAGGACGCCGGCCTCCCGCCGCCGGTCTGCATTGCCATCCACCCGGTGTTTGCCGATACTGCCTTCCAGGACCTAAGGAACGCCGGGATAGATACGATCGTCAGCTGCAACACCATTCATCATTCGACGAACCAGATCGACGTGTCCGACGCCATCGCGGTTGCCGCAGTCGAACTGCTTCAGATCCTGCCCATCAATTTCTGAAGCCATCCAGATCACCAGCCATGTGAAGAAGCAGTGGCGTAGCAGTGGAGTAGCACTTGCACACCGCTGCTGCCAACATTGTATTCATGCAACAGTTCCCATATGTCGATTGACAGGGTATTTCGAATTCGTTGAAATGATTCATGCCGTCAATCGGTAGTGTGCTGGAACAATGTTTGCATGTTCCGAGTCTGCCGGGCATTGTTTCTCCGTTTGCTGTTATCAAGTGTGGAGCCAAAGCGGACGATAATGAATACAGCAGCGTGGAGAACGGGACGGCGCGGCGTGCAGGTCCGCAACGCCGCATGTATTGCATGTATTCCGACTGTGCGAAGCTGCATGTATCTCAGGAGTGTTTCACCATGTCGATTACTCTCGCCCGCTCTCATACTATCTACAGCGTGAAAGCCGTCGAAAGCGCCCAGGAAAGGGCGCGTGCACTGAAAGCGCCAGAACTGGAAGCCTTCTACGAAGACATGCTCGAAAAGGGGGCAGAGCGCTTCGTCACCACCCCATCGACGACCGGGGCGCTGCAGCCCTTGTACGAGGACTGTCCGAACTTCCGCGAAGTGCTGGACGACCTGACGCGCTACCTGGGACTCGCGATCGCCGGCGGCGCCAGCTTCAACGTGATGCCTGTCCTTTTGCTTGGCGACCCCGGCGTCGGCAAGACGCACTTCGGCAAACGGCTGGCAGCGGTGCTCGGTACCGAATTCGAGTTCATCAGCATGAACGCGCTCTCGGCCGGCTTTGTGATTACCGGCAGTTCGTCCACCTGGAAAGGTGCAAAGTGCGGCAAGGTCGCGGAACGTCTCGTGCGCGGCAAGTTCGCCAATCCGGTCGTGCTGCTGGATGAAGTCGAGAAGGCGACCGGGTCGACGCAGTCCGATCCGATGGCTGCGCTCTACCAACTGCTCGAACCCGAAACCTCGCGTGCCTTCCATGATGAATTCATCGACGTCGACCTCGATGCGAGCCAGGTATTCTGGGTCCTGACCGCCAACAGCCTCGAAGGAATTCCGCCGGCCCTGCTGTCACGCATGGCGATCTACGAGGTTCCGTCGCCGACCCCGGACGAAGCGGCGGGAATCGCCAAGCGGGTGTATATCGGCCTGCTCCGCGAGCTGAAGCTGCAGAATGTCGAGGAAGATCTGCCGGACAGCGTGCTCGACAAGCTGTCGGCCATCTCGCCGCGCGAGATGCGCAAGACCCTGCTGGACGGACTGGGTTTTGCCGTTGCCGACGGCCGTACGACGCTGGTGCCGGAGGACGTCCGTGTGAAGTCCGACGGCGGGCGCCGCCGGATCGGTTTCTGATCCGCATTTCCGGGAATCGCGTGACGGCGGTTCCCGTGCCTGATTTCTGCTGCGACCTGTAGCCCTTTCCCGTTTTTGACCGCAGTCAACGCCGCATGCGAATCGAAGAAACGCGTGCGGCGTTCTCCGCTCTTACTCCGGTAGCTATGAAAAGAGGAAACACAGTCATGACTCAATGGGGACTGGCGATCGGCTTCGCGCTGCTCGCCTTGGTCCTGTTTGCCTGCGACCGGCATGGACGGCCGGTGGAGGAGTTCGGTCTGGACAAGCTATCGAAAGGCATTTCGACGGAAGGCGACGTACGAGGCGTCATGGGGCAGCCGGAAACTGTCTGGGAGGAAGACGATGGAACGCGGACATTGCAGTATCCCAAGGGGCCGGAAGGTGTGCGTACCTGGGAATTCGTGATCGACAAGTCCGGGAAACTGAAGGATTACCGGCAGATCCTGACCCAGGAAACCTTTTCCCGTGTGACACAGGGAATGAGCAGGGACGAAGTCAGGCGCCTGCTCGGGCGGCCTCGTTCCGTCGTGCAATTCAAGCTCAAGAACGAGGAGGTGTGGGATTGGCGCTACCAGGATGTGACGGCACCGCGTCTGTTCAATGTGCACTTCGACATGGGCACCGGGAAAGTCGTGCAGACATCAAGTTCGGACGCCCTGAATTATTGACCGTTGCTGTAATGACGAAACTGAAACACGTTTGCATAGTCCTAACAACAGGTTGCCGTGCAAGTGCCGTTCGGTTATCGGGCTTTGCCTGGCAGACATGACAACGTCTTATCGTCCAAGGAGGCAACAGTGAAGAAATTATCCCTCGCATTGTTCGTATCGCTGCTGGCACTGTCCGGCACGAGCTTCGCGCAATCGAAATCAAAAACACCGGAGCCGACTTCCGAGATCACGGAAAGCACCGACCCGGCCCGCGCTGAAGAGGTGTTGCGCCGCGCCGCGGAAATCCAGGCACGGCAACAGGCATCCGCGGACATGAGTTCAGGCGAAAGCGGAACCAAGTCGAAGAAATCTTCCGGCAAGCAAGATCACTCGAAGGCCAAGAAGTCGTCCAAGGGCGCGAGCGGCGGGGACGCTTCGTCCGGTGCATCGAGCGGCTCGGATACTTCCTCAGGAAGCGGCAAAGGCGGGGACAACGGAAGCGGCAAGTAACTCCCTTTGCGCTTCGCCGTCGAGTTGCGGCGGCAGGCGGATTTACCGGTCGGCCAGACGGCTTCGACACCTCGTCATTCCGCAAAGGCAGGAATGACGAGGAAGGGCAGGGACTAGTGCCGCCGCGCCCCAATCTCACCCAACCAGCCAAGGATTTCCGGCCAAAGCTGGCGGTGCGCGTTCTCGCCCATCAAGGCACCGACGTGCGCAAGTGCCACCCCGGTATCGCCTGCATACGACAACAAGCGTTTCTGCTTGCTGCCTGCCGCGTCGTGAAATGCAAGTATCGATTCCGGTGGAATGACGACGCTGCGCGGGTCGTACACGGACAGCAGCGGCGCCGTCACTGTCTTTGGCGATAGCGTCCGGCCCGCAATGGCAAGCGATCCCTTCATCAGGCTGTCGCGGCGATACAGGTCTTCGACGACCTGCTCGAACAGTCGGCCCTGCATCGGCGCCTCGTCCAGCATCCAGCGCTCGACCAGCATATGCGTCCTCAAGGTCTTCGACGAGCCGAGGCTGGCGACGAAGTCGCCGTAGCGCTCGACATTGAAGGTGGCCGGCGATGCGAGCACGCTCGCCATGTTTAGCACCGACCCCGGCACCCTGTCGAAGAGCCGTGTGATCTTGTCTGCCTTCGGTCCGAAGGTGAGCAGGGATCGAAAGGAGCCGGACGCGTCGCCAAAATGCAGGGGCGCTTCGACCAGCACCAGGGCAGCCACCTGCTCAGGCCGCATGCCGGAATAAATCGCCGCAAACACGCCGCCCAGCGAGTGGCTGAGCAGGAACAATTGGCCGGAGGGATGGGTGGTACGTACCGCGCGCGTACACTGGTCCAGCAGCGTGTACGCATAATCCGCGAGCCCCAGCTGGCCCCGCTCGTCGGGCGGGTCGGTCCATTCAGCAAGGTAGACATGCATATCCGCCTGTAGGGCGCGCTGCACGACGCTGCAGTCCGGCGCCAGGTCCCAGATGTAATGTCGCTTGATCGGCGCCGGCACAATCAGCGCGATCCGATTGCTGGCGCGGCTGCCGCCGTAATAGCGCAACCGCACGCCGGGCACGGTCAGCGCCGTCTGGTACGGACTCTCGCTTGGACCATATCCGAGCTGGTCCATCGCTTCGCCGCGCCGCTTGCGCATCTTGTCCAGCGATTCGAACCACCAGCGGATACCGTTCGAGGATATTTGCATGCCTGCCTCCGAGTTGTCTGCGCTGCCATTTCACCTTGGTTGTGAAGGCGTGCAATTTGTTCCATTCAATTAATCAAAGGCAATGTTGTAAAAGAGTAGAAGCGCGCTGCGGGTGCCGGCCTCCGCTTCCAGCGACAGCTTGGGCGTCAGGGTGTAGCGCACCTGTACCACGCTCGCTGCGCTCTCCAGTCCTTGCTGGTAGCCGAGGTAAAGCCGTGACGAAACCCGCTTGCCGACGGTGACGATGCGCTCTTGCAGGCTGTCCTGGCTGGTGCCGACACTGAAGGTGTCGAGGCCGAATCCGCTGGAGGCGCCCGATTGGACGCCGGCCGCCGCGCCTTGCGCCAGCAGCGCCGCAGCCGCACTCTGCAGCGCGCCGGCATCGGTTTCTCCTGTCGATGCCAGTCCGCGGCCAAGCACCAGCCAGGACAGTTTTTCCGCATCGGGCAAGGGCGGCTCTGACACCAGCGCAATGCGCGGCGAGAGTGCTGTCCCGCGTATCGATACCCCGGCTTCCACTTCCTGCCCGCGCCGCATCGCGAGGATGTCGAGCGAAGGATTGTTCAGCGCGCCGCGGAAGCGCAACAGCCCCTGCTCGATAGCCAGTTCCCTGCCATAGGCGGTGTAGCTGCCCTTGACGACATTCAGCGTGCCTTGCGCCCGCAAAGGCTCGCCGGCATCGCTCTGGAATCGCACCTGCCCGGCAAGCCAGGCATCGAGTCCGCGTCCCTTCAGCCTGATGCCGTCACCAAGCGACACAGTGACGTCGAGGTCGAATGCTGTCTTGTTGCCGGCTTGTTTCTCTTCGCGGCCGACTATGACCACGTCGTCCGAGAGCCGCGGCTTGTCCGCGCTGCCGAGGTCGATGAACCCGGCATCGACGGTGAAGTGCCCGCTGGCCTTGCCGCGGTTGTCGCGCCAGGAGAATTGGCTTGCACCGCTGACGACGATGCGGCGGTCGCTGCGGTTCAGCAGGGCGAAGCGTTCGGCGAGGAGCGTGAGCTGCGCGGCAACCGTGCCGCCGCCAAAATCGATCGGGCCGGACAGCGAAACCTTGCCTTCCTCCCCCTGGAAGCTCAGTGCGCGGATCACCAGTTGTTCACCACGGAATTCACTGTCGAGCGTGCCCTGGCGCAGGTCCAGCCCGAGGTCGGCAAGCGCAAGGCGGAGGTCCTGGCCGCTGATGCGGCCGCCGAGATTCGGCTGGCTGACGGTTCCTCCGAGCGCGACATCGCTTTGCAGGCGGCCATCCAGGACGGTGGTTGGCGACAGCAGCGGACCGATCCAGGCGAGCGAGGGCATGTCGATGCGCACGCTTCCGTTGAGCGGCGCGTCGGGCGGAATGGCCATGCGGCTCTCGCTGGTACCGATGGCGGTGCCGCCATTCAGGTCAATGCGACCGAGCTGCTTTCCGGCCGCCTGCATCTGCAATGCCAGGCGGCCGGAAGAGGCGGTCGCACTCGCCGCCAGGTTGTCCAGTCCGAGGCTGACGGGCACCTTGGCGAGGACAGTGAGATCGCCGCGTTCCCGCCGCATCGACATGGTGCCGGTCAGGGTATCGGCGATGCGGACGTTCCAGTTGCCGGCCAGCTCGAGGTCGGTCCTGACCGGCGGCGGCTTCGCGGCATGCTGCAACAGTTTGGCAACCTGCAGGCGTTCAATCCGGCCGCGCGTGGCGATGCCCGTGTCATCGCGCGAGAACAGATCGACGGCAAAGCGGCCACTGTCCGCATCGACAAGGAAATTGTCGAGCTGCACCCGCTCGGCGGACAGCAGCAGCGGGGAGGGCGCGGCAAGGCGGGCAATGAACCGCCCCTTGGCGTCGAGCGACTGGATGCTGCCTTGCCAGCGCGGCGACGCGTCGAGTTGCGACAGGGCACCCGAGGCTTTCATCGTCCATGCCTGGCCGGGTTCGTTCAAAACGACATCGATTGCGTGCGCGGCTGTCGTGCCATTTGCCGTCGCGACCAACTGGTCGGCGCGCAGGCGCGCGGTCGAGATGCCTTTCGCGCGCAAATCCAGCATGAGCGGCGCATTGGGTTGTGGTGACAAGCGCAACTGTGCGGCCAGTTCCGACAGTCGCTCTTCGCCGCGCCGCAGCCCGGCCGCGTTCAGCACCGCATTGCCCGATGCGAGCATGAATGCACGCGAGCGGTCGAGGGCGACCTGGGTCTTGCCTTGCATCCGTTCGATCCGGATGCCTCCGGGCAGAAGCGCACCGTTGGCGTTCCATTCCGCATCGACACGCGGCTTTTGAAGCGTGCCGCGTGCCGTGCCCGAGGCTTGCACCGCGCCCCCGAAGGCGGAACCAAGCTGTCCGAGTTGTGGCGCGTCCAGCGCAAACGAAAGCCGGGCATCGTCACCGGTCAGTTGGCCTTCGATGTTCAACCGGTTCGCTCCGGCGGCCAGCAGCAGGCGAGGCACTTCCAGGTGCTCGCCGCGCAGCCGGGCCTCGCCGTCGCCGCTCAGCGGCTGGCCAGCCAGCCGGCTGTCGGCGATGTTGAACGAGAGGTCGACGTCGATTTGCGGCTGGCGCGTGCCTTGAACGGAAAACTTGCCGTTGAGATCGAGGTCAGGTAGCTGGGGAAAGGCGCCGAGCTCCCGCAACCGGAAGCCGGTGACGGTCCCTTGCGCATTGAACGCCTGTCTCCCGTCGAGGGTGAACTGTCCCGCGAGTTTCGCCAGTCCGTTGCCCGCACGCAGTTCCGCGCGCCGCAGCGACACCTCCTGCCCGGAGCGCACCGCGTGGGCGTCGAGGGCAAGCGATTGCCGATTCTCCATCGGCTCGTTCAGAGTGATCCGCATCTCCTGCGTGCCGCCGGACTGCCGCAGTTCCGCTTCGCCGGTCAACTGTGTCGGGCGCGCGCGGCGGTCGATGCGCTTGAGGTCGAGCGCATCCGTGTGCAAGGTGAGCACCGTGTCGCCGGCAATGCGTCCCTGTCCGCGGATCTCGCCGGCGGGTTGGGCAGGCGTTCCCAGCCGGATAGAGATGCGATCGGCGGTCACGCCGTCCGGGATCTGGCGGAAGCGGAGTGCAAGCGCATGCAGCGGCAGTTTTTCCGCATCCCAGGTGCCGGCTGCCGCATTGGTAACGCTCAATTCGCCGATGCCGTCCTTGTCTGCTTCCAGGCGTACATCCAGTGCGGTCGCCGGCAGGGCCGGGGAGAACAGCGCCAGGTCGATGGCGCTGCCTGACAGCCGCGTGCGGCCGAGCGGAGAATCCGAGAACGGGCGCAGGACGACATTGCCGCTGAGGTCGGCGCGGTTGACGGCGAGTTCGATCGCCGCCTCCAGCTGCTCCAATGAACCGCCGAGGGTCAGCGTGCCGACTGCTCCAAGCGAACGCTCCTCGATCCTTGCCTCGCTCTTGCTGGCAAAGCGACCGTCGATGGCGTAGGGTTTGACGGCGGAGAGCGTGGCATTGCCGCTGAAATCGGCGCTGAACTGCCCGTTCTCCCGCGCCGAACCGGCCGCGAGGCGGTCGAGGACAAGCTGGTACCGGCTGCCGTCGAAATTCAGGCGCAAGGCAAGCGGGCCGAGCGTCGCGAGGGTGTCCGTGCCGCTTCGGATTTCGCCGCCGCCCACGCGCAGTTCGTCTATCCGCAGCGTCAGCGGCAGGCCGATCTGTTCGGGCAGCCGCGGTGATTCACGTTTTTTTTCATCGCCGCCGCCGGAGACCAGGACATGCCTGGCTTGCAGCGAGTCGATATGCAGGGTTCCCCGCAGCAAGTCGAGCGGACGCCAGGCGAGCCGGATGTCGGAAAGCTCGATCAGCGAATCCTTCTGTCTTATGCGCAAGCGGGCGATTTGCAAGGGCCCGGCGATGCGCCCCTCGACGCCCTGCGCGTCAACGGCTTCGCCGAAGGCCATGAGCAGGGTACGGGCACCGCTCGTTGTGCCGAGCAGCCATGCGCAAGCGATCAGCATGACCGCCGGCACGGCGAGGGCCGCAATCAGCAGCTTGCGCATGCGCACTCCCTTGCGTCCCGTATCAGAAGCCATAGCCCACCGAAAAATGAAGACGCGCCTTGTGGACGGCGTGGCCGTACGCGAGGTCGATATTGACCGGGCCGATCGGACTGCGCCAGCGTACGCCGACGCCGGTGCCGCGCTTCAGCTTGAAATCGCTCCATGAATCCGCGGCGTTGCCGGCATCGACGAACACGGCAGCTCCCCACGTGGGCGTCAGCTGCCGTACCAGCTCGGCGCTGGCAACGGCGGTGACAGGGCCGGCAACGATTGCATCGTCCTGCGGCACGCCGAGCGTGTTGTAGCCGTAGCCGCGAACCGTTTGGTCGCCCCCGGTTCGGAAGAGCAAGTCCGCGGGAATGGTCAGCCGGCTGCCGCCGAACACCTGGCCGACCTGGCCCCGCAGCACGGCTTGCCAGCGGGGCGCGACCGGCTGCAGCAGCAGCGCGCGCGTGACGACGCGCGCAAACGTGCTTTCATTGACCAGGCCGTTCGGGCCGCCGCCGAGTTCGATCGAGGCCACGTAGCCGCGGCGCGGACGCAACGGATGGTCGATCCGGCGCTTGGTATAGGTGAAGGAGGCGACGAGCGCCTGCCGGTTGTTGAGGAAGGTGTCGCCAACGCGCTGGCGGTCGCTGTAGAAGGTCAGGGCCCAGGTTTTCTCATCCCGCCGGTTGGGACTGGCCAAACGCGGCCCGACGCGAATCTTGTCGTTGGTTTCGCCGCCGCTGGTCGTGCGTTCCACGCGCGCCCCGAAGCTGGGCAGCCATCCTTCCGGCAACCAGCCCCCGGTGACAGCAGGAAGATGCACGTCCCCGCCCAACAAGTGCGTTTCGCGATCGAAGCGCAGTTCCGACTCCAGCCGCCAGTCGCGCCGGAGGAAATTCCGGTCCAGCCACCGGGCCTGCGCGCGCGCACCCGTATCGGTAGAAAAACCGCCGCCGAGCGAGAGCCGCTTGCGCGGGTTCTCGACCAGGTCCAGCCGTACCGGCACGTACTGCGGGCGCGTCCGGTCGATATCGACGGTCGCGATCGCGGAGCGGAAATACCCGCTGTCCTCCAGCCGCGTCTGCAGTTCGTTCAGCTTGTCCTGCGAATACGGATCGCCAGGCTTGATCGGGTTCAGGTTGTCGATCATGGCGCGGGAGTAGCGGGTCAGGCCCTGGATATCCAGCTCGCCGAAAGTGAAGGCCGGACCGGAGTCGATTTCCACCGTCAGTGCGGCACTGTTGCTCGCCGGATCAACGCGCGCCTCGCTGTGCGTAATGGTTGCAGCAGGGTAATCGCGGGTGATTAATGCCCTCAACAGCTCGTTTTTCGCCTCGCTCCACGCCGCCTGGCGGAAGTGGTCGCCAGGATCGAGGCGCCAACGCCGCCGCAGCCGATCCATGCGCGCCTTGTCGGCACCGGGGCCTTCCGCGATCGCGCCCTTGAAATTGATGGTGACCGCCGCGACTCTTGTCGGCGGCCCAGGATCGACATCGAAGCGCACCCTCCAAGGGCTACCCGAGTGATCGACGGTGTGGCGGATAACGGGAGAAAAATACCCTTCCGTGGCCAGCAATTCCCGGATCTGGTCCGGCGTCGTTGCAACCAGCCGCTCGATTTGCTCAGGCGGCAAGGGCATATCGGACTGACGAATGATATCGAGATGCTTGGTCAACAGTTCAAGCTGCTTGCCGGCGCCGGTGATTTCAACCAAATATTCGCGTGCCTCCTGACAGGCGGCAGGCATCGAAAGGCTGAGCGCAACAAGGCATGCGGCGGCAAGCCGGCATAGCGGACCAAGTGTGCGCAAGCCCGTCGGCAGGAGTGGGAGGACACGAATGCGCAATGGGAGGCAGATGGCGTCACGTTTTAACCGTTTCATTATTGAGTGAAAGCAAATGCTGCGCATTAGGCTAGATCAACTGACAACTTGAGGTGTGCGAAATCGCCTTCGTTTTCAAGAAAGCAAATTATTTCGCTTCATCCCGGAACGATCGGCCGCATCCACGGTCTTTTCGCGGCACACGGAAAAGTGTGCGCAGGCGTCATCGCCGATGATGTGTATAGAAATGCAAGTACGGAGGAAAGAGCACAATGCAACATCCGTCCTCGTGGAGGGAATTACTGGGCGGCATCAAGGAGGGGCAGCATATCGGCCATCGGTTCAGGGACGAAGGGCAGCTGGTCGACGCCGCAACCCACTATGTCGCGGAAGGCTTGCGGCGCGGTGAGGCCGTCATTGTCGTGACCAGCTCATCGCGCTGGGCGTCCCTGGTCGGGCGCCTGGCGACCACGCCCGGGGTGGATCTCGTCGAGTCGGTCATGAAAGGCCAGCTTCGCAGCGTGGATGCCGATGTCGCGCTGTCCTCGGTGATGGTCGACGGAATGCCCGAGCGCCATCGTTTCATGGAATTGTCGAGAGACCTGATCGGGCGCGCTCGTGCCCGCTTCGGGGCAGTCCGTGTCTTTGGAGAAATGGCCAACATTTTGTCGCAGAACGGGAACCGGGCAGCGGCAACGCGGCTCGAAGAGTTTTGGAAATCTCTTGCGAGCAACCTGCCTTTTGCGCTTCTTTATCCATGCCAAGCGGAAGCGTAAGGCTCAGAACGGTATAACGGTATAATTGCCCGCTCGGGTCCATTTCCGGACTCCGCCCACAACCGGCCGCCACGGGGCCGGCACGCGCATCACTGCCGCCGGCCATAACGAAAACAACCATGCACACTGCAACACGACAGGAGGCGGATGCCCTCCTGCAACAATATCCCCTCAGGGTTCTGGTCGTCGAAGACAATCGCGACTTGGCCAAGTTGTTTTGCGACCTGTTGGAAGTGATGGGCTGTGTTGCCGAGGCTGTTTTCAACGCCCGCGCCGCTCTCGACAGTGCACGGCGCGAGGCGCCGGACCTGGTGTTCTGCGACCTGCGCCTGCCGGGCGGCAAGAGCGGTTTCGAACTTGCCGCCGATATGCGCGCCGATCCGTCGCTGGCGCACATTCCCTTGATCGCCGTCTCCGGTTATGCGCACGGTGACGAGCGCGAGCGCGCCTTGCAGGCGGGTTTCGAGCGCGTGTTTGAAAAGCCGGTGAAGTTTGCACAGATGCTGGACGTGCTGAACGAGTTCCGCAAGGATTAAGTGTTCCGCCAAGGTCCAGCAAAAAGAATTGCAAACAAGAACGCCGGCATCAAGCCGGCGTTCTTGTTTCATGCCGCCCCCTCATGCTGCGCCTCGCTTGCGGGCGTCCTGGCTCGCCATCCCCAAACCGCTCTATTGTGCCGCCGCGCTCTCGGGCTTGAGCGCGCCCCTCGCCGCAGCCTGGCGCAAGGTCATAACGTCCTTCAAGGGCGGCGCTCCGAACAGGCGGTGATACTCTCGCCCGAACTGGGTGGGGCTTTCAAAACCGACCCGAAACGCCGCCGTCGACGCGTCCAGGTGCTCGGTGAGCATCAACCGCCGCTCGAAAGAGCTGCACGTTTGGTATATAGTCGCCGGATTCTTAATGGCAGTATTCTCCGATTTGTAACCCGGCTCCATCCATGCGCGAGCCAGGCTTGAAGGACGTGATGCCGCTGGCCGGCAATTGAATGCGTGTTGATGTCAAACAGCGATCAGCCCGATACCCGGTCTCTGCCGGCACGAAATCCGCTCATCCAGATTTATCGTGATCAGTGGCTACTGGCTGTCCACAAGCCAGCCGGATTGCTGGTGCATCGCAGCCCCATTGACCCGCACGAAACCGAGTTCGCCCTGCAATACGCGCGGGCGATGAATGGCGGCGAGCATGTCTATGCGGCGCACCGGCTCGATCGCCCCACCTCGGGGTTGCTGGTATTTGCCCGGGACCCGCACACCGCGAGCGCACTGGGCAAGGCAATGATGGCTGGAGAGGTGAGTAAAACCTATCTGGCGATGGTGCGGGGATGGACGCCGGAACAGGGCATCATCGATCACCCGCTGCGGGAGGAGCCGGAGGACCGGCGGCGCAAGGACGAACCCCAACCGGTGCGTGAAGCCCGTACCCGATATCGCCGCCTGGCGACCACCGAAATTCCGGTGGCAATCGAAGGCTATCCCACCAGCCGCTACAGCCTGGTCGCGTTGTATCCCGAAACCGGACGCAAACACCAATTGCGGCGGCATATGAAGCATATCAACCACCCCATCATCGGCGATGCCAACCATGGGCGAGGGCGCCACAATCGCTATTTCGCCGAACGGTTCGGGCACGGGCGGTTAATGCTGGCGGCTATTGGCATGACGTTCCTGCACCCGGTCACCGGCGTGCGGCTGCAATTGAACGCAGAGCCGGAAGCGAGTTTTCTGCAGGTGCTTTCCTTATTCGGCGAAGGCTTGCCGGCGGCGGGTTTCTGGCAGCAGCTTTGACCGACTCGCTACGTGTCCCGCGGATTTGTATCGTCGAGTGTCCGGTTTCGGGAAGGGTTCCGTCGGATTTCGGGTGGTTTTTGTCCGTATGCTAACGGGCGGAAGCGGACATGCGACTACATTAAAAAGCGATCACTTGGTCGCCTTTTCTTTGCGGAACGCCCACTTGGCGGATAATAGCGGCTACATCATTTTGAGCACCGCTTTTGGAAATCTCCCATGGAAATCAAGGTCAATTTTCTCGATAAGCTTCGTCTTGAAGCCAAGTTTGATGATTTCACGGTGGTGGCCGACCAGCCTATCCGTTATAAGGGAGATGGCTCGGCGCCCGGTCCCTTCGACTACTTTCTGGCCTCATCGGCCTTGTGTGCGGCTTACTTCGTTAAGTTGTATTGCGTAACTCGCAACATTCCGACTGAGAATATCCGCCTGTCACAGAATAATATTGTTGATCCGGAAAACCGTTATCAGCAGATTTTCAAGATTCAGGTCGAGTTGCCGGCGGATATTTCTGCCAAAGACCGCCAGGGAATTTTGCGCTCCATTGACCGTTGTACCGTGAAGAAAGTAGTGCAAGCCGGACCCGAGTTCGTGATTGAAGAGGTAGAGAACCTGGATGCCGATGCTCAGGCCTTGCTGACGTTGAAGCCGGCTTCTGACGCCAACACCTATATCTTGGGCAAGGATCTGCCGTTGGAGCAAACCATCGCCAATATGTCGGGCGTGTTGGCGGCCTTGGGCATCAAGATTGAAATCGCTTCGTGGCGCAACATCGTTCCCAATGTGTGGTCGTTGCATATCCGCGATGCGCACTCGCCGATGTGTTTTACCAATGGCAAGGGAGCGACCAAGGAAAGCGCGTTGGCGTCGGCGTTGGGAGAGTATATCGAGCGTCTGAATAACAACCATTTCTACGCCGGTGCGTTTTGGGGCGAAGACATCGCCAATGCGGCGTTTGTACATTACCCGGACGAGCGCTGGTTCAAGCCTGGCCCTAAAGATGCGCTGCCGGCTGAAATTCTCGATCAATACTGCTTGAGCATTTACGATCCCGATGGCGAGTTACGTGCTTCGCACCTGGTCGACACCAACTCCGGCAATGTGCAGCGCGGTATCTGTTCGCTGCCGTATGTGCGGCAGTCGGACGGTGAAGTGGTGTATTTCCCGTCCAACCTGGTCGAAAACCTCTACGTCAGCAATGGCATGAGTGCCGGTAATACGCTGGCCGAAGCGCAAGTGCAATGCCTGTCCGAAATTTTCGAACGGGCGGTAAAGCGCGAAATTCTGGAAG
>CBIHRW010000047.1:0-34228 GCA_966212545.1 uncultured Noviherbaspirillum sp.
TTACGATTCACCAGGCTGTGATCACCGGATTGTGGCGAATTTCAACAGCCTGTTAAAGCGCTTGCCAACCGGTGCAAGGCGTGACTTGCTCCATCAGCTCAGGCCTTCCCCCGGACCAGTTGCGCGCGGTCGACCCCTGGCCTCGTGCTGCTGTTCGGGATGCTTTCGCTGTCCTTAGCCTCGGCCCGGCTGCCCAGCTTCATCGCGTACTCGTGGGTGAAGAGCGAGCCGTAGAAAAAGATCTGCGCCGAGTAATACACCCACATGATGAGTATGACGATGGAGCCAGCCGCGCCGTAGGCGCTGCTGATGTCCGCGCTGGCGACATAAATGCCGATCAGTGTCTTGCCGACGATAAACAGGACGGCGGTAATCAGCGCGCCGACGAACACATCCTTCCATGCGATCTTCGTTGCGGGCAGGTATTTGTAGATGACCGCGAACAGGCCGGTCACGATCGCGAAGGACGCCAGGTGCGAGATCGTCACGCTGACTATTTTCAGCGGTGACCCTTCGCCTCCCGGCCAGATGCTGTCCATCGCCGCCAGCGCAGCGCTGACCACGAGCGAGATGAGGAGCATCAGCGCAATCACGAGGATCAGGCCAAAGGAGAGAATGCGCTCGCGGATGAAGGTCCAGATGCCGGACTCCTTCGGCGGCGGCACTTCCCACAGTTCGTCAAGGCTGTCCTTGAGTTCCGCGAAGGCGCTCGTCGCACTGACCAGCACGAGGGCTGCGGAAATGAGGCCGGTTTCCTTGTTCTGCGCGCTGTCGAGGATCGTGCGGACCGCGTCACCGCCTTGCTCGCCCATCAGGCCGCTCATCTGTTGCAGCAGCAGGTCGCGCACCGTGTCTTCGCCGAAGAAGAAGCCGGCGATCGTCACGACGAGGACCAGCATGGGGGCCAGCGAGAACAGGGTGTACAGCGCCAGGGCGGCGCCCTTGCTGGCGGCGCGATGCGCTGACCATTCCTTCGCCGCCGAGATGGCGATGTGGAGCAGGGCCTTCGGCTTCGACTCGCGGCGCAGCGATTCGACTTCTTCGGATTTCTTGCGTGCCGCTTCCTGGAGCTCGCGCTGCCTGAGTTGGTCCTCGAGCGCCACCTCGTCGGTCACGGGCTGTGCTGGAAAACGTGCCGGCTCCTGCAGCCTTGTCGTACTACCCCTGTTGCGGCTGCGCAGGACAAGCAGCGAGAGAACGGCGACAGCGACCTGCAGGACGCTGGAAACCACTTCGCTGCGGTCGACTTGATGCGACGACGTCTTCATGGACACCTCCTGATGGCCTTGTCGCGGTTATAGGAGAGGACAGGCTTGCCCTTTGTTCCACGCCCGGCCGTGCCTACTTCTTTGCTCCCGCGGGGTGCGCGTTATTTCGGGGCGGCGGTGCACGCGGCTTTTCGGCAGCCTGTTTGAGCAACGGTACGCACGGACTGTCTTCCGCCGGGCCGGGATTGATCAATGCCAGCAGTGCCGCAGCCGGGGCCACCACGACGCCGAGCACGGTCGCCGCAGCCGCCTTCGCGGCGACCGCACCTTTGTCCACGCCGAAATCCGGCTTTTCGAACGTGCCTTTCACATACAGCGGGGAGCGCAGCGAAATCACGCGCACGCCCTTGCTTTCCGGGCGGATGGTCAGGTCGAGCGTTTCTTCCTTGAAATTGATGGTGCCATCCACGGTAATGGTCGCGTCGGTGGTATCGATGACGAATATCCTTGGCTTCATCACGCCGTCCGTAACGCCGAAATCGGCCGCCATGCAATTGATCTGCACCTGGCGGTCGCCGAACAGTTTCGCGGCGATTGCGCTTGCGATGTTGAGGCCGGCCGCTTCCAGGACAAACTTGCTGATGCTCCCCCGGCTGATCAGCGACCTCGCCTCGCCGTTGGCCGAGGCGAGGAGGGCGGCGATCGAATTGCCTGCCGCGGTGAGCTCCGCATCGCCGTTGACCTGCCCGACACTGGCCTCCATCGATTCGGCCGCAGGAAACATCTCGCTAAGGCGCAGTCCGCGCGCGGACACCTTCATGCGCGCTTTCGCGGGATCGGCGCGGCCGTCGATGCGCAACTCGGTCGTCAAGCGGCCGCCCGCAAGGCCGAAATCGAGGGGGGCGAGCGACAGCACACCGTTGTCCAGCACGATACGGGTTTCCAGGTGGTCGATTGGCAGCGCTTTGTCGCGGACCAGCTTCTTGCTGCTGAACTGGACCTGCACGTCCATCTTGCCCCAGCGATCGGTTTTGAATGGGGATACGGGCAGCACCTTGCCCGGAGGGATTTTCTCTTCTTTGTCCTTGTTCGCTTCGTCGTCGCTGCCGACCAGCGCGCGCAAGTCGCTCAGGCGCAGTTGGTCTGACACGACCTCGCCGCGCAGGAGCGGACGCGGCTTCCTGTGCAGGTACTCCAGCGTGCCGCCGATATCGCTTTCGCCCACCTTGCCCTTGAACTTCTCATAGCGTACGCGGGTGTCGTTCGGCTTGAATGTGGCGACGACCCGACCTTCGGTGGAGAATTTCGGTGTATCGGGCAGCACCAGGCCGCTGATCGGAAACAGGTCGGACATACTGGCGCCGAGGATCTTGAGCTTGATGTCCAGGGCACTTGGGTGGGCGGGATCCGTCAGCCTGCCGTCGGCGGTGATCGTGGTTTCGCCGACCTTCAGCGTTGCCTCCACCGGATACTCGACGTTTCGCTCCATCAGTGTCAGCAGGCCGCCGGCCTTGCCGCCACCGCCGACCGCTTCATCGTTGAACTTGCCGCCCAGCTTGAAATTGACCGTCCCGTCGGGATCGGTATGGATGAGCGCATTGGCATCGGCCTTCTTGGCAGGATCGACGTAGCGGACATTGCCGTTCTTGATCGCCAGGCTGTGCAGGGCGAAGGTCCATGCGGACGGCTCGTCCTTTTCCTTCTCGGCAAAGGTCCAGTTGTTCTTGTCGTCCTTGCTCTTTTCCAGCACGACGTAGCCGCCATCGAGCACGAGGCTGCCGAGGCTGATGGTCTTTGTGAGCAGGGCGAGCGGATAGACTGTGACGTCGGCCTGCCGCAGGCGCGCCATGATCGGGCCGGTGCGCGCCCAGTCGGGATTGCCGAGAACGATGTCCTGCGCGCGTATGTGCGGCCAGGGGATGAGCCGGCGCCAGCCGACCTGTTGCTCGGGCGGGCGCTCCCAGCTGAAGGACAGGTCGCCGTTGATGGCAAATGGTCGGCCGGTTGCTTCCGAGACCTTGTCGTTGATCCAGGGTTTGAAGCGATTCCAGTCGAGGGTGGATGCCAGGGCCAGCAGCAGGGCGAGCAGGGCAACGAGGCTTGCGGCAAGGATGGCCGCGATCTTCAGTCCGCGTCTCATGACTCTTTGAGTACGGCGCGATGTTTCAGTTCGGTCAACTGTTGACTGTCAAGCTTGAGGAATGCAAAGGCGCGTGCATTTGGCAGTGCTGGCGACTACACATGGCATGCTTCGGAGGAAGGGTAGCGGCACTCCGCTGCATTGATTTTCATCAACGCAATATTTTCCTTGCGAATCATGGACATGCAGATGCTTGTCCCGGGTTGTCCACAGGATTGACCACAGCAAATGTGGGCAACCCGCTCCCGCCGGTTGCTCTTGCGCGAAGGCGGAGAAAAGGAGAAATGCGGGAGCCGAAATGGGAAACGCCCCATCCGTGATCGCGGTCCGCCTGGAGGGCTGCCGACCTGATCCGCTCGATAGGGCGTCTCGTCTGCCGTCGTGCATATCGGTTGCATGTACAGCAGATGGCGAGCATCTTATCGCGCATTGATGACCGGGTGATGACCCAGATCAACATTTTTGAGAAATTGAGGCGAAAAAAAACCCGCAGGCCTTGCGGCTTGCGGGTAAATCCAATTCAAGAGAGTTGGAGGAGACAGGTAGAACTTTATCGCAACGCAGCATAGTTGTCTGCTTTATTGTTGTTATATGTGATATGCGTTTTAGATATAACGCGGCACATAAAAGAAAGCCCGCTCGGCAAACGCGTCGCGGGCTCCTGTCTCACTCGGCATCCTGAAGTGGATTTTTTTGGTACTGCGAACGGATAGTACAACGAATTTTTCACTTTTTCCCAAAAAATGCCGTCGTGCATCGCGACTCCTTGTTTCGACGCGCCGTACTGTGCGGATCGGCGATAACCGTTGCGGATTCTGTTCTTCTGGTTGGAAACAATTGTTACGAATCAATTCAACGTCTGGATAAGCCCCTGCGCCGCGATAGAGTGAGCGCATGACGCCGTGTACGCCCTCGCGCTGCGGCGATGGGGAAATCAATCTTGCCTGATGTTGGAAAGCACTATGAGACCGAAGTATGAACACCGTGATGTAACCGCCTGGGACATGGGAGACCTGGCGTACGACCTGGAAGACACGATCGAGACAGGCGTGATGAAAGCACGGCAGATCGGCATCTGCCCCGGCTCCGACGGCTATGCGGCGTTCATGACCGCATTCTCGCGCCGGGTGCGCAGCAAGCAGCTGTCGGAAAAGAAAATACTAGCCGTTGAGACCATTGCCGCCGAGGCGATAGTCGCTGCGGCTTAGACGAGGCCGGGCAGTCAAGACCCGGCCTTTTCCCGTTCCTGCAATTCCCGCCACTGCAGCTTGCCGGTGGAGGACTTGGGCAGCGCATCGACGAATTGCACGATGCGCGGGCTCTTGTAGGCTGCCATGTTCTCGCGCGCCCAGTCGACGATTTCCTGTTCGCCGACCTTGCCGCGCCAGGACTCGCGCAGCACCACGACGGCCTTGACCGTCTCGCCGCGCTTCGGATCGTATGCGGCGATCACGCACGCTTCCTGTATCGCCGGATGCTGGTAGAGCAGCGCTTCCACCTCGGCCGGCCACACCTTGAAGCCGGAAGCATTGATCATGCGCTTCAAGCGATCGACCATAAAGAAATAGCCGTCCTCGTCCGTCGTCGCCAGGTCGCCGGTGCGCAGGAAGCGCTTGCCGTCGATCTCGACGAAACTCTCTTCCGTCGCAACCGGGTTGTTCCAATACCCCAGCATCACATGGGGCGCACTGACCACAATCTCACCGACTTCACCGGGCGGCAGTTCACGGAAATCCGCAGGATCGACAACGCGTGCGTCGACGTTGTAGAGGGGGATGCCAAGGCATTGCTTGCGCGGGCGCAGTACGGGATTGATGTGGGTGGCGCCGATGGTTTCCGACATGCCGTAGCCTTCCACATACGGGACGCCGATCAAGTCCTTCAGCTTCTGCGCGACTGCTTCAGGCATTGCCGCGCCGCCGCCGCGAATGCCGTGCAGGCTGGAAAAATCGTACTCGGCAATGCGCGGGTTGGCCAGCAGGTCGACCACCATGGTGGCGATCAGCTGCATCGTTCTGACCTTGTAGCGTTGCACGCATTCGGCCGCCACGTCGCGGTCCCAACGCGTGAGCACCACGATGGTGGCGCCGTAGTGCAGCGGCCCGCTCATGCTTCCCGTCATGCCGGTGACGTGAAAGAAGGGCAGGACCGCAAGGATCACCCCATCCTCGTTGGTGTTGAACCACTGCATGCTGGCGACGAGGGAAAACATCGCGCCGCGGTGCGTATGCATGCAGCCTTTCGGATGCCCGGTTGTGCCCGAGGTGTAGGGCATGACGCACAGGTCGTCCGGCCCTGCGGTGAGCGGTCCGGGGCGCAGGCAGCGTGCCAGCATGTCGCTCCATAACGTCACGCCTGTGCCTGAGAGCGGCTGGCGCGGCGCGGCGACCACATCCGGCAGCCGCAGGCCGGTCGGAGGCTTGATGTAGTCCGAATAGGCCGCAACGAGGATGTTGTCCAGCCCTTCGCCGAGCAGCGGCGCCATCTGGGGGAACAGGTCCTGCGCCACGATCGCCACCGTCGCCCCGGTGTCCTTGACGTAGTGCCGCAGCTCGTTGGTCAGGTTCATCGGGTTGACCGGCACGACCACCGCGTTGGCGCGCAGGATGCCGTAGTAGGCCAGCACATATTGCGGGCTGTTCTGCATGTACAGCAGCACGCGGTCGCCTTTCTTTACCTGGCATTCCTGTTCCAGCCAGCCCGCGATGCGCTCCGCTTCGTCCTTGAATTCGGCAAAGGTGACCGCGGTGTCGTAATACATGATGTACGGCTTGTCCGGCCAGCGCGCGGCGGACACCTCGACATTGTGGAAGAGGTTGGTCTGCGGTGCGCTCAGGGTGCGCGCGTGACCGGGAGGCCAGTGGGCGAAGTGGCGGTCTGACATGGAGGTCTGTGCGTGGGGGATTGGATTTTGGCCCGATTAAATTCCGCAATGCAGAATTAAATTCCAAAAAACATGGAAAATCGTAGCAGGATCGGTAAGTCCTGTAAAGGATGCGCTGAGGCGCCTTGCCGCCAATACGGCGCACCCGCTTCCGGCTCCTGGTCTGACAGCATATCGTCCAGATCAGGAGTCAGCATGAAAAAGCGCTTCATGGCCATTCCGATTTCCCTGCTGGCCCCCATTGACCGGCGATCTTCTTCGCTTTTCCGGGTCTCCCGGGGCATGATGGTTCGCGCAGGAATCAGCCCGAGGGCCGCGAGCCGGTGATCAGCTGGTACATCCAGATGAAGAAACCGTAGCCGCCCACCACCATAACCGTAAGAATCGGAGCGGTGACGAACGTGAGAAAAAGGAATGCACGCAGTTCCTGCGTGCGGGTTGCCGGCGACGTTTGACGTCATCCATATGCGCTCGATTCCATTTGTGCGGCATCGTCACGTAACGGATGAAACCTGTCCGGCCCTTGTGCAAAGCGTTTCGCTCGCGGGCCGCCCATGTATTCAGCTCAAAGCATGTCGTGACTGCCGATAGTCATTTTTGCAATATAGATAGGCATGGAGATGGTTCCCAAGGCGTGGTTCACCATTGTGCCGGAAGCGCGCACCGCAAGCGTGTGGATTTCAAGCGGGAAACGATTGCTCAGCGTCGGCGAGGCGTGCTGCTGTCGTCCGCAAGTGTGGAAGCCATGAGCCGCAGCATCGCCTCCTTGATCATCGGCAGCGTAATCCTGCCCTTGCCGCGTTCAAGGTAATAGCGGTAGCCGAGGAACTCGATGCCGGTGAGCATCAGCTCCACCAGGAGCTTGTTCTGTACCTTCACGCCGCTGCTCTCCAACGTCTTGATATACAGCTCGCCGATGCGGGCAAGAACCTGCGGACGCAATTCGGATACGGGCGAGTGCGGGTCATGCAGTTCGACATAGAAGGGACGTAACAGCGGGCCGAGACTCTTTGCCCACTCCAGGTAGAGCTCGACGGCGCGCTGCATCTTGTCGTCGATGCCGGCGTCTGGGGGAATGCGGTTGACCAGCCGGTCGACCAGCCCCGAGTGTGCGTCGAGGATTACCTGCCGCAGCGGGTCCTCCACGTTGCTGTAGTGACGGTAGAAGGTGGGGCGGGACAGGCCGGCCTTTTCCAGGATGAGCTTGACGCTCAGCCCATGGTAGCCGGTTTCGCCGTAAACGGCGGCGGTCGCTGCAAGGATGCGGTTTCGGATTGCGGCCTGGTCAGCGTCGGATTTCACGGGACGGCCGCGCGAGCGGGGCGGCTGTGGTATGGGTCGGTTGGATGCGGTTGTCATTGGCGTTGTATGGGCCTGGCGAAGCGGCCGGCGCTTGTGGCGCTTGCCGTATGGCCGGGCATTTTATCAAACCGGGAAATCGATGATGAATTTGCAAGAGGATGCGCGAATGCTGCGGTGCGCCTTGAATTAGGGTGACATGACTGTTACTTTAATTCCGCCAAGGGGGGCAGTGGTCGAAGAACCATGCCTTGGGCGGACAAAAAAAGAGAGTGGAACGAACCAATAATCCAATGGAGACAATCAATGAAGAACAGACTGAGCAAGTCAGTCGGGCTGGCGCTCGCCCTGGGCGCATCCGTCCTGTGCAGTAGCGCCGCTTGGGCGCAAACCAGTTTTTCCGCTACCTACAGCGGCGCCGGCGTGTCGGGCGGCAGCTGCTCAAGCACCTATAACATCTCCGGCATGGAGCCCTCGAGCACCGGAACCTTTCCGGTATTTGTCTATATGGTGGGTACGGCCGAAAATTACACGAACGCTGCGGCAACGGAGGCGGTACGCAGGATGGCCGCGAAGGGCTACGTGGCGGCGACGATCGAGTATGCGAATTCGCAGTTTGGTTCGTGTTCCGTCATCAATGGCAAGACGGCCTGCGCGTTCAACCCGAACAGTGCGGCGAGCGCCGTTTCCCAGCTCTGTTCGCGTGCCAAGGCCGACTGTTCGAAGGGGATCGTGGTGGCCGGTTTCAGCCAGGGTTCCATCATGGCGATCCTTTCAAAGAACCACGACGCCCGGGTACAGGCCGCATACGGAATGGGGGCCGGCGTGCAATACTCGATCTACGATCTCCGTTCCTGCGTGGCAAATGGCAAACGCACGCTGCAGAGTGACCGCCTGCGCGCGGTCAATGGCGAGCGGGACAATTTCAATGGCGGCACCGCAGCGGCGGCCCGCAGCCAGTTGCAGGAACTGACCGGGCTCAATTGCGGATCAAGTGCCTATGGCTGCCTGAATCCGAACAACAGCGGCTGGGTGATCGTGAAGAACGCGCAGGTTGGCGACCTTTCGGCCGATCATTGCTACATGCGTCGTTCCGGGGATTGCGTCGGCAGCCAGAGTTCGCTGGATGCAGGCTGGCAGAGCGGAACGCAGAGTTGGCAGCTTGAGTCCAATTTGCAGTGGCTCACTACCTTCACATCGAAGTAATCGTCCGCCCGACCTCATGAAAAAGCTGACCGCCGTATTGGGTGCCGCCGTGCTGGCGGCATCCTTTATTGGCGGCGCGATACATGCCGGCAGCGACTTGCCCGCCGCACCTGAAATGCGGGAGCAGGATCTGTTCTCCTTTGTCCGCACGCTTCCTTCGGAATCAAGCGAAAAGATCGATGCGGTGCCACAGACATTGGAGCCGCAAATCGATCCGCAATGGAAACACCTCTTCAACCGTCACCTGGTTCCCGGTACCGAACAGCCATCCGAACGCGTGCGCCGCGACATTGCGCAAAAGCTGGAAGACCTGCCAAACGCAAAAAAGTCGCTCGCAATGTCTATGCTGGACAAGTATCTGCGTTACAGAGCGGAAATGACGACACTGCAGTCTGCGATGGAGGGCGCGCGGGACGCCGCTGGGCTGGCATCCCGCATCGACGCAATGCAGCAACTGCGGACAAACATCTTCACTGCCGATGAGCGTAACGCGTTCTTCCGCTCCGACGAGGAATACGAGTCGCTCATGCTCGCGCGCCGCGAGGTCAGCGAGGATGCCACCTTGACGGACGAGCAGAAACACCAGCGCCTGCAACAGCTCGAAGCGACAGCGAGCCCAGAATCCACTCTGGCGGAGGAGGAGCGCACAGGCATCGTCAGGCTGTCGCCGGAGCCTGTGATTGCACCTTCGGCGGAAGGCGAAGAAGACGTCTTCCGCCTTGCAGGGACGGCGCGCTAGCCCGGCCTTGCGCCTGAAGGGTGCAGACCGGCGGGAAGCGAACGAATGCCTTCGGAATCAGCGGCTCGTGGTGCCGGAAGACGAGGTCGAGCCGGACGGTTTTGTGGTCGTGGTCGTTGTCGTACCCGATCCCGATGTGCCGCTGCCGGACGAATCGGTAGACGAAGCACCCGAAGACGGGGTGGTTGCGCCTGACGTGGAACCTGTTCCCGACGTACCCGTACCCGTGGTGCCCGTCGATGAGCTACCCGAGGTGGAGGTATCCGTACCCGAGGTTCCGGTGGTGGAACTGCCTGTACCGCTTGACGTCCCCATGCCTGAAGAACCAGAGGTGGAGGAGTCCGAACCGGACGTACCCGGTGTTGTGCTGCCGGCGCCTGTCGTCCCCGACGTACCCGAGGTCCCCGTGGTACCCGATGTGTCCGACGTCCCGGACGAACCTGATGACGTGCTGCCCGTGCCATAGTTCGGCATCGGCGGCGTGCTCAGGGTGCCGCTGCTCGTGTCGCTGGATGTCGAACCGCCTGAGGAAGTTCCCGATGTGCCGCTGCCCGAGGTGCCCGACGAGGAACCGCTGGAGGGTGTTTCGATAGTCGTGGTCGTTGTGGTCACTGTTCCGGAACTGCCGGAGGAACCGGACGATCCCGATGTGCTGCTGTCTGAGGTTGCCGCGCCGGATTTTGCCGGGTCGCCGGTGGTCGTGGTGGTCGTTGTCTGGCCAAACGTCATCGTCGCGGTACCTAGCAGCGACAGGAAGATTGCAATGGGTAATTTTTTCATGCTCGCTCCTTGATTGGATGGATCGAATACCTTTGAAGGTAATGTTTAGACTGTAATTTGTTGACAGGTTCGCAGTTTTTTTCTGGAACGGAGGCCGATGTATTGCCCGCAGCTAATGGTCAGCCGGAACATGCTCGGGAATACAACCGATGTAGCTCGTCATGGATGGAGGCGCCGCCCATGCCTCATCGATCTCGCGCCGCCGTGCACATCATTGCCCAGCAGGCGTTCGAACTCCGCCGCCGGAAGCGGTTGCGAAAACAGGTAACCTTGTCCGTAGTCGCATCCTGCTGCTGCGAGCACGTCACGCTGTTCCTCGGTTTCTATGCCTTCGGCAATGACCTTCAGGCCGAGCCGGTGTGCCATCACGATGATCGATTCCGCAATCGTCTTGTTGGTCGGGTCAGTGGTGATGTCCTTCACGAAGGACTGGTCGATCTTCAGGTAGTCGATGTCGAACTTCTTCAGGTAGGCCATCGACGAATAGCCGGTGCCGAAGTCGTCGATCGCGACCTGGATTCCGGCATCTCGATACCGGAGCAGCGTTTCCTCGACATTGTCTGCTGCGTGCAGCAGCATGCCTTCGGTGATCTCGATAGAGATGCTGGTGCCGGGCAGTTGCATGCGCTCGAGGTACTCCAGCCAGTCTTCCTCGCCATGGGCGAGGAACTGGATGGGCGACTTGTTGACTGCGATCTGGAAAGGCCTGTCCAGCCCGACGCTCCAGCGTTGCGAACAGCTCGCGGCCTCCTTGAACACCCAGTTCCCGATATCGTTGATCATGCCCGATTCTTCCGCGAGCGGAATGAACCTGGACGGGGATACGGTCCCGATGTGCGGATGTTTCCAGCGCAGCAGCGCTTCCGCCTTCACGATCTCGCCGCTGCCAAAATCCACCACCGGCTGGTAGTGCACTTCCAGTTGGCCGCGCGCGAGGGCGCTGCGCAGTTCGTTCGCCAGCCGCAGGCGCAGATGCGCTTTCTCGTCCATCGACCGGGTGAAATAGCTGAACTGGTTCTTGCCGGCGTGCTTGGCTGCGTACATCGCCTGGTCCGCCTTGCGGATCAGTTCCTCCGCCGACGCGCCGTCTTCCGGGTAGATCGCCACGCCGATGCTGCCGGTGACATAGGCCACCTCCTTGTTCAGCTTGAACGGCTTGTTCAGCGCGTCCAGCAGTTTCTGCGCGAGTTGTTCGACATGGTCTGCGTGGACGAGCCTGCTCAGGATGACCGTGAACTCGTCGCCACCAAGACGGGCGACAGTGTCCGACTCACGCACGCAACCGGCGATGCGCCGCGCCGCCTCCTTCAGCAGCAGGTCACCGGCGTCATGCCCAAGCAGGTCGTTGACCTGCTTGAAACGATCGAGGTCAATGAAGAGCAGCGCCAGCTGCGCGCCGGCTCTGCCGGCGGTCATCACCTCGCGGTGCAGCCGGTCGCGGAACAGCCTTCGATTCGGCATTCCGGTCAGCGCGTCGAAGTTCGCATGCCGCCAGATACGCTCGTCGGCTTGCTTGCGGTCGGAGATGTCGGTGATCATGCCTGTCATCCGTACCGACCGGCCCCTCCCGTCGCGCGCAACAACGATGCCGCGCGACAGGAGCCATTTATAGCTGCCGTCGCCGGTGCGCATGCGGTACTCGCAGAAAAACGATTCTGTCTTTCCGTTCAGGCAGTCCTGCGCGGTATCGTTGAGGAGTTTGAGGTCGTCCGGATGGACGCGCGCCAGCCACTTCTCGGTCGTATCGGGAAGGGGCGCCTGCGGATAGTCGACAATCTCTTTCATCCGCGGTGAGAGATCGATCCGTCTTTCGGTGATGTACCAGTCCCAGACGCCGTCGCCGGTGCCGGCAATGGCAAGGCTGAGCCGCTCGCTCGTCACACGCAGCTCCTGCTCGGCGCGGCCGCGCTCGATGGCGTCGCGCGCCCGCGATGACGCTTCCTCGATCAGCCGCACGGCTGCCTCGGGCCACTTGTGCGGCTTGTTGCATAGCACGGCGAACAGGCTTCTCAGCTTGCCGTGGCGGACCAGGGGCACGGCGACGCCGGCGCGGACGTCGATCTTGTCGAACAGCGACTTCGGCACGCCCGCCACCATCGCGTCTTCGTAGATGTCTTTGATCACAATCGTCCTGCCGGCGCGCAGGGCTCGTGCCGCCGTTTCGCCGAAGTCGCCGACCCGCCATGTGCCTTCGAATTCCCGCGCGCCGTTGCGGTAGTCGGCCCGAATGATCATGAAATCTTCATCCTCGTCGAATTCCGCGTAATAGACGTAGTTGGCGTCAAGGCGTTTGCCGAGGAGCGAGCAGAGCTCGCGCGGAATCATGACCGGATCGTTCATGTCGCGCAGGCAGGCGTCGAGGCGGAGCATGAACAGTTGCCGTTCTTCGTTTTGCTTGCGCGCGGTGATGTCTTCGATGACGGCTACGTTGTACTTGACTGCGTGCGTCGCCTCATCCTCGATGGAAGTGGCATTGATCCGCACCCAGATGATGTCGCCGTCCTTGCGCAGGTAGCGTTCTTCAACGGTAAAGCTCGAAATCTCCCGGGCTATGCTACGCCTGAACTCGGGCATGCCGACCTCGCGGTCATCCGGATGCGCAAGGTCCGTCATTGTTTTCTGGGATAGCTCCTCGCGGGAGTAACCGACCATGTCGCAAAATTTCTGATTGACCAGGCGGAAGCGGGCGTCGGGCGTGATGTGGGTGATGCCGATGCCGGCCTTCTCGAAGGTCGCGTTGAATACCTCCGCATTTTCCCGCAACGCGTGCTCGGCCAGCATGCGTTCGCTGGTGTCGCTGACCACGCCGAGGATCCGTATGCATTCACCGATGGCGTTGCAGAAGCCCTCGCCGATGCAGGTGATGTAGCGCAGCCGGCCATCCGGAAGGCGGATCCGGTAATTGACCTGTACTCGGGGTTGGGCGGCGGACGCGTTTGCCAGCAGATGTTCGATATGTTCCCGGTCCTCCGGGAGCATGCGCTCGAAATAGTGGTCCGCGGTGCCGCCTTCCTTTCCGGTCAGGCCGAATATCTCCTTGGTGCGATCGGAGTGGATGACGGTGCCTGTGCGCAGGTTCCAGTCAAAGGTGCCGAGCTGGGCAATCTCGAGCGCCGTGCGGAAACGGGCCTCACTTTCCCGCAAGCGGGCCTGGGCGCGCGCGCGTTCGACGGCGTCCCAGGCGAGCGCGGCAACTTCTTCCACGCAGGCCACTTCCTGTTCGCTCCAGTCCCGTGGTGTCGCGCAGTGAACGTAGAAGCCGCCTTGCCACTGTCCGCGCCGCACGTTTGGAATGCCGATGCAGGACTGGGTGCCGATTTCCGGGAAAATCGAGCCGGCCGTGCGCGGATCGGTCCCGACGTCGCTGACGACGATGGTATGTCCCTGGTTCGCTTCCTCGTTGAGTCCGGCGCCGAGCGCGCCGATCGGGAGGTCGCGGCAGATGCGCTCGAGCGACCCGTCGGTCCAGGCGATCGTGTGCCGCACCTTGTCGCCGTCGACCCTTTCCGCGAAGCCTGCACGGCCGACACGCAGATGCCGGCCCACGGTTTCGGCGGCCGCGTACATGATCGCCTCCGGATCCTTCAGCCGGCGGAGCATCTTCGTCATTTCCACCAGGACGGTATGGCGTTCGCTCGTGGCCTCCAGCGCCTGGTTGATCGCGACCCGGTCAGTGGTTTCGAAGGCGATGACCAGCGCGCCCTGGATCTCGCCGTTGTCGTCCCACAACGGACTGTGGGAATGGGTGAAGTAGGCATTGCGGTTGCTCCATCCGCGTTCGGGCGAATAGAAATTGTCCTTCGCGTAGAACGTGTCGCCGGCTAATACTTTTCTGAATACCGGTTCGAGCTGGCACCAGACCTCGCCCCACCATTCCTTTGCAGGCTGCCCGAGACTGCCGGGGTGCTTATTGCCGAACAACGGCGCAATGGCGTCGTTATAGATGGTGACCAGATGCGGCCCCCAGTGCAGTGCCATGGGAAAGCTGGAGCTCAGGACGATGCGTACGGCGGTCTGCAGGGCGCTCGGCCAACAGCCGGGTTCCCCCAACGAGGTCGACGACCAGTCCACGGCGCGAAGCAACCTGGCGCACTCGCCGGGGCCGGTCAGGCATGATGTCGTTTGAGAAACGCTCTCGATCATAGTCATCCGCACGAGGGCTGAACTGCGTGATGATGGGGAAGTTGCTGATCGGGGCGCATCAGCATCGCAATCTTGTTAGATTGCCTGCTTGCGGATTTGTGCCATGGAGCGAACGTCTTGGCGGCAAGGATTGGGGGTAAAGGGAGGATGCGGCAGGAAGCGCCGTTTCCTGCCGGAAGCTTATCTCGCAGAAGGCCGCACGGCGGAATTCTCTTGCCGATCGTCGAGTGCGTCGCGAATTCCTTTGCGCAAGGCTTCGAACGCGGCTTCCTTGCCTATCTTGTCGGCAAAGCGCGTGAGGTCGGTAAAGCCGCTCACGGCGAGCAGCCTTGCCGCGGCCTTGATGCCGCTGACAATGGCGGGGGAGTACCGGCTGCCTGCGCCGAGGAGGATGAAAAAGGGGAGTTGGCCGGTGTTCGGGTTGTCCCTGACATGGCGCAGGAAATCGAATACCTTGCCGCTATCGAAATGCACGCCACAGGCCACCAGCCCGACTGTCTCGTCCAGGTTCGCGCATGCATCACTGAAAGTGTGGCACATCAGGATCTCGAATTCATCGCCAAGGATGGCTTTGGTCAGCACGACGTCTTCGGGGCGGATCGCAATCAGGAGTTTCTTTTTCCTGCTACCTTGCGCAGGAGCAGGCGGCATTTGGGCCGCATCGTAGGCGAGATACAAGCCCATGGAAGATCCGTTCTCTAGGGAAATCGTTGCGCGAGTCTAAGGTATAAGTTTTAGGTAACACGCTCTAAATGCAAATCTGCAATCTGTCGATTCGCCATTGCACACGCAGGTCAATGAGTGGCATTGATGGGAGAATGTTCCGCGCGAAGAAATATTTGCTAGTAATCAGTGGCTTGTCGAAGGTACTTGATCTGCTTTCTTACTTTTTTGGAACCATTCGGCGCGCTCCGCAATCCGTCTCTTGTAAAGGGATAAGGATGAAAATATACGGAAAGGACAGGCAATGACCTTGGCGCACCGCCCTCGCTTGCAGGTTTTCCTCGACCTTGACGGCGTGTTTGCCGATTTCGACAAGCGGGTAAAGCATCTCACGGGTAAACACCCCAACCAGCTCGACCGCGGCCGCTTGTGGAAGATGGTGAACTCGGACAAGCGCTTCTTTGCCGAGCTGGAACTGATTGAAGGCTGCATGGTGCTATGGGAGGCGACCAGGGACCTTGAGCCGATCTTCCTGACCGGCGCACCGTCTTCGAAGGTCTTCCAGGAGCAGAAGCGCGAATGGGTCGCGCGCATTTTCGGACCCGAGTTCATCGTCCACGTGGTGCCGAAGAAACTCAAGCAGGACTTCAGCGGCCCGCACAAGGTGTTGATCGACGACTCGCCGGAAAACATCGAGCAATGGATCGCCCGGGGCGGCCACGGCATCCTGCATGAAGGTGACCACGCGTCGACGGTACGGGCGTTGGAGGAACTGGTGCAGCTTTACGCGGAAGAAAAGCAACAGGCCCCGAGCAGTTGAAGTGCCGCAAGGCGCAGCCGGTATCCCCCGCGTATATATGACAAATCTGGCTGGCTTTGCGCCAGTCCCGCCCCGGACCCAGCATTTATACAGAAAGGACACGCAATGGATACCAATCCGGATTTTGAATTGCTCAAGGATGCCTATGCCATCATCGACGGCATTCCCGAGACCGCCATCGATCTCGACAAATTGCTCAGCACGCGCGGCGAGACCCTGGAGCACGGCACCGTCTGCTCGCCCGCCGGCTGGCTGGCGCAGCATCCGCAATTCAACGCATTAGGACTGACGCTGTCCGACGATGACAGCCAATTGATCCTCGAAGGCGAGCCGCAGATTAACGAATCGCCGGCGTCCATCATGGCCAAGGTCTTCGGCCTGCGGCTGGCCGATGCGGACTATCTCTTCGGTACCCGCGAGACATACACACTCGGCGACGACTCGGGACTCAGCGACAAGCGCCTGTGGCTCCGCGAGATTCGGGATTTCCTGAAGCAGCAAGGACAGCTGGACAAGGAATTCGAGGAGCGGCTGGAGACGGGCGGGCCGTTTGCAGAACCGGCGGCGCCTTCGGAGCTCAGGGCGATATAGCAGAATCGCCAATGGCATCGGGGCTGCCAGCGTCATCAGATGCTGGCATTCCATAGCCCCGGAAGGCGCGGTTCGGTCCGTGTCTCGCCTATTCCCACCTCGCCATACCGTCCGGTCCCCGTCCATCAGGAACCAAAACCGCGCTGGTTATTGCAATGCAACACGACGCCATGCCTAAAAGGCATTGCGCGATGCCGGAAAACACAGCAGGTTTTCAGGCGCCCCCCACAGAAATCACGTTCCTTCAGGTTTGCATGGAGTGTTCCGTGCATGACCGATGCCAAAACAGCATGCGACAGGGAAACATGGATTTTGTATAGTTTTCCTACCGCGCAGGCACTCGCCGGCGATACGAAAAGGGGGCTCCGGCCATGGAATCGAAATGGATTGAAGACTTTCTCTCGGTGGCTGAAACGCTGAATTTCAGCCGCTCGGCCAAGCTTCGCAACATGACCCAGCCGGCATTCTGCCGCAGGATCAAGGCGCTGGAGAACTGGCTGGGAGCGGAGCTCTTCGATCGGGCCGTCTATCCCACGCGCCTCACCTCCGCAGGCGAGACCTTCCTTGTGCATGCCAAGGAAATGCTCGCCCAGGCAATCCACTCGCGCTCGGTGCTGCGCGGGCAGACGGCGGATGTGCAGTCCATCGTCACGTTTGCCATGCCGCATACCTTGTCGCTGACTTACTTCCCGCAATGGCTGAGCGACATCGAGCGGACGACCGGCATGCTGGCCGTGCGCCTGATGGCAAGCAATGTCCATGACGCGGTGATGGAGCTGGTGGGCGGCAATTGCGACCTGCTGATGCACTACCACCATGCGTTCCAGTCGGTTGAACTCGACAGCCAGCGGTATGACACGCTGAGGCTGGGGACGGAGTGCATCCGGCCCTATGCCAAGGCGGACGAGTCAGGCAAGCCGATCCACGTCCTTCCCGGAACAGCAGGCAAGCCGGTGCCGTTCCTGTCCTACTCGTCCAGTGCGTCTCTCAATCGCATTATCGAGAAGATCCTCGATGAAGGCCCCACGCGGGTTCACCTCCTGCGCCGGTTTGAAGGTGACCTGGCTGAAGGCCTGAAGATGATGGCCGTCCACGGCCACGGCGTCGCCTGGCTGCCGGAGAGTGCCGCCCGCAAGGAGGTCGCGGAGGGAAAGCTTGCCCTTGCCGTCGACATGAGCGGGAAGGAGCCGGGACCGGATACCTGGTGCGGCGAAATGGAAATCCGGATATACCGCGACCGCGAAAGTACCAAACCTGCGGTGACGCGTCTCTGGAATCACTTGTTACGTAACCACTCCTAGGTTTCTCCATGCATATCTGTGTGTTAGGCGCCGGCGCGATCGGCGCAACGGCCTCCTTTTGCCTGTTGAAACAGGGGCATGACGTCACGCTGGTCGACCGGATGGGCGGAGCCGGCCAGGGGGCAAGCTTCGGCAACGGCGCCCAGCTCAGTTACTCCTACGTCGCGCCGTTGGCCGAGCCGTCGATCTGGACCAAGTGGCCGTATTACCTGTTCAGCAGTGCGTCACCGTTGACGCTCCGGCCGCACATCGACGCCGCGCAATGGCGGTGGTTGCTCGCCTTCCTTTCCGCTTGCCGGACGAGCAGGGCAAGGCAGACGACGGAAGAACTGCTGAAACTTGCCTTCCTTAGCAAGCGCTCGCTGGCGGCGATCCTCGAGGCAGAGCCGATCGATTTCCATTACCGAAGGGCGGGCAAGCTGGTGATGTTCGAGGACAAGGCATCGCTTGAAGGCGCGCGTGAGCAAGTCCGTTTTCAGGCCGGGTTGGGATGCCGCCAGACGGTTCTCGGAATGAATGGGTGTCTCGACGTCGAACCAGCCTTGGCCGGAGCGAAGCGCGATTGGGTGGGAGGCGTTTATACCGAAGACGAAGAAGTCGGGGATTGCGCGCGCTTCTGCGAAGGACTGGTCGCGGCGATGGGAAAACGCCCCAACTTTCACTTTCGCTCCTGTACCGAGGTCGGACAGCCGCACGTTCGCGACGGACGTCTGGTGGCCATCGAGTCCGACGAGGGGCGTATCGAAGCCGACGCGTTCGTCCTTGCGATGGGTGTCGAGAGCGCCGGCTTTGCGCGCAGGCTCGGCTTTTCGCTGCCGCTGTACCCGCTCAAGGGTTACAGCATCACCGTTCCCGTTCGCGAACCGTCGTCGGCGCCGCGCACCTCGATCACTGATCTGTCGAGGAAGGTGGTGTATGCGCGGGTCGGCAACCACATCCGCGTGGCAGGCCGTGTCGAACTGGTGGGACTGGACGGCCGGATCCCCGAAAGGGCGATCGATGAGCTCAGGACGAGCGCCATCGAAATGTTCCCGCGCGGGCTGGATTTCTCCAGCGACGCCCGGATTGCGCCCTGGGCCGGCTTTCGTCCCGCCACGCCGACAGGGCTGCCGATCATCGGTCCGTCGCCCGTTCAAGGCCTGTATCTCAACGTCGGGCACGGCAGCCTGGGGTGGACGCTGGCATGCGGTAGTGCGGCCTTGCTTTCGCAGCATATCGCCGGCGGTGCATTTGCCATCAACCCGGCTCCCTATCTCTTGAGAGCGTGAAGGAAGCTTCCATGAAACTGATTACCAATCAACAGGTTGCCGAACTGATCACGGCCCGGGATGCGGTCGTGGCGATGCGGCAGGCATTTGCCGCGATCGGCAGCGGAGCGCAGCAGCGCCGTGTGCGGACCGCGGCCGGAACCTCCATGTTGTCGACCATGGGTGCTGTGCTGCCCGCATCGGGAATCTCGGGCGTGAAGGTATACACCACGACGCAAGGGCGGTTTCGTTTCGTGATTGTTCTGTTCTCTACCGCTGACGGGGCACCGCTGGCAGTCATCGAGGCGGACGAAATGACCGGGTTTCGTACGGCAGCGGTCACTGCCGTAGCCACCGATCTCCTCGCCCGCAGGGATGCGGCAACGCTGTCCGTCATCGGCACCGGCGTGCAGGCACGGGCGCACGTTCCCGCACTGTGCGGGGTCAGGCGGTTTTCCGAAATCCTGGTTGCAGGCGTGGAGAACCAGTCGGACTTTGCCGCCGAGGCCGAGCGGATGACCGGTATTCCGGCTCGCGCCGTCGGCATCGATGAAGCGGTCACGTCCGCCGATGTCCTTCTGACCGCGACCCGGTCGCGTGTTCCGCTGTTCAACGGCGAACTGTTGCGCGAGGGCGCGTTCGTCGCGGCGATCGGCGCGAGCAAGGCTGATGTCAGGGAGCTGGACGATACGAGCGTGAAAAGGGCAGCGGCCGTCGTCGTGGAATGGAAGGAGCAGGCGCGCGAAGAGGCGGGCGACCTCGTGATGTGCAAGTCCGGCGTGTTTGACTGGAACGACGTGCTTGAGCTAGGCGATGTTGCCGGCGGCACGGCGCGCTACGAGCGCAAGCCCGCGGACATCGTCGTCTACAAGGGCGTCGGTGTCGGCCTCGAGGATGTTGCCCTTGCAGGGCTCGTGTACGAACGCGCAAAGCTGCGCTACGGCTGGGAGTAGTACAGCGGGGATGTGTCCGGGTAACCACCGAAAGGGAGGCCGAAATGAAGATCCGAACGATGGGGCGTCATTGCATTGCACTTGCGTTGCTGTCCATGTTCCTGCCGCATGCCGACGCTGGAGGAACGCTCGAGCGGATCTCCAGGACGGGAAAGGTGGTGCTGGCGAACCGTGAGGCGTCGATCCCGTTCTCATACCTCGTCGATGGCCAGCCGGTTGGTTACACGATCGATATATGCATGCGTCTCGTCGACGCAATCAGGACGACGTTGAAGCGGCCGGACCTGAAGGTGGAGTTCTTTCCGGTGACCTCGACCACCCGGATTCCCGCAGTGGTCGGCGGCAAGGCCGACCTGGAATGCGGATCGACCACCAACAATGCGGCGCGCAGGAAGGACGTGGCTTTCACCATCGCACACTTCATCGCCGGCGCCCGCATGCTGGTACGCGCCGACTCCGGCATCCGGAACTGGTCGGACCTGCGCGGCAAGACGATCGTGACGACGAAGGGGACGACGAATGCGAATTCCATTGCGGAGCGTAACGATGTGCGCAGCCTGAATATCAGGCTGGTGGAAGCGGATGACCACGCTGCGTCCTTCGCCATGGTGGAGCGCGGGCAGGCAGATGCTTTTGCCATGGACGATGTCCTCCTGTTCGGGCTGCGGGCGGCCGCGCCGCAGCCGGCGGATTTCAGGGTGGCGGGGGACCTTCTGTCCGTCGAGCCGTACGCGGTGATGTTCGCAAGGGACGACGCAGCTCTCAAGGCGGTCGTCGACAAGGAAATGGCCCGCCTGATCGACAGCGGGGAGTTGAGGAAGCTGTATGACAAATGGTTCGTGCAACCTGTCCCGCCGAAGGGCGTGAACCTGGGCATGCCGATGAGTGCTCTGCTGCGGGAGTCGTTCCGCTATCCGTCGGACAAGGTGGCGGACCACGTCCAGTCCCGCTGAAAGGAGGAAACCTGAAGAAAACGAAGTTGTTGTGGAAAGAAGAAACCGATTCATTCAAACCCGATTCAAGGAGATAACATGAAAGTCACCAAATTGCTGATCGCGCTTTGCGCCGCCGGATTCACCCTCGCTGCCGCCCATGCGCAAGAAGGGGGAACGCTCAAGAAGATCAAGGACAGCGGCACCATCACGCTCGGCGTGCGGGATTCCTCGATTCCGTTTTCCTACCTCGACGACAAGCAGTCCTACCAGGGATATTCGGTCGACCTGTGCATGAAGGTCGTGGCGGCTGTGCAGAAGCACTTGGGCGTCAGCGCCTTGAACGTGCGCATGAACCCGGTCACCTCGGCCACGCGCATCCCGCTGATGGCAAACGGCACGATCGACCTCGAATGCGGCTCCACCACCAATAATCCGGAACGACAGAAGCAGGTGGCTTTTGCGCCGACCACCTTCGTCACGGCCCAGCGTCTCCTGGCGAAGAAGACATCCAACATCAAGGCCCTGGACGATATGAAGGGCAAGTCGATCGTGTCGACATCGGGCACATCGAACATCAAGCAGATCACCGCGCTGAACAGCGAGCGCAACCTGGGGATGAACATCCTGGCGGCGAAAGACCACGCAGAGGGTTTCCTGATGGTTGAAACGGGCAGGGCGGTCGCGTTCGCCATGGACGACATCCTGCTGGCATCGCTGGCAAGCAGTTCCAAATCGCCGAACGACTACGCCATTTCACCGGAAGCCCTTTCCGTCGAGCCCTATGCGCTGATGCTGCGCCGCGACGATCCCGAGTTCAAGAAGGTGGTGGACAACGCGATCATCGGTCTCTTCAAGTCGGGGGAAATCCAGCGGATCTACCACAAGTGGTTCCAGTCGCCGATCCCGCCGAAGGGAATCAATCTGAACGTCCCGATGAGCCGCGCGCTCGAGGCGGCCATCGCCAAGCCGACAGATTCGGGCGATCCGGCCGTCTACGCAATGAAGTAAGCCTGTCTGTGAACGGCGGCGCGTTGTTGTCGACGCACAAGGACAAGACGCGCCGCTGTTGTCCCTGCTGTTTTCCCTAAATGGGGTGTGTGATGAATTACAACTGGAACTGGGGTATTTTCTGGGAGAGTTCCCCGGATGTGGCCGGAACGTACCTGGATACGCTGTGGTCCGGGCTGACATGGACCTTGCTGACGGCGCTGAGCGCCTGGGCGATCGCACTTGTGCTCGGCGCAGTGCTCGGCACGGTCCGCACCTTGCCGAACCGTGCCGGCGTCGCGTTTGCCAACGCCTATATCGAACTGTTCCGCAATATCCCGTTGCTGGTGCAGATGTTCCTCTGGTACTTCGTGTTTCCGGAACTCTTGCCGGACGCGGCGGGCAATTGGCTCAAGGCGCTTCCCAACGCGTCCTTCATTACGGCGGTGTTGTGCCTCGGTTCCTTCACAGCCGCGCGCATCGCCGTGCAGGTATCGGCCGGCATCCAATCCCTGCCTCGCGGCCAGAGAATGGCGGGCCAGGCGCTGGGCCTGAGTCTGCTGCAGACCTACCGGTTCGTGCTGTTGCCCATGGCGTTCCGCACGGTTATTCCGCCGCTCACGAGTGAGTTCCTGAATGTGATCAAGAACAGCGCAGTCGGATTGACGATCGGCCTGATGGAACTGACTGCGCGTGCACGATCGATGCAGGAATTTTCCTTTCATGTCTTCGAAGCTTTTACCGCCGCGACCATCATGTACCTGGCGCTCAACGTTGCGGTAGTGAAGCTGATGCGGATGATTGAGCGCAAGGCTGCCGTACCCGGATTCATCGCGTCGGGAACAGGGAGGAAATGAACATGCTGGATTTCGATTTTGACGTGGTGCAGCGCTCGTGGGTGTACCTGTTCCAGACGGGGATGGCATTTACGCTCCAGCTTTCTGCCTATGCAATGGCCGGCGGCATCGTGCTCGGCACCTTGCTCGCGATGATGCGCTTGTCCGCCAATGCCTTCATTTCCAGGATCGCCGGCGCTTACGTGGACGGCATCCGCTCGATTCCGCTGGTGCTGGTCATCTTCTGGTTCTACTTCCTCGTCCCTTATCTGGGGGCCTGGGTGATCGGGTCGAAGCAACCGATCGAGGTCGGGGCATTCACTTCGTCGCTGGTGACCTTCATCTTGTTCGAGGCTGCTTACTATTGCGAGATCATGCGCGCCGGTATCCAGTCCATCCCGCGCGGACAGGTCTGGGCCGGCTACGCGCTCGGCATGAATTACTGGCAGTCGATGCGGCACATCATCCTGCCGCAGGCATTCAGGAACATGCTTCCCGTGCTGCTCACGCAGACCATCGTCCTGTTTCAGGACGTTTCCCTGGTGTATGTCCTGTCGATCACGGATTTCGTCGGTGCCGCATCCAAGATTGCGCAGCGCGACGGCCGCCTCATCGAGATGTATCTCTTTGTCGCCGTCGTGTACTTCTTGCTGTGCTACAGCCTGTCGCTGGTGGTGAAACGGTTACAGAAGCAAATTGCCATCATCCGCTAGCCAATTGGGATTTTCAGGAGAGAAAAATGATTCAGATCGATAACGTGAGCAAATGGTACGGCAGTTTCCAGGTGCTGAAAGACTGCTCGACGAGCATGTCCAAAGGCGATGTGATGGTGGTGTGCGGCCCCTCAGGGTCCGGTAAATCGACCCTGATCAAGACAGTAAACGGCCTGGAGCCGTTCCAGAAGGGACGGATACTGGTCAACAACGTGTCCGTCGGCGATCCGGGGACGAACCTGTCCACGTTGCGCGCCCATATCGGCATGGTGTTCCAGAACTTCGAATTGTTTCCGCACCTGACGATTCGCCGGAATCTCACAATCGCCCAAGTGAAAGTGTTGAAGCGGAGCGAGGAAGAAGCGACGGCCCGCGGGCTGAAGTACCTCGACCGCGTCGGCTTGCTGGCGCACCAGGACAAGTTCCCGGGGCAACTCTCGGGCGGCCAGCAGCAGCGCGTGGCGATTGCGCGTGCGCTTTCCATGGATCCGGTCGCGATGCTGTTCGATGAACCGACATCTGCGCTGGACCCGGAAATGATCAATGAGGTGCTTGACGTGATGGTCGGCCTCGCCCAGGAGGGAATGACCATGATGGTCGTCACGCACGAAATGGGGTTTGCCAAGCGGGTAGCGAACCGGATCGTCTTCATGGACAAGGGGGCCATTGTCGATGACTGCAGCAAGGAGGAGTTCTTCGGCGCGCCGCCTTCCGAGCGCGCGCGCGATTTCCTCGCCAAGATCATTCATTGAAAGGGAGAAGTGCATGGGTGAAATTGTGCGCAGTCATGTCGGAAAGCGCCTGTCAGAAGCAGCGGTGTTCAACGGCGGGGTGTACCTCGCGGGGCAGGTCGCCGACGACGTGGAGCAGGACATCAAAGGGCAGACGGCACAGGTGCTGGCTTGCATCGACCGCTTATTGCAGGAGAACGGCAGCGACAAGACAAGAATCGTCCAGTGTCTGATCTACATCGCGGATATGTCCATGTTTCATGACATGAACGAAGTTTGGGATGCGTGGGTACCTGCCGGTGCCGCGCCGCCGCGCGCGACCGTGGAAGCCAGGCTGGCTTCGCCGAAGAAGTTGATCGAAATGGTGGTCATTGCCGCCGTCGATCACTGAGAACCTGTTCGGAATTTCTTGCATCCCACCAAATTTCGTCGGGCTCAAGGCTGGGGCAGAGCAGTGTCTGTCCATACTCACAGCTAAGTGTTCGCAATGAGAGAGGGAAGGTCATGTTGTCTTCATCACACCCTCTCGAGCACGACACGCTTTGATTTTCGGATTGCGCTTGCTTGCGGGCTGATATGGCAGCATGCAAGCAACGCTTCCCCGTCGTTCCCGCGGAGGCGGGAACCCATGGTGAGTTTGCTCCATCAACCTGCTTATGGGTTCCCGCCTCCGCGGGAACGACGGGGAAAGGGGAGCTGAAGTTTCGGCAAATGCCCCCGCAAGCAAGCACAAACCCGAAAATCAAAGCGTGACGGGCTACTAATCATGCATCAGGTTGTCTCCTCCAGCGCCCACGGGCCTGGCGTTTGCTCGCGGTTGAAAGACCGCGAGCTTTTTTCTTGCTATGGCCATTTTCGACTTAGGTCGTTGCCATTAGAAAATATTCCTCCCCATAAAGCTCCCCCTCCGATGTGAAGCCGGTGTAGTCGATTTCCACTTTTTCCATGATCCGCATCGCCTGATGCGGAAACCCCTTGAACTTGCCCATCTCGGCGAGGACAAAGTAGCAAGACGGACAGCATGTGCAGGGCAATTGCGCAGGTGGATTGCGACCCGGCGACCGGCGCCATTGCCCGCCGGTGCGGTGGGGCCTGAGCAAGCTCAAGGCACGCAACTCGCATACCGGGGAACACATCATGGCCTTTCTGCATATCTTCTTCATGCTCATGACCTTCGATCTCGCTTGGCAGGCTTGGAAAGTCGGCATGCGGCAATTGGGAAAACTGCTTGCCCTGTGCGCCGTACTGGGCTTCGGCGGCGCGATCTTCACCGACTCGCCCATCCTGCTCGTTCCACTGCTCGGCGTGCTGATCCTCGGCGGAACGGCCAACTATCAGATGCGCAAGTATCGGGTAGGGCGCTACAAGGACCTTCGCTGAGGGCAGGCATCCATGAAAAGGACGCCGATCTACAGCCGATCCGCGCGCAAGCAGCACAGTGCGCCCGGAGCCGCTGCGCATGCGGACGGCGGTCATGCAGCGCCTCCACAAGTAAAAGCGCCAGAGCGGTCCAGACGGTTCCAGCGCAGCCGTGCATTCATCGCCAGGTATGAGCGCGCGCTTCTGGTCGTGTCGTCCGTCGTGCTGAGCACGATGCTCTTTCTCGGCTACCAGTTGCTCACTCCGGCGGAACGCCGTTTTACCCAGCAGGACATCGATGCCGCGGTGATGCATACCATCGAGAACAACACGCTTCCTTCGCAGGAGTCGAAAGCCTATGCGCGGATCCGGCCATCGATCGTGCGCGTCGTGCAGGAGGGCGAGCAGGCGAAGGGATTGCGCGGCATCGGCACCGGCGTGGTGATCATCGACAAGGGCGTCATCTTGACCAACCTGCATGTTGTCGGCCAGGACGAGAGGTCGCGTATCAAGGTGCAGTTCGCCAACGGCATGGAATCGGATGCCATCGTGCTCAAGCGGCAGCCGGAGAACGACCTGGCGGTGATACAGGCACTCCAGATTCCGGACGACCTGGTGCCGGCGACCCTGCGCTCGACGCAGGGGCTGGCGGTTGGCGACAAAGTCGTGGCGGTTGGCTTTCCGTTCAATATCGGCCCGTCTGCATCGTCGGGGATCATCTCCGGGCTCCAGCGCACCTACCTGTCGCCGCGCGACAACGAAGAGCTGCGCAACCTGATTCAGTTCGACGCCGCCGCCAATCCGGGCAACTCCGGCGGCCCGCTGGTGACCATGGACGGCGAGGTGGTCGGTATCGTCACCGCTATCCTCAGTCCGCACGAGCAGGGAAGTTTTGTCGGCATCGGTTTTGCGGTGCCGATCGAAGTCGCGGCTGCGGCCGCCGGCGATTCGCCTTTCTGACAAATAAACAGGGAGCCACCCGTGGATATCATGGAAAACAGCAGGCCGGACGTGTCGCTCCAGATGGAGCGCGTCCTGTATGAAGTCAAGCGGGTGGTCGTGGGGCAGGACCATTTCCTGGAACGCGTGCTGGTGGCGATCCTGGCCGGCGGGCACCTGCTGGTCGAAGGCGTGCCGGGGCTGGCCAAGACCCTGACCGTCAAGACCCTGGCGCGCACCATCCAGGGGAGTTTCCACCGCATTCAGTTCACGCCCGACCTGGTGCCGGCGGACCTGATAGGCACGCGCATCTACAACCAGAAAACCGGCGAGTTCAGCACCTCGCTCGGTCCGGTGTTTTCCAACCTGCTGCTGGCCGATGAAATCAACCGCGCCCCGGCCAAGGTGCAGAGCGCCTTGCTGGAAGTGATGCAGGAATGCCAGGTGACGATCGCCGGCACCACGCATCGCGTGCCCGAACCCTTCCTGGTAATGGCGACGCAAAACCCGATCGAGACGGAAGGCACCTATCCGCTGCCGGAAGCGCAGGTGGATCGCTTCATGATGAAAGTCCTGGTCGACTACCCGACGGAGGAAGAGGAGTTCGTGATCGTCAACCGGGTCACCAGCCAGGACCAGGAGGTGGCATCCGTCACCACGACCGAGGAGCTTGCCCAGCTGCAGCAGCAATGCCGCAACTGCTATATCGATCCCTCGCTGGTGAGGTATGCGGTGCGCCTGGTCGCCGCGACGCGCAACCCCGATCGCTGCAATGTGCCGCACCTGGCGCATTACCTTACCTGCGGCGCCAGCCCGCGTGCATCCATCCACCTGGTCGAAGGTGCGCGGGCGCTGGCCTTGCTGCGCGGGCGCAACCACGTTCGACCGGAGGATGTGGTGGACCTCGTGCCCGACGTGCTCCGACATCGCCTGGCGCTGTCCTACGAGGCGCTTGCCGACACCGTGACCGCGGACCAGATCATCCACCGCATCCTGAAACACCTCCCGCCGCCAGAAAGGGTGCTCGAAAATCATGTCAAAGTCGACGCAAACGCCTGAAACCATCCTGAACCGCCTTGAGCTGACGGTCTTGCGCCGCCTCGATGGCTTGCTGCACGGCGACTACCGCACGCTGTTCCGCGGCCTCGGCATCGATCTGGCGGACCTGCGCGAGTACCAGTTCCAGGACGATGTGCGCCACATCGACTGGAACGTCACCGCGCGCCTGCAGACGCCTTACGTCAAGGAATACTACGAGGAGCGCGAACTGACCGCGTGGTTCCTGCTCGACCTCAGCCCATCCGAGGAATTCGGCTCGCACACGGTGAGCAAGCGGATGCAGGCGGTCGAGCTGACGACGATCCTGGCGAGCATGCTGAACCGCCACGGCAACCGCTTCGGCGCGCTGTTCTACGGTACCAGTGTCGATACGGTGCTGCAGGCGCGGACCGGCAGGATGCACGTGCTGCAACTGCTGCACCGGATGAACCGCCGCGCCCGGGCCCAACCTGCACCCTCGGCGTCGACCCGGCTGCACGACCTGCTGCAGACGGCAGCGCACGTCATGCACCGGCGTGCGCTGGTCTTCGTCGTGTCCGATTTCATCACGCAGCCGGGATGGGAAAAACCGCTGGCGATGATTGCGCAGCGCCACGACGTCATTGCCATCCGCCTCTATGACCCGCTGGAAATGCAGCTGCCGGACCTCGGCCTGCTGACCATCCAGGACCCGGAGACGGCCGAGCAGCTGCTGGTCGATACGCACGACAAGACCTTCCGCAGCCGTTTTGCCGCGGAAGTCACCAGGCGGGAGGATGCGCTGCACGACGCCTTTGCGTACGCCGGTGTGGACGTGCTGGAAATTTCGACCGAGGACGATATCGTCGACGCGCTGTTCCGGTTTTCGGAACTGCGCAGGAACAGCAGCCGCCTCTCGACTGGCGGGATGGCGGGCAGGGGACCATCATGACCTTCATCTGGCCACAGCTGCTGTGGCTTCTGATCATCCTGCCCCTGCTCGTGGCGGCGTACTGGGCGATCCTGCGCCGGAGGAAAAAGGTCGCGGTGCAGTATGCAGGCCTGTCCACCGTGCGCCAGGCGATGCAGGGATCGAACCGGTTCAAACGCCATCTTCCGCCGCTGCTCTTCCTGCTGGCGATTGCGCTGATGCTCCTTGCGGCGGCGCGGCCGGCGGCAGTCATGACGCTGCCCTCGGAGCACAAGACCATGATCCTCGCCGTCGACGTCTCCGGCAGCATGCGGGCGACCGACGTTGCCCCGAGCCGTTTTGCTGCGGCGTTGACGGCGGTGCGGACCTTCGTCGAGCAGCAGCCGCGCAACACGCGCGTGGGACTCGTGTCTTTCGCCGGCTCCGCCAACCTGGTGCAGCCGCCGACGTCCAACCGCGAGGACCTGCTCGATGCTCTGAACCGGCTGCAGCTCCAGCGCGGCACCGCCGTCGGCAGCGGCATCCTGATCTCGCTGAAGGCGATCTTCCCCGAAATCAAATTCAACCTCAACAGTTCCGATCCGCGCGACACGGAACTCCGCGAGGGCTCGGGCGCGCGTGCGCTGGGCAGCAACAGCGACAAGGCGGCAACGGAGGAGGAGTTCAAGCCGGTACCTCCCGGCTCCTACGGCTCCGCAGCCATCATCCTCCTTACCGACGGACAAACCACGACCGGCCCCGACCCGGTCGAAGCCTCGAAGATGGCTGCCGAACGCGGCGTGCGCGTCTTTACCATCGGCATCGGGACGGCCGCCGGCGAAGTGCTCACCGGTGACGGTTGGGCAATGCACGTGCGGCTGGATGAAACGCCGCTGAAGGAAATTGCGGACCTGACCAAGGCGCAATACTTCTATGCCGGAACCGCGAGCGACCTGGCGAAGGTCTACAAGACACTTAGTTCGCGCCTGACCCTGGAGAAGCGGGAGAGCGAAGTGTCCGGCCTGTTCGCGGCGGGGGCGGCTGTGCTGGCGATGATGTCCGGATTGCTGTCGATGCTGTGGTTTAACAGGATCGTGTAGCCGGTTCACCGCCGCATGGGCCGTAGGGCGTCAAGTCAGAATTGTCGAGACCGCCATCGGCAAAATCAATGGCATTGGAATGTCCGCACGCAAGAATGTCCGATAGCAGTGGCTCAATTAACGCGACTGCCCTATGGCGCGCAAATAATATGCGACATGCCTCGGTGAACGTCCGGTTTCTGATAGACAGCGGTCGCACTTGGTAGCGATTGCGGCTGCCGCGTTCGGCCAATTGCAGTCGCTCAACTTTCATAGGTAGCACCTGAAACCGGACATTCGCGGCGCAGCTCACATGACGCCATCGACAGGCGAAACAATCCCCCTCCCGCCGCCGTTAAGCACATGCAGATAGATCATGGTGGTCAACACATCATTGTGGCCTAGCAGGTCCTGAACAGTACGGATGTCGTATCCCGCTTCGAGCAAGTGCGTGGCAAACGAATGGCGCAACGTGTGTGTCGACGCTGGCTTGGCAAGCTTGGCGGCTTGCACTGCACGCTTGACGGCACGCTGGATCGTCTGCGGACAAAGAGGGTGACGACGGATAATGCCGGTTCGCGGATCGGCCGACTCATGATCAGACGGGAATATTCAGAACCAACCGAGCTGAGTTCCAGCCTTCGGGTACTTGCGTTCGAGCGCATACGGCAGCATCACCCCCGGCCGGCCTTGGGTTCGATCCTGCTCAAAGATGGCGCGGGCAATACCGATCTGCTCCCGTAGTGGCTGTGCCAGGGACAAAGGCAAGATGGTAATGCGGTCCTTGCCGCCTTTGCCGCCACGCACCAGCACTTCGCGGCGCTGCAGGTCCACATCCTTGATGCGTAACTGCGCACATTCGAACAGGCGCATGCCGGTGCCATAGAGCATCCGCGCCACTAACTGGTAGACACCGCTCATTTGGTCGAGGACAAGTTTGACCTCGGTCTGCGTCAGGACGACCGGACGCTTTGTTGGACGTTTGGGGCGGCTGATTCCTTCGATCCAGGGTAGTTCGATGCCAAGGACTTCCTTGTAAAGGAACAACAGTGCGCATAAGGCCTGGCTGTTGGTAGCGCCGGCGATCTGCCGGTCATTGTTGAGATACGAGAGGAAGGTGCGAATCTCGTTGGGTCCCATATCCGCGGGATGGCGCAGGCCACGGAAGCGTATGTACCATTTCGCCCGATAAACATAGGTGCGCTCGGTGCTGAGCGTGTAATGCTTGTCCCGGATGCGTCGACGCAATTGATCGAGCAATCGGGGTTGTCGCTCTGGTATCGTTTCGGACAAGCCTTGTTTCACGATTATTTAAACCTGTATAAATATACAGGCATCGTGCCAAGGCCAAGCCCCGTGAGGTTTGCGGGCGATCAAACGAATTTGCATAACGGCTCGCGGCCGTGCATAACGGCGCGAGCTGTCCTGTTAAATGTACAGTTAGGACGCATTGATATGCACAAGGCCTTAGCTTTCGGGACAGTAATCGTGATTGCCTTGGCTATTTCCTATGCAATGCTTCTGCCGCCTCCTCGATCTGACGGGATTTGTGAGCGTACTGGATCGCGTACGTCTGACGCAGAGTTCATCGAGACGGCTGTTTGGCACTACCACAGAGTGCTTGGAGTTGAGGGGAACGAGAGAGCGGTGTCAGATTACTTGCGCGACAATCCGGACTGCTGCAAGGTCTTTCGAGAACGAACTCCTGAGGTTGAAGCGACTGAACGAAGCGCTTGGTGGGGGGGTGTTGTCGTCCGAATGCAAAGGGCTAAGCCTCAACCTATCGAAGGTACCAACTTCCTAGGAAATGCCGTCTACGTTCAAGTTGACAACTGTAGGAATGGCAGCGAGCAACTAACTGAATACCTCACAGGGGGCTAGTTCCAAGTGCAGAGGCATCCTAACTCATTGTTTGACACCGACACGCAAGCGTGCTGGTCAACGCGGCGTTATACATAAAAAAGAAGCAGCGGGGGCGAAATGGCATTTCCTGATGGACTTGGAACAATCACCTGCAGATGTGTGCTTGAAAAGAGTGCTCCTGTCCTATTCGTTTCCCATGCCGGAAATGAATGGCAAATGTATTGCCGCGCCGAGAATCATGACTTCGAAGATTCGGAAGCGATGAGACGCGAACTCACAGTTGTACATATTCGGCACCTCATTGCACAAGATCCTACGCTTAACGAAGTGTGCGAACTGCCTAAAGATATGGGTGCTGAGCGTGACGGTATCGGAGCGAAGTGGAAATATTTTTACGATGCTGACGATGAGTAAAATGTATAACTTGTCGACACCGACGTGCAAGCACGCTGGTCAGCACGGCGTTAGGCGGCACAGGGTGAGCACCTCGCGAATTGGGCTCGTGCCCTTGGAGCCAGACGGCGAGCGGCCCGTCGCGTATCTCGAACGGAGGACACCATGGGACTCTTGACCTTCAGTATCAACGTCACCCTGGACGGCTGCGTCGACCACCAGGAAGGAATCGCCGACGACGAGACACACGCCTTCTTCACCCGCCTCATGGACGAGAGCGGGGCGATGCTATGGGGCCGCGTCACCTACGAGATGATGGAGGGCTACTGGCCAGCGGTTGCCCGCGGCGACGCGGAGGCGCCGCCGACGATGCGCGAGTGGGCGGTCAAGCTGGAGACCAAGCCGAAGTACGTGGTGTCCTCGACGCGAAAGGACTTCCCGTGGACCAACAGCCACCACATCGTCGGCGACCTGCGCACGGGCGTACAAAAGCTCAAGGACGCGACCCCGGACGGCGTGCTCCTCGGTAGCGGCAAACTCGCGACCGAGCTGGACCGGCTGGATCTGATCGACGAGTACAAGTTACTCGTCCACCCTAGGATCGCAGGCCACGGCCCGACCCTGTACGAGAGCGGGCTGCTCAGCACGCGACGCCTCGAGTTGATCTCGGCGAAGCCGCTCCACAGCGGCGCGGTCGCAATGCACTACCGGCGCGCGCGCTGACTCGGAGATGGGTCTGAGGGCTAACATTACATTTGAGCCGGACACGTTGCGGCATTGGCATTGCGCCACGAGCCATTTGCGTGAGCATGCGTCTCGCGGCGCAACGCCGCAACGTGCCGGTCAACTTTGTCGATATACATCATGAATATAGTTCGCCGAGTCTGCGTACTGTTCCTCCTTATCCTCGCATTAGGACTTCCAACCTCACATGCAGCTGCAAGTGCGTCAATGTCTGAGGGCGAGAACCAATCGCGAGTCGACCTGGCTGCTTTTGGTCGCGGCGTGGCCGAGGCGTGGCGCAAGCCAGCGAAGAGTGGCAAAGTAGTCAAGAATCAGTACGCCGTCCGATGGACTCAGGTTGGACAAAATCACCTTATTAAGTGGAGGGCCGCACATGAAGCAGCCTTTGCACCCTTTCCGGAATACTTGAAAGTCTCTCAGGTTGGATTTGTATTGCCGGGCCCGATCGTACTAGGGCGTTCACAGATAAAAGACGTGGTCAGTATCCTTGGGAAGCCGGAGGCCGAAAAGATTGGGCGGCTAACGTATCACCTTCCAGGTGGACCGGGAGACGATGTGGCTGTACTGACATTTTCTGAGGAGCGGCTTGTAGCAGTCGAATGGACATGGTTTTTCGATTGATGCATAACATGTCACTGCACACTGTCACCTGCTGTGCAGGTGAGCTTACACGTTAAAGCGCAGCTCTATGACGCAAGTAGCACTTCTAATAGTAGACATGCAGGTTGGTATGAGTTGGCCGGCGTCAGGAGATCGAAACAATCCGGATGCCGAGAGAACCATTGCAAGCCTTCTTGAGCACTGGCGAAGCGCGAACGCAACAGTGGTTCACATCCGTCACATTTCTCGATCCCCGGGATCACCATTTTGGCCAGGGCAAGTCGGATCTGAATTTCAGCCTTCGTTATGTCCCTACGACGATGAGCATGTGGTGGAAAAAAACGTCCCGGATGCCTTTATCAATACCGGATTGGAGCGTTGGTTAAGAGTCAGAGACATCTCAGCGGTTCTCATCGTCGGAGTCAGTACAAATAATTCAGTTGAATCTACTGCTCGAACTGCCGGAAATCTTGGATTTAAAACCTACGTGGCGTCTGATGCCACCTTTGCTTTCTCAAAAACCGATTACAACGGGGTCCTGCGAAGCGCAGATGAGGTGCATGCAATGGCGCTCTCCAACCTGCACGGAGAGTATGCGACGGTCATTACCTCAAATGAGGCGGTAAGGCGCTTTAACAAATTATTGGACTCGGACGGTTTGCACCGGCCATCAAAGCGTTAAACAGCATATGTATCAATGCCCGCATTGTAGTCAGCCAGGAATTTCGTACTTAAGAAAGTGGTGGTCCTGTGCTGCTGCGCCGGTTCAATGTAATCGGTGTGAGAAGCTAAGCTATGTTCCCGATACGGTATCTAACGGAATTTTTAGCGTCGGCGTTCTGCTGCTCGTGCTTACCGTTGTATTTGCGATTGGAACAAAGTCGTTGACCGTAGCGGCGTTGGGATTTGCTGGTTCGGTGGCTTGTTATTGTTTTCTATGGCAAGTGGTCAAGCTGCGGCCGACATCACCCGAGCAAGCTGCATCAGCACGGAGGTTGAGCTTGGGTATGCTGATTATTGCTGGAATTGCTGCGTTACTCAGCTAAGGGAAAGTATGGCCGCACGTCTGTTTAACTTGTCGCTCAACCCAGATAGCGCTACGCGATTCCGTTTAGCGCGGCGTTAAGGATCACTATGGGATGGCCTAA
>CBIHRW010000048.1:0-33786 GCA_966212545.1 uncultured Noviherbaspirillum sp.
TGTCGGCGGTGATGATCGAGTGGGAAGGCCGCCCGGCCACGCTGTCCTTCATGACTGACGTCACCGAGCGCAAGCGGCTGGAAGACAGCCTGAAGCACAGCATGGCCGAGCGCATCCGCCTCGAGACGCTGCAGATCCAGGCCGAGCTGAAGGAGGCCGAACTCGCGCGACGCCACGCCGAGGAAACCACGCGCGCCAAGTCGATGTTCCTGGCCAACATGAGCCACGAGATCCGCACGCCGATGAATGCCATCATCGGCATGGCCCACCTCGCGCTGCGCACCGAGCTCGACCCGAAGCAGCGCGACTACATCGAGAAGATCCGCAGCGCCGGCCTGTCGCTCCTGGGCGTGATCAACGACATCCTCGACTTCTCCAAGATCGAAGCCGGCAAGCTCGACATGGAACACGTCAGCTTCAACCTCGACGACGTGCTCAACAACGTTGCCACGGTCACCGGTGCGCGCGCGCACGAGAAGCGGCTGGAATACCTGTTCCAGTTCCCGCTCGATATTCCTCGCGCGCTGCTCGGCGATCCGCTGCGCCTCGGCCAGGTGCTGATCAACCTGATCAACAACGCGATCAAGTTCACCGAGCGCGGCGAAGTCTTCGTCGCCTGCCGCCGCCTGGACATGAGCGCCGACAAGATCCAGCTGCAGTTCATCGTGCGCGACACCGGCATCGGCATGTCGCCCGACCAGACCGGCAAATTGTTCCGCGCCTTCAGCCAGGCCGACGATTCGACCACCCGCAAATACGGCGGCACCGGCCTCGGCCTGTCGATCTCCAAGCGACTGGTCGAACTGATGGGCGGCACCATCTGGCTCGAAAGCGAGGCCGGCATCGGCACCACCATCCGCTTCACCGCCTGGTTCGGCCTCTCCGGCCAGCCGCAACAGCGCGAGGTCGCGCCGCCCGGGATCAACGGCCTGCGTATCCTGGTTGTCGACGACAACCACAGCGCCCGCACGGTGCTGGCCGACAGCCTCACTGCCCTGCCGGTGCACGTGGACCTCGCCTCCAATGCCGGCGAAGCGCTCGACATGATCCACGCCGCCGACGGGGCGAATCCGTACGCGGTGGTGTTCACCGACTTCGACATGCCCGGCATGGACGGCATTGACCTGATCACCGCGGTCAAATGCGACGACACGCTCAATGCCGCGCCGCGCATGGTCTTGCTCAGCGCCCAGGAGCGCGAGGAGGCGCGGCAGCGCATCGGTTATGGCCGCGCCGACGGCTTCCTGCTCAAGCCGGTCAGCGCCTCGAAACTCGTCGACACGCTGGTCGAACTGGTCACTCCGCGCACACGGATGACGCCGGTCGCCACCAGGGAAACGACCCCGCGCTTCCGCGACCTGAACGTGCTGCTGGTCGAGGACAATGAAGTCAACCAGCAGATCGCCATCGAGATCCTGCAGGCAGCCGGTATCCGCGTCGACGTCGCCTCCAATGGCCGCGTTGCGCTCGACAGGCTGATGGTCGCGGGACCGGCGCGTTATGGCCTGGTGTTCATGGACGTGCAGATGCCGGAAATGGATGGTCACGAAGCCACCCGCCGCATTCGCGCCGATGCACGCTTCGCCAAACTCCCTATCCTTGCGATGACCGCCCACGCAATGGTCGAGGAGCGCGAACGCTGCTTCGCCGCCGGCATGAACGGCCATCTCGCCAAGCCGGTCAACCCGGCCGAGCTGTATGCCGCCATCGCCCGCTGGTGCCCGCAGTGCGTGGCAGGCGAAGACACCGGCAGCGTCCCTGTGCCGGTCGTTGCGACTGAGCCGGAGCTGGTCATCGACGGCGTCGATGTGAAGGACGGCCTCAAGCGTGCGCTCGGCAACCGCAATTTCTACCTGCAGATGCTGGCGCGCTTCCATGGCAGCCATCACGATACTGTCGCGGACATACGCAAGGCGCTGGAGCAGGACCGTGAAGTAGCGGAGCGCCTAGCGCATTCGCTCAAGGGCGTCGCCGGCCTGCTCGGCGCGGTGGGCGTGCAGGACCTGTCGTCGCAGCTGGAAGACTGCATCCGCGGCGGGCAACAGGGCGGCGGTCTGGAACGCATGCTGGATGAGCTCGACGACAACATGCGTGCGCTGAATGCGGCCATCGAGCGGGTCTTGCCCGCGCCGGAGGCCGCGGTAGTGCCGGATACGCCGTTCGACCGCGTGCAGGCACAGGCCGCCATCCGACGCTTCGGCCATTTGCTGCGCGACAGCGACAACGAAGCGGTCGACTTGTTCGACCAGTCCTGCGGATTGTTCGCAGCTGCACTCGACGCGCAGTGCCGCAGCGACATCGAGCGCGCACTTGCACTTTACGATTTCGATGCTGCACTGGATGCGCTGCACAACGGCGCCAAGGCGGCAGGCTACCAGATCGACTAGTTCAACAGTCTCCGGGAGAGAAGATGGGCAACTTGTTCGAATTCGCGCAGAAACCGACGGTCTTGCTGGTCGATGACACGCCCGACAACATCGCCCTCCTGTCGGTGCTGCTCAAAGACAAGTACAAGCTGAAGATTGCCACCAACGGCCTGAAGGCGCTGCAGGTTGCCGGCACGCCGCCGTATCCCGACCTCATCCTTCTCGACATCGTGATGCCCGAGATGGACGGCCACGAAGTCTGCCGCCGCTTGAAAGCCGCGCCGGAAACCGCCGACATCCCGGTGATCTTCCTCACCTCGCGCATCCAGCCGGAGGACGAAGAACTCGGCCTGTCGCTGGGCGCAGCCGACTATATTGCCAAGCCCATCAGCCCGCCCATCGTGCTGGCGCGCGTGGCCACGCAACTCAAACTGGTGAAGGCACGCCAGCTGCTGAAGGACCAGAACCGCCACCTCGAGCATTTGGTTGACGAGCGCACCCGCCAGCTGATGCAGATGCAGGAAGCGACCATCCTCGCGATGGCCTCGCTGGCGGAGACGCGCGACAACGAAACCGGCAACCATATCCGCCGCACCCAGCATTATGTGAAGACACTGGCGCAGCACCTGCGCGGGCACCCGCGCTTTTCTTATGTGCTGACTGACGAGAGCATCGAACTGCTGTTCAAGTCGGCGCCGCTGCATGACATCGGCAAGGTCGGCGTGCCGGACCGCATCCTGCTCAAGCCGGGCAAGCTCGACCCGGACGAATTCGAGATCATGAAGCTGCACACCGTTTACGGCCGCGACGCCATCCTCTCGGTCGAGCGCCACCTCGGCGGCAGCAACGGTTTTCTCACCTTCGCGCGCGAGATCGCGTACTCGCACCAGGAAAAATGGGACGGCTCCGGCTATCCGGAAGGCCTGAAGGGCGATGCCATCCCGTTGCCGGCACGCCTGATGGCGGTGGCCGATGTGTACGATGCGCTGATCTCGCGCCGCGTCTACAAGCCGGCCTTCAGCCACGAGGAATCGGTGCGGATCATGAAGGAAGGGCGCGGCAGCCACTTCGACCCGGACATCCTGGACGCCTTCCTGCAGATCGAGGACAGGTTCCGCGCCATCGCGCAGCAGTACAGCGACGACGACGACGAGGTCGCCGGGGCTTCATCGGCGGCATAATGCCGGCAAAGGGAGATCGCATGCCTCATCCAGCCAGCGCGACCGTTGTCATCATCGATGACAACGACGTCAGCCGCTCGATGCTGCGCCATATTCTCGCCAGCGAGAAACACCCGGCGGTACTCAAGCTCGGCGCGCCGGCGGGCCGATAGCCGACGATGGCACTCAACCGCAACCGGATACGTGCGCTGCTGTGCATCGCCGCGTCTGCCGCCGCCAGCATCGCACTCCTTTGGTGGGCAATCGACAGCTGGCTGTAGCAAGATCCGCCTTACCCACATTTCCTGTGACCAAATCTGTGGATAACCAAGAACAAGATTGGCTATCTACATGATTCTCAAGGAAATTTTGCTTCTGATTAAAATCAAAGCATGCGCGAACATCGCCCGTCGCCAACAGTCCTAGCTGCACAAGCTGAAGGAGATGTGCATGGCAGCCGTAAAGTACACCAAGGCGGATTGGGTCGCGCAAGCGGATATCCAGGAAGAGACGGACGGGAAATATCGTGGCGTCGTGATGATCAGCCATCGCAACGGTGCAGTGAGCGAAGATCGGCAGCACACCGCCGACGCGCCGTCGGACAGTCCCGAGCAGGCATTGGAACAGGCGATCGCGCTCGCCCATCGCATTCTTGCGGACGTGGCCTGAACCCAAACTTGTAGCGGGACCGGCGCGCGGAACCGCAATCGGACAGCGGCTGTGCCGTCGCCGGTCATGTTCGGTTGATATTTCTCAATCGACCATGCTTTCGGTTCGTCCGCAGGTGCCACATTTTCAAGAATCGCAATAGAATACCTGCCCGGTAGTTCAAAGCACCGAACTACCTCGTCCAGGCAATCTCTCTGCACTATCCGCAAGTCCGATGCGTTTCCAACGTTGTATTAATACCGTATGCCGTCGTCCGTTCCAGGTCAATGAGTTCACCATTGACGCAGGACCGAATGGTCACATCACCTGCCCCCATTGCGGTCATGCCGAAGCCGTATCGTCCGGCAATATTTTCCTTTCCCATGCGATGAGCCCGGAAGAGGAAGCGAAATTCGAGAACGACAATCCCTAATACTGAAGTTGGAAGACTGATCGCGGCACTTGTCCACGCCCGGCGTGGACAAGACTGTGGACAACCGGGGATAAGCTCCGTTATGTCAATGATTCATAACGGAATTTTTCTATTGATTAATCGCAAGGCAGGGCCGGCTCGCACTCTCACCCAGCGCGCAGCGGCATGCTGCCGCGCACCCGCTCGATCACCAATGCCGCCTGCAGGCCCGCCACCGCATTGAGCGCCTGCTCCCATCCTTCCTGCAGGCGCACGACGGAATCCTGCATCATGCGAAAGGCGGTTGCGGCCGTCTCCATCGGCGTGGCTGCTGCGGCACGCGCCGTTTCGATCTGCGTCAGCACCTGCTCGAGCGACGCGCGATGGACCGGCGGCGCGAAGTCGATTGCCTCGCGCAGCACGTGCCGCCGGAAAGCTTCGAACGCCTCGGGATCATGCCGGTGCAGCGCCACGAGTACGTCGAAATCGGGGAGAGGGGTATTCATTAGCGGGCTCCTGTCTGTCTTGCCTGTTGCGGTTTTGCCCCGGCTTCTGTACAGCCGGATGAACGCTCAAGTCAGGTATATCGCCCATGCCAATTTGCTATTTTGTGGCGCCTCAAGCCACCGGGACGACCGGTCTGCCGAAGCGCAAGCCGATGCTGCACGGCGCGATTTTTCAGGAGGGCCGGAAGTCTACCCTCAAAAAATATTGCCATACGTCAATATTTTTTGAGGGAGGTTAGGGCATAATCCGCAGCTTGGACGAATTCGAAAGCACCATGAAGGTCACCAACGACATGCTGAAAGCCGCCATCGACAAGGCAATCGAGGCCGGCCTGCTGCCAAAATACGCGCGGAGAATGGAATCCGTGGCCGAGCGGGAGTTGATGAAGATGGTACTGCAGGCCGCTCTCGACGCCCGTCCGCCCGCTACGCCGACGTATCCCCTCGACGGCCGGGACCACTGACGCCGGTTGCCCACATTTCCTGTGGCTAAATCTGTGGACAACCTCTAGCCTGCTATCCCAAGTCAATGTTTTGATTGGGAAAATCACGTCTGATTAATCTCAAGGCATGGGCAGATCGCCATCCCGGCGGGCACAAACATTTATCCGCCGCAATACGTGCGGAGTCTTATTTCCCTAGAGTAATCCCATGCACTGCCAATTTTGATGGGACCTTGTATGGAACAACGAATTGCCAATGTCGTGCTGGCCGTCGTCATCATGTCGGCCTTGTACGTGACCGTCCTTGCGCTCTGAACTCGGGGAAAAAAGGGCAAAAAAAAGCCCGCTGCCTTTCGGTAGCGGGCTAATCCAATTCAAGAAGAGTTGGAGGAGACAGGAAGCATATTACTGCTCCGCAGCAAATTCCGCAGCTTTATTCTGGTGATGACACATATTCACAAAGCCAATAACTCTGCACAATAAAAAGCCCGCAAGGCTTGCGCCAAGCGGGCTTCCGTGTCTCCTTCGATCATCCTGGAATCGGATTTCTTTATTTAGTGGGCGAATACTACACGGCTTTAACAAAAAACAAAAGCTTACAAAGCGAACATCGGCCGAATTTTTGTCACTTTCCGATGCAAAAACGGCTGAAAATTACGCCAAGAAGGTCATCCGACGTAAATTCTCCGGTAATGCTGTTCAAACGCTCCTGCGCGATTCGTAATTCTTCCGCAAACAGGTCGAGCGCATGGTCGCTGGTCTGGTTGTTCCGCGCCACATGCTCGGCGGCTACATCGAGGTGGTCGCGCGCGGCCTTCAGCGCCAGCAGGTGACGCTCGCGCGCCAGGAAGCGCGACTCCCCCGTCTGCTGCCAGCCTGCCACCCGCAGCAATTCCGTGCGCAGCAAATCGATCCCGCGACGATCGGTGGCCGACAGATAGACATGCGTCGCGTCCGGCATCCGGTCCACCGCCGGCTTGTGGCCGGACAGGTCGATCTTGTTCCAGACCCGCAGCACCGGCACGTTGTCCGGCAGGCGCCCGACAATGTCTTCGTCGGCGCGCGTTGGCCCGCGGCTCGCATCCAGCAGATGCACGATCACGTCCGCCTTGTTCACCTCGCCCCAGGTACGCTCGATGCCGATGCGCTCCACCTCGTCGCCCGCATCGCGAATGCCAGCGGTGTCGATGATATGCAGCGGGATGCCTTCCATCTGGATAGTCTCGGTCACCTTGTCGCGCGTGGTGCCTGCGATCGGCGTGACGATGGCGACTTCGGATCCGGCCAGTGCATTCAGCAGCGATGACTTGCCCACGTTCGGCTGCCCCGCCAGCACCACATTCAGTCCTTCACGCAGCAGCGCGCCTTGCGACGCCTGTTCGAATACCTCCTTCAGGTTGGCGCGGATGCGGTCCAACTGCCCGCGCGCATCGGACTTTTCAAGGAAGTCGATCTCCTCCTCCGGAAAGTCCAGTGTCGCTTCCACCAGCATGCGCAGGTGGATCACCTTGTCGACCAGTTCATGGATGGTTTTCGAGAACACGCCTGACAGCGAAGCTGACGCCGACTTCGCCGCCGCTTCCGTCGACGCCTCGATCAGGTCGGCAACGGCTTCCGCCTGGGCGAGATCCAGCTTGTCATTCAGGAAGGCGCGGTGCGTGAACTCACCCGGTTGCGCGACGCGCAGGCCGATGTCTTTGCCCGCCTCGAGACAGCGCGCCAGCAGCATCTGCATGACGACCGGCCCGCCGTGGCCTTGCAGTTCCAGCACGTCCTCGCCGGTATAGGAATGCGGCGCCTTGAAGTAGATCGCGATGCCTTGGTCGATGGCGGTGCCGTCCGCATTCTGGAACGGCAGATAGGCGGCGTAACGCGGCTTCAGTTCCGACGTGCCGCACACGGCCTGCATGACCGGGAGGATGTTCTTGCCGGAGACGCGCACGACGCCGATACCGCCACGACCGGGGGCGGTGGCGATGGCTGCAATGGGGGAGGAGTCGAAGTTCATGAGGTGATTCTAGGGTTGGGGTGGTTGCTGATCAAATGAAAACGGCGGGTGCGGATGCAATTGCAACATCGAAGGAATTGGCGGGCGGGCACATAAGGTGAAATAGTTGCTTTATTTTCCCCGTCATTCCCGCCTGGCCGTTCCTCGAAACTGCGGCCTTCGGCCTTGTTTTCGTGGGAATGACGGGGAGAGGTAAGCGAGAGGGCGAACGACAAGCCCGCCCGTCACAGCAACATCGTCAAGTCCACAAACAAAAAAGCCCGCGCATCGCGCGGGCCTCCTCAGAGCCATCAGGCCATCAAGCCGCCTGGCCGCTCTCGATCTTCTTGGTGATCACCCACTGCTGCGCGATCGACAGGATGTTGTTCACCACCCAGTACAGCACCAGGCCAGCCGGGAAGAAGAAGAACATCACCGAGAAGATGATCGGCATGAACAGCATCACCTTCGCCTGCACCGGATCCGGCGGCGTCGGGTTCAGCTTGGTCTGGATGAACATCGATGCGGCCATCACCAGCGGCAGGATGTACCACGGATCAGGCGAAGCGAGATCCTGGATCCAGCCCAGCCACGGTGCATTGCGCATTTCGACCGAAGCCAGCAGCACCCAGTACAGCGCGATGAACACCGGGATCTGCACCAGGATCGGCAGGCAGCCGCCGAGCGGGTTGATCTTCTCGGTGCGGTACAGCTCCATCAGCGCCTGGTTCATCTTCTGCGGGTCGCTCTTGTAACGCTCGCGGATCGACTGCATCTTCGGCGTCACGGTCTTCATCTTCGCCATGCTGCGGTAGGACGCGGCCGACAGCGGGAAGAAGGCCAGCTTGATGATGATGGTCAGCACGATGATGGTCCAACCCCAGTTGCCCAGCACCTTGTGGATCTGGTCCATCAGCCAGAAGATCGGCTTGGCGAGGATGGTCAGGTAGCCGTAGTCCTTCACCAAGTCCAGGCCGGGCGCCAGCTTCTCGAGGCGGTCGGTTTCCTGCGGGCCGGCGTACAGCGTTGCATCCATTGCGGCGTTCGCACCCGGGGCGATGGAACCCATCGGCAGGATCGTGCCGACCGAGTACAAGTTGTTGTCGACCTTCTTCGTATAGATTTCGCGCTGCACGTTCTGCGGCGGCAGCAGCGCCGACACGAAATAGTGCTGCACCAGCGCCACCCAGCCGTCATTGGCCTTGGTCACGTGTCTGGCCTTGCCCTCCGCGATGTCTTCGAATTCCATCTTCTGGAACTTCTCGGCTTCTGTATACACGACCGGGCCGGTGAAGGTGCTGTAGAACTGCGACTCGCCTTCCGGCTTGTTCCCGTCGCGCAGCAGCTGCAGGTAGACGGACGGATTGATCGGCGCGCCGCTGTTGTTCACTACCTCATGCTTCACACCGATCGCGTAATCGTTCTTGCGGAAGGTGTAGGTCTTCACCAGCTTCACGCCGCCCTGCTCGGACTCCAGCACCAGCTGCACTTCGTCCTTGCCGTCCAGCGAACGCGGACCCGGCTTGGCGACGAAGCCGGACTTGTGGTTCGGGAAGTTGCCGCCGATCAGACCGGTTTGCCCGAGATAGACGTGCTTGGTACCGGCGTCGAACAGCACCATGTTCTTGCTCTGGTCGACGGTGTCCTTGTGCTTGAGCAGTTCCAGGCGCTTGAGCTCGCCGCCGACGGTGTCGATATCAGCCTTGATCACATCTGTCGTGATGGTGACGATCTCGCTCTTCACCGGCGTCGTGCCCGACGGAACAGCGGCCGGCGCTTGCGCGGCCACGCTCGGCTGCGGCACGTCCGACTTCGGCGCCGGCGCGCCGCCGGCGGCAGCCGGCTTGTCAGACTGCTGTGTCGATGTCGGGAAGAACATCGACTGTTTGCCGGTATAGCGCATCCAGTTGTCCCACAGCAGCAGAAGGGACAGCGAGAACACGACCCACAGGATGGTACGTTGGATATCCATAGTTCTTTGTTGTGCTTGAGTAGTCAGGTATTCAATGGTGCTGGCAGGCGCAGTCCGCGTGTGCGTTCGCCGCCTTCGTCGGTACCGGGTCCAGTCCGCCCGGATGCCACGGGTGGCATTTGCACAGACGCTTCGCCGCTAGCAAGCTGCCCTTCGCTGCGCCGTGTTCGCGGATTGCTTCTACGGCGTAGGTGGAGCAAGTCGGGTAAAAACGGCAACTCTGGCCGAGGAAAGGACTGATGCCCAGCTGGTACGCGCGCAATAGTAGCAGCAAAAGCGTTTTCATCAGCGGGATTCCGGATGGGGCGCAGGCGTTTTCAGCGCCTGTGAACCCAGCAACTGCGCAAGCTCGCGGCGCAGCTCGGCCTTCAGCTTGGCGCTGGTAGCCGGGCCGGTCTTCGAATTCACAGGCTGCGACAGGCGGACAATGCAATCGATCGCCGGCAGGGTCGCCTGGCGGAACAGTTCGCGCGTGACGCGCTTGATCGTATTGCGGGTGACGGCGCGCGGAGCGAAGCGCTTGGCGGCCACGATGCCCAGCCTGGCGCGGTCCAGCTGGTTGCTGCGAGCGTACAGGACGAAATGCGCCGTGCGCTGCACGGGCCGCAAACGAAAAACGGATGAAAAATCATCCGTTTTCACGATGCGCCGGGTGCGTGCGTAGGAGTGTGAACGTTCTTCGCTCACGCCGGCAGCTTTTGGGTGCAGTGCTTGGCTTAGACAGCCAGGCGCTTGCGGCCCTTGGCGCGGCGCGCATTCAGCACGGCGCGGCCACCGCGGGTAGCCATGCGAACACGGAAGCCGTGGGTGCGCTTGCGGCGGACGACGGAAGGTTGGTAAGTACGTTTCATTTTGGTCTCGCTAGTCAGCAAAAATGGGTAGGAATCACGCAGCCCATTCTTGTCTTGTGGCCACGCACAAAACGCAACAGGCAGTGAACCCGCAATTAGACTCCATTTTCTGCTTGTGTGTCAATAACTTAGGGAAATGCAGAATGACAAACGCGGATGGCGTGCGGGCGCAGGTCCCGGATTCTGTTCGAACTGTCCCCGTCGTCCCGGCAAACGCCGGGATGACAACTCTTCGGGCTGCATGGTTTTACTGTATTTACATTCGCAAAATTCCCGCCCGTAATAAAACGATACCCCCACCTTCCCTAAGCCCAAATTATCCACATTGGCAAGCACTTTTTTATGTCGGAAAAATGACGCGAGCTGTGGATAACTGCGAAAACCGGCGTTAGAATAGCCCTCCCTGTGGAAGCCGGCCTTCGCCCGACAGCCGCTCCCGCACTCCACTGCACAGACCTCCCCGCCCGGCTTGGACTGTGCAGCGGACTGCCGGAGGAGAGCAGTTCGAAGGCCTTTTGTATTTTCCACAAAGCAAACATTAAAAGAATTTCATGGAAAATTTCTGGCAAGCTTGCTCCGCGAAACTGGAGCAGGAACTCACGCCTCAGCAGTACAGCGCCTGGATCAAACCGCTCGTGCCCCTCGACTTCGAGGATGGCTGCCTGCGCATTGCCGCGCCGAACCGCTTCAAACTGGACTGGGTAAAAACCCAGTTCGCCGGCCGCATCACCGCCCTGGCGGCGGAGCACTGGGAGCAGCCGATCGACGTCCAATTCGTGCTCGACCCGCGCACCAATGCCGTCCGCAAGCCGGTTGCCGCACCCGCGCAAGTCTCGTCGCCCGCGCAGGCGCTCGCCCTGGCCGGCGGCACCGACTACGCCGACCTGCCCGACCCGATCGAGCGCGTCGACATTGTCATTGAAGAAACAAAAAAGCGTGACCAGAGCAAGATCAACCCGGCCCTGACCTTCGACAGTTTCGTCACCGGTAAGGCCAACCAACTGGCCCGTGCCGCCGCCATCCAAGTCGCCAACAACCCCGGCGTGTCGTACAACCCGCTGTTCCTGTACGGCGGCGTCGGCCTCGGCAAGACGCACTTGATCCATGCGATCGGCAACCAGTTGCTGCAAGAAAATCCCAACGTACGCATCCGCTACATCCACGCAGAACAGTATGTTCGTGACGTAGTGACTGCTTACCAACGAAAAGGTTTCGACGATTTCAAGCGCTACTACCACTCGCTGGACATGCTGCTGATCGACGATATCCAATTCTTCGCCGGCAAGAGCCGCACGCAGGAAGAATTCTTCTACGCATTCGAAGCGTTGATTGCTGCAAAGAAACAAATCATCATCACCAGCGACACCTATCCGAAGGAAATCACCGGCATGGACGACCGCCTGATTTCCCGTTTCGACTCCGGCCTGACGGTCGCGGTCGAGCCGCCGGAACTGGAAATGCGCGTTGCAATTCTGCTCAAGAAGGCAGCCCAGGAAGGCGTCACGTTCAACGACGACGTCGCCTTCTTCGTCGCCAAGCACCTGCGCTCCAACGTCCGCGAACTGGAAGGTGCGCTGCGCAAAATCCTGGCCTACTCGCGTTTCCACGGCAAAGACATCACGATCGATGTTGTCAAAGAGGCACTGAAAGACCTGCTGTCGGTCCAGAATCGCCAGATTTCCGTGGAGAACATCCAGAAGACCGTCGCCGACTTCTTCAACATCAAGGTCGCCGACATGTACTCCAAGAAGCGTCCGGCCAACATTGCCCGCCCGCGCCAGATTGCGATGTACCTGGCCAAGGAACTGACGCAGAAAAGCCTGCCGGAAATCGGTGAACTCTTCGGTGGCCGCGACCACACCACGGTCCTGCACGCCGTCCGCAAGATCGCCGCCGACCGTTCCAAGAACCCCGAAGTGAACCACGAGCTGCACGTCCTCGAGCAGACCCTGAAGGGGTAATCCACAGGGTTATCCACAGATGCTCACGATGCTGTGGATAACCTGCTAATGCTCTTTGCCCAAATAACAAGCAGCACCCCTCCAGCGCTGCCAAACCCCTTGTAAAGCAGGCAAAAAACCCTCACTTAGATTTCTTGGGAACCCCCCTTTTCTGTCAAAATAGAGGTTGTTTTTCATTTGCCCGGCCGGGCGGGATTCTGTCCTTTTCAAGACCCGCTCTTTCGTCACCAAAGTCACTCTCAAGTAGCACCAGTAAACAGCACTGTCTCAATCAATTACTACAAGGACAAAAGCATGCAATTGGTCAAAACCCAACGAGACACGCTTCTCCGACCGCTGCAGATCGTGAGTGGTATTGTCGAGCGTCGGCACACGCTGCCGATTCTGGCCAATATCCTCATTCGCAAGGACGGCGAAAAAGTCTCCTTCCTGTCCACCGACATCGAAGTACAGATCACCACCACCGCCGACGTCGGCAGCGGCGGTGAAGCCGCCGCGACCACCGTCGCCGCCCGCAAGCTGCTCGACATCCTGCGCGCGCTGCCCGACTTCGGCGACGTCACGCTCTCGCTCTCCAACAAGCGCATGACCGTCCAGTCCGGCAAGTCGCGCTTCGCGCTGCAAACCCTGGCCGCGGAAGAATTCCCGACCGTCGCGCAAGCCGAACACTTCAACGCCAAAGTCACGCTGCCGCAGAAGACCCTCAAGCACCTGTTCAACATGGTGCACTTCGCGATGGCCCAGCAGGACATCCGCTACTACCTCAACGGCCTGCTGCTCGTCGTCGACGGCAAGAACGTGATCGCAGTCGCCACCGATGGCCACCGCCTCGCCTTCTGCCAGGTCGAGACCGACCAGAATTTCCAGCGCCAGGAAGTCATCATCCCGCGCAAAACCATCCTCGAACTGCAGCGCCTCCTCGAAGACACGGACAGCACGGTCGACCTCGAGATCGCCAGCAACCAGGTCAAGCTCACCTTCGCCGACATCGAACTGATTTCGAAACTGGTCGAAGGCAAGTTCCCCGACTACACCCGTGTGATCCCGAAGGGCTACAAGAACAACTTCACCATCGACCGCCAGACGCTGCTGCACTCCCTGCAGCGCGCCGCGATCATGACCAGCGATAAATTCAAGGGCGTCCGCTGCATCATCAGCCCGGGCAGCCTCAAGATCAGCTCCACCAACGCCGACCAGGAAGAAGCCGTGGAAGAACTCGAAATCGATTACGGCGGCGACACCGTCGACATCGGCTTCAACGTCTCCTACCTGCTCGACGTGCTGAACAACCTCAAGGGCGACAACATCAACGTTGCGCTTGGCGACGCCAATTCATCGGCGTTGATCACCGTACCGGACAACGCCGACTTCAAGTATGTCGTGATGCCGATGCGTATTTGATTAATCGAATAACAGAAATCGCAAGGGGGCTGCCGAGGGTAAGGCGAGCCCCTTTGCCACATTTATGGAAAACCGAAATTCATAGCCGAACGGTCCCCTCCCCCTTCTAGGGGGAGGGTTAGGGAGGGGGTAGTGAGGTCGAACCAGCACCTCAGCAAGCTCAACCGCACTACCCCCATCCCAACCTTCCCCCTGCAAGGGGGAAGGAGCCGGCCAGAGATTCGACACAAGCAGTAACCGTTCTTTAGAAGGTAGCCATGTCCGCACTCCCCCAAGAAGCCCCGCGTGAGCAATCCGCCAGCAGCTCCTACAGCGCATCCTCGATCCAGATCCTCGAAGGCCTCGAAGCAGTCCGCAAGCGCCCAGGCATGTACATCGGCGACACCTCTGACGGCACGGGCCTGCACCACCTCGTGTTCGAAGTGCTCGACAACTCCATCGACGAAGCACTCGCCGGCCACTGCACCGAGATCCACGTCACCATCCACTCCGACAACTCGATCTCCATCACCGACAACGGCCGCGGCATTCCCACCGGCATCAAGTGGGACGACAAGCACGATCCCAAGCGCAGCGCCGCGGAGATTGTGATGACAGAGCTGCACGCCGGCGGAAAGTTCGACCAGAACTCCTACAAAGTCTCCGGCGGCCTGCACGGCGTGGGCGTCTCTTGCGTGAACGCACTCTCCAAGCTGCTCAAGCTCACCATCCGCCGCGACGGCAAAGTCCACCAGATGGAATTCTCCAAGGGCGTGGTCCAGAACCGCGAGATCGAGACCCAGGACGGCGTCCAGATCTCCCCCATCAAGGTCACCGGCGAAACCGACAAGCGCGGCACCGAAGTCCACTTCTGGGCCGACGAAGAAATCTTCACGCACGTCGAATTCCACTACGACATCCTCGCCAAGCGCATCCGCGAACTCTCCTTCCTCAACAACGGCGTGCACATCAAGCTCACCGATCAGCGCACCGGCAAGGAAGAAGACTTCGCCTTCGAAGGCGGCACCCGCGGCTTCGTCGAATACATCAACAAGAACAAGAGCGTCCTGCACCCGACCATCTTCCAGGCCACCGGCGAGAAGGTCTCCGAGCAAGGCACCATGATCGGCGTCGACGTCTCCATGCAATGGAACGACGCCTTCAATGAGCAAGTGCTCTGCTTCACCAACAACATCCCGCAGCGCGACGGCGGCACCCACCTCACCGGCCTGCGCGCAGCGATGACCCGCGTCATCAACAAGTACATCGAAGAAAACGAGTTCGCCAAGAAAGCGAAAGTCGAAATCTCCGGCGACGACATGCGCGAAGGCCTCACCTGCGTGCTCTCCGTCAAGGTCCCCGAGCCCAAGTTCAGCTCCCAGACCAAGGACAAGCTCGTATCGTCGGAAGTGCGCGGCCCCGTCGAGGAAATCGTCGCCAAGACGCTCACCGACTTCCTCATGGAAAAGCCCAACGACGCCAAGATCATCTGCGGCAAGATCGTCGAAGCCGCCCGCGCGCGCGAAGCCGCCCGCAAGGCACGCGAACTCACCCGCCGCAAGGGCATCATGGATGGCCTCGGCCTCTCCGCCAAGCTCGCCGACTGCCAGGAAAAAGACCCCGCGCTGTGCGAGCTCTACATCGTCGAGGGTGACTCCGCAGGCGGCTCCGCCAAGCAAGGCCGCGACCGCAAGTTCCAGGCCATCCTCCCGCTGCGCGGCAAGGTGCTCAACGTCGAAAAGGCCCGCTTCGAAAAGATGCTCTCCTCCGAGCAGATCACCACCCTGATCGCCACCCTCGGCACCAGCATCGGCCCGGACGAATTCAACATCGACAAGCTGCGCTACCACCGCATCATCATCATGACCGACGCGGACGTCGACGGCGCTCACATCCGCACCCTGCTGCTCACCCTGCTGTATCGCCAGATGCCCGCCCTCGTCGAGCGCGGCCACGTCTACATCGCCCAGCCGCCGCTCTACAAGGTCAAGCACGGCAAGGACGAGCGCTATCTCAAGGACGCGATCGAAGAAGCCAGCTACATGATGAAGGTCGCGCTCAACGACGCCGCCATCATCCCGGCCGAAAACGCGCAGCCCATCGTCGGCGACGCGCTGGCCGAACTGGTCCGCCAGTACAACACCGCCAACGCCATCATCATGCGCTTGTCGCGCGCGATGGATGAGGCCGCGCTCTCGGCCATCATGACCGGCGTCACGCTCAACCTCGACAACGCCGAGAACGCAGAAGCCTCAGCCCAGGCGCTGGCCAAGGCCATCAACGACCCGAGCGTGCAGGTCGTCGTCAAGTCGGACGAACTCTCCGCCAAGCACATGCTGCGCATCGAGCGCCGCCACTTCGGCAACCTGAAGATCAGCACCATCGACGCCGACTTCATCCACGGCCCCGACTACCAGATCCTGTCGGCCGCCGCCGCCACCTTCAAGGGCCTGATCGGCCCGGGCGCACTGGTCCGCCGCGGCCAGGGCGACAAGGCCAAGGAAATCGCGATCAAGGACTTCCACGAAGCGATGAACTGGCTGCGCGACGAAGCCGAGCGCGGCGTCTCCAAGCAGCGCTACAAGGGCCTGGGCGAAATGAATCCGGAACAGCTGTGGGAAACCACGATGGATCCGAACGTGCGCCGGCTGGTGAAGGTGCAGATTGAGGATGCGATCGCGGCGGATCAGATTTTCACGACGCTGATGGGGGATGATGTGGAGCCTCGTCGGGCGTTTATTGAGACTAATGCGTTGCAGGCGGGGAATATTGAGGTTTGATGTTCTTGCTATGTCGAAAAAATGGGCTCCTTGCGAGCCCATTTTTTTTGAAGCTATCGAGGGCTTGACCGCTCGCCTCGCCCGCAGGCGGGGTGAAAGCGGGGTTTCGCAAAGCATACTTTGCGCCGCTGTAGCCGGATTGGCTTGCAAGCCAATCCGTGGGGCACGGGGCCGGGGGTGAGGGCGGTAACGAGCGCTCACCGGTCATTTATTTACCGATGACTCAATCAAACCTCGTTTCACATTCTCCACTAGACGCAACGCTCGTCCGGCACCATCCGGCATCGCAGCCACAAACGTCAGCTGCCCATCAACATCAGACTCCCTCGTCAAAATCCCGATCGCAGCCTCCCTCGACGCATCACCGCAAATGCGCGCAATGTCCCACCCCAACATCCGTGCACCCGCAGTCTCATACTCAAAATCCGCATCATCAAGCAGATGTGAAAACTCCTCGTACAGCCGATCCTGATTACCCGCATCAACGTAATGCCGCGCAATCAATGCAAAGTCATGCGCATCCTTGCGCGGCGCCAGCACATGCCGCTCATTCCATGCGAACAGCTTCAGCAAAGCCAGCGCAGGCAGCGAAATGACATTGACCTCGACAGCGCCCGGCAATCGTGCCTTGATGCTGTTCTTGTATGCTTCGTCAAAGCCGAGAACCGTCATGACCGTATGATGCTCCGGCGGCCACGAGATGACGCCATTCTCGTCTGCGATCCCGCCAAACGGGATCAGGTCGATCACCAGGTTGTCCCCATACTTCAAGCGATGTGCTGGCTGTTGCGTCGAGAACGCCCCGGTGGAAACGAGCCGCGCTTTCAACGCCTCGAACTCATCCCACGTATTCACCATCATCGCCCAATCGACATCCTCCGTTCTCCTGCCGGTACTGATGTCATGGCCATAGAGCAGGATCAGGTCGCGTGCCATTGCGCCAGCCATGAAGACGGGAATGCCCAATGCATTGGCCTCGGCCACGACGATTCCGGACAATTGGCTTACCAAGGCGAGGTCAGGCTTGTTCGATAAATCCAGCGAGATGTTTGTCATGGATAATGCGTGCGGTTTCGAGATTGCGATCGTCGGCAGTAGCTAGCAGATCGGCATATACCAGCAGTGGAGGCACCAGATCCTGCGTTTCTGAAGAATCAAAATGCCAGAACATTTCCCGAAGCTCCACGTCTCCTTCTGCGTCTTTTGCCAGGCGCAGTTTCTTGAGCAATTCGATCCCTGCGCCAGAATTTTTCTGCAGATAGATGGTGGTGATCGCGGGCTTGAGATAACCCGTCAATTTTGCACCTGCAGTTTCGCCACCCCACAAGGCGCCGCTTACAGGCAGGTCGGCAGCCAGCCGCGAATCCTGGGACAGGGAGCGAAAGCGGCCGATCAACAGTTTTGGCCGAAGCTGTTTCGCATAACCCTCGACCCATTGCTCCAGCAGCTTGCGCCGATTGATGAGCTTGCGTCCGTGCGCGCCAAGTTCGAGCAGGTATTTCTCATCCTTCAGGTCACGCATGACCCAACCGACCGTTCCCAATGCGACACCCGCTGCCGCCGCAATATCGCGGTAGGGAGCATCGACCAGTTCCGGCTTGCATAGCAGCGCGAAGATCAGCTTGAGTCCCCCGGGTTGAAAAGCGCGCGCAACGCGTGAATCCACGAGAGGTTTTTCCGGCTTTTGCCCGGTTACCCAGATGAGGATGGGCGGCGCATGGATATAGGCATTCCCCGCTGTATCGATGAACTGAATGTTCAATTGGCGAAGCCGATTCGCGACAGGCGGGGCAATGTAATCAGCCACGAGCAAAGGCCGGTCGGCGTTCGCGAGCCGATGGGCGATTGAACCGACATTGGTCGAATTGACATGGCGTTTGCATTCAGCAAGGTAAGTGACGGTCTTGCTGCCAAACCGCAAGTCGATCGTCGCATCGCCTGTCGCCGAAGGGTGAATGTCGGTCTTAATCCCCAGCCCGAGGGCGAGCCCATGGAAAGCCTTGATCGCTGAGTCGAGCAAGACATGTTCCGCAGATGAGGCTGGATGGATAGCGGTCATGGGAATCCCGGATGTTCAATAATTTCGATTGTACATTATTAGTGAACAAAGTCAAAAAATGAACAATGCCACGCCAAAACTCAAGGGGTAAAGATGATGGGCGTCGGCCTATTTTTCTCAATGAAAGATGAAATTCAAACAAAATTGATGCAGTTTAACGTTCTTGGTGTTAAAAAATTCTCTATAAAATCAATGGCTTATAAAACGCATGAACTGAGTTAAAGGCTGATTTTGAAGTTTAGGAAAGACCGAGGGGCATTAAGCAAGCCGCGCTATTGGCCATCATGACCGGCGTCACGCTCAACCTCGACAATGCCGAAAATGCCGAAGCCTCAGCCCAGGCGCTGGCCAAGGCCATCAACGACCCGAGCGTGCAGGTCGTCGTCAAGTCGGACGAACTCTCCGCCAAGCACATGCTGCGCATCGAGCGCCGCCACTTCGGCAACCTGAAGATCAGCACCATCGACGCCGACTTCATCCACGGCCCCGACTACCAGATCCTGTCGGCCGCCGCCGCCACCTTCAAGGGCCTGATCGGCCCGGGCGCACTGGTCCGCCGCGGCCAGGGCGACAAGGCCAAGGAAATCGCGATCAAGGACTTCCACGAAGCGATGAACTGGCTGCGCGACGAAGCCGAGCGCGGCGTCTCCAAGCAGCGCTACAAGGGCCTGGGCGAAATGAATCCGGAACAGCTGTGGGAAACCACGATGGATCCGAACGTGCGCCGGCTGGTGAAGGTGCAGATTGAGGATGCGATCGCGGCGGATCAGATTTTCACGACGCTGATGGGGGATGATGTGGAGCCGCGGCGGGCGTTTATTGAGACTAATGCGTTGCAGGCGGGGAATATTGACGTGTAACTTGTCGTCGCATTGCGCGAGAAGTGACATTTTCTCAAGTTAATGGACAAGCGTCCGACAAAGGCTCTGAAAGGAGTCTTTGTCATTTGGCAAAACGGGTGTTAGTGACAGACCAAGTGTTAGATACTCGTCCACTGAGCGCAGCAGAATGATCTCCGCCACTCCTTCGGTAAGCTTGCACGCCCGCACACGTTCGTCGTCCGCATGACGTCTCAAGCCAACATGCCTTGCGCGGCGTCCGCCTGCTGCTTTTTCGTATCCCCTTTCTGGAGCATTTGCCGTTTGTTGTTGCCACAGCCTCGACTGAGCAGCGAGTGGACGACATCGGCGATTTGGTTGGCGAGCAGCGGAGGAACCGCGTTGCCGACCTGATGATATTGCTGCGTGCGATTCCCCTGAAAGAAGTAGTTATCCGGAAAGGTCTGGATCCTCGCAGCCTCGCGAACGGTGAGGCTACGGCACAGGGTCGGATCCGGATGAATGAAATAGTGGCCGTCCTTCGATATGTGACTGGTAATTGTCGTGGCCGGGCCCTCGAGGAGCTGTACCCTGAACCTGTCTGAAAACTTGCCCGATTCCCAGTTTGCGTGAAGCGGGCGTAGTTTCTCGATCAGATTGAACTCCTTGTGCCCCTTGGGTGACCGCTCGTGTTCTTGGGCAAAGGTCGCGGCATAAGCGTAGCGCATCAGATCGAGGGACATGTGCCCTCGAGCTTCGTGGTTGAGCCAGACGGACAGGTTGGGATCGTTGTACCAGTCACCCAACCTTTTCGGGCCCCGATAGGTGTGACCGGCACGCGGGAAGCGCAGGGCGCCGGTGGTGAGGTCCGACCGAATTTCGGCACCCAGCCGTTCAAGTCGTGCTGCCAGCGGAATATCACCTTGGCTACGGGCCGCCTGTGCCAGTTCGCGGAAATGTTCACGTACGGTTTCAGTCCATGCCGCGCTGCTGTCTTCCTGCTTGCTGAGGCTGCTGCGCAACGGAGGCAGTCCTGCCAAGGCGTCCTCCACGTAGCATTCTCCGCTGGCCTTGGCCAAGGTCCGTACAAGTTCCGCTGGGATGTCCTCCCGTACTCCGAGCAGGATAACCCGGTGCCGCGCCTGCGGGATGCCGTAGTCTTCAGCGCGGACAATGAACTTTCTCGCATCGACGAGCCGGGCATCTCCTCCCCTTTCGAACTTGACCTCATTGGACAGGGAATGGATGCGGTATCCGTGCCGAGACCGTACCTTCCCGATCGCGCGATCGGGATCGGACAGATCTTCCAGGATGGAATGGAAAATGCGCTCTCCCCCGACCTTGGAGGAAAGAATGCCCTTGACGTTTTCCATCACGAAGACCGCCGGGCGATACTTCTGAATGATCCGGAGATATTCCCGATAGAGGAAATGGCGATGGTCGTCTTCAGGCCGGTAGTCGGACTTGCCCCGGTTGCGGGAACGTCCCACGAGCGAGTACGCTTGGCACGGAGGCCCCCCGATTAGAACCCACGGCTTGTCCTCCTCGAGACCATGTTTCTTGATGATGGCATCCAGACGCGCATTGTCGCTCGCATCCCCAAGCGTCAGCTGAAGCGCTTCGGAGGACGCTTCGGCCCAAGCCGTCTGTGTTGCCAGATCGTCCGGCAGCGGAATGCCGCGATTGCACAGGTCATAGTATGGGCGCAGCTTGTCGCCGCCCACTCTGCGCAGTATCCGGTAGAAGGCCCGGAGACGCAAAGTGGCGTGGGCATGCGTGTCCATTTCGGCGGATACCACGATCCGGAACGGATCGTGAGGCAGGGAGGAGAAACCCTCCCCCAAGCCGCCCGGACCGGCAAAAAGATCAACAATCGGAATGGAATTTCTGGAATTCATGCCCATCTAAATTTCAGTCTATTCAATATATTTTCGGAGAACGCCCAGGATACCAGGAAACATGGACAACGTCGATCCCGCCACTCGATCGCGGATGATGTCCCGCATCCGTTCGACGGACACCCAGCCGGAACTGGCAGTGCGCCGTTTTCTCCATGCTCATGGTTTCCGCTTTCGAGTCCACACGACCGGCCTCCCCGGGCGCCCGGACATCGTGTTGCGCAAGTGGCATACGGCTATTTTCGTGCACGGCTGTTACTGGCATCGCCATCCCGGTTGCGAAAAAACAACCAGTCCGTCAACCAACGTCCGAACGTGGGCCGACAAGTTCTCCGCCAACGTCGCACGCGACGCGAAGGCGCTCGATGGCCTTCGCGTGCAGGGATGGAACGTGATTGTGATCTGGGAATGCGGCATCGGAAAGAAGGGGGACGTCTCGGGCCTCGGCTGGCTTCCCGAGGCCATCAAGCATCCGACCGCCCTGCGCTTCGTCGAGTGGCCGATCAAGACGGGCAATGTCCGGAGTTGACGAAGTCGCGCCGGTGCGCCTGCCATCCACCCCCGCTCTGGCGCATCCAAGGAAGAACAGCCTGCCGCAGCCATTGAATCATACTGCGGCAGGACACTTGACGTTCGTTCAGGACTTCGGTTTCATTTCCCCAAATGCCGGAAACCCTCATCCTCCGCCGACTTCTTGAGGGCCATCAGCTTCCTCCAGTCCTTTTCCAGCGTGATCTTCAGGAACCCCTGGATTGTGCTGGCCTTAAGGACGAGGCTCAGATCCGTCGGGGACAGGTGGCTGGTCTTGCGCGACCACGCGTGCAGTGCGCTCCAGTATCCGACTGCAGTCAGATCGAGTAGCTTCTTTTGAAGCTCGATGCCGTCATCGACCTGCCCCTGCTTCTTGCTTTCGACCTTTTTCTCTTGAAACGCGCTTTTTGCGATCGCAATCTTTCGAACGCTGCCATCCCAAGGGAGGTGCAAGGCAGCGATGCTTTCCCAGCATGCATCCTTTTTGCACCACTCGCCGACGTTCTTCACGCCGGGTGTAGGGAGAAGCAGCGACGCTTGGACGCTTGGCGCCAGCTGCTCGAGGCGGCTGGCGATTTCCGGCCCCGCGTCCTGATTGTTCCAGATGCGTTCGAGATCAATTTCTCCGCCGGCCTTCCTCACGTCGTGAAATAGCTTGGCGATCGCGTACGTGACGATGTTCGCACGGTAACCGCCTTCGTACCAGGATCCGCGCCCGGAATCGACGATATCCTCCATCTTCTTCCAGATCAGGGCCACCGCCACCATCGACTTGAAGTAGTCGTCCCCGTAATCCGGACTGATTCGTTCCCAATGCTCCGCTTCGCTCAGGTCGGGGCTCCTACTCGAGAACTTGCCGGCAAACTTCGAGAAGTTCTTCTGCGCACCGAGACTTACCCAGTACGGCTTCTCATCCCGGGTGTGGGCGTACTTGGCCAGATCGGTCTTGCTGATGAGCTGGTTCGGCGGATACTCGCTCTCGAAGGCCGCTTTTTCCGATTTGCTGAGATACAGGCGCTCGTTCTGGTACTGGCCGCGCGACCGTTCATAGAACCACTTGCTCTGGATTCGCTGGCCCGCCTTCGCCCGCGTAAGAAGGCGTCGGGAAATCTCTTCCATCTTGCGGTGGAACGGGTGATTGGCAAAGAAGTCGGCCGCGGCCACCTTGTTCTGCGTGTTTGCGAATTCCGCGATGCAGGGAATCAGCTCCTGCGCCTTGGCGGGAAGCACGCGCGTGAGTTTCATCTGGACGGAAACTCCGTCGAGGCTGAACCGGTCTTTCTTGCGCGCGTTCAGGATGCTCGCTGTTGTCTGGCCGCCATTCACGATCTGGAGATCCGTAAGTCCGGTGATCATTAACTGTCCGCGGTGCGACTCGACTTCGACGTCGGACGCCGTTGCGGCAATGCCGTTGTTGTACGCGAAGAACAGGCTCGGCTCGTCCTGGATCGTGGCCCGGATGCCCTTGTTCACGCCGCCCTTCATGCCGAGGAAGGAGCGAACGTTGCCCTCGAGAAGACGGCTCCCGTAGCGGTCGAAGAGATCTGCAAGTTGATCACCCTTGATGACGCAAAGATACGAGCACAGGTCCTCGGACCGCGCGGCCTCGAGACAGGGGATCCCGTTTCCTCCGAGCTCTTCGAGATCGATGTGAACGGCTTCGCGCTCGCGGCTGGATTGATAGACTGCAGACAGACGCTGTAGGTCCCAGATGTGACGCTCGAGCGGAATGCCGGCGACCTCGCCATGCAGCTCCTCTTTGAAGCGGCTGCTAAGGGTCAGGTTCGTGATGATGTGCAGGCGGATGCGGTTTATCTTGTGCGTGTCGTTGGACAGCTGGAGGGCCAGCTCATAGGCGGGATTTGCTTCCGCAATGCGCTCATGAAGATCGTTCTCGATCGCCTCGCGCACGAAATTCTCCATCCAGCCCGACAGCTGATCCACGGTGGTCTTGGCAAGCGTTGCCGGCGAGGAGATTTCCTCCCACTTGGCGATGACGATGCCGATGCTGCCGTCGGCCTCGTCGAGACGCGTGAATCCGTGCAGTTTCAGCGTCCTGTTCTTTGGGCCGCTGCCCTGATACTCGATCTGTTCGAATTCGCCGAATACCGGATCCCCCTCAAGCCGTTCCGCCACCTCGTTGACGAAGGCCAAGGTATCCACGAGATGGCTTGCCTTGCTTCGCCTCGCCACCAACTGATTGAGCTCGTTGAGAAAGTCTTCAGGCTGCATCGTAGTACTCTTGAATCTGGAACGGTGCAATCGAGGAAAGCAGTATGCTGTAGGTTACGTCGGCAATCGCGTCGGGAAGTTCCGGCCTGACAAGTCTCGGAAAACCTTCGCGTACGTCGTACCGTCGTATTTCCATCAGCGTAAACGTCACGCTCAGGTAATAGTCGTGCTCCACGTATCCCGCCTCGATCAACTTGGATCGATAGGCATACAGCGCTTCCGGCTGGTCGCAGAGCCGCTGTTCGATACGGGAGACGAGAAGGGGCAGGTTGATCGCTCCGGCTTCTGACGGCGAGCTTTCCCGCAGCACGTACAGGTCAAGCTCCAAGGGAACGTCAGCGCACAGCTGCTCTGGTGAGGCAATGATTACCTTTTCGGCGCCAGGCGAAACGGCCTTGACCTCAATCGCGCGGTCGGCAAACAGGAAGTCCTGATCCGCACCGACGGGGCCAACCCACGATATCACCGGTACGGCGGGGTCATCCGGGTGGGTTACCACGAAGGCTTCGAGCGCGAGGAGCTCGGCAATGAGCCCCTTGATCTGGAACTTCTGCAGGAGTCCCGAACCACCATCCCGGAAAAGCCGCTTCCATAGCAGCAGGCGTTCCCTGAACAACGACACGAGTGCCGCTTCGGTTGCCACGTGAACTGCCATGTCGATCAAGTCCTGACAAAGACGCCCGAAAACCTGGTCCAAGTCAGAACCCGCCAAGCGCAATGCCATGATCCAGCTGCCACCGGCGCGTTGAGTACGGATGTAGTTGAGTGCGCCGGTGTCGGCGTCGATGACTGGCGGGCGGGCGCTTACGCCCACGGCAAGCATCACCGAACCGCTTCCATCCACGCCGGCATAGAGTTCGAAGGGGTGATTCGGATCGATGCGCACCAGCCTGAACTCTCCATCGGCGATTCGGTTTCTGGCTGCTTCCTGCCTGATCTCCTGCCAGAGGGATTCAATCAGTGTCATTTTCGTCCTCGTCTTCGTCACCGAAGAGATCACGCAGGGCGATCTTGTTCAATCGATAGACGACGCGCTCGCCTTTCGACAGCGGGTCGAAGTCCGGAAAGCTGAGGCTGACCGCGACCATTGGGGCGGTGCCCACTTCCTCGATGCTCAGCATCTTGTCAGGATTCTTTCCGCCCGGCTCCGCGCACTGGATGAGATGAATCGTGAGCAACGGCGTCGAACGGAATCGCCGGTACATGTATCCGGGTGTGCTGTCACCCTTCTTCGGGTCTGCCTCGATTTCCGTCTTCCAAGCGAGATCCGCGTCGTCGATCTGAGACTGCTTCATCTCCACCCGCTCATCGCTCGTGTCGCCGACCCGCTGCTTGTTGAGTCGCAAGTAGGGAACGCCCTTCGCTGTTCTCTCGAACTGGCGCTTCCGGCACTGCACGGCACCAGCACTGCCGTCGGAAAGTGGCACGTCGATTCCCGGCACCGCGTTCCCCTGGCCTTGAGGTATGCAGACGTCCCAGTAATCCAGCGCGGTATAGCCGTTCTTCTCGATGAAGCGGAACAGCGGCCGGCTGCCTTCGTCGGGATCCGGCAGGAACTGCATGTTCATGTTGCTGATGTTGAGCTCCGAAAGGAAGGCGGCGATCCGCTTTTTCGGGATCTTCTTCCATATGTAGCGGTTGTTCACCACGGTCGGCGTGCCTTCATCGCGCACAAAGACGGCAACGCGCTTGACGTTCTGCTCGTTGAGAGTAGGTGTCTTCGGGATGAAAGGCGTTTCCGCTCCGAAGGCGCTGAAGGATACCGAGTGTGCCACTTCGCGGGCGCTGCGCATCTTGTTCTGGGCCGTCACGATCAGCGTGTCAGGATGCGACTTGACCCGGATGCCGAACTGCGAGGGCGGGAGTCGATTGACGCTCATGCGCTTGAAGTCCGTCCGCAGCTCGGCCACCGCGCCCGCGATGTGCGCGTACCAGTCCTGCGCATCCCTGTCCATCCAGATGCGGAAAAGGTCCTCGTATCCCGGCCGATAGCCGAACCACCGCCCCATCTGCAGGAGGGTGTCGTAGGCCTTGGAGTTTCGGTAGAAGTAGCTCACACAGAGCCCCTCGAGGGTCAGTCCGCGCGACAGTGTCAGTCCGCCTACTGCGATGACACGCCGGCCCTTTTCGGTGTTCTTGAACCTCGAATAGTCGAGTTTTTCGTCCTGCTCGGATTTCTGGTTGATCGTCACGACCTTGATCGATGCTACCGCCTCGTACAGCTTCTCCCTGACCTGTTCCCAGGTCACCTCGGTATCGGAAAACTCGTCCCGCCAGAGACTTTGTAGTTGAAGGAGATCGGCATGTTCGGTCCACGACATGCTCAGTAAGTACTGACGTATCTCCTCCTGGAGATTCCAGAGATAGGTCCGCACTTTTTCCGATACCTTGGCCTGTACGTCGGTGAAGCGACTGACGTTGATCAACATCGAGCGGTGACGCAGTTCTTCCTCCCGGATGTCGCGGATGGCACAGGTGAGAAGGAAGACGCGCACGGCGTTCTTCAGACTGTCCGGCAGGTCGTTGACGGGGTGATCCTTCTTGTGGATATATGGGAAGCTGGCTTCGGCGTCGTCGATGTCGCGGAGCTGATGATAGTGCTTGCCGTCTTCGAGGAAGATGCTGCTCGCGCCGATGTAGTGCGACGGCGTGTTCAGGCTGTAGATGAAGTTGGAAGGGAAGAGGTCGGTCTCGTTATCGGGATTGATGAAGACGTTTGCAAACGGGGTTGCCGTGTATGCGACATACGACGAGCAGGAAAACTTTCCAATGATTCCGCGGATTAGGCGGTTGATCGTGGCGGGCTCCTGACCCTCCTTGCGCACGTTTACGGACGCGTTGTCCGCTTCGTCGTCGATGATCATCAACGGCAGCTGGTGTTTCTGATGCCCTGACAGCTTCAGTTGCGCGTCCAGCCAGCCTGCGAGATTTTCAAGAGGCGACTTGTTCTTCTTCATCACGAACAGGATCGGTTCGCTGATGTTCGCAAGGGGAATTCCTCCGAGAATCTTCGCATTGTTCGTCAGGAAGTCGAAATCCACCGATGTCAGGACGTTCGCTGATTTCTTTCGGTAAATTCCGGCGCCGATTGCCTGCGTGTTTCTATTGTTTCCGAAGACGTCACGGCTGTCCCGGCCGACGAATCCTGAATCGAGCCGTTCCTGGGTCTGACGGCGCAGATCCTCGATCATGCCAGTCAGCAGGACGATTACGCGATATCCCGCATCGGCAGCCTTCGCGATCAGGCCGCTGTAGCTGGCGGTCTTGCCGGATTGGACGTCGCCCATGACAAGACCTCTAACGTCCCAAGAACCGTTCCATGCAGGATTGCCACACTCGGTCAGGATGTTGTCGGTGTCCTCGTCGAGAACCTGGACCACGTTCGGACTCCAGCCCTGTGATGCAAGGAGCCGCTTGTAGCTGTCCCAGTAGTGCCATTCGATGGATCCCTTGGCGTCGGACACCCACGGTGCATGTGCGCTTTCCCGGATGACCTCGCCCACGGCCATGCGAATGCCGATTGTGGATTCGAGCTTACTGCGCACGCGCTTCAATCCGTCCTGGCCGAGATTAGCATCCACTTTGGAGAGAATTCCCAAGACCTCCTCGAGGAGTACATCGGTCAAGGGGCGCCCGTTGATGATGCTCATTGCCATCCCAACGTGGTCAATTGAATAGTCGTTCATTAGCCAAGTTCCTTGCGAAGTGTGTCGTGGTATTGCGGGAATCGTCCAATGGGATCAAGAGTCAGCACGACGTCGAGCTTCAGATTCGTCACTTCCATGATCTTGGCCGCCAGCGCGAGGATTTCGGCGAGCTGGCCGTCCGGAACTCCGGTCCGCTTGTCAGAGCACATGTCGGAGTAGATCGATTCGAATGGCAGCGCCGCGGCAATCAGCTCGAGAATGTGTTCCAGCGCCTTCTGCGCATCCGCATCCAAGTTGTCCGAAAGCTTCCTGATCACCGGATGTTCCGGGCTGAGCTGGTAGCGGAAGATGCCGTGAGACGGCTCTATCCGCTCCCAAAGGGGATGGAAGCCACTCTTGTGCTTCTGCTTCCGTCCAGGGTAGGTAATCGTCGTTCGACTTGTGTTGGCGAAGTGCGGAATCAGATCACGCAACCGGTTCCGGATGATATCGGGCGGATAGGCGGCCGACTTCTTGATGTCGAGCGACCAAAGATGGTCGAGGGAATTGGGGATGTCCACCTGAACCCGCGTCAGCTTGAAGAATTCTTCCTTGGGAACCAGCCTGAACCAGGTGCCCCAGATGACCAACCGGCGATTCCGGTAGACGTAGAATCCTTGGTTGCTGCGCAGTCCTTCTCGGCCTCCGGCAATATCAATCTGATCGCCGCTCAGATGACTCATATGTGGAAGAACGTAAGGCTGCACCGCAATCGATTCAGGGCCGATCCGGATCTCCTGTCCTTCCAGTGGCTGCGTGAAGTTGTTGTCCTTTAAAAAGGGATCCAACGACTTCAGCTTCAGTCCGTTGATGATGATTTCTACGACGGGGAAGCTGCCTTCCTTACGAGTGAACCTGTGAAATACAAAGGAGAGATGACTGTAGAGTTCCGACATACGGCTTTTCATCTCTTCGTCCGGGTTGGCTGATCCCGACATGAGCTTGTCGAGGGACTGCCAGACCACAAGCGTCCCGCACTTCTGGGTCACCAGCTGATCGTACATCGGCAGCTTTTTCCGGTCCTTGGCCGAAGGGACTACAACGACCCAGCGGTTCTCGACCTGAACGAAGTCGAGGTCCCAGCATCTGGCGTGAATGTCGTCGCCCTGCTTGCTGACGACCGTCAGCTTGCGGCACTGCGACAGGGATGCAGTCTTCAGCCCTAGGCCGAACCGGCCAAGATCGTGCGCGGAACGAAGGTCTGTCGGATTGCGGCTCCCATGCCGCATTGCATTTGTGAGTTCAACGGCATCCATTCCACTGCCGTCATCGAGAATTGCGACGAATGGTTCGTGCGAGGCATCGTACTCAACACGAACAGTGGTCGCATTCGCAGAGATGCTGTTATCAACAAGATCGGCGACCGCGGTTTCCGTTGTATAGCCGATCGCGCGCATGGATTCGATAAGGCTCACCGGGTCTGGGAGCACTTCTAATGTTTCCGTCAAGCCGATTGCCCTCAAGAGTACTGACGCGATAGAAGCTGCGCTCAGGAAAACAGCCTTTGCTTTCGCGAGCGTATCACTTCAAGTAAGGAGATAATTGTAACATCGCGTTTCTCCATGGAAATTCCCATGATTTAGGTAGGGATAATGGCAAGTGTGAGGGGATTGTGGCAGCTTGATGGTGACAATTACTCTCTACAACTGCGCCTCCCGATAATCCAAAATCTCCTCCTAATGCCGCATCACCTCATCACCGATTTCATTCCCCCGTCACGGCCAAATCAGTTCCTTGCGCTCCGCCTTGATCACCGCGCAGCGCAGCTGCCATAACAAGGCATCCTTCGGCGTGTGTTCCGCGCCCTCCGCCGCACCCGGCGCGACGCGGTTGGCGATTTCCATGCGCTGTTCATCCGCCCACTCCGGTGGTGCCTTCGCCTGTGCTAGGTGCGCATCCACGGCTGCGATCGCCGCTGCGCGCATGGCGGCGTGCACGCGCTGCTGTTCCTCGGCCGTCGACCAGTCTGCGCCCACTTTCAGTTTCCGGATCAGCGGCGTCAGCGTGAGTCCCTGGCCGACGAGGGTCGCGGCAATGACAAAGAAGGTGATGAAGATGATCAGGTCGCGTGCCGGGAAGGCTTCGCCGTTGGGCAGAGTCGCCGGCAGCGCCAGTGCGGCGGCAAGCGAGACGATGCCGCACCAGCTGATGATCGCCAGTTCGCGGTTGCGCGGCTTGGGCGCCTGTTCATGGAGGCTGCCGCTCAGCCAGCGCGGGAGATACGCCACCGGAAACACCCAGGCGAACCGGACGGCGATGGCGACCACGGTGATCACGCTTCCCGGTATGCAGCCTGACCCTACGCATTTCGGATGAAGATGTTCACCAGCAACTCCTCTGTCACGCCCTCCCGGATATGCCAGGAATCGCGCCGCCGCGCACAGTCCTCATCTTGCGTTGTCTCAACATACCTCTCCCACCCGGTAATAACATCGCAACACCTACGTTCAAGCCCGCTGCCCCCACTAGCGGCACCGCACATGTGACGCCAGGAACGCCAATGTCGAATGTGATTCTGAAGGGTGTCAGCAAATTCCATGGCCATACCGAGATCTTGCGCGGAGTCGATTTGACGGTGGATGACGGCGAGTTCGTCGTGTTTGTCGGTCCGTCCGGCTGTGGCAAGACGACGCTGCTGCGCCTGATCGCCGGTCTCGAAAGCGTGAGCGCCGGAAGCGTGTATATCGGTGACCGACTGGTGAATGATGTCCCGCCGCCGCAACGCGGTGTGGCGATGGTGTTTCAGAGCTATGCGCTCTACCCGCACATGACGGTGCGGGAAAACATTTCGTTCGGCCTCAGACTCGGCAAAGCCGACGCCGCTTCCATCGACCGGGCGGTTGCGCAGGCGGCGGCTGTACTGCAACTAAGCCACCTGCTCGAGCGCAAACCGAAGGAATTGTCGGGCGGCCAGCGTCAGCGCGTTGCCATTGGCCGGGCAATCGTGCGCAATCCGCAGGTGTTTCTGTTCGATGAGCCGCTGTCCAATCTGGATGCGGGCTTGCGCGTGCACATGCGGGTCGAAATCGCGCGTTTGCACAGCGATCTCGGCAAGACCATGATTTATGTGACGCACGACCAGGTGGAGGCGATGACGCTGGCCGACCGCATTGTCGTGCTCAATATGGGGCGCGTCGAACAGGTCGGCACGCCGCTGGAGCTGTATCACGCTCCGCGCAACCAGTTCGTGGCCGGATTCATCGGCTCGCCGAGGATGAACTTCCTTGAAGTGCGTCCGGGCGGCGCCGGCACCGTGCGGCTGGTTTCGGGCGAAGTCATGCATGTCGCGGCCGACACCAGTGCACTTGGAGCAGATGAACGCCTCACGCTCGGCATCCGGCCGGAACACGTTTGCATCGCCGCGCCGGGGGAGGACAACACGGTGCAAGGGACCGTCACGCTGGTTGAGCATCTGGGCGACGTTGGCTATCTGCATGTCGAGCTGCCGCAATATGCGCTGCCGCTGATGATGCGTGTGACGTCCGATGCCCGTCAGCGTGCAAGTGACGCCGTCATGCTGCGCTTTCCGCGCTCGCATTGCTATGTATTCGATGCGCGCGGCAAAACCATCAGTGTTGTGCAAAGAACATCCTGACGATGGAGAAAAACAGGACCTTCGACGAGACCCGCAGGCGCTTCAGAAGAGCGCTGGCATGGGTCGCAGCCATCGCGTGCAGCGCAATCGCCGGCGCATCCTGGGCAGCCACTTTGTCCATCGCATGTGACTCGGTCGGCAATGCCGCCCGGATCTGCAAGGACGGCGTGGAGGCGTGGGCGCAAAAAACCGGCAACACAGTCAGGCTGGTGACGATCTCGCCGTCATCCTCGGATCGGCTCGGCTTGTACCAGCAGTTGTTGGCCGCCGAATCGCCGGACATCGATGTTTTCATGATCGATGCGATATCGACCGGCATTCTGGCTTCTTACTTCGTCGACCTGGCGCCGGCAGCCGGCCGTGCGACCGACGAGCACTTTCCCGCGATCATAAGGAACAACACGGTCGGCGGTCGCCTGATTGCGATGCCATGGTTTATCGACGCCGGCCTGCTCTACTACCGTGACGACCTGTTGCAGAAATACGGCGAGAAGCCGCCCGAAACCTGGGAAGAACTCGCCGCCACCGCGCAGAAAATCCAGGAGGGCGAACGCCGCGCCGGCAATGCGAGGATGTGGGGTTATGTGTGGCAGGGAAAATCCTACGAGGGCCTGACCTGCAATGCGCTCGAATGGATCGTCAGCTACAACGGCGGCACGATTGTCGATTCTGTCGGCAAAGTGACGATCAATAATCCGGCCGCCGTCGCTGCGCTGACAATGGCGCGCAGCTGGATCGGCACCATTTCGCCCAAGGGTGTGCTGAGTTACGGCGAGGAAGAAGCGCGCGGCGTTTTTCAGTCCGGCAATGCCGTCTTCATGCGCAACTGGCCCTATGCCTGGGCGACGGCCAACAGCGCGGGCAGCCCGGTCAAGGGCAAGATCGGCGCAATTCCCCTGCCCAAGGGCGGCGCGGACGGGAGGCATGCGGCGACGCTGGGTGGACAGCAATTGGCGGTATCGAAATTTTCCCGGAATCATGACGCGGCCATCGACCTGGTGCTGTACCTGACGGGCAGGGAAGAGCAGAAACGCCGCGCGCTGGTCGGTTCGTACAACCCGACCATCCGCAGCCTGTACAGCGACCAGGACATCCTTGCGGCCAATCCGTTTCAGGGCAGGCTCTACGACACCTTCGTCAATGCGACCGCTCGTCCGTCCACCGTGACGCGCGCCCGCTACAACCAGGTCAGCTCGGAATTCTGGAATTCTGTCTTCACGGTGGTTGGCGAAGGCAGCGATCCTGCCGTCAGCTTGAAGCGGCTGGATGTGAAATTGCGCCGTATTAGTGCGCATGGAACGTGGCAATAGTGCCTCTGCCGCAAACTTGTGGGGGCTATGGTATGCACACATCTTTGCAATATTCGGGTGCGGGCGCCTATGGTCGATTTTGCGCGGCCTTTCCCCGTCGTCCTCGCGAAGGCGGGGACCCATAAGCCCGGTGCTCGAGCCAACTCACTATGGGTCCCCGCCTGCGCGGGAACGACGGGGAAAGGACCATGCCATATCGACTGTTTGCACCCGCACTCAGGCAGTCGAATGTGTTGCAAACGTATGTGCATACCATAGCTTGCGAGGGAAGAGATGCCAGACAACGCACAGCGGCAATTGCCTGAATCAAGGACGGATACAGCCGCCTCATCAGGCCTGGAAAAAGCCAGGGCCAGAACCGCATGGCTGTTCCTCGCCCCGACGCTGGTGACTCTGCTCCTGATCGCGCTATGGCCGCTCCTGCACACCTTCGTATTCAGTTTCACCGACGCCAACCTGGCCAACTTGTCCGCCTACCGCTTTATCGGCTTCGACAATTACCTGCAGCGGCTGGACGGCGAATGGGTCGGACTGCTGACCGACGATGGCTGGTGGCGCGCGGTGCGCAATACACTTTTCTTTACCGTTGTTTCCGTCACGCTGGAAACCATCGTCGGCATGGCGATCGCGCTGGTGCTGCACCGGACTTTTCCGGGGCGCGGCATCGTGCGCGCGGCGGTGCTGATTCCCTGGGCAGTCCCGACCATCGTGTCGACCAAGATGTGGAGCTGGATGATGAACGACCAGTTCGGTGTCATCAATCATGGATTGATGACGCTGGGCTTGCTGTCGGAGCCGCTGGCGTGGACCTCTGATCCGGACCTGATGATGGCATCGGTCCTGATGGTCGATGTCTGGAAAGCCGCGCCTTTCATGGCGCTGCTGATTCTGGCCGCATTGCAGATGCTGCCGTCTGACTGCTACGAGGCGGCGCGCGTGGACGGCATCCACCCGGTCAAGGTGTTCTTCAAGGTGACGTTGCCCCTGATACGCCCTGCGCTGATGGTCGAGGTGATCTTCCGCGCGATGGATGCGTTGCGCGTGTTTGACGTGATCTATGTGCTGACGTCGAACAATATCAAGACCATGACGATGGCGATCTACGTGCGCCAGCAACTGGTCGAGTTCCAGATGACGGGCTATGGATCGGCCGCGTCAACCTTGCTGTTCATGATCATTGCCGGCTGCATC
>CBIHRW010000049.1:0-32384 GCA_966212545.1 uncultured Noviherbaspirillum sp.
AGAAAGACCAGGAAGTCGCCATCAAGCTACTCAACAGAATGGTGGTCGCCACCGAGCCGGCAGAATCGACGCCGACAGCGATCACAAACCTGGTGAACGGCTGGTACGGCGGAGATATCGACAGCACCGACAGGAACACGACGCTGGACAAGAATTTCGTTCCGCCTTCATGGACAGCGGCAGGCGATGAAGCCGTCAGACTCTACAACAATGTCGTCAAGCAGTCCTGCCGCACTTGCCACGTTGCCATGCGGAGCACTCTCGATTTCGACACCTTTAACAATATCCGGCCCTGGCTAGCCATGTCGCATATTTGCGGCGGCGGCCCCGACCTGAACAACAATCACGCAATGCCGAATGCGGCGGTGACTTTCAATCGTTTCTGGAATTCAGAGCAACCCGCCACGGTTCAGGATTTCGTGCGCAGCACGAGCGGCAATGCCAACTTCAATTGCGAGCTCAAGCCGCATCCGTCGTTCAAATAGCTACTGCTCCATGCGCTTCGAGATCATTCCTTTCACCGGCTCCCACACCATCGCCGCCGAAATTTCCTTCATGCAGCGATGGTGTCCGAGCGGACACTCGCGCTCCTTGCAAGGCGAGCATTCGATGCCAAGGAAGATCGATTTCGCGACATCCGAAAACGGCGGCGCATGCAGCGGATCGGTCGGCCCGTAAATCGCAACGATCGGCCGGTTGAGCGCGGATGCGATATGCAGCAATCCGGAATCGTTGCTCACCATTGCGCCGGCCTGCGCAATCAGCGCCACCGCCTCGTCGAGCTTCGTCGCGCCGGCCAGGTTGTGCACACCGGGCGCCAGGGCGACGATCTCGTCGCACACATCCTTGTCCTTCGGAGAGCCCATCAGTGCGATCTGCACCTCGGGACGTTCGCTCCGGATGGTTTTCGCCAGCTCGGCGAAATGCGCGGTCGGCCACCGCTTGGCCGAACCGAATTCCGCACCGGGTGCGAACAGCACCAGCGGCAGCTTCATGTCGAGTCCGACGCGGGACATCACATCGACGATGCGATCTTCCGCGACGACCAGCGCCGGCCTCGGCAAGGCAGATGGCGGCGGTACATCGCGCGCCGGTGCGTTCGCCAGTGCAGCGTAAAAGGACACCATCGGCCGCCGCGCATCGGGGTTGTCGTGATGGATGATGTTGAGCAGTCCGTAGCGCATTTCCCCCTTGTATCCGACCCGGCGCGGAATGCCGGCCAGCCAGGGAATCAGCGCGAACTTGAGCGTGTTGGGCAACACGTACGCGTCCGCATAGCCGCGCGCGCGCAGCATCTTCGCGTATTCGCGCCGCTCGCGCAGTTGCAGCGCACCGTGACGGAACGGCGCTTCCAGCACGGTATCGACCTCACGCATCGCGCGCCATACGGGGGCAACCCATGCCGGCGCCAGGACGTCGATAGGCCGGTCTGGATTCTGGTCACGCAACAACCGCAAGAGCGGCTGCGCCATCACTGCATCGCCAATCCAATTGGGCGATATGACCAGCGTGCGAGCCACGCCTTGCACCGGAACCGTCATTTAGTGCGGGGCACGCGGCCCATCAGGAAGAATTCGTCATTCGGCCGCATCGAGATGACATTGGCCATGCGGTTCGACAGGCCGAAGAAGGCGGTAATGGCCGCAATGTCCCAGATATCCTCGTCGTCGAAGCCGTGCGTACGCAGTATCGCGTAATCCTCGTCATCGACTTCATGCGAGCGCAGGCAGACCTTGATCGCGAAATCAAGCATCGCCTTCTGGCGCGGCGTGATGTCGGCCTTCAAGTGATTCACCGCCACCTGGTCCGCCACCAGCGGCTGCTTTGCGTAAATGCGCAGCAAGGCACCGTGAGCGACGACGCAGTACAGGCAGCCGTTCTTCGCGCTGGTCGCGGTCACGATCATTTCACGGTCGGCCTTGGTCAGGCTGCCGGTTTCCTTCAGCATCAACGCATCGTGGTAGGCGAAGAAGGCGCGGAACTCGGCGGGGCGATGCGCCAGCGTCAGGAAGACATTAGGCACGAAGCCGGCCTTCTCCTGTACGGCGAGGATCATCTGCTTGATGTCATCGGGCAAGGTGTTGACGTCGGGGACCGGAAACCGGGAAATCGGTGCAGACGTGCTCATGCTTCTGTCTCCTTGGCAAATTGAAGGTGGTACAGGTTGGCGTAGACGCCATTCTTTTCCAGCAGTTCTGCATGCGTGCCGGTCTCGACGATGCTGCCTTCCGCAAGCACGACGATACGGTCGGCGCGTTCGATGGTCGACAGGCGGTGCGCGATGACGAGCGTGGTGCGGCCCTGCATCAATTCCTCGAGCGCGGCCTGCACGGCGCGTTCCGATTCGGTGTCGAGGGCGGAAGTGGCTTCGTCCAGGATCAGCACGGGCGCATCCTTGTAAATCGCCCTGGCAATTGCAAGACGCTGGCGCTGACCGCCGGACAGACGGCTGCCGTTATCGCCGATCATGGTATTGAGGCCCTCGGGCAGTCCGGCGATCACATCGGCCAGGTGTGCGGCCGTCGCCGCGGCTTCAATACGCGCCGGGTCAGGCTGGGCGTCGCCGTATGCGATATTGGCGGCGACCGTGTCGTCGAACAGCACCACATTCTGGCTCACCATTGCGATCTGCGCGCGCAGGCTTGCCAAGGACACCGACTCGATCGACTCGCCGTCGATCCGGATTTCTCCTTCCGTGACAGGATAGAAACCCGGCACCAGGTTGACCAGCGTCGACTTGCCGCCGCCGGACATGCCGACAAAGGCGACAGTTTCGCCCGGCTCGATGGTCAGATTGACGCCGGACAGCGCCGGCTTCTTCTGTTCCGGATAGGTAAAGCCGACATCGACGAATTCCAGCCTGCCGCGCGCGCGTCCCGGTAAGGTCTTGCCCGTCGTGCGTTCCGGCTCGGCATCAATCAGCGCAAACACTGCATCCGCTGCGGCCATGCCCCGCTGCAAGGGGCCGTTGACTTCCGCCAGGTGCTTGAGCGGCGTCAGCAACATCAGCATCGCGGTAATGAAGGAAGCGAAACTGCCGACCGTAGTCGTGCCTTCATTGGCCTGGACGAGCGCGATCACGATGACGATCGAGACCGCAAATGCGGTCATCAGTTGCGTGATCGGCACGGTGGCGGCGAAGGTGCTGGCCATGCGCATGGAATAGCTGCGCAGTGTGCTGGCGCGCTGCTCGAAGCGCTTGCGCTCGTAGTCCTGTCCGCCAAAGATCTTGATCACCTGCTGCGCGCGCGTGGTCTCTTCGATGACCTGTGTCAGTTCGGCATTGATCGTCAGGAAATGCTGGTTGAGGCGGCGCAGGCGCTTGCCGGTGAAACGCACGACGACCGCTATCAGCGGAATCAGCACCAGCGTGATCAGCGTGAGCGCGGGGTTGAGCCAGAACAGGTAGCCCAGCAGGCCGACTACCGTGAGTGTGTCGCGGATCATGGACGTGAACACGTTGCGCAGCATGTCGATGATCTGCTGCACTTCGAACATCATCGAGTTGATCACGCGACCGACCGAGGACTGCGCATAGAAACCGATCGGCACGTCGAGCAGGCGCACGAACATCAGCTGCCGGAGCTCGTTGAGCATGCGCGTCGACACCCATGCGAGCATATAGTTGGTCATGAAGGTCGAGAAACCGCGCAGCGCGAAGATGCCGATCACGAATGCCGGCACCAGCCAGAGCGAGAACGCGACCTGTCCCTTGAAGCCGTTGTCGAGCAGCAGTTTCATCATGGCTGCCAGCGCGGGTTCGGTGCCGGCGGTGATGACCATGCCGACCAAGGCCAGCAGCAATCGCCCCTTGTACGGCACGGCCATGCGGGACAGCCGTTTCAGATGCGGGGACAGTGTCATGAAAAAACTCGTTGCATTGTTGGCTCCGGTTCCGGCAGGTTCCCGAAACAGGTGATTCTTGAGAAACCGGCAAGTGGCCGGGAGAATGTTGCTGGGCGTAGATTATAGAGGATGGGAATCCTCGCCGGGCGTCGGCCGACGCTTCATGGGCATGCATCGTCATCAGGTATACTCCCGGCAGTTTTCCGCCCGTAACGGAGAGTGACAATTTGTCCACCCGCACGGCGTTCATGCAAGGCTGCCAACAATGCTGATCTCGGTCATCGTCACCACCTACAACCGCCCCGACGCCCTGTCGGCCGTCATTCGCGCGCTGCTCGACCAGACCGATCCGGATTTCGAGGTGATCATCGCCGACGATGGCTCCGGGCAGCCGACACGCGACGCGCTTGCAGCCTTCCGCAATGCCGCCCGCACCCTCGGGCTGAAACGCCTGGTGCATGCATGGCAGCCGGACGACGGCTTCCGCGCTTCCGCCGCGCGCAACCTTGGTGTTTTCGCCTCCAAGGGCGAGTATCTCGTCTTCCTCGACGGCGATTGCGTGCCGCGCCCCGACTTCATCGCGCGCCACCGCCTGCTCGCCGAGCGCGGATTCATGGTGTCCGGCAGCCGCGTCTTGCTGTCAGAAGAATTCACCAAATCGGTACTCTCGTCCGGCGAGACGATTCACATGCGCGGCCTGTCCTACTGGCTGCAGCAGCGTCTGGCGGGCAACACCAACAAGATCGTGCCATTGCTGCATTTCCCCAATACCGGCCTGCGCCACTACCGGAAGGTGAAGTGGAGCCGCATCAAGAGCTGCAACCTGGCGATTTGGCGCGACGACTATGTCGCGGTGGATGGTTTCGACGAAAGCTTCGTCGGCTGGGGACATGAGGATGCGGACGTGGTGTTGCGTCTGGCCCGCCACGGCATCCGCCGCAAGGGCGGTGCGTTTTCGACCGAGGTGTTCCACCTGTGGCACCGGGAAAATACCCGCGCGACGGAATCCGAAAACCGCCAGCGGGTCGAAGAGCGCATGAAGACCGGCGTGATCCGCGCGGATACCGGCTTGTCAGCCCATCCCAAGGCGGAAGACCGACTGGAAGTGATCTGCGGATAAGCGCTATGCGGACTGTTCGGCGCGTGTCATCCGTGCACGCACCAGATCTGCGATCCTGTCCCAGGTAAACGCCCGCGCAAATTCCAGGTTCGCTGCGCTGACCTTTTCCCAGTACGCGCGATCTTCGAACTTCACGATTTCCTGTTTCCACGACGCCGTATCGAGCTGCGCGGCATACCGCGGATGGTCGTGCGCCCACACCTCGATGCTGTCGAGCCTGTGCGTAATCACCGGAATGCCCGCCGCCATGCCTTCGAGGATGGTCAGGCCGAAGCTTTCCAGGTCGGTCGGATGCAGCAGCAGGAAGGCCTGCCGCAGCAATCCGATCACTTCATCCTGCCGCTTGCGCCCGTGGAAGGTGATGCCCGATGACTTGCCATGCTTCGCCAGCAATTCCTCCTGCAACGGGCCGTCGCCCACGATGTCGAGGTGGTAGCCGCGTTCGGCCAATCCGCTGCCCGCGAAGAAATCCGCCAGCCAGTCCACATGCTTGCTCTTGTCCAGGCGCCCGACGAAGACCATCCGGCGCGTGTCGGGAAACTGCGGCGCATGCTGCGGAAAGAACGGTGCATCCACGCCGAGCGGCAGCGACTCCACATCGACGCCCCACTTGCGCCTGGCGCGCGGCGCCGCACGGTAGCCGAAGAAATGCACCTCCCTGGCCGGCACCCGGCGGAAGAATCCGCGCATCGACACGCCCGGCAGGAAGTGACGGAAGCGCTCGCGCAGCGCGGGATACTGCTTTTCCAGCAGCCAGGCATCCATCTCATAAAAAGTCAGGATGTAATCGTAGGCGGACAAGTCAATCCCGCTTGCGGCCAGTGAGCGGAAGAAGGTGTGGCTTTCGATCTTGAAACGGCTGGTCATCAGCAGCTTGCTCAAGATGCGGTTGCGCCGCGAATCGCGGCCGGTGAAAGGAATCGTGCGCAACGTGTAGCCGCCGGCGTCGATCATCACCTTGGCCCCGGTTCCCGGATCGCCGCTCAATACCGTCAGGCGCACCTTGTCCTTCATCCGCTGGCTGAGCTGGCTGACGACGGTTTCGGTGCCGCCGATGTAACAGGCAACGGTCGGGCTGATGAAGAGGACATTCAGAGGCGCCGTCATGGGGCTGCCCTCGGTATTGAAGCCCTTTCCTCTGCATCCCTTTCCTCTGCATTTTCGTCCGCATCATGCTCACGTCGCAGCAATGCTCCCTGCAAGCCGATGAACAGCATCAGCCACGCGTGGCTGACCGCACCGCGGAACATGGTATTGGTAAAGCTGCCTGCAATACACACCACCGCAAACGCGAACAGCACACCGCCCTCCAGCAATGCACGCCGTTTCCATCCGGTCCATAGCAATGCGGCATACAGCCAGATCAATGCGATCAAGCCCGGCAAGCCGTAGCTGGCGGCATAGTAGAGAAAGGCATTGTGCGGCTCAACGAATTCAACGCCCTGACCGCTTCTCGGCGCGCTATGCCATTCCTTGCGGAAGCCTTCCGGCCCGGCGCCGACCAGGGGGTGTGCGCGCACTACCGCTGCGGCAGTGCGCCACATCTCGTAGCGGTATCCGAGCGAGGTGTCGGTCACAGCGCTCTGCATCAGCCTGAAGTCGTTCACTGCCGCCTCGATGCGCGTCTGCACGCGCGGCGACATGAGCAGGACGATCGCCGCAATGACGCACACCAGCAAGACCTTGGCAGTGCTGGCGCGAGGAAAGAGGTTGAAGAAGATAAAGGGCAACAGCAACAGGACGGCAAGCATGCCGCTGCGCCCGTCGCCGGTGACCAACCCGGCATAAAATATCGCCATGCCCAGCAGGTAAACCAGACGGATCTTGCGGGCAGGCTCGTGCCGGTAGAGAACGGACATGAGCACGATGCTCATGGCGAGGAACTGCGAATAGAGGATGTAGTTGTACAGCGCGGCCGGCTGCCAGGGCAAAGCGAACAATCCCGTCGCCGTGCCCGTCGAAAAACAGAACGCCACGAACACACCCGCCAGGAAGGCGCGCAACCAGGGCAGCACCGCATACTTGGACGACGCCAGGAAGGCGCCGAACGCAAACAGCCAGTAATACGACAGCCCGAAGTGAGAGAGCGCCGCATCACGGTCGTCATGCACAACCAGCGACAGGATCGGCAATACGGCAAGGATCAGGGACGGCACGACCCAGGGATAGGTGCGCCAGCGCCGCGCGGTATCGACGAGGCCGCCGGGTGCGGCGAACAAGGCGAACGCCAGCGCCAGAGACAGGAACAGCAGCGCCTTGGAAATGGGAAGGAAAAAAAAGGCCGCGCAAAACGCCTTTTCTGCGGCACTACCGGATCGCACCGACAGCCCGTTGTAATCGACCGATGTCATGAGTTCTTGTAATCGCTTGTGGTCGGCCTGGAGGCGTGGTTCGGTTGATTCGGATGAATCGTGCGGACGCGCCTGACTGCCAGTGCGGATTATAGCGGTCATCGGATATGGGATGATGATTTGAGGCGCGAGTGGGCGCGCTATCGAGAGATCGGTGGCGGGACGAAACCGGCGAGATCCGGTTTGCAGCGGTCATGCAGATTAACCAACAAAAAAGGCAGGACCAGCCTGCCTTCTCAAGATCGGCGTTGCGCTTCAGCTTACTTCGTCTTTTCAGCCTTGTTCTCGGCCTTCTCGGCCTTGGCGTCTGCGCTGGCGGCTGTTTTGTCAGCCTGTGCATCCGCTTTCTTCTTCGTCGACTTGGCTTCCGCCTTGGCCTTGTCCTTCTCCGCTTGTGCATCGGCCTTCACGGCTTTTTCATCCGCCTTGGCGGCATCCTTCGCGGCCTTGGAATCGGCCTTGCTGTCCTTGGTCATGGTTGCGCCGGAAGACTTGTCGGCCGGTGTGGCCGTGTGGGAAGCGGCAAATGCCGTGACGGAGAATACGCTGGCAATCAACATCGCAATCAGCTTCTTCATAAGTGACCTTTCATGGGTAGTTGATCAAGTAGTCCATGTATCAGTCTAGCCATGCGGTTAGATACGCACTTAACAAAAAATAAAAAGTTACATATTTCGCCACACAAAGATGCGCAGGGTTAAATCTCCTGCCCCTCAGAAATCGTCCCAGTGCGGCTGCGGACCGAAGTGCTCCATCAAGTGGTCGATGAACGCACGGACCTTCGGCTGCATGTAACGGTTGGGCAGGTAGGTGGCATACAGCGCCATGCCGGGATTGGCAACGATGTCAGGCAGGATTGCCTTGAGACGGCCGCTTTTCAGATGAGGCCCAAGGATGTAGGTGGGAAAGAGGATGATGCCCATACCGCCGAGAGCAAGCTGGATCAGCGCTTCGGAATTGTTGACGCGACAGCGGCTGCTCGCGCTCACATCGATGGAGATCTCCTTATTGCCGATGATGTAGCGCCAGCCGCTGTGCGGGGCCGGGATGCCGTGGTACACCAGGCAATCATGGCCCACCAGGTCCTGCGGCGTGCGGGGCGTTCCGCGCCGCGCGAGGTACTCCGGCGAGGCGCAGGTCATCCACCGCACCGGAGCGATCTTCCGCGCAATCATGGTCGGCGAAGGACGGTCCGTAATCCGGATAGCCAGGTCGTATCCCTCATCCACGATGTCGACGATACGGTCGCTAGCGTTCAGTTCGATCTCGACCTTCTCATGACGTTTCAGGAAAGTCTGCATCGCCGGCGCCAGGTGGAGCGAAGCAAAGATCACCGGCGAGGTGATACGCAGCACGCCGCGCGGTTCCGCCTGCAGTTGCGTGACTGTTTCCGCTGCAGCATCGATCTCCTGCGCGATGCGTGCGCAGTGCTCGTAATAGGCCGCCCCGATTTCCGTCACGCTCATGCGCCGCGTCGTGCGGTTCAGCAGGCGCACGCCGAGCGCGCGTTCGAGATTGCTGATTTGCTTGCTGACCAGCGACTTCGAGGTGTTCAGCTCCAGGGCCGCGGCCGAAAAGCTTTTGGTCTCGACCACCTTGGCAAAGGTCATCATTTCCGGAAGGCGCTCCATGACTTCCCCAATTGTCCACGAATGGAAACAATATTATTCCATTTCGCATAATTGTAAATATGCGAGAACAAACCATAATGTGCTTCAAGGAGACGCCCACAAGGCCTCGCCTCTCTCAAGAAGGAGCACATGATGAAAGCCAATGTCCAAAAGACCACTGCCCGCATCGCCCAACACCACCGCGATGGCGCCGTCTCCCGCAAGGAGATGCAACTGAGCCCGGCCGGCGAAACCCTGTCGCTGCGCGGCACCCAGCACATGCACCTGCGCGGGGCGTACGGCTGGACGATCCGCGCCCTCTCGGGAAGCGTCTGGATTGCCCAGGACGGCGACATCCGTGACGTCGTCCTGAATGCCGGGCAAAGCATCGTCCTCGATCGCCGCGGCCCGGCGCTGATCTCGCCGATGGACGACGCACGCATCAGCCTGATATGCGATGCCGGCCGCTGCACCGCCGCCTCCCGGACAGCCGAAGCGGCCCCACATCCGGCCACGGCAGGCGCCGCCTTTGCATGACGCGGAGGACATCATGTTCAACCTGCTGCCCTTTCCGCTCGACTGGAAGTTGTACCTGCCATTCCGCGCGCCATCGCACGAGGTGCACGACACCTGGCGCCTCGCGGACGGCACCACGGTCACCCTGCGCGGCGCCCGCGCCGACGACGGCGAACTGATCCAGGACCTGGTGCGCGGCCTATCGGTGAAAAGCCGCTACCAGCGCTTCTTCAGCCCCATCCACGAGCTGACGCCGCGCATGCTCGAGCGCTTCACCCGCAACGTACCGGCCGAAGCCATGACCTTGCTGGCCGTGATCCGGGAGGACGGACGGGAAATCGCGATCGCGATGGCGCAGTATGTGGCCGACCCGTTCCCGTCACGCTGCGATTTCGGTGTGGTGGTGGCGGATAAATGGCAGCATGGCGGTCTCGGACGCAAGCTGATTGAGGCCTTCGTCTGCATCGCGCGTACGGCAGGGTTCGAGAAGATCGAGGGAGATGTGCTTGCGGAGAACAGGCCGATCCAGCGGCTGATGCTGGATATGGGCTTCATGTTGAAACAGCATCCGGAAGGGCCGGATCTCATCAAGGTGTCGAAACGGTTGGTTGCACCGGAGTGGAAGTGTTCACAGTTGATGGCGTTAGTGGGGGAGTCGGCAGGCCGGAGGAGCACAGGTTCGTTTGCATAAGGAGCGCTCGGCGGATTGCGCTTGGTTTCGCCGGGCGCAATTGCTTGCATGCGGGCAGGAAGGCTATCAGTACCAAACTACGTTCCCCGTCATTCCCGCGGAGGCGGGAATCCATAAGCCGGTCGTCGGGACAATCTCACTATGGATTCCCGCCTCCGCGGGAATGACGGGGGAAACGGTAACACGTAATCCAAATCAACCGCCCGCCCTCAAACGCATCTGTGCGCGACTGCCAACCGGATCAATACTCCACCGTCGCGCCCTTCACCCCCAGCTTCTCGAACAGCGACTGCTTCAATCCATCCGCCGGCGCCACGCGCCAGTCATCCGCCAGCCGGATCTCGCAGCTGCCCACGCCATCCTGCATGTAGCGCATCATCAGCGGCAGCCCATTCTCGGAACGGTAAGGCGCGAGAATGCTCTTCATCTGCGCCGCATCCAGCCGCGTCGTCAGCGAGAACGCAAACTGCTTGCCAAACTGCACGCGCGCCATGGCGATGTCCATCACCTTTTCCGCCGTGATGCGCACGCCGCCGTTGAAACGGTCTTCCGTGACCTTGCCGAGCACCGCGAGGAATTCGTCTTCCTTGAACAACTGCTTGTTGGCTTCAAACAGCTCGCTGTACACCGTCACATCCACTGCCGCGGTACCGTCATCCAGCGTGGCGATTGCCATCTTGCCCCGCTGCGTCATCTGCACCCGTACCGCGCTGATGATGCCCGCGAGCAGGCGCGGATCGCGCGACGGTTCGAGACTGAGCAGCTTGGTCTTGATGAACTTGCGCACCTCGCCCTCATACGCATTGAACAGGTGGCCCGACAGGTAGAAGCCCAGCGCCAGCTTTTCCTCGGTCAAGCGCTGCTTGTCGCTCCATGCCGGCACCTTGACGTACTCCGGCGGCGGCACCATGTCATTGTCATCGCCGCCGAACAGGCTGACCTGGTTGGCCGACGCGTGCGCCTGCTCCGCGCACTCCATCGCGAAGTTGACCGAGGCAAACAAGATGCCGCGATCGACACCGAAGCAATCCATCGCACCGGCACGGATCAGCGCTTCGATCGTGCGGCGGTTGATCTGCTTCTTGTCCACGCGCTTGACGAAGTCGAACAGGTCCGTGAACGGGCCGCCGGATTCGCGCGCGGCAATGATCGCTTCGATCGCATTCTGCCCCGAGCCCTTGACCGCACCGAGGCCGTAGCGGATCTGCGTCGATTTCTTGCCCGGCTCGCCCACAGGCACAAAGCGGTAGTCAGACTTGTTGATATCCGGCGGCAGCATCTGCAGCTTGCAGATATCGATCGCATCCTCGACCAGGATCTTGATCTTGTCGGTGTCGTCCATGGCCAGCGACATGTTGGCTGCCATGAACGCGGCGGGATGGTGGGCCTTCAGGTAAGCCGTGTGGTACGACAGCAGCGCATATGCGGCTGCGTGCGACTTGTTGAAGCCGTAGCCCGCGAACTTCTCCATCAAATCGAAGATCTCGTCGGCCTTCTCCTGCGTCAGCCCGTTCTTGGCCGCGCCCTCGCGGAAGATCAGGCGGTGCTGCGCCATCTCTTCCGGCTTCTTCTTGCCCATCGCGCGGCGCAGCAAGTCCGCGCCGCCGAGCGAGTAGCCGCCGATCACCTGCGCCATCTGCATCACCTGCTCCTGGTACACCATGATGCCGTAGGTTTCGGCCAGGATGCCCTCGGTACGCGGGTCGGGGTATTCGAATTTCTCGCCGTGCTTCCGTTTGCAGAAGTCGGGAATCAGGTCCATCGGGCCCGGACGGTAGAGCGCCACCAGCGCAATGATGTCCTCGAAACGGTCGGGACGCGCATCCTTGAGCATGCCTTGCATGCCGCGGCTTTCCAGCTGGAACACGGCGACGGTTTTCGCTTTGGTCAGCAGCTCGTAGGACGGCTTGTCGTTGAGCGGCAGCTTGGCCAGGTCGAAGTCCTGCATCGCCGGGTCGAGCATCTTGATGTAGTTCACCGCCCGGTCGAGAATAGTCAGCGTCGTCAAACCCAGGAAGTCGAACTTCACCAGGCCGACCGCTTCCACGTCGTCCTTGTCGTACTGCGACACCACGCCAGCATCGCCGCCCTGCGTGTACAGCGGACAGAAATCGGTCAGCTTGCCGGGCGCGATCAGCACGCCGCCGGCGTGCATGCCGATGTTGCGCGCGATGCCTTCGACCTGCTGCGCAAGGTCGAGCAACTGCTTGACCTCTTCTTCATTCTCCAGCCGCTCCTTGAGCAGCGGTTCTTCCTCGATCGCCTCGGCAATCGACACCTGCTTGCCCGGCTTGAACGGGATCAGCTTGGAGATGCCGTCGCAGAAGGTATAGCTCATGTCGAGCACGCGGCCCACGTCACGCACCGCGCCCTTCGCGGCCATCGTGCCGAAGGTCGCGATCTGCGATACCGCTTCCCGCCCGTAGCGGTCCTTCACGTACTGGATCACGCGGTCGCGGTTTTCCTGGCAGAAGTCGATATCGAAGTCAGGCATCGAGACGCGTTCCGGGTTCAGGAAGCGCTCGAACAGCAAGTTGTATTCCAGCGGATCGAGGTCGGTGATCTTGAGCGCATACGCCACCAGCGAGCCTGCCCCCGAGCCGCGGCCCGGTCCGACCGGCACACCGTTATTCTTGCCCCACTGGATAAAGTCCGCCACGATCAGGAAGTAACCCGGGAAACCCATCTTGATGATGGTATCGGTCTCGAACTTCAGGCGATCTTCGTAGCGCTGCCGCACCTTCTCGCGCTTTTCCTCGTTCGGGAACAATTGCACCAGGCGTTCTTCCAGGCCAGTCTTCGCCTGATGCACCAGGAAGTCGTCCAGCGACATGCCGTCCGGCGTCGGGAACAGCGGCAGCTTCGGCTTGCCGAGTTCAAGCTGCAGGTTGCAGCGCTTGGCGATCTCGATCGAGTTCTGCAACGCGGCCGGCATGTCAGCGAACGCCTCGGCCATTTCCGCCTGCGTGCGGAAACACTGCGCCTCGTTGAAACGTTTCACCCGGCGCGGATTGGCAAGGATCTCGCCTTCCGCGATACAGGTGCGCGCCTCGTGCGCAATGAACTCTTCCTTCGTCTGGAACTGGATCGGATGCGTCGCCACCACCGGCAGCTTCAGCTTCGCGGCCAACGCCACCGCCTGCCGCACATGGTTTTCCATGTTGGGCTGACCGTAGCGTTGCACTTCGATGTAGAAATGGTTCGGGAAGATTGATGCCCATCGCTCCGCGCACTTCTGCGCCAGCGCCGGGTTGCCGTTGTCGATTGCCACTCCGACGTCGCCGGAATGCGCGCCCGACAAGGCAATCAGTTCGCTCGCCGCGCCATTCTCAAGCCATTCGGTGCGCACCTCGGCGCGGCCGCGATGCACGTTTGTCAACCATGCCTTGGTGAGCAACTCGCACATCTGCAGATAACCCGTACGGTTCTTGCAGAGCAACAACAGGCGCGACGGCTTGTCGCGGTCGTCTTCATTGGTAATCCAGACATCGCATCCGGCGATCGGCTTGATGCCCTTGCCGCGCGCGGCCTTGTAGAACTTGACCATGCCGAACAGGTTGGCAAGGTCGGTGATCGCCATCGCCGGCTGGCCGTCCTTGGCTGCGGCCTTGACGATATCGTCAATGCGCACGAGGCCGTCGACGATGGAGTATTCGGAATGGAGGCGGAGGTGGATGAATTGCGGGGTCGTCATCGCGGTATTTTACAGCGGCTCACCGGTTCCGATCGGCAAGCAATAAGGCATTTTTGGCACCCGGCCGGCTTGCTCATGCGCGACCGATTTCGCCCGACAGCTCCGGCGTATATAATGACGGCAAATCAAAGACTTAGCGTTATCCACACGCTGGGACCACAATTCTCCATTTCGCACTCCCTATGCAGTCCAGCAACACCTACGTCAATATTGCCGCCTACAAATTCATCAGCTTCGACGACACGGTCGAGAAGCGTCCGGAATTCCGGGCGCTATGCGAAGAACTCGGCCTGAAAGGCACCATCCTGCTCAGCCCGGAAGGCATCAACCTCTTTCTCGCCGGCCTGCGCGAATCCATCGACCGATTCCTTGCCTGGCTGCGCGCCGACGCGCGCTTTGCCGACATTGAAGTCAAGGAGAGCTATTCCGACCGCCAGCCCTTCACCAAGATGCTGGTCAAGCTCAAGCGCGAAATCATCACGATGAAGAACCCGCTGATCAAGCCGGAAGAAGGCCGCGCACCCGCAGTCGGTCCCAAGACGCTCAAGCGCTGGCTCGACCAGGGCCACGACGATAACGGCAAGCCGGTGGTGATGATGGATACCCGCAATGCGTTCGAAGTCGACGTCGGCACTTTCAACAACACCATCGACTACCGCATCGAGAAATTCAGTGAATTCCCGGCCGTCGTGGAAAAGCACAAGGATGAGCTGGCAGACAAGACCGTCGTCACCTTTTGCACCGGCGGCATCCGCTGCGAGAAGGCGGCGATCCATATGCAGAATGTCGGGTACGAGAGCGTGTACCAGCTCGAAGGCGGTATCCTGAAGTACTTCGAGGAAGTGGGTGGCGACCACTACACCGGCGACTGCTTCGTGTTCGACTACCGGACGGCGCTGAATCCGAAGCTGGAAGCGACGGAGACGAAGCAGTGCTTCGCGTGCCGGGCAGTGGTGACACCGCGGGAGCAGTTGTCGCCGTATTACGTACCGGGGGAGTCTTGCCCTCACTGCAAGAAGGCGATGCGCGACAATGCGCAAACGTAAAGCCTTACCTCTTCATACCAGGCAGTGGCGACTCGGGAGTGGGAATAGTCGTCGTTTCACTGCCTTGTGAAGAAGGGTTTTCTGCCAGAGGAGTGGGGTGAGCCCGGCGCATGAGAAAAGCGGCCGAGTGCAGAAATCAGGGGCGGTCCACATGCTTTAACGGCAATTGATATACTGGCATTGCCAATAAGCAAAAGTATTGATCCCCATGCCGCCCCTCTCTACCTACTACACGCTAATCGAATTCAAACCGGCCGACACCACCTTCAGGCCCAAGGATCTGTTTTCGCCGATTACCGAGGACATCAATAGCGACGGCAAGACCGACTTGCTGGTGCTCGGCTCTTTTTACCCCGGGCTGAGCACAAGCTATTCCCCGCAGCCTGCCCGCATATTTCTGGGCGACGGCAATAGCGGCTTTACCCCGTTAAGCGACACGGCGTTCCCGGGCTCCGCAGTCGGGGTTCACCCGCGCAAGGCGTTGTTCGCCGATTTCAACGGCGATGGCCGCAAGGACATCTACGTGGCGGACCATGGATGGGATATGGAGCCGTTCCCCGGGGCGCAAAACCGGCTCTTCCTGTCACGGGCGGACGGTGGTTACGATGACGCGAGTTTTAGCCTGCCCCAGCAGAGCGACTTTACCCACACCGCCGCATTCGGGGACATCGACGGCGATGGGGATATCGACATCTTCGTGGGCAATGGCTATCCGGCGCAGGGAAAGATCCTGCCCTACATGCTGATCAATGACGGCAAGGGCAATTTCACACCAACGCAGTCCGTCATTCCGGTGCAATCAGGCGAAACCCTCGACACTCTGACATCGCACAACTTCCCCGGCGCGACGATGACGGACCTGAACGGTGACGCGCTTCCGGAACTGCTTGTTACCGGGGACGCGAATGCCTCCTACAACGCACTGCGCCAAACCATCATCCTCTGGAACCAAGGGGGCAAGTACTCGCAAAATGGCATGACGCAACTGCCGGCACCTGCGGGCCTCCCCGTCCATATCGCCCTTGATATACAGAAGGTGGATTTCAACGTCGATGGCAAGGACGACCTCATTGTAGTGGGCACGAACGGCCAGCCGTTCTACGACGGCGCGTTCATCCAGCTGCTGCGCAATGACGGCAACAACGTGTATACCGACGTCACCGCCGAGTCGATGACCGCCGCCGACGCCATGACTGCCGTTGCCGGACAATCGAAGGGCAATCCCTGGGCCATGTGGGTCAACATCGTCGACTTCAACAATGACGGCGTGAAGGACTTTACTGTCGAGTACAACGGCGGAAACCTCAAGGCCTCTACACCGCTGGTGTGGCTCAACGACGGCAGCGGCCATTTCACCACCCTCAAGGCAAGCGACTTCGTTGCCGCCGGTGACGAATGGCTCCTCGGCAGCGGGCATTTCTACAAGACAGAAAAGGGATACAGCATCCTGACGACGCACTACTATGGCCCGAACGGGCTGCAGCTGGGCGGATACCTGAGCACGCAGGAATACAAGGAAAACCCGGCATGGTACTTTACCGGCGGCACTTCCGACGACCAGTTGAGCACAACGTCCACCAATAACACGATCGATGGCGGTGCCGGCACCGACACCGTCGCCGCCGCAGGCGCCCGCAACAACTATGCGATTTCTAAGGTTGCCAATAGCTACAAGCTGCAGGACGGCAAGGGAACCGACGGCACCGACACATTGATGAATGTCGAACAGATCCGCTTTTCGGACATGACGGTCGACCTCACCATCGGCGCCAACGCGGCGACGATTTCAACAGCAAATCTCAAGACCCTCCAGGAACTCTATGTCGCCTTCTTCAACCGCGTCCCCGACGCGGGCGGCCTGAACTACTGGATCACGCAATTCAAGAACGGCCAGTCCATCAACAGCATCGCCGAAAGCTTCTACAGTGCAGCCGTGCAGTACAGCTCGCTGACAGGGTACTCGTCGACAATGACAAACGCCGATTTCGTGAAAGTGATCTACAAGAACGTGCTCGGGCGCACAGGCACCACAGCGCCACCTGAAGCAGACGTGGCCTACTGGGCGGACCAACTGGCTCAGGGGAATGAAACGAAGGGGTCCCTGGTCAGCACGATGCTCAACTCCGCCCATACGTTCAAGGGAAATGCGACCTGGGGCTGGGTGGCGGACTTGCTGGACAACAAGGCAACGGTGGCCAATTATGTGGCCGTTCAACACGGCGTGACTTACAACAGCGCGACGGATTCGATTACCAAGGGAAGTGCAATTGCTGCGGCTGTTACCGCGACGGACACTGCCGCAGCGATTTCGTTGATCGGGATTACGGATACCGGGTTCAGCCTCGCGTGAGGCATCTTGCTCAAATAAACGCAGTGCCGCAACCTGCGGGCTTGCAGCACGCCTTCCGATCCATCCATGAGCGCCACTCCCCAATCAGAAGCCCTGCACAGCCAGTTCTGGGCGCTGCACGCCGAGGTCGATATCGCACTCGACCCTTACGTTCAACGGCGGCACTACTACCTGCGAAACGCTATGGCTGGGTGTGCCACTTGTGACGTGCATGGGTAGCATGCAGAACAAAAGCGAAACGGGCAATGTCGAGCAGGGCCGGTTCTCCACCCGCTTCTCCAGCCGTATGAGCTATGCCTTCCTGAACAACCTTGGATTGCCTGAACTTTGCGCAGAGGACGAGAGGGGCTACGTGCAGGTGGCAATTGCACTGGCTCATGACGCGATGCGCATGACCGAACTACGGAAATCCTTGCGTGCGCGCATGGCAGCCGCCCCGCTCACGGACGAAAGGCGCTTCGTGCAAGAAATGGAGGCGGCGTACCGCGAGATGTGGCAAGCGTGGTGCCGGGGACAATCCGGGCAACAAGAGTAGCTTTTGAAGCCACCAAAACAAAAAACGGGCTCGACAACGAGCCCGTTCTTTTATTTATCGAACGACGAAACAGAGGGCTTAACCGCCGGCGATCTCCTGTCGAATCCGCCACTGCCCTGCGTCCTTCGCGAACACCAGCGTCTTGCGCGTCGACTCGTTCAGTTTGTCCGCTTGATAGACCTGACGGAACTTCACCGTTGCGGTGTCCCCCTGTACGATGACTTCCGGTGCCTCGGCCTTGATCGTAATGCGCGACTTGCCCTTGATGCGGGCCTCGCGTTCCTTTGCCCATGCTTCGCGTGACTGCTTCTCCGCCGGCTGGAAATCCGACGCATAGAAACCCAGATACCCAGCGATGTCCTGCTCACTCCACGCCTGCGCCCACCCATGCAAGGCCTTCAACACGTCGGCCCGCGTGGTGTCCTGCTCTGCCGGTGCTGCCTTCGGAGCCGCCGTAACGGCTACGGGAGTCGCTTTGGTGTACACACGCGCCATAATTCGCGTGGGAACGGGTGCTTCCGACATCATATTGCTTCGGCCGCCGGATACAAAATAGGAGGCGACGGTATGCAGGTCCTCTGCGTTGAGGGTACCTGCGGCAAAGCGGAGCCGCAGGTAGCTGACCAGATAGCTGTAACGCGCCTGAGCCAGGTCGCGCTGTGCCGTGTACAGTTGCTGCTGGGCGTTCAGCACGTCCAGGTTGATGCGAACGCCGCCCTTCACGCTTTGTTGCGTTGCCTGCACCAGCTGTCGTGCCGATTCCACGGTTTTCACGAGGGCCTCAATCCGTGCCGCACTGCTCGTCGCTGCGTTGTACTGCTTGCGGAGCTCAACGAGCACCTGGCTCGTCTTCGAATCAAGGTCCGCTTTGGCCTTCTCATGATTGGCAACAGCCTGAGTCGTTGCAGCAGTCACCAGCCCGCCGGAATACAACGGAATGCTGACCTGCACGCCCACGCTGCGTACGGTTGAATCCTGGTTGCGCGTCGAGATCGATTCCGAAAGGCTCTTGTTGTAGCCGGCGACAAGATCGACCGTCGGCGCATGCCCTGCGCGATTCTTCTTGATCTCCTGCTCAGCCACTTCCACCTGGTAACGTTGCGCAGCAATCTCGGCACTGCGTTCGAGCGCAACCGACTTCCACTCCTCGAAGCTTGCCGGCACCATCGGCTTGACCTTGAAGTCATCCGACAGCGGGTCGAGCTGGGTCACGTCACTGCCGACCATCGAAGCAAGCGCACTGCGCGCGTTGACAACAACGTCGCGCGCCTCGAGAAGCTGCGCCTCGGCCAAGTCGTAACGAGCCTGGGTTTCGAGCATGTCGGTCTTAGTCCCCTCGCCCCGCTGGAACATGCGCTCATTGACGATCTTCTGTTCGGCAAAGGTGTCGCGCTGGATCGTCGCCAGAGCTAGCTGGTCCTCCGCGTACTTGGCCTCCGCGTAGGCGCTAACAAGGCGGATCACAAGATCCTGTCCTCGCGCGGTGAATAAGGCGTCGCTGTAGTTGGTCTGCGCTGCGCCCTGATGGTAACGGGCCAGTCTGTCGAGGTTGAACAACGGTTGACGAATGTTGACGCCCGCCGACCGGCTGTCGTACTCCGGATGCGTGGTCGTCATCTGGCCAAGGAAATTGGGCGCGGTGATATCGGAGCGGTTCTTGCTCTTCGCATAACTCGCCGTTACACTGGGTAACAGATACGAACGCCCGATTTCCTTGTACTGCTGCCCCGCCTCGTTGTCATGCATGGCCGACCGGTAGATCGGATCATTTTGCAGCGCAGCCTCGTACGCCTGCACCAGGCCCATGGCAAATGCGGTATTGGCCTGGCATACGAATGCCGCAGCCAGCGCTGTCACCAGCGCACGCCTCTTCATCGTCGCCACGCTTACTCCTCAGTCAATGCCATGTTGGCGCGATCGAAGATCGGCTTGAGCAGGTAGCTCATCATGGTGCGTTCGCCGGTCTTGACGAAGATTTCGACTGGCATGCCGGCGCGCACTTGGTGCGCCTTCAGCAACTTGGCGCCTTCCGGGGTGACCTTGGCCTGAACCTTGTAGTACGGCGCACCGGTCTTTTCATCGATCAGTCGGTCTGCCGATACCTGTGTGACCATGCCCGGAATGTGCGGTGTCTCGTTCTGGTTGAACGCGGCAAAGATGAGTTCAACAGGCAGGTTCGCATGCACCTTGTCAATCAGGTGCACCGGCACCTGTCCCTCGACAACCAGCGGATCATCCGCCGGCACAAGATCCATCATGCGGAAACCACCGGGGATGACACCACCGCGGGTGAAAACGTTCAGTCCGACCACAACGCCATCGACCGGCGCCTTGACGACAACGTTTTGCAGATCGAAATCCAGGCTCTTCAGGCGATTCGCCAGTGCCTCGGCTTCCTTCTGCACGTCGGACAACTGCGACCGCACTTCCTTCTGGTATTCCTGCTGGCGCTGGACACGGCGCAGGGTCAGTTCCGCGATCTGGCGTTGCGAGCGGCCGATGTTGCCAATGTTCTCGGAGATGCCGGCATTGATCTGCGCATAGGTACGCTCCAGGTCGAGCAAGCGATTCCGTGCGACGTAGCCTTCCTTGGCGAGATCACGCATGCCTTCAAGTTGCTCCTTGAGGAACACCTGCTGCTGCTTCTGGCTTTCGAGCCCTTCCTGCAAACCGTGTACTTGCGCCTTTAGACCGGCAATCGACTCATTCACGGCGGCAAGCTCAGACTGCAAGGCAGATTGACGGGACGTGAACAACTGGGTTTGCAGGGCGATATTGCCCGCTACGCGCGGGTCGTCCTTTGCGCTTTGCAATTCCGCCGGAAATTCAATCGCCTTCTTGCCATCGCGTTCCGCAATCAAGCGCGCTTCCACCGCGCGTGCGTTGAAGTACTGGACGCGCGCAATTTCAAACGCCGATTTCGCCTGGATGTCATTCATGCGGACAAGCGGCTGGCCGGCTTTGACGACATCGCCTTCCTTGACCAGGATATCTTCGATGGTGCCCCCGGTCTGGTGCTGCACGACCTTCCGATTGCTCGATACGGTCACCGTACCACTCATCGGCACGCCCTTGTCGAGCGGCGCAAACGATGCCCACAACAGGAAGCCACCGATACCCAGCAAAACGATCAGCCAGCCAAGGCGTGCATGACGGGAAGGATCGGTATCCACATCAACCTTTGTGACATCCTGTGCAACGACCTCGGTTGCCTCTGTGCTTTTCAACAGTTTCATCATCGTTATTCCTGAGCTGCGACTGCGGGGGTCTGGCTTGTCTGTGCAGCGCGTGCCTGAGCCTGCTGCTGGGCGATCTGCTGGTTCTGCTTTGCGAGCGCGGCAAGAACTTCATTGCTCGGACCGAATGCCTGGGCGACGCCGTCGCGCAACAGCAGGAGCTTGTTGGTTGCGCCAATGACGCTGGTACGGTGCGTGATCAGCACGACCGTCTTGCCGCGCCGGCGCATATCAATGATGGCGGCGACAAGTGCCTGCTCACCAACGTCATCCAGGTTGGAGTTGGGTTCGTCCAGCACTACCAGCGACGGGTCGCCGTACATTGCACGCGCCAGCCCAATACGCTGCTTCTGGCCGCCCGAGAGACCGGCACCGCCGTCTCCCAGCATCGTGTCGTAACCTTTCGGGAAATGGAGGATCAAGTCATGCACGCCGGCCCTCTTGGCCGCCTCGATGACCTTTTCCGAATCGACTTCGCCGAAGCGGGCAATGTTTTCGGCGACGGTGCCGCTGAAGAGTTCGACATCCTGCGGCAGGTAACCGACGTGGGGGCCGAGCTCGTCCTTGTTCCACTGGAACACATCGGCGCCGTCCAGACGCACCTTACCTGCGGCGGAGGGCCAAACGCCGACCAGCAAGCGCGCCAGCGTCGACTTACCAGAACCACTGGGCCCGATCACACCGAGCGCGTCACCAGGCTGCAGTGCGAAAGTCAGCCCCTTGATGACCGGAACTTGCGCGCCGGGCGGCGCAGCCATCACCCCTTCAACGGACATTGCACCGGCAGGCTTCGGAAGGGACATGCCGGCCTTGCGCGACGGGTTCGCCTCGAGAAGTTCGGTTAGACGGTGATAGGCGCTGCGTGTGCTGCTGTACTGCTTCCACACACTGATCACGAGCTGGACCGGGCTGAGCGCGCGGCCCATCAAGATGGTGGCGGCGATCATCATGCCGGGGGTGATCTTGCCTTCGACAGTCAGCAGTGCGGCGTAGCCCAGTACGAGCGATTGCAAGGACACCTGCACAAATTTGGTGGCGGCCGTCACGACGCCAGCCTTGTCGCTCGCCTCCGCTTGCAGCGCGAGGAACCGGCTGTGCATCTGGAACCAGCGGTGCATGAGGTTCGGCAGCATGCCCATTGATTCGATGACTTCCGCATTGCGCAAGTTATTGGTTGCCAGGTTGCCCGAACGGATGGCGAGATTGCTCGCCTCTTCGAGCTGCTTCTTCGACACCTTTTCGTTCACATAGGCCAGCGCGACGAGGATCAGCGTGCCGACCAGCGCGAAAACACCAAGGGACGGCTCGAACAGGAAGATGACGGCGAGATAGATAGGGAACCACGGCGCGTCGAAGAACGCAAACAGAGCGTTACCCGTGACAAACTGGCGGATGTTTGTCAGGTCGCTCAACGCCTGCCCGGCGTTACCGCCACCTTTGCGCAGGTTCTGCTCGAACGCCGCTGAATAGACGCGCTTGTTCAACTGCATGTCCAGCTTCGCCCCGACCCGCACCAGCACAAAGCTGCGCACGAATTCGAGCGCGCTCATGAGGATGTAGGCGCCGAGCGTGATGACGGTGAGCATCAGCAGCGTCGTCTCGTTGCGACTCGGCAGAACGCGGTCGTACACCTGCAGCATGTAGATGGACGGCACGAGGAGGATGAGGTTGATAATCGCGCTGAAGACGCCGACGGTCCGGAAGGCGCTCTTGAAGCCTAGCAGTGCCTGCGCAATTTCATCTTTCGGGATCTGGAATTTGGGTTTCATCTACGTTCTTCGTGCACGATCTGCGCGTCAAGGTAAGCCGGGAAGCTTCAGGAAGATCGCCGATATGCCGCCCCGGCGAATTGCGTTTTTGCTGCCTTGCAGCAAAATTTGTGACGTAAATCACATTTTTGAAGCTTACCATAGCTCAACCTTACCCACCAGATTTTTCCCATGGGACAGGAAGAATGCGGTCGCGTGCACGCAACGGAGTGAAAAATTGGTATCGCTACGAGGCTGAGGCGGCTGTGAAGAATAGGCAGTGCTGCCTGGCTGTCATCCGCGCCGGGGAGGCGCGGAATGGGAACGATCAGACCAGGGATTGGATCCAGTCAAGCTGACGGGGCAAGCATACGGTTTTCAAATCGTAGTTTTCCCGCGCAAACTGCCGCGCGTTCGACCCCAGCCAAGCTCGTTCTTCCGGCTGCTCCAGCAGCGAACAGACCTGCTCCGCCAGCCCTTTCACATCGAAGAAATTGACGAGACGTCCTGTCACGTTGTGCTTGATCGCCTCATGCAAGGGCTGCGTATCGCTAGCCACGATCGCACAGCCGACGCTCATCGCCTCCAGCAGGCTCCAGCTCAGCACGAACGGGTATGTGAGATACACGTGCACCGTCGACAGTTGCAGAAGTGGAATGAAATACTGATAGGGAATGTTGCCAAGGAAATGCACCCGCGCCCAATCGGCGTCGTTGATTTGCGGCCGCACCTCCTCGGCAAAGATATCCTTCCATTTCCTACCGCCCTCGGGCCGCGCTCCGTAGCTGACGTCATCGCCTCCGATAATGAGCACCCGCGCCTTCGGCCGACGCTTGAGGATCTCCGGGAGCGAACGCATGAAGATGTGATAACCGCGGTAGGGTTCGAGATTGCGATTGACGAATGTAATGACTTCGTCCTGCTTGGTCAGGTTCAGGTTGCCGTTCAGGGTTAGGGCGACGTCCGAGTTTGGAGCAATCGCGTCTGTGTCGATACCATCGTGCACGACAGTGATCTTGCTTCGGAATGGCTCGGGGAAAGTGCTCGCTTGCCAGTGCGTCGGAGAAATGCCCGCGTCGGCGACTTCGAAGTGAAGCAGGTTGTTGACATTTTTTAGGCGGAGGCGGCACGCGTCGCCTTCGTCCCGCGACGGGAACTCGGGATCGAAACCTACATCAGCCCCTTGCGCGTGATAAAAGAATTCGCAATAGATGCCCAGTTTTGCGCGAGGCCAGACATCTTTGAGGAACAGGCTTTCCCCCCACCCGGGGTGCGCCACAATGACATCCGGATAAATGCCTTCATTTCGCATTCGCAACGCAGCCCGGTAGCACGCCTCACCCCGTATGGTCTTGGTTTCAAAATCACTCACCCAAGGATGCAGGCCTTGAGTCGAACCTCGCGAAGCTGAGTAGGAGAATAATTTGACACCCTGCCACTCGGACACCTCAACTTTTTGCATCGTCATGGCCACCACCTCGGTGCCAGCGGTCGATGCAAGAGCCGGGGCCAGAAACTTGAACTGCCCGGGGAAATTCTGGTGTACGAAGAGAATCTTCACGAGACAACCTTGAGGACGCCAAACTTCAACAGCCATCCCAGGGAACGGAAAACGAAAGCCTGGCGTACTTCGGGAATCGCGCGAACAAGTTCGGCCGCTGGTTTAGGCCCTTCTGCGAGGACATCGAGAACTGCATGAATCTCGGCGCCCGAGGGCAATACCGCCTTTGCAAAATTCACCATCGTCAGGCCACCCAAAGACTCGACGCGTGTACGGGCAGCAGCAACGGAGGTATCCACCAATGCGAGAACGGTTGCGGATGACAGTATCGAGGTTGGATAACTGGCAAATGCGTGGAACGGATCAAGTCTTGCCGGCCATGGGTGCGGCAGGCTTTTCACCTTGGGAGCCTCGGCTGCGCGAATCTCGGAGAGTCGCGCCCACAAATCCTCGTACTGCGGGATGATTGACTTCCAGTCGTAGACAGTCCTGGCGCGCTCTCTTCCTGCATCCCCCATTTGCTTGCGAAGTGCCGGAGAAGAGAAAAGTGTTTTAAATGCCTGCGACGTCGCCTCAACATCTACAGCTACCAGGCTGCAGGTGTTTCCGCAATACACATCATATGAATCGATCTCTAACGCGTGGCGGAGTGCTAGGTCAGTGCCCAACCCCGCCGACGGCATTACCGTGGGAACGCGGAATCCGTCCACGCCGTGCCTGACCGTATCCTTGTAGCCATCCCAGTCGCTCACAACGACCGGCAATCCGGCAGCCATCGCTTCAATAGGCACAATACCGAATGTTTCCTGGATATTGTCCGACAGCGAACAGAACACATCTGCGCTGGCCCATGCAGTCTGGCGCGATGCCGCCAGGCGACCATCGAGATTCACGACTCGCACGGACGGACACGCGGCCTGCGCTGCCTGCGCATATGCTTTAGCAATGTGATCGTTCGCGTGCCAGCCGCACTCGACGAGCACAATCGAGTGACCTGGCAATTGTGCGGCCGCTTTTTCCAGAGCCTGATACATCGCAAGCGGGTGCGCCTTGGCGTGGAAAGACAACCGTCCCGTATAGAGCACTACGATCGTCTGGGCATCCGCGCCAATTTCGGAACGCGCCGCCGTCCTCTGATCGTCAGAAAAACTGAAGTCCTGGGTATGGATCCCCAGCGGTATCACCGGCAATTGCGGCAACACAAAACGTTGCACACCCAACCGCTCGCGCAAGTACTCAGCCTGGGCTTGAAGTAAACGATCGACATTGTCCTTTACTGCGGTGCTCGTGCAGATGGTGGCATCCCAGGGTTGAACGGGTGCCGTGAGCTGCTCGGCAATTGCATCCATGGCACCGGCACTGGATGTCGTATGGGTGATGCCGCACACGCTCCATCTTCCATGTCCCAAAGCAGCACGATGCCATGCGAATTCGCCGATCCCCGGACCAGGGCAATAAACAACACCGGGTTCGGACAGTGCACCCATACTATGCTTGTCGACGATCTTCACCGGCTCCACGCGGCCCGCAGCCCGGACAGCGGACGCGAACGACTCCCCGTGCTCCGCCTTTTCGACCTGGGCCCAGAACTCGGCCCCATTACGGCTATAAGCAAGAAAGCCGCGCAGAAAAGACTCGCCGGCTGCATTACGTCCCATCAGTTTGGGACCCGAGGTCGTGTATGCCTCGGGATGATAGTAGATCGCTGCTGTCATAGGATTTGCAAGGATCGGAGGATAGGAAGACGCTTTTCGGCGAATTCGCGTGCCTCAGTGATTAGTTGAGCCTTGTTTTCTTCGGGTGTTTCCAGGGGCTTTCCGTCTTTGAGCAGCCTGAGGCCCTGCCCTCCCAAAAGCTGCCAAACGAAATCTGCCCAAAGAGCAGGCGTATCCTTCCCTTCCGCAATCGCAAGCAGGAATAATTGATGTATGCGGCCAGTAGTAACGCCCCCGCCCGTCAACGGGCTTGCAAGATAGGAGATGTCTTCGCTGCCACGTGCCTTGTCCAGCACGTATGCGTTAAACCGCTCCGTGGTCGGACGCACCTGCGCCGTCGCATCATCGTCCTGTGCCGATACCAATGCGCCGGTCGCAGTTAGCACCAACACCGCCTGCAATATCTGGGGGAAACTCACCTTTCCTTTTATCGCCTGCTCGATCTCGCCAAGCGTCATGGGGACATGCTTGGCAAGTGCGTCAAGGATCGGGCCATATATCGATTCCTGCATGGTCACCACGCCCTGGTTGACGGAGACCTTCAGTGATACTTCTTCGCGATGCTGAACGAGAACCACTCTTTGTGCCCGGAGCGCCTCGGCCTGCTCGACGTTGTTGAGCCGGCGTGCACCGCGAACCCAGTAATCACGTCGGAACTGCTGGTTAACGCAAAAATCCCGAACCGTCTGGCGAAACATCAAGTCGGGGATTTCATTGATAAGCTTCTGCTGCTCCGGCTTGAGATTGAGCGCATCGACATGGTCCATATAATGCGCTGAACACGCAAACGTCAGCTTTGCCTGCGATAGCCAATCTGCCATTCGGGAGAATGACATGGGGAACCAGTCGCGATTGAAATATTCGTGCGCCAGATAGCTTCGGTTCTGCCCCTTCAACGCCTTCAGTCGTTCGGCAATCTGAGGATTCACCTTTGCATAGAACGGATCGGTTGCCATCAGCTTTTCAGCAAAGGCCAGGGCTGAATCGATACGGTTGACAATGCCAACTCCTTCTGCCCCCAGCGTAGCCGCATGCTCGGTAAGCAGGTCCCGCATTGGAACCATCGGCGCCCATCCCGGCTGCGTGTTGTAGCTGATGTACAGCACACCCCCTACTCTCAACTTGCGCCGCACGAACTCAACGATTACCGCACGATTTTCATCCGATATCCAGCTCCAGATCCCATGCAAGCCAATATAGTCGAAGTCAGGCAAATCCGGACGGCTACAAAATTCAGCAAACGCTTCATCATAAAGCTTGACGTCAGAGGTAGCAGCTTTTGCAAGCTCTTGTGCAAACCCTGCCTGTGCCGGGTTGAAATCGGTACCGTACCATCGCGTAACCGAAGCCGCGCCATGGGCATTTATGCTTACCCCTTGCCCAAAGCCGAGTTCACAAGCATTCGCCACTTCGGGAAACTTTACACCGGCGTTCAAAAAGGCGAGCTTTATCCGTTGCGGATTAAGCTCGGGGTAATAGCCATACGTATAGCCCACGTCGGCCACATACCCGGCGGTCCAGTCAGTCACGTAAACCTCCTCGGATCAAATCATGACGCAGTGCCAATAGTTGGCTCACCGCGGAAGAAGATCAAAAAATCATTCGTTCAGCGCGTTCTGGTTAACTAACCTGAAACGCCACACTCCCCCTTGCGGCGATAAACAAGGGGGCATGCATTACGACGGAAAATGCGCAACTGCCAACGTCCTGAGCGCATCCTGCTCCATCCGTTGCATCGTCGCCACGGCCCACAAGTCGTAGTGAGGATGCTCGCGACGGCGTACGGCCACGGAAGCAAATCCCGCGGATTGCAATGTCGCCGTGAGCACTCTCTGCGTAAAACCGCAGCGGTGCGCCATGAACAGGTTCCCCTTCGTCATTGCGGGACGGTAGCCGTACAGGATATCCAGAGGTGCAATCGGACCGGCAGGCGCCGTGTAGGCCGGCTCCGTCAACTTGTCCTGCGCCACCAGTGCACATACGCTTTGCAGATCCGGGCAGGTCACAACGAGGAAGCCATCAGACCTCAGAACGCGCCTGAACTCGGCAAGGGCCACAGGGACCTCGTGCGGATACAGGTGCTCGATGTTATGGCTTGAAAAGATAGCATCGACCGAGCCATTCGCCACGGCCGACATGTCGGTCATCGTACCTACGATGTCGGGATTGACCTTCTCGTCGATATCGAGCCTGGACTCATTCCATTCAGGCGTATTGAATGCGGCAGTTGTGCGGTCCTTACGTTTGGAACCGCAGCCCACATGGAGAAAGGTTTTTGTCATGGTTACTCTCTGTTGAACGCTGACCGCATTATCGTCTTCCTGCCAGCACCGGGCAAGCTGTGCTTCGATCGCGCGTGCATAGGCCGGCCCGTCACATATGCGGGATGTCAGGACTCGATGCCTTATTGAAGCGCGCAAACGCTCAAGTTCGATAGGATTGCCGGCGAGGCGTATCGCCTTTTCAATGTATTCAGTTCGGGAAGTGGCCACCAGATCATCCATCCCTGCAGCCTGCAAAAAGCCCGCGGATTGCCGACTGATCGGGTAGCCGCCCATGAGGGTTATGACCGGGACCCCCATGTAAAGCGCATCGCATGTGGTCAACCCGCCGGAAAAAGGAAACGGATCGAGCGCAATGTCGACGAGACCATACTCCGCCAGCATCTCCGCATGTGGCGACCAGCCACGAAACTGGATTCGAGCGCCCTCCACACCCCAGCCCTCAAACATGGCTCGAATCCTGGATTGCGTTTCGGCATCCTCGAGAGACTTCCATTTCAAGACCAGCCTGCTGGCAGGTACTTGCAACAGGATTTCGCCCCACGTCTGCAACACGTCGGGGGCTAGCTTTGCAAGGTTATTGAAGCTCCCGAATGTCACCAGGCCGGACTGCCTGCTTGGCGGCGCGACGACTGGTGGCGCATACGAGGGCGGCGAATAGCAGAAACGCAGGCCGTCAAGCCGCAACAAGGTCTCGGTAAACCATTCCTCATATCCAGGAGGCGCGGAGACATGGTCCATGAGCACATAGTCCATTGCCGACAGGCCGGTGGTGAATGAGTAGCCCAACCAGGACAGCTGGACTGGCGCGGCACGGCGTCCGAACATGCGAAGGCGATTGCCGGCCGTATGGCCTGCGAGATCAACCAGAATGTCAACGCCGTCCTGCTGAATCAGCCTGGATAGCGACGCATCATCGAGCGCGCCCGTAGTCCGCCAAATGCCAGCATGACTCCGCAGCTTCTGGCTCAAGTCGTCTTCTCGGCGGCTGTCGGAATAGCAAATGGCAAGGTACCGCTCCTTGTCATGGTGCTCGAGGTAAGGGAGAAGGAAAACACCCACCGGATGTCGATAAAGATCCGGCGAAACAAATCCGATAGTGAGCTTTTCATCGCCCGCCTTCCGCCCGCGCTTCGTCGGCGAGTTTTCTTGGCCTTGCACCTGGAGCCTGGCCCAGTCGATGTGCGCATCCCGGAGACCCTTCAGGGATGAAGAATTAGAGTATTGCAGTGCAAAGAGCAGGTTGCTATGTGCCAATGCATAAGTAGGGCGTAGCGCAATCGCCTCTCGGAAACACGCCTGTGCGTCTGTGATCAAACCCTGTTCGCGATAGGCATTTCCCAAATTATTGTGTACCTCGGGCATGTCAGCATCTGACGCGATTGCCCGCTTGAAGCAATGCACTGCTTTCGCAAATCGCCCTTGGTGAAAATGAATCGTGCCAATTTCTGCCCATGCGACTGCATAGGTTGGAGCAAGCTCTACGGCGGCCTGAAGTTCCACCAACGCATCCGAGACCTGACCTCTATCGTTTGCAATCCGCCCAAGCAGAAAATGCGATTGAGGAGAGTGGCGGATCGATTTGACAGACTTCAGAAGATTCTCCGCGGCATCCAGTTGCTTTGACTGATACATGCCGATTGCTCGGTGAATCACCGTGTCGTGATCGGAATGTTGGACGTTAGGTATTTTTTTCACAATATTGATGCCACATTTGCCGATATGCACTCTCTACTTCATGCACAAAGCGCTTTTCGTCCATGAGAGGGGATGCCCGCATCCTTGACCTAAGCTCACCTCGAAGTCGCGACAGGCCTGACGGATTTGAAGCCAAGGCGACTGCCGTTTCAATATAGTGAGGAATCGTCGTTGCAGAGAGTTCGCGAAGTCCGATGTTATTCAGAAATGCAAATCCCATCCTGCTAGCAAACCGGCTCTTGAACTCAGCCCCGCCTCCTGCACTGATATTAGTGCTGCCTGTACATGTTACTAAGGGAACGCCAAGCCAAAGTGTCTCGCATGAGGTCATCCCGCCATTGAACGGAAATGGATCAAGCGCAATGTCGACTTCGGAGTGTAGTGCCCAGAATCGTTCATGCCCCACGCTTCCCACGGTTTGAATGCGATCTTTTGATACCCTATGCTCAGAAAAGAACCGTCCCAAGCCGTCAGCCATTTTCTCGGGCGTTCCGCAAACAATTAGTTTCGATCCCGGTACTCTTCGAAGGATTTCAGCCCACGCTGCCAAGGCCTGTGATGAGTTTTTTGAAAAGCGATTAAAGGCGCCAAAGGTTACGTAGCCATTTTTCAGGAATGGTGATGACCCGACTTCGGCCATGTTAGGCAGGGGGCGGAAACACCACATGGTGCCAGGCAACCGCCAGAGGCGCTCGCTATAGTGCTTGTCGAATTCGGGTGGATCGGCGTCAATATGTGTCAGTCGCCAATCAATTGCATCCATACCTGTTGTAGTCACATAGCCCATCCAAGTTGCCTGCACAGGTGCCGGCTTTCGTGCGAACGCAAGAAGCCTGTTGCCTTCCGTGTGGCCCGCCAAGTCCACCAAAATATCAATCTTGTCGCTGCGTATCTTTTCAGCAAGGTGCGCATCGTCCATCCCTGCCGCATCTACCCACGCGTCGGACGCCGCCCGAAACCGCGACGTCCATTCATCCGGCTTGTGATGACTAAAATAGGCGGTCACGTGAAACTGATCTCGAGAATGTCCCTCGATCAGGGGCAGTGCCAAGTATCCCACCGGATGCGCACGAAAATCGGCAGAAACATACGCCACCTTCAGACGACGCTTCGGGTCTGTTGACCCCGAGTAAGACGTATTCCCTCTCAATGGCTTGGCAATTGTCCGGTCGAACGCCTGAAGTACCTGCGGAATTTCATTCGGATCAACTTCAGCGGAATAAATCATGCACGCCGTCAAATTGCTCCACAACGCTGGTAGCGCAGGATTTATGGAAATGGCATTCCGGTAGTGCTGCAGCGCAGCCTTGTAGTTCCCGGATGCATGCTCCACAGCGCCCAGATTAAACTCGGCCTCGGCACAGTCGGGAGTTCGTTCCAGCACGCGACGGTAACACATACGCGCATCATCCATCCATCCAATGCGCTTGAATAAATTACCCAGCAAGACAAGGACCTCGGCACAGTCTTGATCGACCTTCAGCGCTGCCTGATATGCACCGATCGCCGCTTGCCATGCATCCAATGCCTCATTCGCTTTACCGATTTGGATCAAGCAGTCGAGTTTGATTGCATTCGAGACGCTTTCGAATTCGAGGACGGCGCTGAAGTGGGTGATCACTGTGGCATGGGCTTTAACTGCAATTGCAACACGTCCGGCAGCCAACCGCGTCTGGATATTCTTTATCCCGAGCTCGATAGCACGCTCATAGGAATTTAGCGCCTCTTGCCACTGCTGCTGACCAGACTGCGAGGTGGCGAGGTTGTGCCATGACTCAGGGCGCTGCGGCATGAGCTGAATGGCCCGTCGAGCGGACATCTCGGCGTCTGCATGCTTCCCGCATGCATTTAGTGTTGCCGCAAGGTTTGCATGAAAGACCGGGTTGCCTGGCTCAAGCTCAATCGCCCTTAGATAATGGGCGGCCCTCTCGCTATCCGGCCGCAACCCCTTGGCGATGACTGCCCAATCGGCGTGGAAGCTTGCAATGTCAGGCGCAGCAGCAATCGCCTTTTCGATCCATTCAAGAGCATCGACCGCCTTGCCCGCCGAATAAGCATTCAAAGCGAGTTGATGCAGCTTGTTTGCTTCGTGCATCATTTGTTTCGTCCATGACTAGAGTAGCCGAAACGGATTCGGCATCCAGGTCAGAACCTGCTCCTCCGGTGCGTCCATCTGAGCTAAGTAAGCCTGGAATTCTTGCCGAGTATCCCTTATGGCAACAAATTTCCCATTGTCGTCAATACCAAGAACCGAAATTGCTAATTCACTCCCACTACCTTCCATTTCCACGACGAGACGGTAACGGTCATCTGCCATCTCGCGCGTTGCAGCAAGGTCCTTATAGTATTTCTCTGCGTCCAGGAGCAAATGAACGTGGCGACAAAAAAATTCGATGTCCCAGTTCCACCATTGCAGATCTTCGGCGATTTCCTGCACCTCTTTCG
>CBIHRW010000050.1:0-31861 GCA_966212545.1 uncultured Noviherbaspirillum sp.
CGGCGCCATGTATCAGGACGCAGCTTATTTCTGTTCCGAGTGTATTGTTCCAATACAAATATTTGGTTTGACGTGAATCTTGACCAGCAGGTTTTCGCCAAGCTGCTTGTACGTTGTGTGAAGTCCTCCGTCCACTATCGCCGTATGGCCGACGTTCGAGCAATGCGGTTGACGACAGGGATACGCTCGGGCGGCGCGCACTGGTCCAGTAAAAAGCGACAAACCGGACTCGATGAATACCTGTCTTCGACCCCGGCATCCCCGTCAAGAAATCCTCTCATCCTCCAGGCTTCAGGATGACTTTCGTCCAGCCTTGGTCGCGCGCATCGAAGTGCTGGTAGGCCTCCGGCGCCTTGCCCAGTTCGATCTCGTGCGAAACGATGAAAGAGGGCTTCGCCCTGCCGGCATGGATCAGGTCGCGCAACTGGCGGTTGTAGGCTTTGACATTGCACTGCCCGGTGGCGATATGCTGACCCTTGAACCAGCTCATTCCCCAGTCGAACACGATCTCGCCCTTCTTGGCCAGATCATCGGGTGCGCCGGGATCCTGCGGCGTGAACACCCCGACCACGCCGATGCCGCCGGTGAACTTCACCGACTTGACGAGATTGTTCATGGTCAGATTGGGAATCTCCTTTCCGGCGGGATCATGGCATTGGTAGCCGACGCATTCGCAGCCGACATCGGCGCCCAGGCCATGGGTAAGCTCCATGATGCGATCGACCGGATTGACCTTCGAATCGTCGATGGCGATCGCGCCTATCGATTCCGCCAGCTGGAGCCGGTCGGGGTGGCGATCGACCACCATCACATTGCAGGCGCCCTTGATCATCGCTGAATGCGCGGCCATCAGCCCGACCGGACCCGAGCCGTAGATGACGACGGCATCCCCCGGCCGCATGCCGGCAAGTTCGGTGACATGCCAGCCGGTCGGAAAGATATCGGCCACCATCACATAGTCGTTCTGCTTTTCCTCGGCATCGGGAGGCAGCTTCAGGCAGTTGAAATCGGCCCAGGGAACGCGCAGGAATTCCGCCTGCCCACCCTGATAAGGCCCCATGTCGGCGAAGCCGTAGGCGGCGCCTGCCATGCCCGGCTCGGGATTGGCAGTCAGGCAGAATGCGGTCAATCCCTTTTCGCAATTCCGGCAATGGCCGCAGCTGATATTGAATGGCATGCAGACCCAGTCGCCGACTGCAAGGCGCTCGACGGCCGACCCCACTTCCTTGACCTGGCCGAGATTCTCGTGGCCGAAAACCCTGCCCGTTTCGAAGTCGGTCCTGCCTTCGAACATATGCAGATCCGAACCGCAGATATTGGTGCTTCTGATCTGCACGATCACATCCGTCGGCCGCTCGATTTTCGGATCGGGCACGTTTTTCACGCTGACATCGCGCGGCCCGCTATACACCACAGCTTTCATCATAGTTCTCCAGTTAACACGCGTACCTCTCTGACGCGGCGCCCTGGATTGCCGGGCCCCGTGAGTCGGACCGGACAGCGCTACTACATGACCCCGCGCCGATTGCGCACGGGGCCTTTACTTCTGGATATCAAGCGATATCCAGTACAGATCCGCGGCTAGCAGGCCGCGGTCGTCTACGGTCCAGGCCTAGGCCTGGACCAGCCGATGATGTTCCGGCGCCTGGCTCATCCGATAGCCTGAGCCCCGCCGGCCTGCCGCCGCCAGCCCCGCGCCGAGTAATGCAACGCCCAATATGGTCCGGAATGCCGGGCGCGGCATCCAGCGCATGGCATTGACCACCAGCGCCGGCGGCTGCTCCCGCTGCGGATCCGAACGGGCGGGTTGACTGACTCTGACTCCCTGAGCGCCCGCGGGGACGCCGGAGAACAACGTGGTCATCGCGCTGACGAACGGCACCATGTCCTGCGGTCCGCGGCTCGTCACCCAATTGCCATCCCTCACAACCTCCTGGTCCAGCCAGGTGGCGCCTGCGTTCACCATGTCATCCCGTATCCCTGGCCAGGAAGTCATGGTCTTTCCCGAGGTGAGTCCTGCGGAAGCCAGCAGCCAGGGGCCATGGCAAAGGGTTGCGATCGGCTTGCCTTGCCGGTCGAACGCGCGCACGAAATCGCGCGCCGCAGCGGACTGGCGCAACAGGTCCGGGTTGATGAACCCGCCCGGTATCAGCAGCCCGTCGTATTCCGCCGGGCTTGCCCGGTCCAGGGTTTTGTCGACGCGCACCATGCCTGCCGGTTCATGCAGATTGACGCCGCGGATCCGCCCGGCATGCAGCGATACGATATCGACATCTGCTCCTGCCATCTTGAGGGCTGCGACCGGTACGGTGAGTTCGACCTTTTCGAAACCGTCGACTGCCAGTACCGCGATGCGGCGGCCGGTAAGCGCATTCAGTTTGGCCATAACGTCCTCCAATGCAGGTTTAAAACCGGTATGCGCGCGCGCGCCGGCGCTTGAGCAGGAAATAGCCGACGCCGATCACCGCGGACGCAACCGCCGTCTTGCGGATGAGCCCCGCGCGGTTGTGTTGCCATTCGGCCTTGATGCCCATTTCGGCCAAGACATTGGGAATGCGGCCATGCATGAGGTCCTGTCCTATGCCTTCCACCACATTGATCCGGTCGGCCAGCAACAGCAGCATCCAGTGGCGGACGTCGTTCTCGCTGAATCCATACGCCACGTCGCGTATTTTTCCGCTGATGCCGCTGGGCGGCGTGCTGGTTCCGAACACCGGCGTGATGCCGGGCCGTTCGACCGAGTGGTAGACCTTTATCTTCAGCGGCTGGTCTTCGACATCGTGCCAATGCAGCCCTTCCAGCCGCGGCGGGGTCCTCTCCTTCGGATAAGCCGGCCGGTTCTTGGGATCGAGATCGGCTCCCCAGCCCTTGATATGGGAAAAATCGGCGGCTGATTTTTTACTGCCGTCGCGTTCGCGCTGTTGTTGCGCTATGGTTGCGCTGTGGTCGCGCACGGTGGTCGGACGAGTTTGAATGTCCATGTCGCGTCACTCCTTCGAATGGGTTGAGTTCTGTTCAGTGCACGGTTTGCAGGTGCGGCGCGCCAGGCGGGACCAGGATGGTCTTGATGCAGTTATCCAGCTTGCTGGAGAACATGTGATACGCGTCCGAGACTTCCTCAAGCGGCACCCGATGCGTGATGATCTTCCTGGGTTCCAGGTTGCCCGCGCGGACATGCTCGAACAAGCGCGGCAGGTGGCGCTTCACGCTGGCCTGGTTCATGCGCATCGTGAGGCCTTTGTTCAACGCGTTGCCTATCGGGACCACGTTGTACGGAGGACCGTATACGCCGACGATGGATAGGTTGCCACCCTTGCGCACCGAGTTGATGGCCCAATGCAATGCCGTGCTGGTGCCTGCCTGCCATTTCAGGTATCTGCCGGTAAGCCGCTGTATCGCGCTGCCGGCGGCTTCACAGCCTACCGCATCGATGCAGACGTCGGCGCCCAGCCAGTCGGTCATCTTCTTGATATGGATGGCCATGTCATCGACCTCACGGAAGTTGACCACCTCGCATTGCGCGAAATTCTTGACGAATTCCAGCCGGTATTCCACATGGTCGACCACGATGACGCGCCCGGCGCCCATCAGCCATGCCGATTTCGCGGCAAAGATGCCGACCGGGCCGGCGCCGAAAACGACCACGGTGTCGCCCTCAGCGATGTCGCCCATTTCCGCGGCCTGGTAGCCGGTCGGGCAGGCGTCGGTCAACAGGACCGCATCTTCGATATGAATATCCTTGGGAATAACCGTCGGATTGATGTCCGCCAGCGGCACACGGACAAACTCGGCCTGGCCGCCGTCATAGCCCCCCGTCGTGTGCGAGTAGCCGTAGATGCCGCCGACGGCGGTCGCCTCGGGATTGGTGTTATGGCAGTTGCTGTACAGTTCGCGCTGGCAAAAGAAGCAGGAGCCGCAAAAGATATTGAAAGGCACGAGCACATGGTCGCCCACTTTCACGTTCTGGACCGACGGGCCGACCTCTTCCACGATGCCGGTAAACTCGTGGCCGAAGATCATGCCGACCCTGGTGTCGGGAACCAGGCCATGATAAAGATGCAGATCCGATCCGCAAATGCATGCGCGCGAGACCCGTACGATCGCGTCGTTCGGATGCTCGATTTGCGGATCCGGCTTTTGCTCCGCGCGTACCCTGTAGGGCCCCCGGTAATTCATTGCCAGCATACGATGCTCCTATCCAAGAGATAAAGACGGCAGCGGCTCGCAAAAAACATAGCGAGCCTCACATCCGCTTCTTTCGGACACGCTGCGCTGCCTCCGATTCATCGACCGATGCCATTTCCCATTTCGCTGCGACATCGGCAAGCCGCTCAGGCTGCGGCAACCCGCGCGGGCCGCAGCCGGAAATCTTTCATCATGAGCTAGGGCGGCTTCGTGTCCCAGGTCGGGATTCTTGCGGCCAGAGGATATTCGCCGCGGCAGGACGCTGTTCCTGCCCGGGCTGGCGGGTCCGATATCACTGGGCCCGGCATGGCTGCTTCTTCACTGGGCATGAAGATAGTCTTCATCGTAGGGTACGATGATCCGCGGCCTTGTCAAAACATGATGATGCAGGCGACATCACGGATTTAATGAAGGGTTGAGAACAGCTTTGCACACGGAAGTTCAACAAAAATGGCTGAACACCGTGCGTTTCGATAGGCGGCTGTGCGCCCCTTGGCTGCCAGAAAATATTATGCGCATGACGCTGTGGAAGCTTCCGGTATCAGCGCGCAAGCATGGGCAGGTAGCCGAGGATTTCGGCGGAGTGTGGCCGCGCGTTTGTCCGTCTGGGATAAGGGCGGGCGCACGGACGGAACCTTTTCGATTAGTGCGTTCATCTGGAATGAGCAGGCCAATGCATATCGCTGTCCCGACGGATATGTATTGCGCAGTCAACGCGAGCTTTTACAAATCCTCGCTCCCACATCACCAAAGCGGGTGCGTCTATCTAACTCTAACACTCGGTCTTAACCTGGCCGGGTTGGCCGCATAGGCACGCTATGAATCAACTTTAGCGCGCTTATGCAAAGCATCCGATCAGGAAATCGAATCAGGATTCGAGGCTATGGCAGGTTGCTCGTCGACTAGTTCGACAGAGTCGGTCGAATTCCGTCAATCAAAGAAATTCGCCCATACCCGCCTTGCCGTCGGTTACGGCAACCCGGTAACCGTTCCCTCTTTCGGATAAACAACGCCGTAATCCACACGGAACTTCAGCGCCTGGTTCGGCGCAATCACCGACTCCCAACCCACGATGCCGCGCCGCTGTTCCCATGATTCGATCGTCGGCTTGGGCTGGAAGCTGGCCTGCACTTTCACTTCCTCGGCGGCGCTCACCGGCGAGGCTTCCAGCACCAGCAGGTCGACCGGCGTTTTGTGGAAACTGGTGATGGTGTAAACATCCGCCACCTTGCGCTCGTTCTGGCTGAACAGCCCCGACGTGCCGGATTGTTCGTTGGTCCGGTCGACCGTGACGCGGATGAGGTCGTCGCGGCCGAATGCAAACAGGAACTTGTCCGAGGACTGGGCGTTCCAGTGCGTATTGCCGACATAACTGCCATCGCGATAAAGCTGGACCGTGCCGGGCAGCCACACGCCCGCAGGACGAGCGGCTTCGGCTGTCACCACAGCAGACTTCTCCATGCGCGGCGTGGTCCGCACGCGCTGCCTGACCGGCATGTTCTGTTTTGAGAGGGCGACTGAAATCTCGCGGCCGTCCGCCGGCAGGTTCACGCGGGTCGGGACGTCGAATTCGGTAGCGAAACTTCCCTGGGTTTCGACGACCGGCGGGATGTATGCGTCGGCGGACTCGCCATAAAGCTTGGCTTGGAATGGCATTGACGCAGGTGCCGCCATCGCCGCCGGTGCAGCTACCCGACTTTCCATTTGGGCCTGCGCAGGCTTCCGGTATCCGATGATCCACGGCCGCGGCTCGGGCGCTGTTGGGGACAAACGCGGCTGGCCGGTGGAGAGTTTCAGTTTCACGCCGCTCCAGTCTTCGCCGGTTTTTTGCGACACCGTTGCCAGGCGTTCCAGCTCGACGGTCGATGACGCGGAATCGAGGAATGCGCGGTAGGCCGGCTTCCATCCGGCGTTGTTGACCTGGTATGAAATCCTTACCGTGCCCGGCTGGCGTACCGCGAGCTGTACCGTGAGGTTGCGGCCGTCGCGCGAGCCGCTGCGCAGCTTGACGAGATCGCGGTCGAGTGCATCGATCTGTTTCGACAGCTCGCGTTTCTGGATCTCTGCACGATGGATGCGCTCGAATGCATCGGTGCCGCCGCGGCGAATCGCTTCGAGCATCGCCGCCATGGAGCGCGCATCCACCAGCGGTTGCTGCTTGTCAGAAGAAGCACCGGCGCTCCCGAGGTTTTCCAGGTACTTTTGCACCAGCGCGGCGGATTTGGCCTCGACATCGGCCAGCTCGAGCTTGTCCCGCAGTGCCTGGATCCGCGCTTCGAGTTCCGCTTCGCGCGCGTTGACGCTCTCCGTCCTGCCCATGTCGCGCGTGACCACCTGTCCGATCTGGATGCCGGTATCGCCCTGCACCCGTATCGTCTGCGTATCGAAATTGGATGGCAGCCCCTTGATCTCCAGCTGCGTCATGCCCGGCGTCACCTGCGCCGTACGCTCGACGGTGGCGCTGCCGGGATACAGCACGACGGTGCTGATCGGCGCGTCGGACGCGAACGCTTGAGAAATGCAAAGGGACAGGACAGCCAGGGCGCAGGTATTGCGAAGCATGAAGGTCTCCAGAAGTCGGGGCGAGATGGACTACCGCCCTGGCGATTATGCCTTTCTGGAAACCTCTGCGCCAGTCAAGGTGGCAGGGGGGCTCCCGCGGCGCAGCGCCGCGAGAGACCGTTCATGCACGGAGGGGTCAGCGCCCTTCGAGGAAGGCGCGCAGCTTCTCGGCGCGGGTGGGATGACGCAGCTTGGCCATGGCCTTCATTTCGATCTGGCGCACGCGCTCGCGGGTGACCTCGAGCTGCTTGCCGATTTCTTCGAGCGTGTGGTCGCTGACGGTGTCGAGGCCGAAGCGCATGCGCAGCACCTTCTGCTCCTTGGGCGACAGGTCTTCGAGCACCTCGGTGATGGCACGCTGCATGCCCGCATGGATCGCGGTCGCTTCCGGCGACAGCGTGATGTCGTCGCTGATGAAGTCGCCCAGCATGGCGTCGCCCTCGTCGCCGGCCGGCGCGTCCAGGGATGCCGGTTCCTTCGCGATCCGCAGCACTTCCTGCACCCGGTCCACGCTGATACCCATCTTCTCGGCCAGCGTCGCGGCGTCCGGTTCCTGGCCGGTGGCCACCATCGTCTGGCGGATGATGCGGTTCATCTTGTTGATCGTCTCGATCATGTGGACCGGCACGCGGATGGTCCGCGCCTGGTCGGCAATCGCGCGCGAAATGCTCTGGCGCACCCACCACGTCGCATAGGTGGAGAACTTGAAGCCGCGGCGGTATTCGTACTTCTCCACCGCGCGCAGCAGGCCGATATTGCCCTCCTGGATCAGGTCGAGGAACTGCAGTCCGCGATTGACGTATTTCTTCGCGATCGAGATCACCAGACGCAAATTGGCCTGCGTCAGCTCGCGTTTGGCCTCCATGGCGCGGCGTTCGCCGGCGAGCATGTGCCTGCTGACTTCGCGCAGTTCGCGCAGCGGCAGGCCGGCGCGCGTTTCAACTTCTGATAGTTTGACCTGCAGTTCGCGCACGGCGGGCATGCGGCGGGCAAGCGTGGCGCTGTACCGATAGGCATTGTCGACTTCGCGTTGCACCCATTCGAGGTCGGTTCGGCTGTCGGCGAACGTCTGGATGAAATGCTCGCGCGGCATGCCGCACTGGTCGACCACGATGGCCGCGATCTGCCGCTCGATGGCGCGCACCTCGTCCATCTGCTTGCGCACGACGGCGCACAGCTTGTCGACGGTCTTCGGCGTGAACCGGATGCCCAGCATGGTTTGCGTGATCGCCTGTTGCGCCGCGGGCTTGTTTTGCATGACCGCGGCCTGTTCCGCGATGTGGGCAAACTTGGCGAGAGACAGCGCCTTCAGCTGCGCGAGCTGCTCGGCCGATTGCCCGGCGTCGCCCGTCTCCGCCAGGATCTCATCGTCTTCTTCGTCGAGTTCATCGATGTCGCCATCGTCGTCGGCACCTGCAGCAACCGGGGCGGCAGGGGTGGCGTCCTCGAGTTCAGCCAGGCCGTCGACGACATCGTCCACGGAAAGCTGGTCCTTCTCGATCCGCGCGGCCATTGCAAGCAGTTCGGCCACCGCTGCCGGACTGGCCGAAATCGCGCCGATCATTTCCTGGCGGCCGTCTTCGATGCGCCGCGCGATCGCGACTTCGCCTTCGCGGGTCAGCAACTCCGTCGTCGCCATTTCGCGCATGTACATGCGGACGGGGTCGGTGCTGCGGCCGTAATCCTCGTCGCCGGACAGCGCGGTCGCCGCGACAGCCTCGACCTCGTCGTCGCTGGCGCCGGATACCACGCGGTCGGACAGCAGGAGCAAGGCGTCGTCCGGCGCCTGGTCGACCACGGAAATGCCCATGTCGCCGATGGTCTGCATGATCTCGGCGATGGTGTCGCTGCCGACCACATCGTCGGGGAGATGGTCATGGATTTCGGCCTGGGTCAGGTAACCACGCTCCTTGCCGAGCTTGATCATTGCCGCCAGTTGCTTGCGATGCTTGTCCAGCCCGTCTTCTGCCGGCTTTCCGGCGGCGACGGTTTTCGAACGGCGCACCTTGGCCGCGCGCTGTTCGGCGTACTCGGCGGCGTTCCATTCGGCGACCTCTTCGTTTTCGAGGGCGGGCGCTGCAGGTTTGCGGCCGGGACGGCTGGCTGGCGCGGCAACGGCGTTCTCTTCCGGCGAAACGGGAGCAACGACTTCTGTCTTTGCAATCGGGGCAACCGGGGCGGAGGCCGGCGATTCATTCCGCACGGTCTTCTTGACCACCACGCGCACCTTGCCTTTCGGCTGTGCAGCCGGCGCTGCCTGGGCAGGCGCTTCGCCCGTCGCGGCGGTACCGGTGTCGCTCGAAGGCGTGACTTGCGGGACTGCAGCCACAGCACTTTCGGTGGCAGACGCCTTTTCCGGACTTGCCGCCGTTGCGGGAGTCGCCTGGGACGGCATGAAAACGCGCGGACGCTTCCTGATGACGACAGGAGCCGGCGCGGGCGCGACATCGCCCGTGGCGGACGCCGTCGCGTCATCCGAGGCGGGCACGGCGGCTTCATCCGGTTTCGCAGCCGCCGGCTGCACCGTCAAACGGGAGCGGCGTACCACAATGGTCGGGGCGCGTCCTGCGTCCGATTCGATCTGTGCGTCCGCGGCGGTTTCGGACGCGGGCAACGAACTATCGGCGGCATTCGCTGGCCTCGGTATGCGGGCCGACAAGGTCAAGGTCTTCAAATTCTTGCTCATTAAAAAACATCTGGTCAGCCATCCACCTCTTGCGCCGTGCGGCGCGCGATCCGCGCGATGACGCAGCCCGCAAGAGGATTGGCAAAACGATCAATTCCAACCACCAAAGCGCGTTCCGATACCTTGCCGCGTGGCCGGGCAACGGGGGCGTCTACTTCGTGAAAGTGTATTTGGCGGGGAAGTTACTGGTTTTGCCTAAAGGCAAAAAGGATCGGGATTATAACGAACTTCGCATCATTGATCACATCCGATGTCGTGCAGTTCCCGGTTGATCAGTGCTTTTTGTAACGCCCCCACGCCGGCGCGCAGTCAGGACGCGCGATGTGAGTGGCAATGATGAAATTCAATGCGCAAGTGGAGCGTGCAGACGGAGACTACCGGAGCACGTAACTCGCCAGCACCGTTTGCACCTCATAAATGCTCAGCCGTTTATTGAACTGCTTTTGCACAGGTGCGGGCATGCCGGATATCCAGATTTTCAATTCGGCTTCGAGATCGAAATGCCCGGCCGTTTCGACGCTGAAATGCGTGATGCTCCTGTAGGGAATGGAATGGTATTCCACCTTGCTGCCGGTCAGTCCTTGCTTGTCGACCAGCACGAGGCGCTTGTTCGTGAACACGAAATAGTCGCGGATCAGCTGGTAGGCGTGTTCCACCTGCTCGCCCGGGGCAAGGATCTGTCCGAACTCCTGTTGAATCTTTGCGGCGTCAATCTTGGACGCGTTTCCCAGCATGCCGTCGAGCAGTCCCATCGCGAACCTCCAGGTCGTTGAAATCATCCGTGTTCACTTTGAGCGAGTGTACTGCAGGTGATTTTGCGCCGCTTGTGACAGAGCAGGGTTTCACTACGCAGAACAAAGCGATGCAGTCGCGGGCACGCGCTCGACCGGTTCTCCCTGCTTGTCGAAATCGATACGGGCGATCCATTGGTCGTGCAGGCTTTGCAGGGGAACGATACATTCTCCAGACGCCATTCCGTGACTGCGGGCCCAGCGCCGGATGTAGTCGTCAGTGCTCCAGGTGCCCGGCGTTACCTTGGTGCGTTGCGTTGCGTCGTTTGGCAAGATTCATCCTCCGTCATGTCTTGCTCATATGGGAACGCCTGCTGGAAATGCAATAGCCTTCTGAACGAAGACAGGCGCGAAGGTACCAGGGCCATCAATTGCGTGCGGCAGCCATCAGCCCCGCGAAGCCGATGAACGCGCCGCCGGTAATCCGGTTGAACGCCTTGAGCACTGCCGCGCGGCGCAGGTAGACCGCCAGCCGCTGCCCACTCAGCGCATAGACGACGTACCACGCCACCTCGATGACCGCAAAGGTCGCCAGCAGGATGCTGAACTGCGGCAGCTGCGGCAGTTCCGGACGGATGAACTGGGGGAAGAAGGCGGCGGCGAACAGGATCGCTTTCGGATTGCTGGCCGCGACAAGCACGCCCTGGCGATACAGCCTGCCGTCATGTGCGGACTGTCCGTCAGCGTCCATGGAAACGGGTTTCTGTTCGTCGTGCACCGGCGAGCGCCAGCACTTGATGCCGAGATAAGCAAGATAGGCGGCACCCATCCAGCGCAAAGCGTCGAACACCGATGGAAACGCCTGCAACAACGCGCCCAGTCCGGCCGCCGACAGGGTCATCATCGCCAGCAAAGCGGTCATGCAGCCTGCCATGGTGGCAAGCGCCGCGCGAAACCCGAAACGCGCGCTCTGGCTCATCACCAACAGCATATTGGGCCCCGGCGTCGCGGACACAACAAACGTCATCACGACAAACAGCCACCAGGTTTGCATGCTCATTTCGATACTCCCGTAAATCGTCCGCCGAATTTCTGTGCGCCGGCCGTCCGGCGAACAACGGACATTCTAGCAACGCGGCATTGTTCATGCCGGGGAGAACTTCCGCCATGCACGCAGGCGATCACCCAAACACGCTGACGGTTTGCTGGCTGAACACGGCGACGTTGCCATTCTTGTCCCACAAAGTGGATTCGATCTGGCTGTAGCCATGGGCCGAGCTTTGAATACGGGCCAGGTATTGCCACCAGTCGCTGGCGCTGCAGTCTTCCGGCGTCTTCGCGAAACTGATCGTCCACGTCAGCGAACTGCCCGCAACGGGCTTTGTCATCATGCTGAGAGAGGCCGGCGGCCAGGCATCCAGCAGCGCGAGGATTTCCGGCACGGTGACCGCATTTCCGGAACCTTCGCGAAGCTTGATCCAGCCTCCCATTTCCGTTTTGTCCGATCCCATGAAGGGCATGGTGCCGACGGTATAGCGGTAGTCGAAATGGTGGGTAAATTCCGGCGTCAACCCGGGGATATAGGGAAAGGCCTGCACGTCGTCCGGTGACTTGAACGCCGGCGCCTTGCCGGGCGCCACGGTGACAGCGGAATCCCGGCCGGCGCCGAAGCTGGCCAGCAGTACGGCGCAGGCCTGGTCGTTCTGGTAAGCCGTGGCTTGCACTTGTGTCGCAGCCTTGCCTTCACGCAGCACCTTGACCATGACCTCTAGATCACCGGGGGCGACTGGCGCCACGAACGACACCATGATGGAGCGCACCGGTCTGTCTTGCGCGACCTGCGGGATGATGCGTTCAAACATGGCCGCCGCAACCATGCCCCCGAATGTGGCTCGCCCCTGACCCCACGCTTCCGGAATATTCACTGTGCTGGAAGCGCTCTCGCGTATTGCTGACATGGCATCGTTAAATTTCATGCTTCATCCTCAATTTGTTGATCACCCATTCTTTTATCAGGAGAAGTGCAACACCATCGCCTTTCCTGAGCCGCCACTTTTTTCACCAGATGCGCATCGAGAAACCGGATGACTCTGCGCGCATATTCTTCGGGTCGTGCGGCATAGGCATGCGTATGCGTGGCGCCCGGTACTTGCCAGGACTCGGTTTCGGTCTTTTGCCGCAATGCCTGCCATAGCAGCTTACCGTCATTTGGTGGAGTGTACTCGTCGGCGTCGCTGTAAATCATCAGTATCGCAGGGCATCCGCTCAGGTCGAACAGATCACCCTGCGGTTGGGCTATGAAGACAGCAATTCCTTCCGGCGCCTGTTCAGGGAAAGCGTCGGATTGTCACCAGGTGCTTATCGGAAGCGATTTGAACGTGTGCGCACCTGATTGAAAGATGGGCAGAAAAAAAGCCACCGGAGCACCGGTGGCTTTTTTGTTTGCGACCATCGAGCCGGTTGCCCGGCCCGATGAACGACGACAGGTATTACGACACCTGCTGGATACCCGCCAGGACCCAGCCGCCCGCGCCGGAGGCCGGCTTGGCCAGGTTCCACACCTCGGTGAAGGCTTCTGCCGGCGCATTGTCCGCTTCACGGATCATGCCGCTGAAGCGCACGCTCGCCAGGTGCTCGCCGTCGATGGTTTCGATGCCCAGCAACTGCGCATCCAGCGATACGACATCGGTGAGGTTCGCCGATGCGCCGCGCTCCAGCAACTGCTGCTTCAGCTCGCCGAACATCTCGGGCGTGGTGAACTCGCGCAGGTCGTTCACGTCGGCCTTGTCCCATGCCGCCTGCAGGCGGATGTAGTAGGTCTTCGCGTGGCGCAGGAAGCCGTTCACGTCGAAGTCGGCCGGCACGCCCCAGGGCGCGCCGTTCACGTTAGCCGCGCCTGCCGCAGCCGAGGGCGACTGCAGCGCTGACGGCTCGACGCGCGAACCGATCTCCGGCGTGGCGAAGCCGTTGCCGCCTGCCGCTGCGGGCTGCAGGCCGCTCTTCGCCATCGCGCCGCCGTTCTGCTTGCGAGTCAGCATGCGGTAGATGAAGTAAGCCGCGGCCGCGAGCAGGCCGACCATCAGCATCGTACTGATCATGCTGGCCAGAGCACCGCCAAGGCCGAAGTGCGAGAGCAGTGCGCCCAGGCCGAGGCCGAGCAGCGCGCCGCCGAGAATGCCCTTCCACGGGCTGGACGGCTTGGCAGCAGCCGGCGCGGCTGCAGGTGCAGCGGAATTGGCGGCTGCCGGAGCGGCCTGCTGGTTTTGCATTGGGGCCGCTTGCTGGCGGTTCACGCTTTGCGACTGCTTGCCGAACGATCCACCGCCGCCCATTCGTTTGGCTTGTGCTTCGGACACGACACCCGACAGTGCGCTGACCGCGACCATCAGGGTGACCAAGAATTTTTTCATGTTTCCTCCACGGTTGATAAGTGTGCGAAGGCAGTACCGGCAGGGACCGCCATTCACAACGCTGCAATGATAAGGGGCGCTGCTAATTATAAAAAGCGAATAAACCTTGATATTAACTTCGAGAAAAACAGAATATCAACAAAAAGAACTTGCGCAGCCGATGCATGTCGAACAATTAACATTGCCACCACCCACCGAGAAAGGCTGCCATGTCCCGAGTCATGTGGAAAGGCGCGATCAGCTTCGGCCTGCTGCACGCGCCGGTCGGGCTGTATCCCGCGTCGAAACAGGATGAAATCGATTTCGACTGGCTGCACCGCAAATCGCTCAAGCCGGTCGGCTACAAGCGCGTGGTCAAGGATACCGGCGAGGAGGTCGGCAAGGACGACATCGTCAAGGCGGTCAAGTACGAGGACCGTTACGTCGTGCTGTCGGACGAGGAAATCAAGGCCGCCAACGTCAAGTCCACGCACACCATCGACATTGTCGGCTTCACCAACGCGGAAGATATCAATTTCCTGTTCTTCGAGACGCCATACTACCTCGCGCCGACCAAGGGCGGCGAAAAAGTCTATGCGCTGCTGCGCGAAGCCCTGCTGAAGACCAGGAAGATCGGCATCGCGCTGGTCGTGCTGCACAACAAGCAACATCTCGCGGCGCTGATCCCGACGCCGCAAGCCATCGTGCTCAACATGCTGCGCTGGGCGACCGAGGTGCGCGGCGCCGAGGATCTCGATTTGCCGGAAGAGGGCCTGAAGGGCGTGGCGATCAAGCCCAAGGAATTGCAAATGGCGACGCAGCTCATCGAGAGCATGACCGAGGAATGGAGGCCGGAACAGTTCAAGGACACCTTCCGCGACGACATCATGGCGATGGTGAAGAAGAAATTCGATGCGGGACTTGCGGAAGAGATCACGGACGTGAAGATCGAAGCGCCCGAGGAAACCAGCAACGTGGTCGACCTGACGGAGTTGCTGCGCAAGAGCCTGCAGGGCCGCACGCCGGCAACACCGCGCAAGGCGGCTGCAAAGAAGGCGGAGAAGGCATCGCCGCCGCCTCGCAAACGCGCCAATGCGCGCAGCTCGAAGTCGGTGCACTGACGCGGGAGCCGAAGCATGCCCGGCAAGCTCTCCGCCTACCACGGCAAGCGCAATTTCCACATCACGCCCGAGCCCAGGGGCGAGGTCGCCTCACCGGCGGCACGCCTGCGCTTCGTGGTGCAGAAGCATCACGCGCGCAAGCTGCACTACGACTTCCGCCTCGAACTGGACGGCACGCTGAAGAGCTGGGCGGTGCCGAAGGGGCCGAGCCTCGATCCGTCGGAGAAGCGGCTGGCGGTGCATGTCGAGGACCATCCTCTCGACTACATCGACTTCGAAGGCGACATCCCGGAACACCAGTACGGCGCCGGGCATGTCGACGTGTGGGACATCGGCTACTGGGAGCCGCAGGGCGACCCGCTGGCCGCGTACAAGGCGGGAAAACTCAAGTTCCGGCTCGACGGCGAAAAGCTGCAGGGCGGGTGGACACTGGTGCGCACGCGCCTGCCCGGCGGGAGCAAGGAACAATGGCTGCTGATCAAGGAAAAGGATGAGACGGCGCGCAGCGCGAAGGAGGTCGACATCACCGAGGCGGAGCCCGAGAGCGTATTGAGCGGGGCGGGAACGCGGCGCAAGACCAGCGACGCAGCCCTGTCCGTGCGCGCGAAGGCAAGAACGAAAATGAAAGCGGAAGCGCCGGCCGACAAGCGCAAGGCCCGCATACCCGACACGCTCACGCCGCAACTGGCGACGCTGGTCGACGACATCCCGCGTGAAGGCGAGTGGCTGTACGAAATCAAGTTCGACGGCTACCGCCTGCTGGCGCGCGTGGACGGCGGGGATGTGAAGCTCCTTACCCGCGACGGCAAGGACTGGACCGCGAAACTGCCGGCGCAGGCAAAAGCCATCCGTGCGCTCGGACTGGAAAGTGCCTGGCTGGACGGCGAGATCGTGTTTCTCGACAAGCAGGGCGTGCCCTCCTTCCAGCTGCTGCAGAAAGCCATCCACGACAACCGCAGCGACGAACTCGCCTACTTCCTGTTCGACCTGCCCTACCTGAACGGTTATGACCTGCGCGGGATCGCGCTGCGCGAACGGCGCGCCCTGCTGGAACAGATCCTCGCCGATACCCCTTCCGATGTGCTGCGCTACAGCGCGCCGATTACCGAGCCGCCGCAGAAGCTGCTCGACAGTGCCTGCGAGCTGTCGATGGAAGGCATCATCGGCAAGCGCGCGGATGCCATCTATGAAGGCAAGCGTACCGACACCTGGATCAAGCTGAAGTGCCGGCGCCGGCAGGAGTTTGTCATCGGCGGCTATACCGAACCGCAGGGCAGCCGGAAATTTTTCGGTGCGCTGCTGCTCGGGGTGTACGACGGCGGCAGGCTGCACTATGCGGGCAAGGTGGGCACCGGTTTCGACCGCGAGGTACTGCATGCGACCTACCGGCAGCTGCACGCACTCGAGCAGAAAACCAATCCCTTCGACCGCACGCCGCCCGACATGCGCAAGGCCGACACGCACTGGGTGAAACCGCAACTGGTGGCTGAAATCTCGTTTGCCGAGTGGACCGCCGATGGCAGGCTGCGGCAGGCGGTGTTCCACGGCCTGCGCGCGGACAAGCCGGCGGCGGACATCCGGCGCGAGGAGGCGAAAAGTATCGCGGCCAACGGCAAGAAGCCCGCGAAGCCGGCCGCGCGAAAGACGGCGGGCGGCGAACAGGTCGCTGGCGTCAGGATCACCCACCCGGAGCGGGTGATCGATCCGGCCAGCGGTTCCACCAAGCTCGCGCTCGCACGCTTCTACGAACAGGTGGCGCCGCAGCTGCTCCCCTGGCTCAGGAACCGGCCGGTCTACCTGCTGCGCTGTCCCGACGGCGTCAACGGCGAGCACTTCTTCCAGAAACACATCAACCGCACCTCCATCCCCGGCATCCGCACGCTCGATCCTGCGCTCGATCCGGGCCATGAACCGCTGATGGCGATCGACGACGTGACCGCACTGGTCAGCGCAGCGCAGATGGGCGCGATCGAACTTCATACCTGCAACGCGACAGCCGACAAGATAGAGAAGCCGGACTGCGTGGTATTCGACCTCGATCCCGATCCGTCGCTGCCGTGGAAGAAGGTGGCCGAAGGCGCGCGGCTGGTGAAGGTGGTGCTCGACGAACTCGGGCTGACAAGCTTCCTGAAGACCAGCGGCGGAAAGGGCCTGCATCTCGTCGTGCCGCTCGCGCGACGCCATGGCTGGGACGAGGTATCCGCGTTCTCGCAGGCGGTCGCGCAGCATCTTGCCCGCACGCTGCCGAAACACTTCAGCGCAAAAATGGGCGAAAAGAATCGCGTCGGAAAGATCTTCGTCGATTACCTGCGCAACAAGCGCCAGGCCAGCACCATTGCTCCCTACTCGGCGCGCGCGCGTCCCGGCTTGCCGGTATCCGTGCCGATCTTCTGGGAAGAACTGGATGACATTCCGGGTGCCGCCGCATGGACGATTGCCTCCCTGCCGTCGCGCCTGGCGTCGCTCGCAGATCCATGGGAGACGTTTGCGGGCACGCGGCAGGTGCTGGGCAAGACGATCCGGAAGAAGCTCGGGCTGGATTGACCGTGCGCAATCCGAACTATTCCGGGAAATCCGCGCTCTGATTCCTGCGTATTTTTTTGTTATTTCCTGAAGGAGTCACGCATGTTTGTACGAACCTCACTGGAAGGACGCCGGGTTGCGATATTGGCGGCCGACGGTTTTGAAAAAGTCGAGCTCATGCTCCCGCTCAGAGCGCTGGAAGCCAAGGGCGCGGAAGTCGACATCGTCTCGTTGCGTCCCGGCAGCATCCGAGGCGTGAACTTGCACGAACCGGCAAGCCGGATCAGGGTGACGCGCACGCTTGACGAAGCCGACCCGGCGGACTACGACGCGCTGCTGATTCCCGGCGGATTCATCAGCCCTGACCTGCTGCGGCAGTCGGCTGCCGCGCGCAGCTTCGTGCAAGCCTTTGACATGGCGCGCAAGCCGATCGCGAGCTTGTGTCACGGCCCATGGGTGCTCGCCTCGGCTGGACTGGCGCGAGGCCGCACGATGACCTCCTGGCCGGGGGTACGCGACGATATGGTGAATGCCGGCGCGGTATGGCTGGACCAGGCAGTGGTGCGCGATGGCAACTGGGTGACCAGCCGCGGTCCGCAGGACATCAAGCCCTTCATCAAGGCCATGATTTCGCTGTTCGCGGAAGCTGCACCGGTGATTGGCGCCGCCGCGCACTCGATGCATTCCGATCCGCAACGCGCCGCGCCGCCCGCACTGGTGACGACGGCAATGCGTGTGCTGCCGCGGCCGTCGTTGCGTACGCTGGTCGGTGTTGCCGTGGTGGGAGCAGGATTGATGGCGGCGAGCAAGTGGCGGCAGCAGTCCGCCATTCAGTAACGCGTATTGCTGCCTGGAAGCATAACGGCGAAGGGAACTTCGCCGTTATCGAAGTGTCAATGCAGACCCACGTCTTTGACGATTGAAACAAGGAAAGCAATGTCCCAGGCAGTAACCCACTCCTCCTACGATCCAAACCAACTGCTCAATGCGCTCATCGCGCAACTCGGCCTCACCAGCGACGGCGCGCTGTCGCGCAAGCTGAAGGTGGCGCGCGACGTGATCGGCAACATCCGCAGCGGGCAGATGCATATCTGCGGCTCGATGCTGTTGTGGATGCACGAAGCGACCGGCATCAGCATCGAGGAATTACGCCGCCTGATGGGTGACCGCCGCGCCAAGTGCCGCCCGAGCATGGGTATCCTCCCCGGTACGACGCCGGCATGAACAGTGTCGTCAGCTCAGTTCGGTCAAATTTCGCGCCGCCGTGAACCGATCTTGTCGATGCTGCGGGCGCCGGTGCTGTCCATGATGTCACTGGCGCGTGCGCTCTCCGCATCGTCATCCGCATCGACCGTCAGCAGGTAACAGCTGCGCCACACCGGCTCGCTGTTGTTGTACGCGTCGGTGCGCTCCTCGATGTTGAAAAACTTGTACAGCGGGCCGCTGCGCGGCCCCTTGCCGGTGTCCTTGTCGTCCAGGAGGCTGTTGCCTTCGACCGGGCCGGCTTCATCAACTGTGCTGTCGAGATGCACATGATCGGACGCAAATCCGGAGGCAAGCAGCTGCTCGCGCGCATGCTGTGCGGCGGCGAGGTTGTCGTAGACTCTGACCAGGGTGTTGGGCATGACATTTCTCCACGGTTGCCATATGCCCGTGTGACCGGCGTTTCCGGTTTGCGTTCTGCCAATCCGGGCAGCGGTGCAGGCTGCCCTTGTTTCTTCAATCCCCCGTCGGCGAAATCTGGAAGGTTCTCACCTGCGTGAGCTTGCGCAGGTGGTCGGCAAGGACAGACGTGTTCCGCTCGTCCGAGGTCTGCAGGATCATGCGGTACTCGAAGCAGTCGCCATCCTCCGTGACGCGGTAGCTCATGTTGGCCACGGTAAAACCATGGTGTGCGAGCAGGGCGCGCACCTGGTCTTCGGACATCGCGTCGTAGCGGTCGAAGCGGATGTAATAGTGCGCGTAGGAGTGCGAGGGCAGGCCGGCCTCGATGCGCCGGAAGACCGAGAGCACGCCGAGCGTAAGGACGGTGGCGACGATGGCCGGAAAATAGAAGCCGATGCCGAACAGGATGCCGATGGCGGAGGTGATCCAGATCGAGGCCGCGGTCGTCAGGCCGCGCACGCTGAATCCCTCCTTGAAGATCACGCCTGCACCAAGGAAACCGATACCGGTCATGATGCCCTGCGCCATCCGGGTGGGATCGGTCTGGATGGTGCCCTCGGTCGCGCCCAGCCATTTCGACTGGAACAGCATGACGAGCATCAGCAGGCTGGAGGCGACGCAGACCAGGGTATGGGTGCGGAATCCGGCCGGGCGGCCGTGATAGCTGCGCTCCAGCCCGATGACGCCGCCGGCGATCACAGCACCAAACAGGTGTGCGCTGATGACAAGATAGTCGGAATCCATGATCAAAGGATAGGCTGGCTGCCGGGCGGGCGTTCTGCGCGACAACAAGACTCAGGCGGAAACAGCGAGGGCAGGGGCGGGCTGTACGATCAGGCTTGCTTCGGTGCAAGGAAACGCCTGATTTCGTCGAAGTCCACGGGCTTGACCATGTGGTGGTCGAACCCGGCTTCCCGCGCTTGCTGCTTGGCGCTGTCCTGGCCCCATCCAGTGACTGCAATAATGAGGATGTCCTTTCCGCCCGGAAGTTCCCGCATGCGGCGTACGGTCTCGTAGCCGTCCATGCCCGGCATGCCGATGTCCATCACCACGATGTCGGGCCGCTGTTTCCCCGCCGCCTCGAGCGCGTCATGCCCGTTGTAGGCTGCGGCCACGGTGAAGCCGTCGGCTTCCAGCAACTGCTGCAGCATGTCGGCGCCGTCCTGGTTGTCGTCAACCACCAGCACTCTGCGGTTGCGCGCGATGCCCGTGCGCGCCCGGGCGGGGGCGATACTGGCAGTGGCAGGTCCGGTGACGACCGGCAGCGCCATGGTGAATTCGCTGCCCTTGCCGGGGCCGTGGCTCATGGCGGTGATGGTGCCGCCATGCATTTCGACAAAGCGCTTGGCCAGACTCAAGCCGATGCCCAGGCCACTGGAGCCGCTTGCCGGTGCATGTGAAGGACTGCCCTGCGCGAACATTTCGAAGATGCGGTCGATGGCATCCGGCTCAATCCCGATGCCGCTGTCCGTCACCTTGAAGCAGACTGTCTGGTCCTGCACGTCCACCGAGAGCGAGATCGTGCCCGGCGACGGCGTGAATTTGACCGCGTTGCCAAGGACATTGGCAAGGCTTTGCACAATCCGCACCGGGTCGGCGTCGAGCGTGACATCCTGAGCCGGCTGCGAAACGTTGAGCGTGTGGTTCTTGCCTACAAGCAGGGGCGAGCAGATTTCCAGGGCATGCGCGACCACGGCCGACAGGGCGATCGGGCTGCGCTGCAGCACAATCTTGCCGCTGGTGATGCGCGCAACATCAAGCAGGTCGTCAACCAACCGCGTCAGGTGCCCGATCTGCCGCTCCACCACTTCGCACACCCGGCTGACGCCCGACGCCGCCGGGTACATCAGGGAGAGCACGCTCATCGAGGTACGGATCGGCGCCAGCGGATTGCGCAGCTCGTGGGCGAGGCTGGCGAGAAACTCATCCTTGCGTTGCTCGGCCTCACGCACCTGGTATTGCCGCGCGCGCGCGTTGAGTGCCGAGCGCACCGTCGTCACCAGCGCGCGGGTGCGCACTGGGCGTTCGAGCAGCGTGAGGTTGCGCAGGGTACCCATGACCGTTTGCAGGCCCGGCGAATCCGCACCCTGATGCGCGATAACCAGGATGGGGATGTCGGACCACTGCGGCTGCCGCTCGATCCACGCGCCGAGCTGCCGCAGCGCCGGCGCATCGAACGTCTCCTCCAGCGCCAGCAGTGCGCCGGCGCCGCGGTTGAGCTCGACGAGCACATCCTGCATCGTCGTGCAGATCGCGCTCTCGATATCGCTGCCCGCAAGCACGCGCTGCGCGAGCTGCGCATCGCGGCCGCCGGGCGCAAACAGCAGGACCCGGGATTCCAAGTCAAGCGGTTTAGCCGCCATTGCTATTGCCGCCAGCTTCATCGCTGCCCGCCATGTCATCAGAGTCACCGCGGAAGGTCGGCACACCGGTCAGGACGCCGTGGAACTGGCGCAGCACCGGGCCGACCTGGATGCCGCTCGAGGACATGGAAAACAGGCGCAGCGTCCGTTCATGCGGCCCTCCGCGCTTCTTGAAGGCAGAAACCGCCTGCCGCACCTCGCCGTCCGCTTCGAAGTAGCGCAGCAGCAGGACATTGTCGGCAAGATAGCTGGCGTCCACGCTGGGCGTACTGTTGCCGCCGATCAGCCCATGGTGCACGCCGACCAGGATAGTCACGACACCGCGCTGTCCCAGCCAGGTCAGCAGCTCATGCAGGTGAGTGGTGAGGAAGCGCTCGTCAGGCGTGGCGTTGAGGTAGCCGTTCAGGCTGTCGATGACGATAACTTTCGCGCCTTTGTCGACGGCGGCGCAGACATTGTGGGCGAACTCGCCGGGCGGCTGTTCGGCCGGGTCGATCTGCTGCACGGTCAGTTGCTGCGACTCGAGCGGCGCCGCCAGTCTCAAGCCGAGGCCTTCGACGCGGTTGATCAGGTTGTTCGCGGATTCCTCGAAGATGAACATGGCCGCGCGCAAGCCGTTGTTCACCGCGGCGGAGACGAATTGTGCCGCCAGCGTGGACTTGCCGGTGCCGGGCGGACCGGAAATCAGCGTGCTGGTGCCTTCCTCCACGCCGCCGCCGAGCAGATTGTCGAGCTCGGGCAGGCCGCACTTGAACTGGTTGCGCCTGGCGATCACGCGCGACATGGAAGCAACCAGGCGTGGGTACACCACCAGGCCGCCGCGTTGGATGGAATAGTCGTGCAGGCCGGCGCGGAAATTGACGCCGCGGTACTTGCCGACACGGATGCGACGGCGATCGGCGCCGTACTCCTTCGGCACCTGTTCGAGCGAGATCACGGCGTGGGCGATGCTGTGCACCTGCAGGTCGGAGTTCGACGCGGTCCGGTCATCAAGCATCATCACGGTGCAGGAGCGGCTGGCGAAGAATTGCTTGTAGGCCAGTACCTGGCGCCGGTAGCGCAGCGCATTGTCGGCGAGCAACTGCAGCTCCGACAGGGAATCGAGCACGACGCGGGACGGGCGCAGCGTCTCGACTGCCGCCAGGATCTCCTGCGTAGTCGAGCCCAGTTCCACTTCGGACGGATGGAACATCGTGTACTGCTCCTTGGGATCGAGCAGGCTTTCGTCGGGGATCACTTCGTGGATCTGGATGCCGTCCATCGACATCCCATGCGAATCGGCAACTGCGCGCAGCTCGACCGCGTTCTCGGCCAAGGTAATGTACAGCACCTTCTCGCCGCGCCTGGCGCCCTCGATCAGGAACTGCAGGCCCAGCGTCGTCTTGCCGGAGCCCGGCTGCCCTTCGACGAGATAGAGGCGGTCGCGGGTCAGGCCGCCGGCCATGATGTCGTCGAGGCCGGGCACGCCGGTGGAAATAAAGGAACTGGTTTGCGTATTCTGTTCTATGGGCATAGGAATCTCCCCTTGCTGACAGGCGCACGGCCTGCCGGAAAATCAATATTGTGCATGAAGACAAGAAAATGCATGCGACGGCAATCAAGCCGATACGCTGCCGTGCCCTTGGGCGATGGGACCTGGAAACAGGAAACGCTTGAGCATCAGGCTCGCCATTTCCGCCGCAGGCACCGGTTTCGATACGAAATGCCCCTGCACCTCGTCGCAATCAAGCATCTGCAGCACATTGAGCTGCTCGACAGTCTCCACCCCTTCCGCAACGATCGAGATATCGAGCGCATCGGCCATGGAGACGATGGCCTTGAACAGCGCCTTGCCGCCGCCGTCGCCCAGCGTGACAGTGAACGCGCGGTCCACCTTGAGGATGTCGACGTTCAACCGCTGCAATTGCGAGAGCGAAGAATAGCCCGTGCCGAAGTCGTCGACAAGCAGCTTGACACCGAGCTTGCGCAGGCCGTCGAGCTCGCCGGAGACGGTGTCGTCTTCGGCCGCCATGCACGACTCGGTCAGTTCGACGCCGACCAGGCTCGGCTCGACGCCGTAGTGCCGCATGGAGGCAGCCAGGCTTTCCCTGACCTTGCCTTCATTGAATTGCAGCGCCGAGACGTTGATCGACACCGGCACCACGGGCAGCCCTTGCGCCTTCCACTGGGCGATCTGGGCACAGGCTTTTTCGATGACGATGCGGCCGAGTTCCAGGATCAGGCCGGTATCTTCGGCCACCTGGATGAATTCGATCGGCGGCACCAGGCCCCGCTCCGGATGCTGCCAGCGGACCAGCGCCTCCATACTGCACAGCTTGCCGGTGACGGTATTCACTCTCGGCTGGTAATGCAGCACGAACTCGTCGCGTTCGATCGCCTTGCGCAAGGCCTGTTCACGGTTGATGCGCAGCACGAGCCGGTCCGAGAGGTACGCGTGATAGAACTGGAAACGCCCCTTTCCCGCAGCCTTGGCCGCGTACATCGCGACGTCCGCATGCTTGAGCAGCGCGTCCCCGTCTTCCCCGTGCTCAGGATACAGGCTGATGCCGATCGAGGCATGCACGCGATGCCCGCTCGAGTGGGCGACGATAAACGGCTCGTCGAGGGCATCGACAATGGCCGCCGCTACCCGCGACACGTCGTCGATACGATGGACCTGTTCGAGCACGATGGTGAATTCATCCCCGCCGAGCCGTATCACATGGTCGCTGCTGCGGATCAACCCGTGCAGGCGCTCGGCGGCGGCCTTGAGCAGTTCGTCGCCGGCGACATGGCCGAGGGTGTCGTTGATGTTCTTGAAGTCGTCGAGGTCGATGAACAGCACGGCCAGCTTGGTGCCGTTGCCGCGCGCCTGGTCGATGGCGACCGGCAGGTAGTTCATCAGCCAGTGCCGGTTGGGCAGCATGGTCAGCGCGTCGGCATTGGCCATGTTCGACAGTTCCTGCTCATGGGCCTTGATATCGGAGATGTCGCGGATGGTCATCGCCAGCCCCGCCCCTGAACGCACCAGCTTGCGGTGTGCCCACGCAACCTTCAGCATGCTGCGCGACGATACGCGCGCCTCATCCTCGTAGAATCCCATCGCCATGGCGTAACGCAGTGTCTCCAGCGCCGCGTCGCCGTAGTCGTCCGGATGCAGCCCAGTCACCGTCTTGCCGATGAATTCCGCCCTGCTCATGCCCACGAGCTGGGCACCGCGTTCATTGCAGTCCTGCACCTGGAAGTCGATCAAATCGCCGTTCCGGTCGTAGACCGGGCCCAGTATGTAGAACCCTTCCCTTGCCGCGTCGACCGCGAGGCGGTAGGTGTCCTTGATTTCCTGTTCCTTCTGCTTGCGCCAGGCAAGGCGTGCCGAGAGGACAGAGCCGGCCGTTGCGAACAGGAACAGGAACATGCTTCCGGCAATGGCAAGGATGAAGTAACGGCGCGAGGTGGCGGAATAGGTGGCGAACACATGCTTTTCGGACAAAGCCGTCAGCGCAACCATCGGATAGTTCTCGAGTTTTCTCCAGGCGACCAGGCGTGAGACGCCGTCGCGAAAACTTTCCGCACGTGCGATAGCTGCGCCGGCTGGCGTATGAAAAACCGGATCGGCCTGATAGAAACTCAGGTTTGGCACGTTTTCATTGCGTGCCTTGGTAGTAATCAGCGGGCCGTCCGTATAGCGCACGGAGACGAAATCGCCGGGCCCGAGCACGGCCTCGTCGTAGAAGGTCCCGAGTACCGCCGGATTGACCGCGACCATGACCATGCCGTCGAATTCGCCGTCCACGTCTTCCAGGCGGCGTGTGAATCGCACCACCGGCGTGCCCTGCCGCCGGGATTGCTCAGGTCCGGCGATAAGCAGGCCCGGCTCGCCGGCCCTGTGTTCCTGAAATATGGCGTGGTTGAAATAGCTGATCCGCTGCGAGGCCGGCAGCGTGCTCGTCACGAGTTCACCGTCACGTCCGACCACGGAGACGTACATCTGATCGCTTTGCGGGTACAGCCCGTATTCGTGCTGCCGCTCAAGGTTGAGAATGACGTAAGGATCCTGCCAATCGTGCTTGAGCCTGAGGGTGATCTGGTCGATGTATTCCAGCGTGCGCTGGAGTTGCGCGGCATAGGCGCCGACCAGCGACTCGGCGCGCATGGTGGCGTCTTCCCTTGCCTTGGACCGGTCCCGGTCAAGCACGCTCAGGACGGCGCCCCACAGCAAGCAGGCCAGCAGCAGGGCAACGGCTGGCCAGATGAGAATCACGTGAGCATTTCGGCGGAGAAATCCGGTTTCCTTCGCGGCTGGCGCCGTCCGGTTGGCCTCCGGCGGCCCGACTTCCGTCTGGTTCATGAGTGCTGCTCGTGTGTTTTGTAATCGATGACGCGCCCGGCGGCGGCTGAGCGACGGGGGGCGCATCGGATCGCGCATTGCTGGACAGCAGCACTGCCCGAGAGGGGTATCCGATTACTCTGAAAAGTGTCCGGCGCTGAAGTTCCGGAATTGCATGCAGCGACGCAGTGTGATTTTCCGTGCGAGAAGCCTCAGCCGCGCTGCTGCGTGACCGCGCGTACGAGTTCGACGGCGGGTTGGGCAAGGCGGCCCAGGCTTTCAACGCGACCGGTCTCGATGGCATGCAGCACAAGTTCGTTGATGCCGCCGATGATGGCCATTGCCAAATCGCGCGAAAGCGGCGGCCTGCGGTCCCGATTGATGACGGTGAGCATGAAGTCCGTGATTTCGTCATTCACCCGGCGGCGCGCCGCCAAGCCATCCGGGCCGAGGCCGAGGATTTCAATGAAGAGCGTATGCACCAGCACCGGGTTCTGCGCCAGGCAGCCGAAATAGGCGCTCATGGCCTGTTCCACCTGGGCATGCCAGTCGCGCGCCGGGTCGATGCTGTCGCGCAGCACCTTCAGCGCGTTGTGGCTGGCCGCTTCATATAGAGCGATCAGGCATTCGGCCTTGGTGGCGAAATGTTCGTAGAAGGTGCGGCGGGATACCGACGCCTCACGCACGATGTCGGCAATTGTAGTTTCCGCATAGCCTCTGGCCGCAACAGCGTGCGCCATGCCTTCCAGCAGCCGGTGCCGGTGGCGTGTCGCTGGATCGATGTCGGGCAGGGTTTGCGTCATGTCAGCGATTCTATCAGCTTGGCACTCTGCGGTACTTGACAGTACCAACGTTTATCACCAATATGCATGGTACTTCGCAGTACCAGTGATGGAACTCGTGCATTTTTAACTGCCTGGAGCGCACCGATGACCGACCTCGTAGTTCGACGCCTGCTGATCGACCTGGAGAAGCCGTTCGACCGTCACTGGTGCGGCGGCGATGCTTTCCGTACTGCACTGTTCAACGCCTTGTCGATGAGCTTCCCGGTCGGCGAGCAGTTCTTCATCGATTCCGTGCGCAATGGCTACAAGTCCTTGCCGGAAGACAAGCGTGAACGCTTCTGCACAGAGGTGCAGGGTTTCATCGGTCAGGAAGCGACGCACCGCCGCCTGCATTCGCTGTTCAACGGCCACCTTGAGCGGCAGGGGCTGGTCAACGACTGGGCGCCGCGCGCGCAAAAGCGGCTGAAGCTGCTCGAAGGCGTGGATTACTATCACTGGGTGGCGATTACCGCCGCCAACGAGCATTTCACCGCCATCCTCGCCGAATGGCTGCTGCGCAATCACGACCTGCTCGACGGCGATCCTCGGCTCAAGACGATGTGGCTATGGCACAGCGCCGAGGAATCCGAGCACAAGAGCACGGCCTTCGACCTGTTCCAGGCGCTGGGTGGCGACTATGAATGGCGCATCACCTGGATGCGCCGCGTGACCATGATCTTCCTCGGCGACACGCTGCGCCAGACGCTCAACAACCTGCACCGCGACGGTACGCTGTGGAAATGGAGCACGTGGAAGAGCGCGGCGACTTTCCTGTTCGGCAAGCGCGGCCTCATCCGCGAGAACTACCGTCCGTGGCGGGAATACTTCCGCCAGGACTTCCATCCGGCGCAGCAGGAGAGCGCGCTATCCTCCCGTTGGCTGGCGGACAATGCGGAGAAATACACGCCGGTCGGCGCGTAAAAGAGACGCGGAAGCAAAAGGGAAAGGGGGGGAGCAACGCCCCCTCAACTGACCCGCAAACCGCTCTAGCGATGCATGCCGAATCGCATGCGAGAAAGCAAGCCGTCCGCCGCCATGCGCGCCTCCTGCAAGGCACTCTCGGGGATAAACTTGAGCAGCAGCGGTATGCCGATCGCCAGGAGGGTGACATCATCCGCCAGGCCAAGCAACACCAGCCAGTCCGGCACGACGTCGATCGGGCTGAACACGTACAGCCCGAGCAGGATCGCCACCAGCTTCAGGCGGAACGGCGTGGCCGGATTGCGGCAGGCGTACCACAACACGAGGATGTCGCGGCCGACGGCACGGAACAAACGACCCAGTCGTAGAAACATGGCAGGCTCCAGCTTTCAGGTTGATACAGGAGGCTTCGGCAACTTCCGCCGCAAAAAGTGCCCCAGGAAATCCTGATGCATCCTTCGAAAATCCTCCGCTATCGGCGGATGTTCACCATGACAACACCGACCATCACAAGCATTGCCCCGGCAACGAAGCGTGGATCGAGCGGATCGTCGAGCAACACGACACCGAAGCCAACCCCGAACATCGGGGTAAGGAAAGAAAACACCGACAGCCGTGACGCAAGATACTTGCGCAGCATCCAGAACCACACGAGGTAACTGAAGAAGGCGACGATCACGGCCTGGAAAAACAGGCTGCCCCAGACCACACCGGTCATCGTGGCGCTCCCCTGGCCTGCCAGCAGCGCGATCGCGACCAGCATCACGCCGCAGCTGGCAAGCTGATAGAACAGTGTGATCGCCGGCGGTGCCTCCGACAGCGCAGAACGCCGGATCAGCAAGGTGGTTGCCGCCCAGAACAGGCCGCCGAGCACGCCCAGCACGTCGCCGGCCAGCATCGATGTCCAGTCGCGCGAGGTGTCGGCAAATCCGTTGGAGAACGCCACCGCAATGCCGGCGAATGCCGCCAGCGCCCCCATCCATTGCATGCGACCGAGGCGCTCGCCCGGAATGAACCAGTGCAAGCCGAGCACAGTAAAGATCGGCGCGGTGTAGAGAAACACCGACATGTGTGATGCGGTGGTGTATTGCAGTCCGACTGCCACGCACAGGAACTCGATCGCAAACAGGATGCCGGCGGCGATCCCCGGAATAAAGAAGCGGTCGTTCAGCGACAGCTTCTCGCCGCGCCACAGGATCACCGCATAGACCAGCACCGCCGCTGCCATCGACCGCAAGCCGATCTGCATGACCGGCCCCATCCCTGGCGCAGCCAGTTTCACCGCAACCTGCTGCAGCCCCCAAAGCACGCACAGTACGAGCATGATGATGACGGCGAGACTGTCGAGGGCTTGGCGTTGGGCATTCATGTTGCAGCGAAAGAATGAGTCGAGCGCCTATTGTATGCGCGGAAAAATTTTCGCGTTGCGACGCCGCATTTTTGCGTCCGATCACCCACGCTGTCGAAAAGCATCCGTTTTCCTGAACCACTTATCTACCCCTTTCTCTAACTTTGTCAGAACAACTATCTCGGAGTGCAACACGATGACCCCACAGGAACTGGAAGCAGTGACATTTCTGACCAACCAGCATCGCGACATGGAAGACATGCTTAACCAGGTTGCCGATGCCGACGACGACGCGAGGAAGCGGTCTCTGTTCGTGCAGGCGGCCGACCTGCTGACCGTGCACATCAAGGCCGAAGAAGAGATCTTCTATCCGGCAGTACATCGCGCACGCACCGAGGATGACTTGCTGGAAGCACTGGAAGAGCACTTGTCACTCAAGCGCCTGCTGGCCGACCTGATCGACATGGAGCCGTCGGATAAGGCTTTCGAGGCCAAGTTCAAGGTGCTCAAGGAACAGACGGAGCATCATCACAAGGAAGAAGAGGAACACCTGTTCCCGGCCGTGCTCAAACTACTCGACACGCCGCAGCGGGTGACGCTCGGCGACGAGATGCGGGTACGTCAGGCCAGCCTGACGCGACTGGGCGAGCCGCGTGAATCGGTTTCCGAGGAAACTGCGTCCGCTGCGCCGCTCCCGCCGCAAGGCAACCGTTCCATTCCTGCCGGAGCACGATGAAACACCTTGCCCTGATGCTCGCTGCCGCCACGTGTATGCAGGTCGCGGCAGCGCAAACCGCGATGCCGGACAAGGCGCAGCCACCCGCGAAGCCGCCCGCTTCAGGCTCGGCGCCTTCTGATTCCGGCGCAGTCGTCGTGCCGCCCCGCACCGGCAACGAAGAGATCGTGAAGGCGCCACGCAAGGCGATCGATCCCAAGATCGATGACGCCACGGAGGACATCGACCGCAAGAACCGAAAGAGGTCGGAGCAGAAGAGCACGCAATGACGGCGCGCGGCCATTTCTCCCACCCCATTCGTTGGAGCACATCATGGCAACATTTCATGGCATTCTCGCCGAACTCGGCATCGAAAACTCCCCCATCCACCCCAACCGGGAAGAAGGGCATGAAACCGGCTGGATGGTCGACGAGGCCTTCGAACCAGTCGCAGGCAAGACCTACCAGCTTGCCTTTGGCCGCCTGCCCTTCGGACGCGAGATGCGCACCGTGATCCGCACGGTGCGGATCGACGGCCCGCAGCCCGAGCAATGGTTCGACGTCGACGAAGGCAGGTATCTGGAAGCCGGACTGAACCCGATCTCCATCAAGGCATTCCGCCGTATCGGGTAACGCGCATCATGCGGCGTTGCCTGTTCGCCGCGGTTCTCTGTTTGCTCTGCCCTGCGCACGCAATGGCGGTTGAAGTGCCGCCGATTGCGCAGGCGGAGAGTGCGGAGGACGAGGAAATCCCGAGCGGCGGCATGCCGGTTCCCGCCGAAACCGAACGCAAGGTACGCGCCTTCCTCGACCGCTTCGTCGACGCCGGCAAGCCACCGGAGGCGCAGGCGGCGCTGTTCACCAGACGGGCGGAATACTACGGACACGGCTACGTCGACCGCGACGACATCGAACGCGATGTCGAGCACCAGGCGGAGCAATGGCCGCAACGCCGCGTTGAAGTAACGTCGGTCGACCTGATCACCTCCGACACCGAATCGGACCGCATCTTCGTCGGCTATACGGTCGACTTCGAGCTCGCACAAGGCAACCGCAGCGTGCGCGGCAAGGCAAGCTACGGCGCCATCATCACGGGCATCGACAGCAACCCGCTGGTCGAATCCATCAAGGAAAGAGCGCATGCGCGCAGCTCCGGATCAAACGAATGATTCGGCGCGGCGGTATGATGGTTCCGGTTCCGTACCCCGCAGGAAAGGAGAAGCATGATCGTCCGTTCGTCCTTCACGCGTTTTCCCCGCCAGGCATTGCTTGCCGCATTGCTCTGTAGCACCGCAACCGTCACGCATGCGCAAGTCACGCCGGAGGTGGTCGCGAAGAACCTTGAGCACCCCTGGGGTTTCACCTTCATCGGCAACGGCCGCATGCTGGTCACCGAACGTCCGGGCCGCATGCGCGTGGTGCAGCCGAACGGCGCGCTCGGCGCGCCGCTGGAAGGCCTGCCAAAAGTGGACGTCGGCGGCCAGGGCGGCCTGCTTGACGTGCAGGCTGACAGCGGCTTTGCGCGCAACCGCACCGTGTACTTCTGCTACGCCGAACCCGCCGCATCGGGCAGCGGCAATTCCACCGCGCTCGCCTCAGCCCGCCTGTCGGACGACGAAAAACGGCTGGAGCAGGTCAAGGTCATCTTCAGCCAGAAGCCGAAGTACCGCAGCGATGCGCACTTCGGCTGCCGCATCGTCGAGCGCGGCGACGGCACACTCTACCTCTCCCTCGGCGATCGTTTCCGCCGCATGGATGATGCGCAGAAACTCGACAACCACCACGGCAAGATCGTGCGCGTCAACAAGGACGGTTCCGTGCCGAAGGACAATCCTTTCGTCGGCCGCGCAGGCGCGCTGCCCGAGATCTGGAGCTACGGGCATCGTAATGTGCAGGGCGCCACGCTCGGCCCGGACGGCAAGCTGTGGATCAGCGAGCATGGCGCGCAGGGCGGGGATGAAATCAATCGACCCGAGCCTGGCAAGAATTACGGCTGGCCGGTCATTTCCCATGGTGAACACTACGGCGGCGGCAAGATCGGTGAAGGCACGTCAAAGGCCGGCATGGAACAGCCGCTATACCAATGGACGCCATCAATAGCGCCGGCGGGTATTACCTTCCTCAAGAGTGACAAGTATGGCAAGGACTGGAAGGGAAGTCTGTTTGTCGGGGCGCTCAAGTTCCGGTATCTCGCGCGGCTGGACGTGCGGGATGGGAAGGTGGGGAAGGAGGAGAAGTTGCTGCAGGATTTCGGGAAGAGGATTCGGGATGTGAGGGAGGGGCCGGATGGGTTGTTGTATTTGTTGACGGATGAGAGTGAGGGGGAGGTAGTGCGGTTGCGGCCTCGGTGAGTGGCTTGCTCTTCGAAGCTCCGGTGCTGTAGTCACGGAGCGACTACAGCACCGGGTCAGCGAAGAGAAGGTAACATCAACTGTACTAATTGTGATTTGATCTGACGGGATGTGTCAGGGGAGTATCAGTAATTTCGTGTTCAAGGCATATCATGCTCGCAAGGAGAATGT
>CBIHRW010000051.1:0-30619 GCA_966212545.1 uncultured Noviherbaspirillum sp.
GCCATCCGTGTAAATATCAACCAGCCTTGAAACACGGAAATTCTGACAGTCCCTGTGTCAGATCATATATGTCCGCTCCCGACCCATTGCCGTCGGTCATGCTTCCCGTAAGCTGCCGTTCAACGCCGAGCTAACGGGCCTGCAGCACCTGCCGCGAAGCGGCATTTTCTTGCTGCAGGTCCTGGTTGAGCGACAAGTTAGATTGGCTTTCACGAATACCCTTTGCCAGTTGATCGGCTTCGGCCAGCAACATCAAAACTTCCTTCTTGATCTCGAGCAGTCGCACGTACTCAGGCGACTCCTTCGGTAATACGTCAGTGGCAGAATACTTTGCCAAATATGCTTCAATACGCGCCGTTCTCTCTGATAGATCAGGAGGACGAAGGCCTTCAAGAAACTGACGCCAATTTTTATTTCCCTTAGCCGAGTTACATGGCTTGCAGCAAGGCAGCAAATTGCCTAAGCGATGGCCATGGCCGCTGAAATGGGAGTCTTTTACAGTAGCATATACGTGATCCCATGTTTTAGCTGGAGTATCGCAGTACACACAACGCAGCGGCTGATCTGGATCCTGGCCGAGCACAACGATTGCTTCTTTTACCCGTTCATCTATGTACTCGTCACTCGGAGCGATGGCCGCAGCAAACGCGTGATTTATTGTCGTCTTTCTGCGCGCGACAATTACATAAGGCTTTAAGTGGCTGCGAATGGACGAGTAGTGCATATTGATCAAATTAACGTAGACGTAACCGGCGACTTGCGCCAGGACGCGCCGAAGGCGCGGGACGCCGCAAGGCGTCCGTGTTGACGGACCTGTTAAACAGCATCTGTGCCGAGCTCGACTGACCACCATTGTGGCCAGCGAGGGAGATGCGATGTTCACGCCGAGTCATCACTTCGGTCCCTCCGAGTTTGCCTGCCAAGCGACGCCAATCAGGACAGAGACACCGACTGCAATTGCTCCGGGCCACAAGGGCAATTCGCGGGGTAGAGCAAGCCAATACCCAAGGATGACTAGGCAAAGCCCGATCGCGAGCGACAGCCAAACTCGCAAGAGATACGTAGGGTCTCCGAACCACGCTAGGGCAATTGCGACGACGTGCCTCCACATGCTGTTTAACGTAGAAATGACCGGCGGACAGTAGGCGGGCGAATACCCGCCGATAGGACGTCCGTGTCGATTGCCATGTTAGAGGGCACGGCGCAGAGCGTGAACGTACACATTGTTCAGCGCCACGAACAGCGAAATGAGGTCCGGGATGCCATCAACACAGGTCTTCGCAAAGTCGGGCGACGCGGTCCACGCTGTGCCTTCATGAAGGAACTCGTTCCGCATTGCAGCTGCCTCCCGCATTAGATCCGAAACCGGAGCGTAATTCCTGCTGTCATGCGACGATGCCTTCGATACCGCTTCGCTCCAGCGCAATCCCACAACAGCAGTGAAGAGGTCGCCAAACTTTTGGCTCGCCAGCTTGTTGTCGTCCAAGAGCTTCTCTCGCAATCCTTTTGGAACGCGCTGCGCCAGGAGATGTCGATTCAAGAACCAGTTCAGCAGCGCCTCACGAAGCGTACAGAAGAAAAGGACCGTGCCGATTCCACCGACCTGTGGCCCTGAAATGGGGCCTACCGGAGATGTTGAGTGAAACGCCTGCTGAACTAGGTCCACCAGTATGTGAATCGAGATTGGGAAGGCAAGCCTTCCCGCTTCACTCGGTACTTGGCACGTTCCGCAGAGGTGTCCTTTCCTGGATCGAGCGTAGTCGCGGTCGATCACGCCACACGAAAGGCACTCGAGGTGATTGCACGCCAGGGTGCTTGCATCTTGCGTATCAATAGCGGAAAGCTTCCTCACGTGACCTCTAACTGTAGATTTAACAGGCTCGGCCTGTCCGTTATGCACAGCGTCGAGCCGTTATGCACGGACGCTGACCGGACGCCAAGCCGCATGGAGCTCGGCTTACGAAAGCTCGGCCGATTTAACAGGAAACATAAAAAACCGTGAAAGACGGCAGATGAGCCAAGCCCAAAATCAGGGTATGCTGCCACGGGGGAATTGGCAAAGATATACCAAAAATATGGGATGCGGCTACGACCGCTCATGGCCGGAAGCGGACGTTTTGCGAGTTTGAATGTCAGATCAAATCTGACATTCCTTGGCAGTTCAAGTCTGGTTTACTACACATCAACCGCCAGTCTTAATCGCCCAAATCCCCGGCAAATTCCTCCAATACCCATAGGCATCCATCCCATACCCCACGACAAACTTGTTAGGCAAAGTCAGCCCGACATAATCCGCCTTGCATGGTTTGGACTTGCCAATATCCTTATCCGCAAACACCGCGAGCACCACTTCCTTCGCTCCCATTTGCACCAAGCGCTCCTTCACATGCGCAAGCGTCTCGCCTTCATCGAGGATGTCGTCCAGCACGATGACAGTGCGGCCTTCGACGTTCGAGCGCGGAATCACCTTCCATTCGATGGTTCCGCCCTGGTCCTTGCTGCCATACCGAGTGACATGCATATAGTCGAACTCGAGCGGAAACGTCAGGCGCGTCAGTAGCTGTCCGCAGAACACGACCGCGCCGCCCATCACACCGAGGACCAGCGGGAAGGCTTCGCTTTCGTCATTGTCGAAGCGCTGGTTGAGTTGTTGCGCCACCTTGTCCACCGCCTTTTGTACTGCGTCCGCGTCGTACACCAGTTCGGCATCTTTCAGCAGGGCGCGCGCTTTGTCGCGATGGAATTCGGAGTCGATGTACGTCATGCGGGACCTCAAGGCGTGAAAGGTTGAAACGGTTGCGGCGATGCCAGTTCATTCTATTGTCATCCTACCGCAGCTGATGCAAAGCGCGCCATGATATGTCGTGCAACACCTGCTCGCAAGCGGCGGGTGTCGTTTCAGGGCCCCGCGATGTCTCAAGTCAAGGAAGCTCCGCGCATGCGTCCTTTCTCCTTGTCAAAAATGCATGCGGGAGCGGGAATCTTTGCGTGCTCGCGCGTTCGAACCCATATTGCCTGACATTACCGGGAGCCGTGATGAAAACCACCTTGAAGCAACACCAGGTCAGTACCAAGGGGCCGGAAAGCAAGCGGGTGACGCCGCGTATGCCGCATGAGCGCGATGAGTCGGAGGAAAGCCAGGAAAGCGGCGTGCGCGACGTGATGCGCCAGGCTTACGAGGATTTGAAGGAAGGGCAGGTCGATACCGACCTGCGGAATACCAGCGGTGTGGACGAAGTGGTGAACGACCGTCCGGGCAAATCGCCGGACAAGGTGGTCAAAAAATCGTTTTAACAAACAAGGTCGCAGGCGGCGCGCACCTGCGACCCGTCACTCGTACTTTCGCGCGTCCTCGATCACCTTGCCGTCATTGGGCAGCGATCCGCGGCCGACCAGCTTCACCTCGCCGCGCAGCTTGGTAACGTCGCGGATTGTCTCGACGATCGCTTCGCTTGCAACAGCTGACGGATCGTCCACCTCGCAATGCAGCGTCATCACGTCATTGGCCATCTCGCCGGTGACGACCAGGCGCGCCTTCGCGATCTGCGGATAGCGCTTGACCACTTCCGCTACCTGCGACGGGTGTACGAACATCGCGCGCACCTTGGTGGTCTGGTCGGCGCGTCCCATCCAGCCCTTGATTCGGGTATTGGTACGCCCGCAGGGAGAAATACCGGGCATGACCGCCGACATGTCGCCGGTGCCGAAGCGGATCAGAGGATAGTCGGGATTGAAGGAGGTGATCACGACTTCGCCGACTTCACCCTCCGCGACCGGATCGCCGGTGCCGGGACGGACGATTTCGAGGATCAGGTCTTCGTCGAGGATCATGCCCGGATTGACCTGGCCATCCGTCTGCGTCTCGTAGGCGATGTTGCCGACGTCGGCCGAGCCGTACATTTGCAGGACGTTCGGCACACCGTTGTCCTGCAGCCATTTGCGCAGCGAGGGCGGCAGCGCTTCCGCGCCGACTACCGCACGCTGCACGCTGCTGATATCGGCGTTCATTTCACGCGCCTTCTCGATGATGATTTTGAGGAAGGACGGCGTGCCGATGTAGGCATCCGGTTTCAGCTCCGCCATCGCCTGCACCTGCATTTCCGTCTGGCCGATACCGGCCGGGATCACCGCGCAACCAAGCTTGGCAGCACCGCCTTCTGCCATGAAGGCCGCCGGCGTGAAGTGATAGGAAAAGCAATTCTGGATGATGTGGCCGGCGCGCAGCCCCACGGCCGCCATCGGGCGTGCGAAACGCCACCAGTCCTCGCCATTGCCTTCCGGGTCGAAGATCGGGCCGGGCGACATGAACAGGTGACGCAGTTGTCGCGTGGGCGTGGCGGTCAGTCCGCCGAAGGGGGCATCCTTGTGCTGCAGGTCTTTCAGGTCCGACTTGCGCGTCACCGGAAGTTGAGCGAGCGCGGTACGCGAGTTGACGTCCGGGGCCTTCACTCCGTCGAGGATGCGCGCCCAGCCCGGGGCCGTCTGCGCTTTTGCGATCAGCTGCGGCAGGCGCGTCATCAGGTCGCGTTCGCGTTGCTCGGGGTCGCGGGTTTCCAGGGAATCGAGATAGTCGTTCATGATGGAGGCCTATGCTGATTGGGCAAGCAATTCGCGTTGCACACGCTTCGGGAGTTTGGAAAAAATCAGGTCTCGCGCACGGCTCAGGGTCTGCTTTGCCATGGCGTCGGTCATCGCCTGCGGCGCCATCGCGATCCATTTCGCGCGCGCCAGGTAGGGCGCGGGGCGGATGCCGGGCTGGTCGGTGTAGGAGAGGAATATGTCCTCATCCACTTTGCACCACAGGTCGGTCGGCGCGTCTTTCGCGTCCAGGATGAACAGCGCGAACATCTTTCTCGAAACCATGAAGGTCAGCGTATTGCCCCACTTGCGTTCCCACTCAGCGTTGGGAAGCGTCTTGCAATAGGTGATGAGCTTGGTGTAATTCATTGGATGGAAGGATGCGCCGGCGGCCGGCAGGATTGACGCAACGGGACAACAATCAGGCCAGCCAGCGCTTGCGGCGACGATAGAACTTCATGTCGCGGAAGCTCTTGCGTTCCGCGCCGGACACGCCGAGATAGAACTCCTTCACGTCCTCGTTGGCGGCGAGATCCTTCGCTGCGCCTTCCATCACCACGCGGCCGTTCTCCAGAATGTAGCCGAAGTCGGCGTAGCGCAGCGCAACCATGGTGTTCTGCTCGGCCACCAGGAAGGACACGTTCTCCTTGCTGTTGAGATCCTTCACGATCTCGAAGATCTCTTCCACGATCTGCGGCGCCAGGCCCATCGACGGCTCGTCCAGCAGGATCATCGACGGCTTGGCCATCAGCGAGCGGCCGATCGCGCACATCTGCTGTTCGCCGCCCGAGGTGTAGCCGGCCTGCGAGGTGCGGCGCTGCTTGAGGCGCGGGAAGTAGTGGTAGACCATCTCGAGCTGGTCCTTCAGCTCGGCACGCGAGAGCTTGCGCGTATAGGCGCCGGTCAGCAGGTTTTCCTCGATGGTCAGGTGGCCGAAGCAGTGGCGGCCTTCCATCACCTGCGACAGGCCGCGCTTGACGAGCTCGTTCGGCGTGAGTTGGTCGATGCGCTGCCCCATGAACTCGATGCTGCCCTTGGTGACATCGCCCCGCTCGCCGCGCAACAGCGTCGAGATCGACTTCATCGTGGTCGACTTGCCGGCGCCGTTCGCGCCCAGCAGTGCGACGATCTTGCCCTGCGGGACTTGCAGCGACACGCCCTTCAACACCAGGATCACGTGGTCGTAGATCACTTCGATGTTGTTGACGGACAGGTAGGGGCGGCCTGCCGAGGCCTGGCCGTTGACGGCTGCCGGTGCGACGGTTTGCGTTGTCATGGTGTCTCTTCTCGAATCGGATTCAACTGGTCGTTCTTCTGCTATATCTCACGCAAAGGCTCATGGCGGCGAGCCTTCGCGTGAGACCGCTCCCGGTTGGGGAGCGGCCCCGCACTCGTCTGCTTAGCTCGCGCAGGCCGGGGTGATCTTCTTCTCCGCGGCGTACTTGGCCGAGGACTCGTCGATCAGCTTCTTGGTCAGGGCCTTGTCGCCCGTGACCCAGTTCGGCGTGATCGGCACCCACTTGCTGCCGTTCCACTGCTGCACCTTCACGGCGCCCGAACCTTCGTGGTCTTCACAGGAGGTCTTGACGGGCGGGAACATGCCCAGCACGCCGAGCGCTTTCTGGCGAGCCTCGTCGACGTTCAGGTTTTCCATGCCCCAGCGGATCTGCTCGCCGGTCATGACCTTGCCCTTGCCGAACTTGTCCTGCGCCTTGCGGATCGCCTCGGTCCACAGGATTGCCGCAGTCACGCCGCGCATGTGGTACACGGAACCGACGCGCGTCTTGTCGTCGAGGTTGCCCTTGCCGGCGTCATAGACCTTCTTGCGGATTTCGTCGAGCACCGGGTAGTTGCCGGGGGTGTTGAAGGTCATCGTGGTGTAACCCTTGGCGGCGTCGCCGGCCGGGATCACGTCCTCTTCCGAACCGGCCCACCACACGCCGAGAATCTTCTCGCGCGGGAAGCCGTTACGCTGCGCAGTCTTGATGGCCACCGCATTCATCACGCCCCAGCCCCACAGGATCACATAATCCGGCTTGGCCTGGCGGATCTGCAGCCATTGCGACTGCTGCTCGTTGCCGGGGTGCGCGACGGGAATCTTGATCAGATCGAAGCCGTGACGCTGCGACAGCGCGTCCAGCACCGGAATCGGCTCCTTGCCGAAAGCGGAGTCGTGGTACAGGTGGACGATTTTTTTGCCCTTGAGCTTGTCGGCGCCGCCTTCCTTGCTGCCCAGGTAGGCGATCATCGCCGCGGACTGGTTCCAGTAGCTGGTGATCAGCGGGAAGACGTACGGGAAGACCTTGCCGTTGGCGGCGTCGGAGCGGCCGTAGCCAAGCGTGGTCATCGGGACCTTGTCATTCGCGACGCGGTCCAGGACGCCGTACGCGATGCCGGTCGCCAGCGGCTCGACCAGCGAGGCGCCGCCGTTCTTCGACTTCAGTCGCTCATAGCATTCGACGCCGCGCGAGGCGTTGTATTCGGTCTCGCACTCTTCCCAGCTCAGTTTCACGCCGTTAATGCCGCCGTTCGCATTGACGAGGTTCATGTAATCGATCGTCCCGCCGAAGAAGCCGGAGCCGCCCGCGGCATAGGGGCCGACGCGATAGGACAAGATGGGAATGTATTGCTCCTGGGCGGCGGCAGTGGTGGCGGCGACCGTGCCAGCCAGCGCGGCGCCGAGCAGGACTGATTTGATCAACTTCATGTGCTCCTCCTAATGTAAAACAGCTTGTGACAACTAGTTGTATGGGTACAGCTTTACATCAATGCGGGAATGGCCATAACCGCAGTTTTTCCTTCGCGATCTGCCACAGGCGGGCGAGTCCATGCGGCTCGACGATCAGGAAAAAGATGATCAGCGCGCCGAACACCATCAGTTCGAGGTTCGACGCGACCGAAGTAGGGAGTCCGAATGTGTGGGCGATGATGTTCAGCAGAATCGGCAGCAGCACGATGAAGGCCGCGCCGAAGAAGGAGCCGATGATGGTGCCCACGCCCCCGATGATGATCATGAACAGGATGCGGAAGGACAGGTCCAGGCTGTAGGCTTCCGGCTCCACCGTGCCGAGGTAGGCGTAGGCATACAGCGCACCGGCCACGCCGCAATAGAACGAACTCACCGCGAACGCCAGCAGCTTGGTGCGCATCAGGCGGAAGCCGATCACCTCCGCCGCCACATCCATGTCGCGCACGGCCATCCAGGAACGGCCGACATTGGTGCGGACCATGTTTTTCACCATGAGCGCCATCACGCAGACGATGGAAAGCGTCAGCAGGTACTTGCTGGCCGGTGTATTGAACTCATAGCCGAGGATGGTGATCTGTTGCGCCGTGATCACGCCGGACGAGCTGTAGTTGGTGAACCAGCCGATCTTGGTCAGGCACCATACGACGAAGAACTGCGTTGCCAGCGTCGCGGCAGCCAGGTAGAAGCCGCGAATGCGCAGCGAGGGCAGGCCGAATGCCACGCCGACCATCGCAGCGCACAGGCCGCCGAGGATGAAGGCGACCAGGATCGGAATGCCCGGGATGCGCAGCACGAAGTTGTACGATGCAAACGCCCCGACCGCCATGAAGGCCGCGGTGCCGAGCGAGAGTTGGCCCGCGTAGCCGGTCAGGATGTTCAGCCCGAGCGCGGCGAGCGAGAAGATCAGGAAGGGGATCAGGATCGCCGAAAACGTGTACGGAGACGCAAACAGCGGCACGACGACGAAGGCGAATGCCAGCAGCGCATAGATGCCGATGCGGTCCTGCCGGATCGGGAAGATCTGGTTGTCGGCCTGGTAGGTGGGTTTGAATTGACCTGCTTCGCGGTAGAACATAAGTATCCTTTGTTTTCTGGTTTGTTCTCCCGCCCGTTCGGGGGGGTGGTGCGGGGGTTTCGGCGGGCAGGCGGTCCGCCGGTGGATCAGTACGGGCTTGCAAGCCCGTTCTCCGTTCCTTTGGGTGAGGATGGGTTTCGATAGCGATGAAAGAATCCCATCCCCCACCCAACCTCCCACCTCGCCGGCCGCCCTTGAAGGGGGAGGAGTAAACCAACGTCAAATCCTTCGAATGATCTTTTCGCCAAACAAGCCTTCCGGCCTCACCAGCAGGAACAGCAGCGCCAGCACGTACGGGAACCAGCCTTCGATACCGCCGCCCACCATCGGGCCGATATACACCTCGGCCAGCTTCTCCGACGCGCCAATGATCAGGCCGCCGATGATCGCGCCCGGAATCGAGGTGAAGCCGCCCAGGATCAGTACCGGCAGGGCTTTCAGCGCGACGAAGGTCAGCGCAAACTGCACGCCGTTGCGGGCGCCCCACAGCAGGCCTGCCACGAGAGCGACGAAGCCGGCGACAGCCCACACGATGCCCCAGATCTGCTGCAGCGGGATGCCCACTGCAAGCGCGGCCTGGTGATCGTCCGCCACGGCGCGCAGCGCGCGGCCGATCTTGGTCTTGGAGAAGAACAGAGCCAGCCCGGTCACCAGCGCTGCGCAGATGGCCGCTGCGATGACGTCGAACTGCGAGATCGAAATGTTGTAGTTGTCGAGCAGATACATGATCGGCACGTCCTCGATGCCGATATCCAGCCGGCGCACCTGCGATCCCCAGATCAGCTGCGCCAATCCTTCGATGAAGAAGGTCAGGCCAATGGTGGCCATGAACAGCGTGATCTCGTGCTGCGCCACCAGCGGACGCAGCACGATGCGCTCCGTCGCCAGGCCGAGCAGCACCATCGCCGCCATGGTCAGCGGAATCGCGACCCACAGCGGCACGCCGAACTTGTCGATCAGGCCGACGCAGGTAAGCGCAGCAAAGAACACCATCGCGCCTTGCGCAAAGTTGAAGACGCCGGAGGCCTTGTAGATCAGCACGAAGCCGAGCGCCACCAGCGCGTACATGACGCCGGCGAGCAGGCCGCCGATTAACACTTCGAAGAAGAAACTGAATTCCATGTTTGATTCACCCTCTGTCGGTTCCCTCCCCCTTGCAGGGGGAGGGTTAGGGGGGGTAGTGCGTTTGAAACATCGCAGCCGCTTGCACGACCGCAGCACCCCCATCCCAACCTTCCCCCTGAGAGGGGGAAGGGGCCTTTTCTTTAGTGCGCCACGCCCAGATAAGCGTTGATCACATCCTGATTGCTCCGCACCTCGTCCGGCGTGCCGTCACCGATCTTCTTGCCGTAATCCAGCACGACGACGCGGTCGGAGATATCCATCACCACGCCCATGTCATGCTCGATCAGCACGATGGTGGTGCCGAACTGGTCGTTGACGTCGAGGATGAAGCGGCACATGTCCTGCTTCTCTTCCACGTTCATGCCAGCCATCGGCTCGTCCAGCAGCAGGATTTCCGGTTCGGCGGCAAGTGCGCGGCCGAGTTCGACGCGCTTTTGCAGGCCGTAAGGCAGGCGGCTCACCGGCGTCTTGCGGATGTGCTGGATCTCGAGGAAGTCGATGATCTCTTCCACCTTCTTGCGGTGCGCGATCTCTTCGCGCTGCGCCGGGCCCCAGTAGAGCGCCTGCAGCAGGAAGTTGGTCTGCATCTTCAGGTTGCGGCCGGTCATGATGTTGTCGAGCACGGACATGCCCTTGAACAGCGCGATGTTCTGGAAGGTGCGGGCGATGCCGCTCTTCGCAGCCGCATAGGTGTCCATGTCCTTGCGATGCTGGCCGCGGTAGACGATCTCGCCCTGCTGCGGCCGGTACACGCCATTGATCACGTTGAGCATCGAGCTCTTGCCGGCGCCGTTGGGGCCGATGATGGCGCGGATTTCATGCTCGCGCACATCAAAGGAAATGTCGGTCAATGCCTTGACGCCGCCGAAGGACAGCGAGATGTTCTTCAGGTCCAGGATCACGTCGCCGATTTTGCGATTCTCGTTCATGTCAGGCGGCCTTCTTCAGTGCGTCATAGGCATAGGTCTTCACATCCACGATGCGCAGGTCGGCCGCGACCATGCCCTTGCGGCCATCCTCGAACTTCACCTGCGTTTCGATGTACTGCGACATCTTCCCGGAGTACAGGGCGTCGATCAAAACCTTGTACTTCTCGGCAACGAAGCGGCGGCGCACCTTGCGGGTACGGGTCAGCTCGTCGTCATCCGGGTCGAGTTCCTTGTGCAGCACCAGGAAACGGTGGATCTGCGTGCCCGACATCATCGCTTCGGCGGCGAGGTCGGCGTTGACCTTTTCCACGCATTCGGCGATCAGTTCGTAGGTCTCGCGCTTGGCGGCGAGGTCGGTGTAGCCGGAATACGGAATACCGCGGCGTTCCGCCCAGTTGCCGACGGCTTCCATGTCGATGTTGATGAAAGCGCACACCATGTCGCGCTCGTGGCCGAAGGCGACCGCTTCCTTGATGAAGGGGAAGAACTTCAGCTTGTTCTCGATGTAGTTCGGCGCGAACATCTCGCCGCTGTTCATCTTGCCCACGTCAGCCGCACGGTCGATGATCTTCAGGTGGCCTTCCTCGTCGAAGATGCCGGCGTCGCCGGTGTGGAAGTAGCCGTTGCTGTCGATGACCTCGGCGGTCGCGTCCGGGCGTTTGTAGTATTCCTTGAGCATCGCTTCCGACTTCACCAGCACTTCGCCGTTGTCGGCCAGCTTGACCTCGACACCCGGCGCCGGCAGGCCCACGCTGTCGAACTTGATGTTGCCGTCGGGTTGCAGGCAGACATAGGCACAGGTTTCCGTCGAGCCGTAGAGCTGTTTGAGGTTGACGCCGATCGAGCGGTAGAAGCGGAACAGGTCGGGGCCGATTGCTGCGCCGGCGGTGTAGGCGACGCGTACGCGCGACAGGCCGAGCACGTTTTTCAGCGGGCCGTAGACGAGGATGTTGCCGAGCGCATAGCTGAGGCGACCTACCAAACCGACGGGCTTGCCATCGAGGATGTCGGAGCCGACGCGGCGCGCGACGTCCATGTAGTAATGGAACATTTTGCGCTTGAGTGCGCTCGCGTCCTCCATGCGGATCATCACCGTGGTCAGCATGTTTTCGAACACGCGCGGTGGCGCGAAGTAATAGGTCGGGCCGATCTCGCGCATGTCGGTCATCACGGTGTCGCCGGATTCGGGACAGTTCACCGTGAAGCCCGCCGTCATCTGCTGCGCGAAGGAGAACAGGTGGTCGCCCACCCAGGCCATGGGCAGGTAGGACAGGATGTCATCATCCCCATCGAGCTTGTCGAAGCCGACGCCGCCTTCCGCTGCCGACATGAAGGAGCCGTGCGTCTGGCACACGCCCTTCGGCTTGCCGGTGGTGCCCGAGGTGTAGAGCATGACGGCGGTGTCGTTCTTCTTGCCGGCATTGACCTCGTTCATGAAGAAGTTCGGGTTGGCCTTGTCGAACGCGCGGCCGAGTTCCTGCACTTTTTCGAAGGACGCGAGTTCCTTCTGCTTGTAGTGGCGCATGCCGCGCGGGTCGTCATAGATGATGTGCGAGATACGGTTGACGTTCTGCTTGATCTCGAACAGCTTGTCGACCTGCTCCTGGTCCTCGACCACGGCGAAATCGATCTCTGCGTCGTCCAGCACATAGGCCATGTCGGCGGCCGGCGCATCCTGGTACAGCGGTACGGCAACGCCGCCGAGGCATTGCGCGGCAACCATCGACCAATAAAGGCGCGGGCGGTTGTCACCGATGATCGCGAGGTTCATGCCGCGCTTGAAACCGAGCGCGGCAAGACCGCAGGCGAGTGCGCGCACTTCGTCTGCGACTTGCGACCAGTTCCAGGTTTGCCAGATGCCGAGGTCCTTCTCGCGGAAGGCGGGCTTGCCGGGGCGTTGTTGCGCGTGCTGCAGGAGCATGCGGGGGAACGTGCGTTCACCCGTTTTTGTCGTCTCTACCATCATCCCACTCTCTTTAACAGGTCTAACCGTCTTGAAGGGATCGGAGCGCCTGCGTGGGCGTGCAAGCCATCGTGCCAAGAGGTATCTCACGGCACGGATATGGGCTTACAATGTCTCCGTTAATTATTGTTCGTGTCAGCATACTAGACAGTTCGATTTCCGTGCGCTGTCATCTAGCTGACAATCCCTTTATAAATAAAATATTTTGTTGGTGCGCCGCACAATGACGCGAGAGAAGCCCGATCTTCGAGAAGTACTGCGCAATACCATTTGGGCCAAAGGCTTAACTCCGGAACAAATGGCGCGGGTGGAAGCCGATACTGTTGAGCAGTGTGTAGCGAAGGGCGGATACATCTGCCGCAAGGGCGAGATGGTTGACGCATGGATCGGTATCATTGACGGACTGGCCAAGATCAACAATCTCTCCCCTGACGGCAAATCGGTGACGTTCACCGGCATCGCTTCCGGCAGCTGGTTCGGCGAGGGCACGCTGCTCAAGCAGGAAGCACGCAAATACGACGTGGTGGCGTTGCGCGACAGTCGTGTCGCCCGCATGCCCGCCAAGACCTTCATGTGGCTGCTGGATAATAGCCTGCCGTTCACGCGCTTCCTTTTGATGCAGCTCAACGAACGGCTGGGCCAGTTCATCGGCATGGTGGAGTTCGACCGGCTGCTCGACGTCGACACGCGCGTGGCGCGCTGCCTTGCCGCACTCTTCAACTCCCATCTCTACCCCGGCACCGACACGCTGCTGCAGATCTCGCAGGAAGAGATCGGCTACCTGTCGGGCGCGTCGCGACAGCGTGCCAACCAGGCGCTGCAGGTGCTGGAAAAGGAAGGCTTGCTCAAGGTCGACTACGGCGGCATCCAGATCCTGGACCTCGACGGCCTGCGCCGTTTCCGCGCGTGAAGCGACGCCACATATGCTGCTGATGCTGGCAATCCGATCAATCGAACAAGAAGGATGAGTTAAATATGCTTACGCAGGAAGCACTGCGCGCGTTCTGGACCGGTCCCGTACTGGAAAGCAATCTTATTGTGTTCCTGACCCTGACCGGTGCGCTGCTGTTGGGACTGCTGGTCGGTTACGAGCGCTTCTACCACGGCCGCGCTGCCGGCATGCGGACCTATGGTCTGGTTTGCATGGCATCGGCTGCGCTGACTGTCATTTCCGGCTATCCGCATGAATGGTTCGGCGGACAGGTGACGGTGAGCCTGGGCGCCGATCCGACGCGCATCATCCAAGGCATTGTCACCGGCATCGGCTTCCTTGGTGCCGGCGTGATCATGAAGGAAGGTTTCAATATCAGCGGGCTGACGACGGCGGCATCGATCTGGGCGGCATCGGTGACCGGGGTCCTCGTCGGCGTCGGTTTCTACCTTGCGGCGATCCTGCTTGCGCTGTTGTCCGCCTTTTCCATGGTTTCGGTGGCGAAAGTATCGAGCCGGCTGCCTTCGCGCCAGGCGATTGCGATTTCGATGCGGTTTGCGCCCGGGCATGCACCCCGCGAGGAAGCCGTGCGTGAAAGGATGTTGAAGAACGGCTATGAAGTCGCCGGCGGCTCAATCGTGATCGGCCTGCAGGAAGGCCGGATGGAATGGCAATTCGTTGCCGTCGCGTTCAACAAGGCCAGCGGCCTGCGCATCAGCGAACTCTCGCGCGAACTCGCCGGCTTTGACGGCGTGGAGAGTTTCCAGGTTTCCCACGCGCGCAACTGATCACAACCACGGGGCGTTGATCTCCCTCAGCCCCGCGGAGCCATCCCTGCCTATCATCGACAGCAGCGCCCTTGGGGTGTTATGAACGAGGTTCCGCGCCCCCCAACCTCGTTCATAACACCCTCTATGAGGGCGTTCCTCTATTGCAAGGAGCCTGCCATGTCGATCATGAAAGTCATCGAAGTACTCGCCGAATCGCCGAAGAGCTGGGAAGACGCGGTCAGTGCTGCCGTTGTGAAGGCGAGCGAATCCGTGCACGGCATACGCTCCGTCTACATCAAGGAATTCGAGGCGCAGGTCGACAACAACAAGGTGGTCAACTGGCGCATCAATGCCAAGGTGACCTTCGAGGTGGATTGACCGCTCGCCCGGACAGGCCGTCAGCTTGACGGCCCGGCGCTCGCTCTTTCCGCCTGTGCTGCCGGGCTGGCGTTCATGCGCCAGGAAAACACGTCGATCATCTTCTGGTTGAACGCCGGAATGTCGGCCGGCTTGCGGCTGGTAACCAGGTTGCCGTCCACCACCACTTCCTGGTCTACCCAATTGCCGCCCGCGTTGCGGATGTCCTCCTGCAGCGAGGGCCAGCTGGTCAGGGTGCGTCCTTCGACGAGACCAGCCGATGCCAGCAGCCAGCCGCCATGGCAAATCGCGGCGATCGGTTTGCCGTGCTGGTCGATGTGCTGCACGAAGCGTTGCGCCGCCTCGACCTTGCGCATGCAGTCGCCGTTGATCTTGCCGCCCGGCAGCAGCACGGCGTCGAAATCCATCGGGTCGGCTTCGTCGAATGTCATGTCGACGGCGAATTCATCGCCCGGCTGATCGTGATGGACGCCCTTTACTTTCCCGCGCTGCGTCGAAATGATTTTAATGATTGCGCCCTGCTGTTCGAGGACGCTGCGCGGTTCGGTGAATTCAACCTGCTCGAAGCTGTCGGTCAGAAGGACGGCCACATGCAGGCCGGGCAGTGTCTGGTTATCCATGGGATTCCTTTCCTTGGTGCGTTCGGCCGGCTGGCACGAACGTCGCCCTTGCGGCGAATGCAGTTAACCTGTTTTCAAGTTTCGACTTGGAGATGGGGTCTTAAGTTCTACGGTCTTTTCCGCATGGATACGAGAAGCCCGGCAACAATGAGCGCCGTTCCTGCAATCAATGAAAGGGTCAGGGGTTCGCCCAGCAAGAGGACGGCGAGGCTGACGCCGACGACCGGCATGAGTGCGGTGAACATCGATGCTTTCGCGCCGAGCTTGCGCACGGCGAGGTTGAACAGCAGAACGGAAATCACGCTGACCAGAACGCCCTGGTACAGCATCTGGATCGCAGCGGGTCCGGCGGGGAGTTCGAATGTCTGCATGCCACGCATGCCGAAATGGAACGGTATGTACAGCAGGCCGCCGACCTGCACTACGCTGACGACGGCCAGCGGCTTCGTATTCCAGCGCCGCATCAGCACCGTGTAGAAGCTCCACATCAAGGCCGCGCCGACGAACAGCAGGTCGCCGCGCCACGCCCCGTCCGGTTCGCCCGTTGCCGGATGCAGGAAACCGTCGAGCTTGATGGAAAGCACGCCCGCCAGCAGGAGCGCCAGCCCCGCGACCGGAAGACGCTCCTGCCGGTCCAGCATCAGGCGCGCCAGCAGCGCGGTGAACAAGGGCGTGAAGGCGGGATAAATCAGCGAGCTGTGCGAGGCGGGCGCCCAGGTCAGCCCGCCGATCAGCACCATGTTGTAGAGCGGTCCCGCCAGTACGATCAGCACCAGCGCGCGGCGCCAGCCGAGTCCTCCTGCATCACACACGCCATGCACACCGCCGCGCAGAAACAGCGGCAGCATCAGCGCGCCGGCGACACCGAATCGAAGCAGGGTAAGGTCGAACGCGTCGAGGCCGGCACGGTAGCCGAAGCTGGCGACGACGGGTTGCGCTCCCCAGACGAGGGCGACGGCGAGGCCGTAGAGGATTCCCGTCATTCCGCCTGCGCCATGGCAATCCGGCGGCCAGCCGGCTGGCCCGCTTTCGTCCGTGCGGGCAGCCGGCGGACCTTGCCTTCCGCCTGCGCATCGAACTCAAGCACCAGGCCAGCGGACGGATCTTGCTGCAGCTTGAACACCGACACCGACTGCGCCAGCGCTGCGGCCTGACCGCGCATGCTGTCCGCCGCCGCAGCTGCCTGTTCGACCAGTGCGGCGTTCTGCTGCGTCATTTCGTCCATCTGCGCGATTGCGCGATTGATTTCCTCGATGCCCGTGCTCTGTTCGTCGCTGGCCGCCGTGATCTCGCGCATGATGTTGGCGACATGCATCACCGAGGTCACGATCTCGTCCATGGTCTTGCCCGCGTCGTCGACCAGTTTGCCGCCGGCCTCGACCTTTTCCACGGAATCGCTGATCAGCGCCTTGATTTCCTTCGCCGCGCCGGCCGAACGCTGCGCAAGATTCCGGACTTCCGCCGCGACCACGGCGAAACCGCGGCCCTGCTCGCCGGCGCGGGCGGCTTCCACCGCCGCATTGAGCGCGAGGATGTTGGTCTGGAAGGCAATGCCGTCGATGACGCCGATGATGTCGACAATCTTGCGCGAGCTGTCCTTGATGGAGCCCATCGTGCTGACCACCTGCCCGACCACCTGGCCGCCGCGCACAGCGCGTTCCGACGCGGTGGATACGAGCTGGTTTGCCTGCTGCGCGTTCTCGGCATTCTGCTTCACGGTCTGCGTCAGTTCTTCCATCGACGACGCGGTTTCCTGCAGCGAACTGGCCTGGGTTTCGGTGCGTGCCGACAGGTCAGTATTGCCGGATGCGATCTCGCGCGAGGCGACGGCGATCGTTTCGGTTCCGGCGCGCACCCGGCTGACGGTGTCGGTCAGGCTGTCGTTCATGTCGCGCAGCGCCGTCAGCAGCTCGCCGGTTTCGTCACGGCCGTTGACTTCCACGCGCGTCGTCAGGTCGCCGCCCGCCACCCGCTTTGCCACCGCGACTGCCGCGGTGAGCGGGCGCGTGATGCTGCGGGTGACCAGCACGCTGATTGCCAGGGCGAGGATACCGGCTGCCGACGCGAGCGTAATCATCAGCATGCGCGTCGCACTGGCAACGTCCTCCGCCTGGCTGCCCGCGGCGTTCATCAGGCCGCCCTCGAACTCGATCAGCTTGTCGAGCGCGTCGAAGTATTTCTGCTGGAAGGGCGCGATTTCCGGCAGCGTCAGGTCGCGTGCCTGTTCGATCTGGCCGTCCTTGATCAGCTTGACGTAGCCGTCCAGGATGGGGAGGTAGCGTTCCCGCGCCTGCTTGACCTCCGCGATCAGCTTCTTGTCCTGCTCGGAACCGGCGGATTTCTCGAAGCGCGCAAGCGTGTCGGCAATGAGCGCGCCGGATTTGTCGATCGCCGCCAGTTCCGCCGCAATCTCCGTCGCAACACTCAGGAAAAGCACATTGCGCATGCTGCGCGAGGTGTCGTTGAGCGCACCCTTGATCGTGTTGGCCATCACAGTCTTCGGATAGTGATCGCGCGCCATCGACTTGATGCTGTTGTTGATGCGGGTGATCTGGGTGACGCCGATGGCGGTTACCACGAGCATCAGTGCGATCACCAGTCCAAAACCGATGGCAAGACGGTGTCCGATCTTGAGGTTTGCGAAGGTCATGATGTCTCCCCGTTTCTTGTGAATAGGGCCTGGCGGACAGCAGCATGGTCGGGAACAGCCGTCAGGTTGCCTCAGGTTACGACAAAACATCGACAAAGTACAAACAAATTATTAAATAAAACGTTGCAAATATTTCGGAATAGTCAATGCCTTAATGCAGTAGTGCAAAAAATGCAATGTGCGAGGCCGCCCCCGTAACCAGACCTCCGCGCGCGAAAAAAACGCTTCCGACTGCCCCGATCGCGCGGAACGGTCTTCACGCCGCTTCTGTCCAATGCGAAAAATCACATACAAGCGATACCGGCGTTCGGAACTGCGTCGGCACACGTAGGCTGGAGGCCGCCCTTGAAAACCGAACCGGTCATGCCCCTGGGCATGGATCACGCCGAAGACGACGCAGCGAAAATCGACGCGCTGAAGGGCGAGGTGCCAGACGCGCCGGAGCTGCCGTCCGACGTGATACCCCTGGTTCCCCTCCGCTACCTGGTCCTGTTCCCCGGCATGATTGCGCCCATCAGCCTCGGCCGCGCCTTTTCGATCGCCGCCGCAATGGAAGCGGTGCGCAGCGGCCGGCCGGTCGGCCTGCTGCTGCAGCAGGACTCGGACGAGGAAAAACCGGAACCCGACAGCTTGCACCGCACCGGCACGGTGGCGTCGGTGCTGCGCTACATCCCCGGCCAGGACGGGACCAACTACCTCGTGTGCCAGGGTGAACGGCGCTTCCGCATCGTCGAGTTCGTCGCCGGCTATCCCTTTCATGCTGCGCGGGTACAGCAGATCGAAGACGCGGAGGAACAGGGTGCCGACGTCCAGGCGCGCTTCCTCCAGCTGAAGGAAAAGGCCGCCGAAATCATCGACCTGCTGCCGCAGGCGCCTGCCGAGCTGGCCGGCGCCGCGGACGGCATTTCATCCGCGGCGGCGCTGTCGGATTTCGTCGCCGGCCTGATCGACCTGCCCTTGCAGCAGAAACAGGAACTGCTGGAAACCATCAACTTGCCGCAGCGCATCGACAAGGTGCTGGACCACCTGGTGCGGCGCATAGCGGTCCTGCGCCTGTCGCAGGAAATCAACGAACAGACCAAGGAACGCATCGACGACCGCCAGCGCGAGTTCCTGCTGCGCGAGCAGCTGAAAACCATCCAGCGCGAACTCGGCGAGGCAGGAGGCGCTGCGGACGAGGTGCGCGACCTCGAAGCGGCGATCGCCCGTTCCGGCATGCCGGACGAGGTCCAAGGCCATGTCCGCAAGGAACTGCACCGGCTGGACCGCATGTCGGAGACATCCGCCGAATACCCCATGCTATGCGCCTGGCTGGAGTGCATGAGCGAGCTTCCGTGGGCAACCGAGACCATTGACCGCATCGACATCGCCGAGGCCCGCCGCATCCTCGACGAAGACCACTTCGGTCTTCACAAGATCAAGCGGCGCATCCTCGAATACCTCGCGGTGCGCAAGCTCAATCCTGACGGCAAGAGTCCCATCCTCTGCTTCGTCGGCCCGCCCGGCGTCGGCAAGACCTCGCTCGGCCAGAGCATCGCCCGCGCGATCGGCCGCAAGTTCGTGCGCGTGAGCCTCGGCGGCGTACACGACGAAGCTGAAATCCGCGGGCACCGCCGCACCTACGTCGGCGCCTTGCCGGGCAACGTCATCCAGGGCATCCGCAAGGCAGGCACGCGCAATTGCGTGATGATGCTCGACGAGATTGACAAGCTGGGCGCCGGCGTGCAGGGAGACCCGTCCTCCGCGCTGCTTGAGGTGCTGGACCCGGAACAGAATGCCGGCTTCCGCGACAACTACCTCGCACAGCCGTTCGACTTGTCGAAGGTGATGTTCATCTGCACTGCCAATGTGCTCGACACCATCCCGGGTCCGCTGCTGGACCGCATGGAAGTGCTCCAGTTGCCCGGCTATACGGAAGAGGAAAAGCTGGAGATCGCGCAGCGCTACCTGATCCCCCGGCAACTCGGCGCCGACGGCATCACCGCAGAGCAATGCACCTTGTCCGGCACCGCAGTACGTACGTTGATCCGCGACTACACGCGCGAAGCCGGTGTGCGCAACCTGGAACGGGAAATCGGCAATGTGTTCCGCCACGTGGCGATGCGCGTGGCGGAGGGTTGCGACGAGCAGGTGCGGGTGGACGCGGCACAGCTGGCCGACATCCTTGGTCCGAAGAAATTCGAAAGCGAACTCGCCATGCGCACCAGCCTGCCCGGCGTCGCCACGGGGCTCGCATGGACGCCGTCGGGCGGCGACATCCTGTTCGTCGAAGCAAGCAAGACGCCCGGCAGCGGCAAACTCATTCTCACCGGGCACCTCGGCGAAGTCATGCGGGAAAGCGCGCAGGCCGCGCTGACGCTGGTCAAGGCGCATTGCGCCGAACTCTGCATTAATGCAGATGTCTTCGACAGGAATGACATCCACGTGCACGTACCGGCGGGGGCCATGCCCAAGGACGGGCCGAGTGCCGGCGTGGCAATGTATGTCGCGCTGACCTCGCTGGTGCGCGGCAAGCCGGTACGCAGCGACTGCGCGATGACCGGCGAAATCAGTTTGCGCGGCCTGGTGCTGCCGGTCGGCGGTGTCAAGGAAAAGGTATTGGCCGCTCTGCGCGCCGGCATCCGCGTCGTCATGCTTCCGATGCGCAATCGCAAGGAACTCGACGAAATTCCCGAAGAGGCGCGCAAGGCGCTGCAGTTCGTCTGGCTGGAAACCGGTGACGATGCGCTGCGCGAAGCAATTGGCAATGTACTTATCGGAGAGGACGTATGGGCACCGAACTAGACAGGGCGCAGAACAGATTACCGCAGCGCGCAAACGACGCCCTTGTGACGCGCGAGGACAACAACCTGGCCGAGCGTATGACCTCGCCATGGGCGCCGCCCAAAGGCTTCTTCACCTTCCGCTATTCATCCACCGAAATCTTTTCGGAGGGCGGCAACCTGCATGTGAAGATGCGCGAAACGCGCTACGAAGACGGCCGCCTGAAGTCGGAAGAATGCGAGGGCACCGTCGACCGCCAGGCTTACAACCAGATGATGAGCGAGGCGCAGGGCTATTTCCTGAACCAGGTCGCGAACTTCACGCGCCTGCTGCTCGCGCCGCTGCTGCCGTCATCCTCGCGCCGTCGTCACGACGAGTAACGCAGTCGCAGCTGCTTCGGCAGCCGGGCATTCACCATGGGTTCGTAGTGGATGCCCAGCTCCAGGAGTTGCAGCCGCTTGCCGTTTTGGAAGAGCGCAGCCAGCGCCTCCGCGGCCAGGCGCGTGGCGAAACGATGCGCTGCGCAACTGTGCGCGCCCGCACCGAAAGTCAGGTGCTCGCCATTGTTCGCACGCATCGGGTCAAAGCTGCTGGCGTTCACGAACACCTGCTCGTCCCGATTTGCTGACGCGAGCACCACGAGGACGGCAGCGCCCTTGGGCAGCAATGCACCCTCCAGCTCAAGATCTTCCGTCAGCACACGTCGCGTATTCTGGATCGGCGGATCGAAACGCAGGGTCTCCACGACATGCCGCTCCCAGTCGATTGGCGTGCCCGGCTGATGTTGCAATGCCTGCAGCAATGCATTACTGAGGATTCCGCGGCCAGCATCGTAGCTCTGCACGATCAATCCGACGAGATTGGCCACATGGAGGCGGCGCGCCTCGGCGGTGTCCGCCAATGAAGGAAAGGCATGGCGGACATGGCGCTCCACAAGCGGGACCAGCAGGTCCGCCACCGCATTGATGTCCTGCACCTGTTCCGGCGATTTGTTCGGCAGCATGATCTTCGTCATGCGCTCGACATTCGGCAGCACGGTTTCAATGTCTCCGGCGGAGAATCCGAACGCCGTCAGGACGGCAAGTGCCGGCAACTTCTTGCTGATGCCGACCCAATCGAATTCTTCCTGCGAGCCGATCAGTTGCGTCAGCAGTCGGGCAGTCTCGATCGTTTGCATGTGCGCCAGCAATTGCATCACGGCGTGCCGCGCATCTGCATGACGCGGCGGGTTTGCCAGGCGCGCGAATCCCGCGAGCAGTGCGGATGCGGGCTCGTTGAACATGGACAGCAGCGCCGGATTCTGGCCGGGGATATGGGCGCCGACGGTGCCGAGCACGCGCCTGCAATCGGCATGGCGATACACTGCCCAGATGCCATTGCGCTCGTCGTGACAGACAGGCTGGTCTGCCCGCATGCGTGCGTAGAGCGCATACGGTTCGGCCACGTCCGACTGCAGGAAAAGGACGTTACTCATTTTGTTTCCTTCCGTCGCTTGGTCGCATCGGGAAAGAGTTGCGGGGCCTGGTTGCGTTCAAACAAGCCGTAGTCCCGGATCGTTACGCCGCACAACACACGAGCCGGTGATGCATCGTGTGCAGCGAAGCTCTCATTCCATGCGCGCGCCGCATTCGCATCGGCATGGTCCGCCAGCGCGATCCGCTTGTCAGGATTGACCAGGCTCTGGAATATCTTTGGCGCTTCGATGTCGAGCGTAGCGGGATGCTCGTACAGACCGGCCAGCGGGCCCTGCTGGTCCTGAAGTGCATCGACCATGCGGATCACGCGGATCCGGTAGTCGTTGAACACCGACTGCCGGCCTTCCGTCTGTGCCGCATGATGTTCTCCGTCGCGGCGCCACTGCACGAGCGCGGCCTCGTCCCGCCATAAGGAGAGCGACAGGATCCAGCCCGGATGGGTCAGGCTGCGGAATCGCTCGATGGAAATGAAGCCGTCGATCAGGTCGAGCTTGGGCCGCAGCGCGGCGGCAATGTCGAGATAACGCTGGTATCCGGTTTCGGATGGCAATACTTCGAAGGCAACGGCGAACATGGCGTCTCCTGTGCATCAACAAGTGTGGCCATGATACGATGGCCGCTCCACTGATATTTCATCGGACGGTGAACCATGGAATCCGCTGCAGATATCGCTCGCGTGGCTGCCTTGCTCGGCGATCCGGCCCGCGCCGCGATGCTCTGGCTGCTCATCGACGGCCGCGCCCGTCCGGCCGGCGAGCTTGCCTTTGCCGCCAACGTGTCCGCGCAATCGGCAAGCGGCCATCTGTCCAAACTGGTGGAGGCCGAACTGCTGCACGTCGAGACGCAGGGCCGCCACCGTTACTACCGCCTCGCGAGCCACACCGTCGCCCTCGCACTCGAATCGCTGGCCGCGCTCAGCCCGCGCCCCGCCTTGCGTCCCCTGCCCGCATCGAAGGGCACGCCCGAGGCGATGCGTTATGCACGTACCTGCTATGACCACCTGGCCGGCGAGCTGGCCGTGTCGCTATTGGAGCAATCCGAAAGCAAGGGGCTGCTGACGCGGCAGGACAAGCATTTCGAGTTGACGGACAAGGGGGAGAGGGCCTTCGGCCAGTTTGGCCTGGATCTCGGCACGGTGCGTCGCTCCAAGCGCCAATTCGCCTGCGGCTGCCTCGACTGGAGCGAACGGCGCTTCCACCTGGGCGGCGCGTTGGGCGCCGCGCTGCTGGAGGAACTGGTCGAGCGAAAATGGCTGCTGAAGGTGCAGAAGTCGCGCGTGCTGCAGCTGACGCCGCAGGGCAGGCAGGGTATCGAAAAGGCGTTTGGAATCGCGCTTTGACGCGCGGCTTATCCGAGCGGTACTTCGCCCGCTGCCGCCGATCGCGAGCCTTCGATCGGCGGGTTGCTGGCGCCGCGATAGGCGAAGACCACCGATGTTTTTACCGCCGCGCTCGTGTTCTTCCCCGCCGCATGGAACAGGCCGCTGTGGAAGAACACCACGTCGCCGCGCTCCAGCTCAAGCACGCGGCCCTGTTCGAACAGCGCCTGGTTCTCCGGCACGTCGGGACGCAGGAAATCCAGGTCGTCCAGCTGGTCGCGCCCGACCTCCATGCGATGGGAGCCGGGGATCACATGCAGCGCGCCGTTGTCCGCGCTTTCCGTGCCCAGTGCCAGCCAGACCGCGACCAGGTCGTTGCGCTTGAACGACCAGTAGCGGATATCGCGATGCCAGCCTGTGGCGGTCCCGTAGCCTGGATGCTTGGTCATCACGCAGTTGTGATGCGCGAGCGTGAGGCAGACCGGTTCGGCGAACAATTGCCGCAGCCAACCGGTAACGCGCGGGTCTTCGGCCCAGGCGCGGAAGCAGGGATCGCGCTCATACGCGCTGCGAAGCCGCCGTATCGTCCTGCCGCCGGGCGCGTTGAGTGACGCCGGCGCGCCGGGATAACCGACATCTGCCTCGTACTCGACCGGTGCCACCGCGCGCTCGAGGTGGGCGCGGGTGACCGCAAGCATGGATTCGCACGTGGACGGCGAAGCGAGCTTGCGGAACACGAGGAAGCCATCATTCCTGAAACGTTCGATCTGGTCGGCTGTCAGTAGAGTTTCCATTACGGCGACACTTGTTTTTGAAGGAGCTATACCTTAACGCATTCGGGACGTGCCTGTCTTGTCCATGTCATGCTGGAAAAGCTGGTCGGCAGGCTGCCGCCGTTCTACGGCAAGTCGTACAGCCGTTACTGATCGCCGCGGGAAGTTACTTCCCGAACAGCTTCTTCACCACGCCGCCGATGCCTTCGGCGGCGCTGCCCACGCCCCTGGTCAGCCCTTCGATGCTGATCCCCAGTGTTTCCGCCACGGCGGCGCCGACGCGCAGCGCAAAACTTTCGTTCAGCGAGAACTTGGGATCATCGAGGTTGCCTTCGAGCGTGAATTCAACACTGATCTGGTCCTTGCGGTTTTTCAGTGCGGCGATGACCGCTTGCCGCGGCACGCCCATGAAGGTGCCGAACGGGCCGGATGCCGGGGCGAGTTCAAGCCCGCTCAGCGTCACCGTGCCCGGTGCATGCAGACGGTTGTTGCGTACCGTCGATTTCAGGCGCAGGTCGAGCGAGCCTTTGCGTACGCCGGTTTCCGACGCCTTGATCAGGTAGGGCTGCAAGGCGACGAGATCCACCCCCTGCAGCTTGGTCGCGATCTCGGAATTCTTTGCCGCCAGTTCAGTCCAGCCGACGATGGACAGCTTGCCGGTGCGCTGCACGCCCTTGACCATGCCGTCGATCTGGATTGCGGTGCGGCTCGACAAACTTGGGATGCGCAAATCTTCTACACGGGCATGCAACTGTTCCAGCCGGGTCTTGTGCGCGGGCTGACGGACCGACGCGTCGAAGAATTCCAGTTCTCCGTTGCGCAGTTCGATGGTGCCGATGCTCACTTCCGGCGTGGACGGCGATTCGGCCGCGGCCGGCTTCTGCAGCAGGCTGGGCAGCAGCCTGACCTTGCCGTCGCGGCCGCGCACGACCGACACATAGGCTTTGTCGATGAGGATGGTCGGCACATGGATGCGCGCGGAAAACAGCCCGAGCAGGTCGGGGCGCACCACGACGCGCTCCGCCCGCAGCGCATCCTGCGCCGGCCAGCCCTTGGGCGCGGCGATACGGATATTGCGGATTTCGATGGATGAGATGCGGACGACAATTTCGCCGACCTCGCTCTCCGGTCCCAGCGCCTGCTCCACCTGCGTCTTCAATGCCTTTGCCGCAACATGGAGCGCGACCGCTGCCGCGGCAGCAAGGATCGCGATGGCGACGACGCCGATAATGGCAAGACGTTTGTACTTCATATTCTGTGGATGGTCTGGCGGTCGAGAAGTGCAAAATGCATCATACACGCTTGCGGCAGGCGCCCGGAACGCTTGCGTGCAAGCAGCTATTGCCTCAGCCCGAAGCGCACGCGGTACTCGCGCGGCGTTACCTGCGCCCAGCGCTTGAATACCTTGCTGAAGGTCGATACGTCTTCGTAGCCGCAGCGGCCGGTGATGTCTTCCAGCGACAGGCGCGTCGATTCCAGCAATGCCTTCGCGCGTTCCACGCGCAGCTGCTGCGCATACTGGATCGGGCTCATCCCGAGCGCCTCCTGGAAGCGGCGCAGCAGCGTGCGCTGGCTGGTGTGGCAGTGGGCTGCCAGTTCCGCCGCCGACCATGGACGGTCGAGCCGCTGGTTGAGCCAGTGACGGGCGCGTTCGACGATCACATGGCCCTGGTCCTGGATCATCGCGGCAGCGATGTAGGGCGCCTGGCTGGAACGGTTGGCATCCATGGCGAGCACCTTGGCGGCATTCTGGCGCAATTCCTCGCCGGCGAAATGGCCGACCAGCCACAGCGACAGGTCGATATACGAAGTGACGCCGCCCGAGGACACATGATTGCCATCCTGCACGACGAGCTGTTCGGCATCGAGCAAGACCTCCGGGTAGCGCTTGCGGAAATAGGCGCTCAGCCACCAGCTTGTCGTCGCGCGCCGCCCATCGAGCAGGCCCGCTTCCGCCACCAGGCAGGTGCTGGAGCAGCTCGAAATAATCGGTTTTCCCGTGCTGGCGAAGCGGCGCAGCACCTCGAGTTCCGGCCCGAGGCGCTCGAGCATCGGCGTCAGGTCGAACGGGCCCTGGTGGTCGACGCCGGGCAGCATCAGTGCGTCAAGCTTCTTCAGGTCGATATCCTTCAGCTGGAAGCGCAGCCCACCGACCTCCAGCGTCGCTTCTTCCCGCGCGCCGAACCACTGCGCATTGAAATGGACGCGCTGCGCGGCCGGACGCAGCCCGGCCAGCGTATTGGCGATGCCGAACACGTCGAAGGGCATCACCGCGCCGCTGCGCAGGCAGCCGGGATAGACCAGCATGCCGATCCGGATGGTTTTGGTTTGTCGTGTCATATGGCGAATTCAACCATAACTTTGTCTGTTTAGACAATGGCTTGCCGCTGCACTGCCTTTGATAATGGCCCTGTCATTCATGTCACAGGAGCAAACATGCCATACCTCCAATTACAGACGGTGAAAGGATTGCTGTCGCCGGAACAGAAGCGGACGCTCATGGATGGTTTTACCGAGCTGCTGGTCAAGATCGAAGGCGGCGGCAATCCCGACTTCCGCAAGCATGTCTGGATACGCATCGAGGAAGGCGAGCCGGAAGACTGGCAGATCGGCGAGTTGCGGCCGACGGCGGAACGCGTCGCGCGCATGGCGGCCATGCGCGACATGCAGGGCAGGGGAGACCGATCATGATGCAAACTGCCATGAACGATTTCCCCGCCTTTCACGCGTTCGTCCTCGCGCTGGTCGCGCTGTTCCTGAAGACTTCCCTGACCAGCGTGCTCCAGGTCGTTGCCCGCTTCCGCAGCCGGGCGTTCACCATTCCCGAGGATGCGGCGCTGCTTCGCGTGAGAACGAGCACCCAGGAGGTTGTCTTCGTGCAGCGTTGCGCGGCAGTATGGCGCAACGATGTGGAAAACCTGCCGCTGTTCCTTGCGCTGGCACTGGCGTACGTGCTTGCCGGCGGTACACTTGCCTCTGCCAACCTGCTGTTCGGCGCCTACGTCGCGTTACGCTATGCGCATACAGCGGTCTACCTGCTCGGCCTGCAGCCATGGCGTGCGATCATGTATGTGTCCGGCATGGTCGTGTGCTGGATCATCGCGGTTCGCGTCGCGCTGCTGGTCTTTGCCTGAGCAACGAAGGGAGCAAATCATGAACAAGGCGATTTCCATCCTGCTGGCCGTGGTGGGCCTGATCCACCTCCTGCCACTGTCCGGCGTGCTTGGCGCCGAGCGGCTGGCAGCGCTGTATGGATTACCGTTCGACGACCCCAACCTGCAGATCATGATGCGGCACCGCGCCGTGTTGTTCGGCATGCTGGGCGCATTCCTGCTGTACGCGGCAATCCGGCCGGAGCTGCGAGTTGTCGCGCTTGTCGCCGGATTCGTCAGCACGCTGTCCTTTCTCTGGCTGGCGTGGTCGGTCGGCGGCTACAACGCCGCAATCGGACGGGTGGTGATGGCCGACATCGTTGCTGCGGGCTGCCTGCTCGCAGCCCTGGTGCTGCACCTGCTCCAGCAAAGGGTGCCGATCAGCGCCTGAGGCGGAAATCGACTTGCGCCGGGCGCCCGGGCAGGTCGAGCGCCGCATGTGCAGCGGGCGAACGGCTGACGATGCGGCCGCGCCGGATCACGTAACGGCGCGCGGCGCGCAGGCGGATCGCTTCGATCGTGCTGCCGGCATCGAGGATCACGAGATCCGCATTGCAGCCCGGCTCCAGCCCGTAGCCCTCCAGTCCCAGGATGCGCGCCGGCGTCTGTGTGACTGCCATGAAGCATTGATGCATCGCCTCCTGTCCTGTCATCTGCGCCACATGCAGGCCCATGTGCGCGACCTCCAGCATGTCACCCGAACCGAGGCTGTACCACGGGTCCATCACGCAATCGTGGCCGAAGGCGACATCGATGCCGGCGGCGAGCAGTTCGGGCACGCGCGTCATGCCGCGCCGCTTCGGATAGGTATCATGCCGGCCCTGCAGCGTGATGTTGATCAGCGGATTGGCGATCGCGGCGACGCCTGCTTCGCGCATCAACGGCAGCAGCTTGCTGACGTAATAGTTGTCCATCGAATGCATCGAGGTCAGGTGCGAGCCGGCCACGCGCCCATGCAGGCCGAGGCGGTGCGTTTGGCAGGCGAGCGTCTCGATGTGGCGCGACAGCGGATCATCCGATTCGTCGCAATGCATGTCCACGCGCAGGCCCTTGTCCGCCGCGAATTCGCACAGCAACCGCACCGACTCCGCACCGTCGGCCATGGTGCGCTCGAAGTGGGGAATGCCGCCCACCACGTCGACGCCCATCGCGATGGCGCGCTTCAGGTTATCGAAGGCATTCGGGCTGCGCAGCACGCCGTCCTGCGGAAAGGCGACCAGTTGCAGGTCGAGATACGGCGCCACCTGCTTCTTCACATGCAGCAGTGCTTCCACCGCAAACAAGCGGTCGTCGCAGACGTCGACATGGGTGCGCACTGCCAGCAGGCCGCGCGCCACTGCCCAGTCGCAATACTGCAAGGCCCGCTCGACCAGCGCTTCCTGCGTGAGCTGCGGTTTCAGTTCGCCCCATAGTGCGATGCCCTCCAGCAGGGTGCCGGAGCGGTTCACGCGAGGAAGGCCGTAGCTCAGTGTCGCGTCCATGTGGAAATGCGCGTCGACGAAGGGTGGCGTCACCAGGTCGCCGCCGGCATCGATCTCCTGTGCGCCGTGCGCGGGCAACGCCGTGCCGAGCGCCGCGATGCGCCCGTCGGCAATAGCGATATCGATGTCTTGCTTGCCGTCCGGCAGCGTCGCATTCCGTATGAGCAGATCCATCCGCGTCCTCTCTTATCCCTGGTAGAACACTGCCAGCCAAACCGTTTCGGCATTCTCGCGCGTCCATTCCACGCGATGCCGCTCGTGTGCTTCTATGTTGACATAGTTGCCCTCGGCAAGATGCACGATGCGGTCGTCTTTCTCGAAGCGTAGCGTCGCCTCGCCCTTTACCACCATTACCCATTCATTCTCCGGCTGCTCGTACCAGTAGCCGGCCGGCGACACATGTCCTTTTGATACGATGCGCTCGATGCGCATGCCCTCGCCGGAGACAAGGATCTGGAAGAGTTCTTCCGGGAGTTGTGTCGGTATCTGTTCAAGCAAATTGCCGGTTTCCATCTTCCTTCTCCGTGATTGCGGGTGTTGCCTGTCTGACCACAAACGGGCTGCGGCCAAATTTAATTCGAATTCGCCATGTTGCGAGCAATAAATTGCCGGAAAGCGCCGGTTTGCATGAAAAGAACGCAAGATAATTTTGCACGACTTTCCCCATAATCCACTCCCGTGAAGTATCCGGTTCACATTAGGAGGGTGCGGCTTCGACACAATCGGAGCCGCATCGTGGAGAGTCATTTTTCTAGGAACTTGCATGCAACTGAACAAGATTATCGGTGCCCTCGCCCTGATGGGTCTGGCCGGCACCGCGGCAGCACAAGAAACCGTCGTCAAGATCGGTCACAGCGGCCCCCTGTCGGGCGCACAAGCCTTCTCGGGCAAGGACAATGAAAACGGCGTGCGCCTCGCGATCGAGGAACTGAATGCCAAGCCCATCACCGTCGGCGGCAAGAAGATCAAGTTCGAACTGATGTCCGAAGACGACCAGGCCGATCCGAAGGCTGGCGTCGGCGCGGCGCAGAAGCTGATCGACAACGGCGTCAGGTTCGTCGTCGGACCGTACAACTCCGGCGTCACCATTCCCGCATCGCGCGTCTACAACGACGGCGGCGCAGTGGTGGCGACCGTGGCATCCAATCCGAAGATCACCGAGCAGGGCTACAAGACCCTGTTCCGCGTGAACGCCAGCGACACCCAGCTCGGCTCCAAGATGGCGCTGTACGCCGCCAAGGAACTGAAGGTGAAGAACGTCGCCGTGATCGACGACCGTACTGCCTACGGCCAGGGCGTCGCCGAAGAGTTCAAGAAGCAGGCCCGTGCATCCGGCCTGAACCTGGTCGGCCACGAGTTCACCAACGACAAGGCCGCCGACTTCACCGCCATCCTGACCAGCCTGAAATCCAAGAAGGTCGACGCGATCTTCCTCGGCGGCTATGCCCCGCAGGGCGGCCCGATGGCGCGCCAGATGAAGCAGCTCGGCATCAACGCCAAGCTGCTGGGCGGCGACACCATCTGCGCACCGGAGATGGGCAAGCTGGGCGGCGACGCCGTCGGCGAGAACGTGCTGTGCGCACAGGGCGGCGCGATCCTCGACAAGGCCGCTTCCGGCCCGGCATTCAAGGACAAGTACAAGAAGCGCTTCAACCAGGATCCGGACGTGTACGCCGCTTCCTTCTACGACGGCATGATGATGTTCGCCGAAGCGATGAAGAAGGCGAACACGATTGAGGCAGCAAAGGTCGGCGCGGAGATCGCCAAGGGCTCCTACAAGGGCGTGGCGGGCACGTATGCGTTCGACGAGAAGGGCAACATGAAGTCTTCGCCGGTGACGGTGTTTACCTTCAAGGGCGGCCAGCCGGTGCCGTTGACCAGCTACTGAT
>CBIHRW010000052.1:0-30159 GCA_966212545.1 uncultured Noviherbaspirillum sp.
CGGCCTGCGCAACCTCGACCTGATCATGGGCTGCGAGCGCCGCGTGGTGTACGACCTCATCAACGTCATCAACAATGAAGCGACCCTGAACCAGGCCATGATCAAGGACAAGCACTGCGAAAACCTGTTCGTGCTGCCGGCATCGCAGACCCGCGACAAGGACGCGCTGACCGAAGCAGGCGTCGAACGTGTGCTCAACGATCTGGCCAAGATGGGTTTCGAGTACATCGTGTGCGACTCGCCCGCAGGTATCGAACACGGCGCCGTGATGGCCCTGACCTTCGCCGACGAAGCCATCGTCGTCACCAACCCGGAAGTGTCCTCCGTGCGCGACTCCGACCGCATCCTCGGCATCATCCAGGCCAAGTCGCGCCGCGCGCTGAACGGCCAGGAACCGGTCAAGGAACACCTGCTGATCACCCGCTACGTGCCCAAGCGCGTCGATGCCGGCGAGATGCTGTCCTATACCGACGTGCAGGAAATCCTGCGCATTCCGCTGATCGGCATCATTCCCGAATCCGAAGCCGTGCTGCATGCGTCCAACCAGGGAAACCCGGCCATCCACATGACCGGCTCCGACGTGTCGGAAGCCTACCAGGACGTCGTCGCCCGCTTCCTCGGCCACGAAGTCCCGCTGCGCTTTACCGCCTACGAAAAGCCGGGCCTGTTCCAGCGTCTCTTCAAAGGAAAGTAAACCATGGCGCTACTCTCCTTCCTGTTCAATAACAAACCGAAAAGCGCCAGCGCAGCCAAGGAGCGCCTCCAGGTCATCATCGCGCGCGAGCGCAATGGCCGCGACGGCCCCGACTTCCTGCCGGCCCTGCACAAGGAATTGATCGAGGTGATTTCGAAGTACGCCAAGGTGAACGCCGAGGACATCAAGATTTCGCTCGACCGCCAGGGCAACCTTGAAGTGCTGGATGTGAATGTCGTGCTGCCGGACGTTATGCCCGGCAAGTGATGCTGTTCTTTTCCTTCGAAGGCGACCTGCCTTCGAAGGAACTACGCTTCAGTGAAGCTGGTGTTTCAAGTCTGACAATTCGCGGTGCGCCTGCATGATGGCGTTCTTCAGTTCGTCATCGATATTGCCCTGCGAATGCTCGCATGCATCCTTTGCGCGATCACCCAGTTCTTCCAGGTCATCGACGTATTGGCGCACTTGCTGCTCGTCTTGCGCCGACTGCACCATGTTGCGCGCCTGACCGATCCTCTGGTCCAGCTCCTGCATGGTGTTCTTGATGTCCATCGGAACGGCCTGCGCCGATTCGCAACGGCGGGCGGCTTCGTGGATCGTGCTTTCCACATGTACTAGGCGCTGCTGCAGTTCGTTTGCTTGCATCATGTCATGCCTCCTTTGCGTTTCCCTCGCAATCAAGGGAATCGTTTGATAATTGCTTGACAACCTAGTTCCTGCGTACCGCGGCGGTTTCGGCGCAACTTCGGCGGTGCTGCGCGGTCATATTTTGTTGCGCCTTCGATGCAGTTTCGGCACATCTTGCAAGTAAGGCAGTTCCTGTACAATCCGCACCACCATGAGTTTCCCGAAAAACCTGTTTTCCTATCCGCGTTACCGTCCCGATTACACGACGCCTGCGCCCTTCCTCCCCATGTCGCGTGCCGAGATGGATGCGCTCGGCTGGGATTCGTGTGATGTCATCCTGGTGACCGGGGACGCCTACATCGACCATCCGAGTTTCGGCATGGCGCTGGTCGGGAGGCTGCTGGAGAAACAGGGATTCCGCGTTGGCATCATCAGCCAGCCGGACTGGCAGTCAGCCGAGCCCTTCCGCGCGCTCGGCAAGCCGAACCTGTATTTCGGCATCACCGCCGGCAACATGGACTCGATGATCAACCGGTACACGTCGGATAGGAAGATCCGTTCCGAGGACGCCTATACTGCTGGTGGCGAACCGAACAAGCGCCCCGACCGAGCGGTCACCGTCTATGCACAACGCGCCCGTGAAGCCTACCCGGATGCCAACATCATTATTGGCAGCATCGAAGCAAGCCTGCGCCGTATCGCGCACTACGATTATTGGTCGGACAAGGTGCGCCGCTCGGTGCTGCCCGATTCGAAAGCAGACATCCTCTTGTTCGGCAATGCCGAGCGTGCGCTGGTCGCGCTTACGCACCGGCTGGCTGCGGGAGAACCGATCGAATCGATCCGCGACCTGCGCGGAACAGCATTCATGGTTAAGCGCGGCTGGAAGCCGGCCGAGGACTGGAGCGAGGCCAACTCGACCCGCTACGACACCCCGGGCCGTATCGAGCCGCATGCCGATCCGTACGAGATGAAGGATAAGGAGTCGGCAAGCTGCGCGACCGAGCAGAAGCCGGCGGAGCAGCCCGTCCTGATCCTGTCGCGCGAAGAGCGCCAGGCGGCATCGAAGGAACAGCGCAACAAGACCGTCGTGCGACTTCCCTCCTATGAGGACGTCAAGGATGATCCGGTGCTTTACGCACACACCTCGCGCATCCTGCACCTCGAATCCAATCCCGGCAACGCCCGCGCGCTGGTGCAGGCACACGGCGAACGTGATGTCTGGCTGAACCCGCCGCCGCTGCCGCTCGCGATGGACGAGATGGACGGCGTATACGACCTGCCCTATGCGCGCGGCCCACATCCGAGCTACGGCAAGGCACGCATCCCGGCATGGGAGATGATCCGCTTCTCGGTCAACATCATGCGCGGTTGCTTCGGCGGCTGTACCTTTTGCTCGATCACCGAGCATGAAGGCCGCATCATCCAGAGCCGTTCGGAACCGTCCATCCTGCGCGAGATCGAGCTCATCCGCGACAAGACCAAGGGCTTCACCGGCACGATCTCCGACCTCGGCGGGCCGACGGCCAACATGTACCGCCTCGCCTGCAAGGACAAGAAGATCGAAGAATCCTGTCGTCGCCTGTCCTGCGTATACCCGACCATCTGCGTCAACCTGAACACTGACCACAGCAAGCTGGTGCAGCTTTACCGCAAGGCGCGCGCGATCCCGGGCATCAAGAAAATCCTGGTCAGCTCGGGTCTGCGCTACGATCTCGCCGTGCGCTCGCCGGAATATGTGAAGGAACTTGTGACGCACCACGTCGGCGGACTGCTGAAGATCGCGCCGGAACATTCGGAAGAAGGCCCGCTGTCGAAGATGATGAAGCCGGGCATGGGCGCGTACTACCAGTTCAAGGAGATGTTCGAGCGCTACTCTCGTGAGGCCGGCAAGGAACAATACCTGATCCCTTACTTCATCGCCGCTCATCCGGGCACGACCGATGAAGACATGCTCAATCTGGCGATGTGGCTGAAGCAGAACAACTTCCAGCTCGACCAGGTGCAGAACTTCCTGCCAACGCCGATGGCCATGGCGACCGCGATGTATCACGGTCGCCGGAATCCTCTTCACAAGGTATCCGCTGACTCCGAAGTGGTGGAAACGCCGCGTACCGGCAAGATCCGCCGCCTGCACAAGGCCTTCCTGCGCTACCACGATCCGGAAAACTGGCCGATCCTGCGCGAAGCCCTGCAACGCATGGGCCGCTCCGACTTGATCGGCAATAGCGACCGCCACCTGGTACCGCGCTATCAGCCGAAGGCAACCGGCACGTCGCCTGCCCAACCGGTGCGAGGCACAAGCACTTCCCAGCGCTCTCCCGCCAAGGGGGCCGCTCCGGGCCGCAACAAACCCTCAAGGTCGGGAAAACCCGTACGCGAGCCAGCGTTCGCCGGCCAAAAAACAGGCCGGAAATAGCGTCGAAAAGGCAATAGCGGAAAGATATAAGAATAGTGAATATCTGTTATTGCAACAATAAAGCAGACTAGAGGGAGACAGTGGACTATAGTGATCCTGTCTCCTCCAACTCTTCTTGAATTGGATTTAGCCCGCAAACCGAAAGGACTGCGGGCTTTCTTTTTTCTGCCCTTGCTTTCCCTCCCCCTGCGCCTTGATTTTAATCAACGGACGAATTTCCATAAAAATCAAACGCTTGCACCCCCATCCCTGGAGTTGTCCACAAAATTAGCCACAGGAAATGTGAGTAATTCAGGCAGACGCCGGCAATAATTTCTCCAAAGTTGCCGGATAGACTATTGATTCCGGTCACCTCTTCGATAAAATGAATCCGAGCAATTCTCAAATTGCGCCAATTCAACAAGAGGCAGACATGAAAACCGCACACCAAAGAGCTGTAGCCCGTACCGCCAAGGCGCAATTCAACTACAACAAGCTGCAGGCCGCCGCGTGCATCGCGACCTCCTCTGCTGTCAGCATTGCCATCATCTATTGGGCGATCAAATCCCTCTTCTGAGCCAAGACGTTTCCTGCTTTTGAACACCTCCTCCGGGTGCGTACGACGCCTGGAGAAAGGCTACTCTTCCTGAATTCCCTTAACGGCGCGTCCTGCCTGACCGGCAGTGCATGCCCCGACCTTGTATAATCCCGCCGCCGCACTCTTATTCCAACGCCAGCGCAAAGGAACGCGCCTGCGTACCTGAAACCAAGAAGACATACCTGCATTGCAGCGACCTCCGCCGCGGCCGGGACTGACGATGGATGACTTACTGAAGACATACTTTTCGGCCGAGGGCCTGGAGCAGGATCCCGCGCTGCTGCAACATGTCATGCAGCTGGTGCGCGAGTGGCTGTTCGTCGAAAAGGACCATGCCTACCCGCCCGCCGATTTCGAGGCGCTGAAGCAGGCGTTCATCGAACCGGAAATGCCGCAGGACGGTGCCGGCATGCCTGCCGTGCTGGCGGCATTGGAGAAGCAAATCTTCGCGCACTCGGTGCCGGTCAACCATCCGCGCTACATTGGCCACATGACGCAGGCCCTGCCCTGGATTTCCGTGCTGGTGGAAGCCTTCATCGCCACACTGAACCAGAACCAGGTGAAGATCGAGACCGCCTACAGCTCGACGCTGGTGGAAAAGCAGGTCCTCGGATGGATGCACAGGCAGATCTACCGCTTTGCCGACGCGTTCTACCGCGACAGTTTCCGCTCCAACGAAGCGACACTGGGGAATATGGTGAACGGCGGCACCATGGGCAACCTGACGGCGTTGTCCGTGGCACTGGAAAGCCAGATGCCGGGACTGCGCAGGAAAGGCTTCCATACTCTCCTGCGGGAAAAGGATTACGAAGGCTTCGCGGTACTGGCTTCTGCCCGCGTTCACTATTCGGTCAAGAAATCGCTGGCGACGCTCGGACTGGGCGAAGACGCGCTGCACGTCATCCCCACCGATGCGAACAACCGCATCCGGCTGGATCTGCTGGAAAAGGAAATCGCGGCCCTGAAGACGCGAAAGTTCAAGATCGTCGCGCTGGTCGGCGTGGCCGGGACGACGGAAACAGGCAGCATTGACCCGCTCGCCGAACTGGGGCGGATCGCGCGTCGCGAAGACATCTGGTTCCACGTCGATGCGGCCTGGGGCGGCGCACTGCTGCTGTCCGAGAAGCACCACCACATGTTCGACGGCATCGAGATGGCCGACTCCATTGTCATCGACGGGCACAAGCTGTTCTGGGTCACGATGGCGCAGGGCATGGTGCTGTTCAAGGACGACAGCAGCCTGAACCACCTGAGGCACAGCGCCAACTACATCATCCGCAAGAGTTCCGGCGATCTCGGCCGCACGTCACTGGAAGGCTCGCGACGTTTCGACGCGCTGAAGCTGTGGTTCTCGTTCAAACTGTTCGGCCTCAAGGGCTACGAGATGTTGCTGGACCGTTGCGCAATGCTCGCACGCAGCATGCGCGAACTCATCCTCGAGGATCCGGATTTCGAACTGATTACCTGCTCGGATACGTTCATCCTCACCTACCGCTACGCGCACAGCGCCATGCAGGAACAGATCAAAGCCTGCATGAGCGACGGGAATCTGCAAAAGGCTGCCGAACTGAACGACGAAGTGAACCGGCTGAACGTTGCCTTGCAGGACGAGCAGAAGCGATGCGGCCGCAGCTTCGTGTCCCGGACGCTGCTGGAATCGACACCCTACCCTGGACAGATCACCGTCTTGCGCGTCGTCCTCACAAACCTGCTGACTACCGTCGACGATCTGAAGGCGGTACTTGCGGAACAGAAGGAAATTGCCGCGACGCTGCGGCAAGAGTAGTACTGTGACAGTTTCGCCGCCCGCGAACAGCCCCACTTTTCAAGACGCAGTCCGTCTACAAAGTCATTACGAAGGCCAGCCGGCAGCATCGCCCATATAAGCGCCGATTGCCAGATAACACCCGTTATAAAACGCATGCAACACTACCGCGGGCAATACCCGGCCATACCGGTCGCGGAAGTACCCGTACACCAATGAAGGCGCGACCACAGCCGCCGCCCACAGTGGCGCGTGATGCACCAGATGCGCCAGTGCGAACAACATCGTCGTGAGGTAATTGGCGGTGCTCAATCCCGCGAACCGGCGACGCGCCCACGGTGACGCGGCAAGCCATCCCTGCAAACCTCCGCGGAAAATCAATTCTTCCAGCAACGGCTGTAACAGCACCATGGACAACGCCAACCGTGGATCGGGTCTGATGCCGGCACTCCACGTCGGCCAGAGCAAGGTTAACAGCAAGAGGGACAATGGTGCGGCAACAAGAGCAAAGAGAAACTGCCTGTCACGCGCGAGTGTCGGCTCCTGCGTAGGCATCATTACACTTGCTTTGATTGAGCGAAACGCAAATGCGGTGGCTCCCTTTTACTCAGGAGTCGGGAGCTTAGGCGACGAAGAGAAGGCGGTTCCCTCCCCTTGAAGGGGAAGGAGCTTGCTCTTGCAATCGTCGCCGATACTTGCGACTCCTGAGTAAGGGAGAAGCATTATTCCCGTTCCACCTGGCGCGCCGAACGCACACGCCGCCATCCTATGCGCGCAAACGCAAGCACGATCAAGAACAACAGTACCGGGTCGAAGCGCCCGCCGCTGCCAATGGCACACCCTCCGCCCCCAACCGGCGATACCAGCGCCGGCGCTGTCCCTGCATTTGCTGCAGCCGATGCAGGTGCAGCCGGACCACGGGCTTCGCTTACTGCCGCCGTACAGCCGGCGACTCGCGCGCCGGCCCAGTCCGCGAAGTCGAACGCATTACCATCGCCGCCGTCCGTCACCACCAGCCGCAGTGTCTTTTTCCCGGCGACGCTGATGCTGACGGACTTGCGCGGATCAGCGCCGCTCATGACGCCGCTGTCGAATGCTTTCGCTCCGTCGAGCCAGACCTGGAACACTGCCGATCCGCGCGGTCCCGCCCGGTCGTCTAGACCGACGTCGGTCACAAAACGCCCGCTGCAGGCGCCTCCCAGCTCAAAGCGGACATCGGACGGCGCGAAGACGCCGAGTCCCTTCGCATACGGAATCCCGTCGAGCGCAATGGGGCCGCCGTCGTCCGGCGCAGCGTCGCCATTGTTCCTGTTTTTTTCGATCGCCCCCAGACCGTTGACGGGTGCGCCAGCCGGCGTCAGGTCGCTGAGCGGGGTTCGCGGATACACATCGCGCGTCGCAGTCGCGGTCTGGCCCTTCGAATCCTTCACCGTCAGGTACAAGCGAAACCAGGTATTGGCGGCATCAGCCTCGAACTCCGGCACCGTCAGCGACCCGCTGGTCGCGCCGCTCGTCGCCGCCATGAAGGGATGCGAATGCGTGTCGTGCATGAAGTCAGCCCGCCACGTAAATGCCGCCGCCGACAACTGCCCGTCCTCGGCATCCGTGCCGGTACCTGCGTACTCGATGGTATCGCCCGGCGCAGAGCGGCTGTCCTCCACTGGGCTGGTGATTGCCGCCTGCGGCAAACGATCGTCAGTGATGGTGAGGACAGCGGGGCTCGACGTCGTGCTGCCAAAGCCATTGCGCACCACGGCGGTGAATGAAGCCTGATGGTCGGACCGCTCGGTGCGCGGGATAGTAAGGCTGGCCGAGGTTGCGCCCGGAATATTGACGCCGTTGCGTTGCCATTGAGTGCCGTCCGCGCCATCCGCCCTCACCGTAAACGTGGCGGGGTCGCCAAGAAAAACGGTTTGCGTCTGTGGCTGCAAGGTGATGCGCGGCAGCTGCGTGTTCGTGAAGCTGATCTTGCCAAGCGTCCCGGCTGCCCCCGCGCTTGCTCCCGCAGACTGGTTCCTCGCCAGGTAATACAGGCTGCCCTCCGGCGCAACGGCGATGCTGACCGGGTTCTCGATAGCGCCTGCAAAGCTGCTGGCCGCTGCCGGATTGGCAGGATCGATGAAGCGGATCGTGCCGCTGCAGAAATCCGCGAAAAAGTACTTGCCGACGTACGAAGCGGGAAACTGGGTTGCCGGTGGATTGTAGAAGGCGCCGCCGGTGATGGCGCAGTCGGTGCCGTGGCCATAGACAAAGACCGGATTGGTGAAACGGCTGTCGTCCGTCTTGCCTTCCATCGCCGGCCAGGCGTAATTGGCGCCCGGCTCGCTCTTATTGATTTCCTCCCAGCTGCCGGCGCCGACATCATTGATGTACATGAGGCCGGAGCCGGCCTGGGTATCGATGGCATATGGATTGCGCAGTCCGAGATTGAAGTTGGCGGGAAAGGCACCCGGCGTATTGACATAGGGATTGTCGCCGGGGATGCTGCCGTCCACGTTGATGCGCAGGATCTTCCCGAACGGGTTCGACAGTTTTTGTGAGTTTGAGACCGCCGGGTCGACTCGGGTGTCCTCGTGTCCTCCGACCCCAATATACAGCTTGCCGTCGATGCCGAAACGCAGCCCTCCTCCCATATGCCACTGCACACCAGACGGCACGTCGGGTAAGGTAAAAATCACCTGCTCGCTGCCGGGCACTGCTACGTCATTTGCCTCCGTCACGCGCAGCACGCGATTGAAACTGCGGTTGCCGCTCTTTACCGTGCAATAGAGATACACGAAGTGGTTGACGGCAAAATCCGGATCAGACGTGATGCCGAGGCAGCCGCGTTCCGCAAAGGAATCCACGTTCGGGACGGCATAAAAATTCGCAGGCAGAGCAGTGTCGTTCTTGATGATCCTGATCACGCCATTTTGCTGCATGACCAGCACCCTGCCGTCGCTCAGTACGGTCAATGTACTGGGGCTGGTGAAGCCGCCGGCAACCTGCTTGTCGACAAAGCCCTCGGGCACGCTTGCAGCAAGTGCCTGCCCGAAGAGCAGGACCAACGCTAGAAGCAGGATTTTGATGCAAAGAATGCAGGCAGGCGAATCGGTAGCGCTGGACGTGCGAAACATGACATGCTCTCTGGAATGACATATGCGCAACGCGACAGCGGATATTCAGATGCGTTGGCGGGAATTGGAGAGAAATAACGACGAACTGATTCCCGTGGCGACAGCCGGAAAGATTGGCCATGTTTGATAAAACTCATGATGCATGTGCGCTCGGGGAGACCGCATTCAATTCGCCTGCCGCAACCGCACCATCGCGCCTTGAAGCGACGTTTAACATCGCTGTTGTCCGGCCGAGGGATGAATGGGGCCGGATGGGAAACCACACCTCGCTCCAACTTTTACTGAACCAGCCCGGTTCTGCCGGTTGGCATAATTTCCGGGAAATCCATGTCGATTTCGCGCCGCCCCGATCGTCGTAAGATTGGAGCGCTAATGTTCCGAAACCCACATAAGGAGATCGATATGCGATTCATGATTCTGGTCAAGGCCGACCAAAACAGCGAAGCGGGCGTCATGCCCAGCGAACAATTGCTCGCCGAGATGGGCCGGTTCAATGAAGAACTGGTGAACGCCGGCGTCATGTTGGCCGGGGAAGGCCTGCATCCCAGCTCGAAAGGCGCCCGTGTGCGCTTTTCGGGCAAGGACCGCAAGGTAATCGACGGCCCCTTCGCCGAGACCAAGGAGCTCATCGCCGGCTTCTGGATCTGGAAATGCGCATCGCTGCAGGAGGCGATCGACTGGGTCAAACGCTGCCCGAACCCGATGCTGGGCGAATCGGAAATCGAAATCCGCCAGATCTTTGAAGCCGAGGATTTCGGGGAAGCCTTCACGCCGGAATTGCGCGAGCAAGAAGAGCGGTTGCGCGCGCAGGTCACTCAGCAATCGGCCGCGTCGCAATGAATGGGAAGCCGCTCTTTCGACCTATAGCGGACACAGAAACGAAAAAACCGGCCAAGAGCCGGTTTTTGATGGAATCCTGGTGGACAGTACTGGGATTGAACCAGTGACCCCCGCCGTGTGAAGGCGGTGCTCTACCCCTGAGCTAACTGTCCAAGAAGCTGCGCATTATGGCACAACTCGTGCGCGGAATCAATTCGCTGCAGCGTCAGCTGCGGGTTCCGGCTCCACGCGCCAGATGCACTTGCCTTTCACTTCCTTGTCGAGGCGGTCCAGGAGCGCTTCGTGCTCGGACAGCTCTTCCTCTGTCGCCTGCAGGATGACCATCTCGGCCAGTGATACGACTTCGACCACTTGGTTCTGCGTGACGGTGGTTTCCGGCGCGGCAAGGTCAATCGTGAGGCTGTTCTGGCCGCGGGTCATGGCCAGGTAGACCTCGGCCAGGAGTTCGGCGTCCAGCAATGCGCCATGCAGTGCGCGGTGAGCGTTGGAAATGCCATAGCGGTCGCACAGCGCGTCCAGAGAATTCCGCTTGCCGGGATGCATTTCCTTGGCTTGGACCAGGGTGTCGGTGATGCATGCAACATGTTCGGCGAAGCGCGGGAATCCCAGACGTTCGAATTCGGCGTCTAGAAAGGCGAGGTCGAACGGTGCGTTGTGGATGATGATTTCCGCGTCGCGCACATAGTCCCGCAGCTCGTTGGCGATTTCCGCGAACTTGGGTTTGTCGCTGAGGAATTCGGTAGTCAGGCCGTGCACTGCAAGCGCGCCCTCTTCCGAATCGCGCTCGGGGTTGATGTAGTGGTGCAAGTTGTTGCCGGTCAGCCGGCGGTTCACGATCTCGACGCAACCGACTTCAATGATGCGGTCGCCGGAGCGCGGGTTCAGGCCGGTGGTTTCGGTATCGAGGACGATCTGTCTCATGCTTGGTGTGCTGTTGGCGATGAATGTTGGTCGGGCACGGCGTGGAGTTCCGCGTACCCCTTGTTGCGGGCCAGGAGAGTATAAAACGTCGGGACCACGAACAGCGTCAAGAGCGTGCCGAAGGTCATGCCGCCGACAATCACCCAGCCGATCTGGATGCGCGACTCGGCACCGGCTCCGGTTGCCAGTGCCAGCGGGACCGCGCCAAGCACCATGGCGCCGGTTGTCATCAGGATCGGGCGCAAACGCAGGATCGCGGCTTCGACCACGGCCTCGCGCATGGCCTTGCCCTGCTCCCGCAATTGGTTCGTGAATTCGACGATCAGGATGCCGTGCTTCGTGATCAGGCCGACAAGCGTGATCAGGCCGATCTGGCTGTACACGTTGAGCGTGCCGCCGCTCCATTTCAGTGCTGCAAGCGCCCCCGCCATCGACAGTGGCACCGTCAACATGATGATGAACGGATCGATGAAGCTTTCGAACTGCGCCGCCAGCACCAGGTAGATGAAGGCGAGCGCCAGCACGAAGGTCAGCACCAGGCTGCCGCTGGACGAGCGGTATTCGCGCGAGGAGCCTGACAGGTCGGTCGCGTAGCCGGGCTTGAGGATGCGCTTGGCGGTGTCTTCCATGAAATCGATTGCCTCGCCCTGCGTGTAGCCATTGGCAAGGTTGGCGCTAATCACGGCCGCGCGACGCTGGCCGAAGTGGTTCAGCTCGCGCGGGGCAACAGCTTCACGCACCTTGAGCAGGCTCGACAGCGGCAGCATCTGTTCCGGCGTGCCGTTCTTGCCGGCGGCGCGCACGAAGATGTTGTTGATGTCGTCCGGCGTGTCGCGTTCAACACCCTCGATCTGCACCACAACGTCATACTGGTCGCCGCCCTTCTTGAACCGGGTAACGTTGCGGCCACCGAGCGTCGTCTCCAGCGTACGGCCGACAGTCTCGATCTGTACGCCGGCATCGGCCGCCTTGTCGCGGTCGACTTCGACATTGACCTGGGGCTTGTTCAGGCGGAGGTCGGTGTCGATGTTGCTCAAGCCGGGATTCTTGCCTGCCTCCGTCACGATCTGCTGGACCACGTTCTGCAGTTCCTGGTAAGACGCATTGGTGAGCACCACCAGGTTGACGGGGCGTTCGCGGATCGACTGGCCGAGCGACGGTGGCGCATTCGGGAAGGCGAGCACGCCGGGAACCGCCGCCATCTTCGGCTGCATGTCCTTGATAATGTCGAGCGTGCTGCGGCTGCGTTCGCTCCAATCCACTGTGCGGAAGAAAGCGACGCCGCGCTCCACGGTCGGATTGCCGGAAATGACGAATACGCGGTCGATCTCCTTTGCCTCTTCGGCGATCTTTTCGAGGCGGCGCGCATATTTCTCGGTGTATTCGAGCGAAGCGCCGTCCGGTCCGGAGATGGAGGTGAAGATGGTACCGCGGTCTTCGATCGGCGCCAGTTCCTTTTTCATGCCCATCCCAAGCCAGACCAGCGCGCCAATGACGAGGACATAGACAAGAATCACCAGCCAGCGCGCCGACAGCGTCAGCGCGAGCGCGCGACGATAGCCGGCCGTGATGGCGTTGAGGACGTTTTCAATGCCCCGGTAGAGGACGCCGTGTTTCTCCTGATGCTTGAGCATGATGGAACACATCATGGGCGACAGCGTCAGCGCCACGAAACCGGACACGATCACGGCACCGGCCAGCGTCAGCGCAAATTCCACGAACAGCCTGCCGGTGCGGCCCGGGGTGAAGGCAACCGGTGCGTACACGGCCGCCAGGGTGAGCGTCATGGCGATCACCGCGAAACCGATTTCCTTCGCGCCTTTCAGGGCTGCCTCGAACGGCTTCATGCCCTCCTCGATGTGCCGGTAAATGTTTTCCAGCACGACGATTGCATCATCGACCACGAGGCCGATGGCAAGCACCAGCGCCAGCAGCGTCAAGGTATTGATGGTGAATCCGGCAAGCGACATCAAGGCAAACGAGCCGATCAACGACACCGGAATGGTGACCAGCGGAATGATCGACGCGCGCAGCGAGCGCAGGAACACGAAGATCACCAGCGCCACCAGCACGATGGCTTCACCGATGGTGGTGTACACGGACTGGATCGAGCGCTCGATGAACAGCGTGTTGTCAACCGAGATCGCGATCTTCACACCCTGCGGTGCGAGCTCCTCATTCAGCTTCGGCACCTCTTTCTTGACGTAGGCAGCCAGTTCCAGCGGGTTGGCGGTTGCCTGGCGGATCACGCCGAGGGAGACCGCGTTCTGTCCGTTGAAGCGTACCGAGGTACGTTCGGCGGCGGGCCCGAGTTCGACCCTTGCCACATCCTTGACCCGCACGGCATAGCCGTTCACGGTGCGCACGATGATGTTTTCGAATTCCACCGGCGTCGTCAGGTCGGTCTGCGACACCACCGAGAATTCCCGCTGGCGCGACTCGATGCGGCCGGCCGGCACTTCGACGTTCTGCCTGCGCAAGGCATCTTCCACGTCGGCCGGCGTCAGTTGATAGGCAGCCAGCTTGTCGCGATCGAGCCAGATCCGCATCGCATACTTGCGCTCACCGCCGATGCGCACGTCGGCCGCACCCGGCAGCAGTTGCAGCCGGGGTTTGACGATGCGGTTGGCGATATCGGTCAGGTCAAGCTGCGACATGTTGTCGCTGGCGAAGGACAGCCAGATGATCGGGTTGGCATCCGCCTCCACCTTGGCGATCACTGGTTCTTCGATGGTCTGCGGCAGCTTGGAACGCACTCGCGATACCCGGTCGCGCACGTCGTTGGCGCCCGAGTCGGGGTCCTTCTCCAGGCGGAAGCGCACGGTGATCTGGCTTTGCTCGGCGCGCGAGATGGAAGTCAGGACATCAATGCCGTCGATGCCGGCGATCGAGTCTTCCATCGGCTTGGTCACCTGTGATTCGACGATTTCCGCACTGGCTCCGGGATAGCGCGTCTCCACGGTTACGACCGGTTCGTCGATCTTCGGGTACTCGCGCACCGCGAGGCGGTTGTAAGACACCAGTCCGACCAGCAGGATGATGAGCGACATCACCGTCGCGAACACCGGACGGCGAATACAGACATCGGATAAAACCATGATGCGCTCCGGTTAGCTTTGGGGGGCGGCGGTCGACGATACGGTGTTAGGCTTGCCGTCCGCGCGAGTCGCCTGCGCAATACGCACCGGCGTGCCGTCCTTGGACAAGCGGATCTGTCCGGCGGTCACGACGAGGTCGCCGGCTTGCAGGCCTTGCACGATCTCGACCTTGGCGGCGCGGCGCAGGCCGGTCTTGACCTCGGTCCGCTGTGCCTTGCCGTCCACGACCCTCCAGACGGTGACCTTGTTCCCCTGCGGGACGATGGACTCTTCCGGCACGACCAGCGCATTTTCGCGTTCGGCCAGGATGAGCTTGACGCGGGCGAACATGCCGGGCTTCAGCTTGCCTTCGGGATTGTCGATCCGGCCGCGCAGCAAGGCCGAACGACCGGCGCTGTCGACCTGCGGATCGATGGCATCGACGCGGGCGCGGAAAGGTTTTCCGGGCAAGGCGTCAACCATGACTTCCATGCCCTGCCCCCGCTGTACGAGATCGATGTAGCGCTCGGGCACACGGAAATCTACCTTGACGCTGGAAATGTCCTCCAGGTTGACCAGGTCGGTGCCGTCCTTGACGTAATCGCCGACGCTGACATTGCGGATGCCCACAATGCCCGAGAACGGCGCGCGAATTTCCAGCTTGGACAGTTTCGCTTCTGCCAATGCCAGCTTGGCTTCCAGCACCTGCACGTTGGCCTGCGACTCGTCACGGGCGCGTTCCGAAATGAATTTTTGCCGTGCGAGGTCCACGGTGCGCTCATAGTTGGCGCGGGCGATGCCCAGTTCGGCCTTGGCTTGTTGAACCTCGGCCTGATTGACCGTGGCATCGAAGGCAATCAGCAACTGACCTTTCTTGACGTGCTGGCCGTCATCGAAATTCAGCTTGACGATGCGCCCCGATACTTCGGGCCGGACGACGACTGCCTCATTCGAGCGGATGGAGCCGACGGCATTGATGTCATCCACCAAATGCATCTTCGCAACCTGAGCGACATCGACGGCAATGGGAGCGGCATTGCCCGTGGCTGCCTTGTCCGCCGGCTTCGCCTGTACGGCGTCCGCGGCCTGTTCGGTCGGTCCCTGCGGCTGGCGCTGGACATAATAGGCATAGGCGCCAAGCGTGGAAATGCCGATGGCTGCGACGGCGGGATACAGGATTCTCCGGGCGTTCATTTGCTCGTACAGAAATAGTGATTACAGGCAGCACTGCCGGCCGCCAACGAGCGAATGTAGCACATCGGCGATATCACGACACGGTAGTCACTCCGAGGTTGGCCAATGCGTCCGCGCGCTCGTTGCCGTCGTGCCCGGCATGCCCCTTTACCCAGCGCCATTCGATCTTGTGCCGGGCCTGTGCCGCATCGAGCTCCTTCCACAGGTCGGCATTCTTTACCGGCTCCTTGGCAGCCGTCTTCCAGCCGCGCGCCTTCCATCCATGGATCCATTCGCTGATGCCCTTTTGCACATACTGGCTGTCAGTATGGACAATGACTTCGCACGGCCGTTTCAGCGACGTGAGCGCTTCGATCACGGCCTTGAGTTCCATGCGGTTGTTGGTGGTGTTCAGTTCGCCGCCGTACAACTCCTTCTTGTGCGTCCCGGCAATCATCAATGCTCCCCAGCCGCCGGGGCCCGGATTTCCCTTGCATGCCCCGTCGGTAAAAATTTCTACTTTATCCATTTAATGTTCGTGTTTCTGTATGCGATTGGTGGCCGGCACGCCTTGTGCGGCGGGCGCGGCCTTCTTGGCCCAGACCGGGCCGATGAGGCGCATGCCCCGAATACGCTTGATGGCATGAACGATGTACACCGCGCCGAGATAGGGCCACCAGCGGTCGCCGGCGCCTTCCATGAAGGCAAACCGGGTCAGCCATTTTTCGGTGAGGCAGGGTGGCGCATAGCAGCCGAAGTGGCCGCGGCTGACTTCCATGTTGAGCAGCTTGAGCCAGTCCTTGAGGCGCGGAACGCTGATGAATTCGCCGTCTGGCGGCAGGAAATGCGCGCCGGTCAGGCGGCCCGCGACCTGCCGCAACCCCCACATGCTGGCGGGGTTGAACCCGACGATGATTACCTGCCCCTCCGGCCGCAGGACGCGCTCGACTTCACGCAGCACCTGGTGCGGTTCGGCCGTGAATTCGAGCACGTGCGGCAGCACGATCAGATCCAGGCTCTGCGAGGCAAACGGCAACTCTGTGAAATCGTGCACGACGACAATGGGCGACCGGCCGCCGCTTTCACTGCCTGCAGGCATGTGAGTATCAGTCAGCCATTTGTTCGGCATGCGGTTGGCCTGCAGCGCATTCACCTGCGGCAGGCCAATTTGCAAGGCGTTGAAACCAAAGATATCCGCCACCAGCATGTCCAGCCGCGCCTGCTGCCAGGCGCGGACATAGCTCCCGGCCGGCGTTTCGAGCCAGGGGCCGAGGGCTATAATGGATTTTTCAGTGGAAGGACGTTCCATCGTATGTTGAAAGTTTTGACTGTTCCGGCATTCCAGGACAATTACCTGTGGCTGATACACGATGGCACGCACGCCGCCGCCGTCGATCCCGGTGACGCTGCGCCCATCCTCGCGGCACTGGCGGATAACGGCCTTGTCTTGGCCGCTATTCTACTGACACATCACCATGCTGACCATGTAGGGGGCGTACCAACATTGTTGCAGCACTTCAAGGTACCGGTATTCGGCCCTCGCACCGAAGACATTCCCCATGTCGCCAGAGCGCTTGGCGAAGGCGATACCGCTGTCGTGCCGGAACTCGATCTTACCCTCGACGTCATCGACGTGCCCGGACATACACGAGGCCATATTGCGTATTACAACAAGGACAACGACTGGCTGTTCTGCGGAGATACCCTTTTCGCAGGCGGCTGCGGCCGGCTGTTCGAAGGCACGCCCGGTCAAATGGTGAATTCGCTCGAAAAGCTGGAAAGTCTCCCTGAGCAAACGCAAATCTTCTGCGCGCATGAGTACACTCTTGCCAATTTGCGCTTTGCGAACGAAGTCGAGCCGGATAATATGCAACTGAAAGTGCGCATCCAGCACGAACAGACCAAGCGTGACGGCGGTGTTCCCACCGTTCCGTCGACGATCGGCCTGGAAAAATCCACCAATCCGTTTCTCCGGTTCCGCGAACCACAAATTGCCGATCGGCTTATTGCTCGTGGACTTGTTTCCACGAGGGAACCAATTGCTGTGTTTGCTGCCTTACGCGAGTGGAAGAATTCCTATCGTTAAGGCGTTGTTTGTTTTGCAATAAAAGCAATAATTCTTGACGCAGGAAAACGCCATTACGTAAACTCTTTCGATTCATCCGGCGCCGACGATCGCCGTGACACAAATAACAGCAAGCGAGGACTCATGCAGCCGCTGAAAACAAGAAAACTTCGTTGTGCAGCGCATTGTGCAGCATTATTCATCCTCGGAGCACCGCTCACCGCCCAAGCAGCAGATCTATCCCTTCCCCTCTACAACTGGTCACAAGTCTCCGCCCTCGAGCGTCCCTACGATCCAAACGATCCGCTGGCACAAGTATTGTCGATGGAGGAAGTAGACGTTTGGGCACGCATTCGCAAGGGCTTTGCCATTCCCGACCTGGACAACCCGCTGGTGGCCAACCACGTCGAGTGGTACACCAACCGACCGGATTACATCCAGCGCACCACCACGCGCGCCTCGCGCTATCTCTTCCATGTGGTGCAGGAACTCGAGAAACGCAACATGCCCACGGAACTGGCGCTGCTGCCCTTCATCGAGTCCGCGTTCAATCCGCAGGCCTACTCCAGCGCGCACGCGGCGGGCATGTGGCAGTTCATCCCGTCCACCGGACGCGACTACAACCTGACGCAGAGCATGTTCAAGGACGAGCGCCGCAACGTGCTCGCCTCCACCGACGCTGCGCTGACCTACCTGCAGAGGCTGTATGGCATGTTCGGCGACTGGCAGCTCGCGCTGGCCGCCTATAACTGGGGCGAAGGTTCGGTACAGCGGGCAATCAACAAGGCGCGTGCGGCGGGCGTCTCGACCGATTTCAACGGGCTGTCGCAGTTCATGCCGGCGGAAACCCGCAACTACGTGCCCAAGTTGCAAGCCGTCAAGAACATCATCGCAACCCCGGGCGAGTACGGCATCGCACTGCCCAAGGTCGATAACCAGCCCTATTTCGTCACCATTGGCAAGACGCGCGACATCGATGTGAAGGTCGCCGCGCAACTGGCCGAGCTGTCGGTCGACGAATTCAAGGCGCTCAATCCTCAGTTCAATCGCCCGGTGATTCCGGCCGGTTCCGGCACGCAGATCCTGCTCCCGCAGGGCAATGCCGAGAAGTTCAAGTCCAATCTCGCTCGCTGGGGACGCGCGCTGTCGTCCTGGACCGCGCACAAGGTCACCAGCGCCAAAGAAAGTATCACCAGCATCGCAAAGCGCTTCGGCACTACGCCGGAAGTCATCCGCGAGGCGAACAACATCCCGCCGAAGATGGTGGTGAAGGCCGGATCGACCGTCCTTGTCCCCCGGACCGACAACACGCCGGACAAGGATATTGCACCGGAGCTGATCGACACCGCAAAACTGGTGACCGCGCCGGATGTGCCGGAAACACGGCGCATCTATGTGAAGGTCGGCAAGAAGGATAACCTGGCATCGATCGCCCGACGTCACAATGTCAGCGTTGCACAGATCAAAAACTGGAACGACCTGAAGAACGACAAGGTGGCAGCCGGCACACGGCTCGAGCTGAACGTGCCCAACAAATCCGCTGCCCGGAAAACCGCTCCTGCGCGGCAGGCCGCGAAAAGCACGCCGACCTACCGCAAAGCCGCGCCGGCCCCGGCACGCAAGACCAAGGCGACCGCGTCGAACAGCAAGAACGGCAAGAAGCGTTCGAGCTGACGCCTGGAATCAGACAATCAGGCCGGTGCAACGCCGGCCTGACTCACGCTTTTTTCCGGCTTGCTCAGCGTCGAATACGTTGCGGCAGCCAGCAGTCGCTGGGTATACGGCTGCGACGGGTTGGACAAGACGTCCTCTGTCCGGCCGCTCTCCACCACTTTCCCATCCTTCATCACCATCACCCGGTGTGCCATCGCCCGGATTACAGCCAGGTCGTGGCTGATGAAGAGATAGGCCATCCCGTACTTGCGTTGCAGTTCGGCCAGCAGCAGCAGGACCTGCTGCTGTACCGATACGTCCAGCGATGAGGTCGGCTCGTCGAGCAGGATCAGTTCCGGCTTGAGCACCAGTGCCCGCGCGATCGCGATCCGCTGGCGCTGCCCGCCGGAAAATTCGTGCGGATAGCGGGACATCATTTCCGGCGCCAATCCGACTTCCGAGAGGGCATTGGCCACCTCGCGGCGCAGTCCTTCCCGGCCCAGTTGCGGCTGATGCAGTTCCAGCCCTTCGCCGACAATCTGCTCGATCGTCCTGCGCGGTGAGAGCGATGCAAACGGGTCCTGAAAAACGACCTGCATCTTCGCCCGCATCGGACGCAAAGCGACGCTGGGCATCTCGCTGATCGGCTTGCCGAGGAATGCAATCCTGCCTTGTACCTGGGCGGACGAAAGCCTGAGCAAGGCCATGCCCAGGGTGGATTTTCCCGATCCGGACTCACCGACGATCCCCAGCGTCTCGTGCGGCTTCAATTGGACATCGACGTCGTCGACAGCCACGAATGGCGTTTTCTTGAACCAGCCGCGCTTGATCGAGAACGTGCAGCGGACCTTGTCCCCCGTTAGCAAAGGCTGAACGTTCTCCTCGACGGTATCCACCACCCGCTGCGGGCGGCTGGCAAGCAGCTTGCGCGTATAGGGCTCACGCGGTTGCGCGAACAGGTCGTGCGTGGTCGCCGTTTCGATCAGGCGGCCCTTCTCCATCACGCCAACACGATCGGCGAAATGCCTGACCAGGTTCAGGTCATGCGTAATCATCAGCACGGCCATGTTTTCCTCGCGCTGCAGCTGGTTGAGCAGTTCGAGGATCTGCACCTGAATCGTCACGTCGAGCGCCGTCGTCGGCTCGTCGGCGATCAGAAGCTTGGGTTTGCAGGCCAAAGCCATCGCGATCATCGCCCGCTGGCGCTGTCCGCCGGAAAGCTGGTGCGGGAATGCGAGCGCGCGCCGCGCAGGTTCCGGAATGCCCGTCTTGTCCAGCAGTTCCACCGCGCGCAGCGCAGCCTCCTTGGCATTGAGGCCTTCATGCAGCATCAGCACTTCCGCGATCTGGTTGCCGATGGTGAACAGCGGGTTGAGCGCTGTCATCGGCTCCTGGAAAATCATCGCCACATCCTTGCCACGCACGGCGCGCATGGCCCGCTCCGGCTTCTGCAGCAAGTCCTGCCCCTCGAACAGGATGCGGCCGCTGTAATCGGCGTCCTGGTTCAGCCTCAGGATCGACAGCGAGGTCACCGTCTTGCCGGAGCCTGATTCGCCAACCAGTGCGAACTTTTCGCCAGGGGCAATGGAAAAACTCACATCGCTGACAACCGTGGCGGCGCCGAACTTGACCCGTAGGTTCTGCACATCGAGCAGGCTCATGCCTTCCTCCGCACGTCGAGCGCGTTGCGCAGGGCATCGCCGATATTGGTCAGGAGCAGCAGCATCATGGTCAGCACAACAAAAGTCGAAGTCGCAATCCACCACGCATCAAGGTTGTTCTTGCCCTGCGCGAGCAGTTCGCCGAGGCTGGGCGTCGGTGGCGGCACGCCGAGACCGAGGAAGTCGAGGCTGGTCAGCGCAAGAATCGCAGCGCTCATGCGGAACGGCAGGAAGGTCACGACCGGCGTCAGGCTGTTCGGCAATACGTGGCGCCAGATGATCTGGCGATTGGACAGGCCGAGCGCGCGCGCCGCCTGCACATATTCGAGATTACGGTTACGCAGGAAATCGGCGCGCACATAATCCGACAACCCCATCCAGCCGAACAATGACAACAGGATCAGGAGCAGGCCGAAGCTCGGCTGGAAGATTGAGGCAAAGATAATCAGGAGATACAGCTCCGGCATCGATCCCCAGATTTCCATGAAGCGCTGGAAGAACAGGTCTGTCTTGCCTGCGAAATAGCCTTGGATGGCACCGGTGACGACGCCGAGGATGATGCCGGTAATCGTGAGCGCAAGGCCGAACAGGACCGACACCCGGAAGCCGTAAAGCAGGCGTGCAAACACGTCGCGTCCGCGGTCATCCGTCCCCAGCCAGTTATCGCCCGACGGCGGCGCAGGATTGGGCGACTTCGCGAAATAGTTCAGCGTATCGTAGCGATAGTGATTGATCGGATAGATTGCCCAGTTCCCTTCTCGTTTGAACTGATCCTGGATGAAGGGATCGAGATAGTCGGCCGGCGAGTCGAAATCGCCGCCGAACACCTTTTCCGAATACGTCTGCACAATCGGGAACATGATCTGCCCGTTGTAGCGCACGACCAGCGGCTTGTCGTTCGACACGACTTCCGCCGCGAGGCTGATGGCGAACAGCACGCAGAAGATGATCAGGCTCCAGTAGCCGCGCCGGCTTTGCTTGAAGCGCAGCCAGATGCGCCGGCCCGGCGAGATGGATGTTGTTGTGGTGTTCATCGATTCAGGCTCTCGAACTGGACGCGCGGATCGGCCCACACATAGCACAGGTCGCCAATCAGTTTGACGACCAGGCCGATCAGCGTAAACAGGTACAGTGTCCCCATGACGACCGGGTAGTCGCGACGGATCACCGATTCATAGGACAGCAGGCCGAGGCCGTCGAGTGAAAACAGGGTTTCGATCAGCAGGCTGCCCGCGAAGAAGGCGCCGATGAAGGCTGCCGGGAATCCGGTCACCAGCGGGATGAGCGCGTTGCGGAAGACATGCTTGTAGAGCACGCTCTTCTCGCTCAGCCCCTTGGCGCGCGCCGTCAGCACGTACTGCTTCCGGATCTCCTCGAGGAAGGTATTCTTGGTCAGCATGGTCATCACGGCGAATGAGCCGGCGACCGATGCCGTGACAGGCAGCGTGATGTGCCACAGGTAATCCATGACCTTGCCAAACAGGGACAACTGCTCCCAGTTGTCGGAAGTCAGCCCGCGCAGGGGGAACCATTGCACAAAACTGCCGCCGCCGAACAGCACGAGCAGGAAGACGCCAAGCACGAATCCCGGAATCGAGTAGCCAATCAGGACAGCAATACTGGTTGCGACGTCGAATCGCGTCCCCTCGCGCACGGCCTTCGCAATGCCGAGCGGCAGCGATATGAAGTAAGTCAGGAAAAACGTCCAAAGGCCAAGACTGATCGACACCGGGAGTTTCGATTTCACCAGTCCCCACACATCCTTGTGGTGGTAAAAGCTCTGCCCGAGGTCAAAGGTCGCGAACCCCTTGAGCATCTGCCAGAAACGCTCCAGCGGCGGCTTGTCGAAGCCGTACAGCGTCTGGATCTCCTTCACGCGTTCCGCATCGATTCCCTGCCGCCCGCGATATTCCGACGGCCCGCTGGAGGACACCTCACCGCCACCGACCTGCCCCCTTAATTCCGCCAGCATTTGCTCCACCGGCCCGCCGGGCACGAACTGGATGACGGCGAAGGTAATGGCGATCACCCCGAACAGCGTCGGCAGCATCAGCAGCAGGCGTTTCGCGATATAAGCCCACAGGTTCATGGCTCAACCCTCATGATGATTTCCTATCGCGGCTTGGTTTCCCACCAGGTAGAGAGGACGTAGCCATCCGCCTGGTAGTACAAGGGTACGACGTTGGGAATGCCGAAGCGGTTGCGGTAGGCAACGCGATGCGTCGCCGAGAACCAATGCGGCACGGTGATGTACTTGTGCAACAGAACGCGATCCAGCGCACGCGACGCAGCGATCAGGTCCTTCCATGTGGTGGCAGCAACTACGGCGGCGACCAGCTTGTCGACCGCGGGATCCTTCAGCCCCCAGATGTTGCTGGAACCCTTTTCATCCGCGGCCGCAGAGCTGTACATATCGAACAATTCATTGCCCGGGCTGGTGAACGGACCGAAATTGACGCTGGTCATCTCGAAATCGAACTCCTGCATGCGCCGCTGGATGAGCGCATAGTCGGACGTGCGTTGGTTCACCTGCACGCCCAGCTTCTGCAGGTTGCGCACATAGACGCTGATGATGCGCGACATCGCACCCTGGTCGTCGATGACTTCGAGCGTGAACGGCTCACCCTTGGCATTGCGCAACGCGCCGTCGCGATACTCCCAGCCCGCTTCCTTGAACAGCGCCTTCGCCTGCACCAGGTTCGCGCGCAGCGAGGAAGGCGGTGTCGTGACCGGCTGCACCGGCGCGGGACCGAACACCGCCGGGTCGAGCTGCGCGCGCAGCGGCTCGAGCAGCTTCAGTTCATCCGCCGAGGGCACACCGGTCGCGGCAAGTTCACTGTTGTTGAAGAAGGAATAGATGCGCTTGTACTGGTTGTAGAACAACTGCCGGTTCATCCATTCGAAATCGAGCGCCAGTCCCAGCGCCTTGCGCACCCGAACATCCTTGAACTGCGGCTTGCGCAGGTTCATCATGAAGCCCTGCATGCCGGCACCGTTGGAGTGCTTCAGTTCCCGTTTGATGATCTCGCCACTCTCGAACTTCGGCCCGATATAGGCACGCGCCCAGTTCTTCGCGGTATTCTCGACCACGACGTCGAATTCGCCCGCCTTGAATGCTTCCAGCCTGGCCACGTCATCCTTGTAGAACTGATAGTTGATGCGGCCAAAGTTGAACATCCCGCGGCGCACCGGCAGGTCGTTACCCCAGTAGTTCGGATTGCGCTTGTAGCTGATCGAGCGGCCGATGTCGTAGCGGTCGATCAGGTAAGGGCCCGTGGCGATCGGCGGTTCCAGCTGGATCTTGTCGAAGCTGGTATTGGCTCCCCACTTGCGCGAAAACACCGGCACGCCGCCGACGATCAAGGGCAGTTCGTGGTTGAGCGACTTGAAGTCGAATCTGACCGTGCGCTCGTCGACCACCACGCACTGCTTGATCTCGGCGAAAGTGATCTTGAAGGATGGCGCCCCCTTGGCCACAAGGCTGTCGAAGGAATGCTTGACGTCGGCGGCCGTCACCGGATCGCCGTTATTGAACCTGGCCTTGGGATTGAGGCGGAAGGTCATCGACATCTTGTCCGGTGCCAGCTCCATGTGCTCCGCAAGCAGGCCGTACATGGTGGCGATCTCGTCCGAGGACCCGACTGCGAGCGTTTCGAACATGAGGTTGGAGACCCCCGCAGCCGATACCCCCTTCAGCGAAAACGGATTGAACTTGTCGAAACTGGTGCGCCGGTCCGGATTGGCAAGATATAGCTCGCCGCCCCGCGGCGCGTCCGGATTCACGTAGTCGAAATGCTTGAAACCTTCCGGATACTTCGGCGTCCCGTACAAGGAAAACGCATGCGCCGCCAGCGCACTTCCGCTATGGGGCAGCAAGCCAACGAGCAGGATGGAGATAAGAAATTTGCGCATTCGCCTCTTATATATAGAGATCAGTCCAGCCTCTCAGGGATGGGCTATTTTACCGAAAGGGCTATCGCCGGCTTGTTTTTCATCAAGTTTTACTTGCCCTTCGGTAACCGGTGTGAGCGTTTTAACATGCCAAAACACCAACGCAATTGATTTCGCCCAAGTATGTAAAAGGTTGCCGTGCGCGGCAAGCCACCCTACAATCTTGCGCAGTTTGAAAAACGAGCCCAGAAAACCGCAGAAACACGCGCTTTCCCGGCGATTCTTGACCGCAGCACGCTGGTGTGAATCTGTATCGCGATAAAATACAGACAAATTATTCGGAGTCGTTCATGGCATTCCTGCAAGGCAAAAAAATTCTGATCACCGGACTCCTGTCCAACCGCTCCATTGCTTACGGCATCGCCCAGGCTTGCAAGCGCGAGGGCGCCGAGCTCGCATTCACCTACGTCGGCGACCGCTTCAAGGAGCGCATTACCGAATTCGCGAAGGAATTCGGCAGCAAGCTGGTATTCGATTGCGATGTCTCCAGCGACGAGCAGATCAACGCGCTGTTCGCGGACCTCGGCAAGTCCTGGGACCACCTGGATGGCCTGGTGCACTCGATCGGCTTTGCCCCGCGCGAAGCAATTACCGGAGACTTCCTAGATGGTTTGTCGCGGGAATCGTTCCGTATCGCACATGACATTTCCTCGTACAGCTTCCCGGCGATGGCGAAGGCCGCGTTGCCGCTGCTGCGCCCGAATTCCTCGCTGCTGACCCTGACCTACATGGGCTCGATCCGCGCGACACCCAACTACAACACGATGGGCCTGGCCAAAGCGTCGCTGGAAGCCAGCGTGCGTTACCTGGCCGAATCGCTCGGCCCCAAGGGTATCCGGGTCAACGGCATTTCGGCGGGGCCGATCAAGACCCTGGCAGCCAGCGGCATCAAGGACTTCAGCAAGCTGCTCGGCATCGTTGCCGAGCATGCACCGCTGCGCCGCAATGTCACGGTCGAAGACGTCGGCAATACTGCGGCCTTCCTGCTGTCTGACCTTTCGTCGGGCATTACCAGCGAAATCACCTACGTGGACGGCGGCTTCTCGCACGTCATGTACGCGCCGGTAGAGTAAGGTAAGACTGTTTCGTGGGGCGGGTCTTCCCGCCCCAATCCCACCTTTCCGGCGACATTTTCTTCTCGTTGAAAATAATGCCGACAGCAAATCCAAAACCTCTGTATAATTCGCCGCTGTGCATTGCAACATGCATGCACTTCGCAGCATCGCAAACCCTTTAGCATTAAACGATAAAGCATCCCGCCTTTTGGTGTCGCCTCTTATAGACACCGTCCCGGCGCAAAGCTTTGTGCCGAAATTTCTCAGAAGAATTCTCAGTTGTTTCGTTGGTTGGCGTTGCCTTTTCAATACGTTCGCGTACGCGTGATGAACGTGGTCGCGGCGTTGCATTTCAAGAAAGAAACACAATGACATTTGAAACACTAGGTCTGCATTCGTCCATTCTCAAAGCCCTGACGGAGGCCGGCTACACCAAACCTACTCCGGTTCAGGAGCAGGCAGTACCCGCGGCGCTGCAAGGCCGCGACCTGATGGTTTCCTCGCAAACCGGTTCCGGCAAGACTGCGGCATTCATGCTGCCCGCCTTGAGCAAGTTTGCAGTCGCAGAGCAGTCCTTCCAACCCGGTCAGAAGACGCCTAACCAGGAGCGCCAGTCCGCCCGCGCACGCGGCGACCGCCCGCGCTTCCAGCCGGCCCAGCCGAAAATGCTGGTCCTGACCCCGACGCGCGAACTCGCGCTGCAGGTCACGACCGCAACCACCAAGTACGGTATCAACCTCCGCCGCGTACGCACGGTGTCGATTCTTGGCGGCATGCCTTACCCGAAGCAGATGCAATTGCTGGCGAAGAATCCCGAGATTCTGGTCGCCACCCCGGGGCGCCTGATCGACCACATGGAATCCGGCAAGATCGACTTTTCGCAACTGCAGATGCTGGTGCTGGACGAAGCCGACCGCATGCTGGACATGGGCTTCATCGATGACATCGAGAAGATCGTCGCCGCGACGCCGGAAAGCCGCCAGACAATGCTGTTCTCCGCGACCCTGGACGGCGTGGTAGGCAATATGGCCAAGCGCATCACGCGCGATCCGCTGGTGATCCAGATCGCCAGCGCGGCGAGCCGTCACGAGAACATCCAGCAGCGTGTGCACTTCGTCGACGACCTGTCACACAAGAACCGCGTGCTCGACCACCTTCTTCGCGATTCATCGATCGACCAGGCTGTCGTATTCACTGCCACCAAGCGGGATGCCGATACCATCGCAGATCGCCTGAACATCGCCGGTTTTGCTGCTGCGGCCTTGCATGGCGACATGCACCAAGGCGCGCGCAATCGCACGCTGGATGCATTGCGCCGCGGCCAGGTGCGCGTGCTGGTCGCGACCGACGTCGCCGCCCGCGGCATCGACGTGCCGGGCATCACGCACGTCGTGAACTATGATCTGCCGAAGTTCCCGGAAGACTACGTGCACCGCATCGGCCGCACCGGTCGCGCCGGCCGCAACGGCCTGGCCATCTCGCTGGTGAATCATTCGGAAAACATCAACATCAAGCGGATCGAGCGTTTCACCAAGCAATTGATCCCGGTCGATGTCATCGAAGGTCTGGAACCGAAGAAGACCGCACCGGCGCGCAGCAACACCCGCAAGCCGAACGGCTGGAAGCCGGGTGAAAACCGCAAGCCGGGTCAGCGTACCTTCAGCAAACCGGGCGGCCCGCGCAAGGAAGGCGGCTACAACAAGGGTTCGCATTTCGGCGACAACGGCGGCGGACGTCGCTCGTACGGCGATCGTTAAGCCTTAGCCGCATAAAGAGAACGGCCACTCCGGTTCAACCGGGTGGCCGTTTTTTTATTGCAATGCGCAGGTACGGAAGCCGATGAACATGTCATCGCGTTCCGGCAAGCAGAAATTGCGGAACTTCGGAGATTTCAGCCGCAGGCGCGTCGCGAACGATGCGCCGCGAACGGATTGATGCGACATGAAGGCCGGCTGGGAATACTCGCGGTATGCATCGGTCGCGAAACCGGGGTAAGGCTCGAACGGCGTGCAGGTCCATTCCCACAGGTCTCCCCAGCGCAGTGCCGCATGCCCTGACAACGCTGCATATTCCCACTCCGCTTCCGTCGGCAGGCGCCTGCCCGCCCACATGCAATAGGCCTGCGCCTCGTACAGGCTCACGTGTCGCACCGGTTCGTTGGGCGGCAACGTGACCTGCGAACCGAAACGCAGGCTGCGCCAGCGCCGGCTATCGCGTATCCAGTCACTTGGCGCGGACCGGTGGCCTGCCATCAGCCAGGCGCGCCCGGCACTGCTCCAGTACTGCGGTTTCTGGTAGCCGCCGTCGTCGACGAATTCTCCGAATTGCGCGTTGGATACGAGGGTCGAGTCCATGATGAAGGCCGGCACATGGACGGGATGCGCCCACTTCTCGTTGTCGAACACGAAGCCGTCATCCTGCTTGCTGCCGAGTTCGATCGTCCCGCCCGGGAAACGGATCTCGCCTTGGGCCCAGGACGGGATCGCACGCTGCGACAACTGGGGCGGCGGCGGAATGCCCTGGGACTGCAGCCCCTGCGCCAGCGCCTCGCCCCGCATGTCCTCATAGGCGAGCGCGAGCCGGTACGGGTAAAGCGACGCGGCGTCGTTCTTCGTGCGGCTGAGCTTGTCGAGCACGCGGTCCAGGACTTCATGGCAGTACGTCTTCAGCGCGCCCTTGCTCGGCAGCTCCAGCGACCGGCGCGAGCGGTGCGGCACAGTATTCGGATCGAACCAGTCGTCGCCCTTGGTCAGCATCGAGTGGCGACGCGCGGCGGCAGGATCGCTCGATTGCGCCTCGCGCAAGATGTACCACTCGGCGAACCATGCGATGTGCCCCAGTTCCCATAGCGGGGGATTGAGGTGAGGACCGGCCGGTCCCCTTCCCGCCATGTGCAGTCCGTCAGCGACGTAGCACTCCAACAGGTCCAGCGTGTACTCGCGCGCGTCCTGGATAGCGCCAGCCAGTTCAGTAGGCGTGGCGGTGCGAAAGGAAAAGTTCATTGTTGTCGCCGTGTCGGATGGCATCCTCTTCGTTCATTATCGATCCCGTTGATGCAAATTCCAACAGCGAACGAATTTCGCTAGGCCGCAGATATGCTATTTTGGCAACCTTCACTCACCAGCATTGCAAAGGTACATCATGCGCATCTCCGTCAGGCAGGCCGGCATGGCCGACGTTGATATCGTCGCTCCCTTGTTCGATCAATATCGGCAGTTCTATCGCCAGGCGGCCGGCCCGGAACTCGCTCGTACGTTCATTCGCGAACGACTTGCCTTGCTGGAGTCAGTGATTTTTCTCGCGGAGAACGAAGCCGGAGAGGCTGTGGGATTCACGCAGCTATATCCACTGTTTTCCTCCATCAGCGCCCGGCGTTCCTGGATGCTGAACGACCTGTTCGTCTCGCCCGAGGCACGTCGCAATGGCGTGGCGAATGCGCTGCTGAACGCAGCAAAGGAGCATGCAATCGCCACGGGTGCGATCTCTCTTGAATTGTCGACCGCGCATGACAATCCTGCGCAGAAACTGTACGAGGCGCACGGCTATGTGCGTGACAATGTCTTCTACTACTACTGCCTGAATGTGGATTAAGACAGCATCAGGCCGTACTTGACAATACGGCTTGCCTTCTTCTACATTGCTTCCATGTTGACTGCACACGCACAACTTTCCTTCCTGCTAACCGCCTCCCTAGCCACGCTACGGGCGGCGGTTCTGCTGCGCCTGGCGCACTGATACCTTTCCCCCTCCTGTCGTTTGTGTTTCCCGCATGCCATGAGCCATGCGGATGTTGATTTTTCCAAGGGTCCTTATTCCATGCATTTCAAGCGCGTCCCGGTCGCATTCATCAGAGGCAATCTGATTGCCATGATGATCTTCGCCCGTGCGCTCGCGCTACTGCCGCTACCGATCGGTTGCCTGGCCTCGCGCTAGTGGCAGTCAGGCAGCCATTCCGCCACATCAGACCTTTCCCCATCCAACCTTCAAAGGATAAAGATGATGTTGCAGAATCCCTCGGCGAAATACCGCCCTTTTCCCCCTGTCCGCCTCACCAGCAGAACCTGGCCCGACAACGTAATCACGAAACCGCCGATCTGGTTGAGTACCGACCTGCGCGACGGCAACCAATCGCTGATCGAGCCGATGAGCCCGGAACGCAAGATGCGCTTCTTCGAGATGCTGGTCCAGGTCGGCGTGAAGGAAATCGAGGTAGCCTTTCCATCCGCGTCGCAGGCGGATTTTGATTTTGTGCGCAAGCTGATTGAAGAAGACCGGATTCCCGATGATGTGACGATTGGCGTGCTGACGCAATCGCGCGAGGACCTGATCCGGCGCACTGTTGAATCCCTGCGCGGTGCGAAACGGGCAATCGTCCACCTGTACAACGCCATATCGCCGTCCTTCCGCCGCATCGTGTTCGGCATGTCGCGCGAGGAAGCCCGCGAGATCGCGTTGTCGGGCACACGCCTGGTCAAGCAATTGACGCGGGAACATCCGGAGACGGAATGGACATTCCAGTATTCGCCGGAAACCTTCAGCATGGCCGAGCTGGACTTCGCCAAGAA
>CBIHRW010000053.1:0-30044 GCA_966212545.1 uncultured Noviherbaspirillum sp.
CAAAATTAACATGAAGACTCACCCAGCGGGTGGCTACACGATTCTTAGCAGGTCAGGCACCCTATCGATAGAAGGGGCAGGCTTCGGTCCAGCGTCAGCCGATGATTCAGGCTCCTACATTCGCGAGGTAATCCCGGGGAGCCGTAAAGAAGGCTTTCTCTTTATTTATCAGCTGAAAGGTCTGCGCGCCACACGATAGCTATCGGGAACGGCGGTCTAGTGGTCTGTCACATTTTAATTTGCGGGTATAGATGCCTGAGTTTGATGCGAGCATCGTTGGTGCGGAACTGCCAGTCGATGCCAACCTGCGCTGTATTCCGCTCGGATGCCCATCGTCTGGCCTCTTTCGCTACCACGTCCTGTTTGTCGATCCGGCGGTCCAAACATTGGCGCGTCAATACGCTTAGTTCGGGCTCGGCCATGTTCAGCCAGCTGCCATGCTTGGGCGTGTGGACCAGATCCAGCTTCTTGACCAATCGAGCCGCTTCGCCGGGTTCAAAGGCTTCATACAGCGACGCCAGCGTATGGGTATTCAGGTTGTCGCACACCAGCGTGATGCGTCTGGCCTGTGCATAGCGTGGATGGTCCACCAAGGCGCGTATTTGCCCGGCCCAATCCACCGCTGTCTTGTGTGCGGTGACTTCCACGACGCGCCAACCTGCCAACGGCTCCACAAACATCCACACAACGGCCATACCGTGGCGGAAATATTCGAAATCGATCCGCTTGGGCAGTCCGGATGCGGTTGGCGAAGCAGGCCGCGTTTCGCCAATTAATTGCTTGGGTTGCTCATCCATGCACACCACGGGATATCTGGCATCGTAACGGCGTCGATATACCTCTAAGACTTGTTCCATCTGGCAGACGAACGCGGCATCTTGCTTGGGTGGGATACACCATTGCTGTTTTTGCCACGGCTTGATTTCGTTTTTTTAAGCACGCGTCGAACCGTCTCGTGGGAAATCGAATCGACCACATCGAGTTGCACCAACCGATCCGCCAACAATCTCAAGGTCCAGCGCACGCGGCCATCCGGCGCCTCTGAACAAACCTCTCGTGGCAGAGCGGTCATCACATGGCTGCGCTTCCCGCGCTCGCGTTCCCTCCGCCCGTGTTCCCTCCGATAAACAGAAATGGATAAAGTCGAGATGAGGAGAGGCACGCGATCTGGCTCAACGGGTGGATGCACCGGATCTGTCCATAGTCATCTTCCCCAGTATTCGCGTTGCCAACTCCGACATTGCCTTCCGGTTGCCTTCTTCATTGAAATGCCAGTCGTTCGGGCCAACAGTCAGCGCATGCGTGGAACTGATATTCGATGTAAGCAATTGGGGAGCGAGAGGGCTGGCCTTCAGGAAACGTAACCAGTCCGATCCATCAAAGGGAAAATGTCGACCATCCGGCGTCCTGACGCATTTGATCTCCCTGAATGCTCCATCGAGATCGTGTCGATACGTGTGATACATGAAGAACTGGGCACCATGTTTTCTTGCCGTGCTGGCTAGTTCCTCAATCAGACGGTGGGTCACTTGGATAGCGTAGTCATCACGCGGCGACGAATGCTTCAGGAAAGGAGAAAAGTGGCTGCGGCCATGCGGTACATCTTCGTCGGTAAGCAAGGTGTATGACCGACTCCCTCGCACGTATGACTCGATCAAGGTCTTCTGGGCGATTTCGTTTGACGGACAGTCCGCTTTTGCGGATTGCATCGCCGACGTTGAAGGAAGCTTTTTCTGCCATGCGTTTGCATAGTATTCTTCCAACGTGTATTTGTCGCCTCTGAGGGCGCGGCCGGCGGCAAGCACCACTAGGTTCATGAGCTTCCAGTCCAAGCTGACCGGCAGGACGGATTCCAGTGTATTAAAGGTGTCAATCCGGTAGGTTGGCTTCAATCTACCCGCTTCAATGGCCACGCTGCGATCGATGAACGTGTTCTCCCAATAGTCGTTGACGGGCGTCAGCCAGTTCACGACGAGATCCGCGCGGTGGTTTTCGAAATACTTCTTCAACCATACCAATTGCTGGTCATTTCCCCAGCCAGCCGACGCGATTGAAAACACCTTGACGTTGTTATGTCCACTCTTGTCCTGCAAAGCCTGGCGCAACAAGGTCTCCGGCAGTTTTTCTGCGGGTTGAGTTCCTGCTTCAACCTGTGAATCGCCCAGCAGCACGACTACAAAGTCATTCTCGCTGTATTCAATAGGGCTACCGCGTAGTCCCAACTGGTTGACCCGCGGGTCGTTCTGATTGCGATAGGGGCTCTGGTCCCAGCGCCAGCCGACTTTCAACGCACGCGGATAGTCCGCTACCTGCAATATTCCTTCTGCAAGGACGAGCACGACACACAGAGCAAGCAATGTAACGACGAGATTTTTCAATCCGGGTGAGGTCTTCATTCGTGTACCATTCAGTCAGGTTCGAACGCGTGTTCGTAGTCAAGTTGCAGACGAGGATCTTGACTTTCCTTGCGCAAGTAGCAGTTACCGACGGCAAGCGCTTCGATGCCGGTTCCCATGAAGCAGCGGAAGGCATCTTCGGGCGCGTTGACGATGGGCTCGCCGCGCACATTGAAACTCGTGTTGACCAGCACGGGACAGCCAGTCTGCCGTTTGAACTCCGTCAGCAGCGCGTGGTATCGTGGGTTGGTCTGTGCATACACGGTCTGGATGCGGGCGGAGTAGTCAACGTGCGTGACAGCGGGAATTTCCGAGCGCGGCACTTTCAGCTTGTCGATACCGAACAAAGCCTTGGCCTTTTCCGGAACAGGTAGCCGGCGGCTACCTTTAACCTCGGCCACCATTAGCATGTAAGGACTGTCGCCGCTGAAGTCGAACCATTCGCTGACGTCCTCGTGCAGCACGGATGGCGCGAATGGCCTGAACGATTCACGGAATTTTACTTTCAGGTTGAGCGTCGATTGCATAGATGGCGAGCGCGGGTCGCCCAGGATGGACCTGCCGCCAAGCGCGCGCGGACCGAATTCCATGCGTCCCTGGAACCAGCCGACCGCCTTCCCGGCAGCGAGATCCGAGGCGCAGGTCCGCATCAATGAGTCATCGTCGAGCACTTCAAAACTGGCGCCAGCGGCGACGAGGCGCTGCTCAATTTCCGTCTGGCTGTACGCAGGGCCGAGATACGCGCCGCACATCCCATCCTTTTCCGGGTTTGTCTGCCGCGGTTGGTTCAGGAAACCATGATACGCAATTAACGCCGCGCCGAGCGCGCCGCCGGCGTCGCCTGCTGCAGGCTGCACCCAGATATCGTCGTAAATGCCTTCACGGCGCAGCTTTCCATTGGCAACACAGTTCAGCGCCACGCCGCCTGCAAGACAGAGGTGGCGATGGCCAGTTTCGAGCGCAATGGATCGGGCCAGCTTGACGATTACATCTTCGGTGACTACCTGCACCGATGCGGCCATGTCCATGTGACGTTGCGTCAGATCCTGCCTTGTACCGCGCACGGGCATGTCGAACAGTGCAGAGAACCGCGCGTTTGTCATGGTCAGGCCGGCGCCATAGTCGAAATAATCCATATTCAGCCGGAACGAGCCATCTGGCTTCACATCAATCAGGTGCTCGTACATGCGCTGTACGTAGGTTGGCTTGCCGTAGGGAGCAAGGCCCATCACCTTGTACTCGCCGGAATTGACCTTGAAACCGAGATGGTAGGTAAACGCGGAATACAGCAGGCCGAGGGAATGCGGGAAATGAATTTCCTTGATGATCTTGAGCTCATTGCCTTTGCCCACGGCAAGCGAACTTGTTGCCCATTCGCCGACACCATCCAGCGTCAGCACAGCCGCCTGTTCAAAAGGGGAGGGATAGAAAGCGCTGGCGGCGTGACTGAGGTGGTGCTCGCTGAACAGGAGTTTTTTGTGCCAATCGACACCCGATGCAAGCTTTTGCAGCTCCTTCGAGAGAAGGCCTTTCAAGAAGAGCTTTTCGCGCAACCAAACGGGAAGCGCGAGGCGAAAGGAAGAGAATCCGCGTGGCGCGAAGTAGAGATATGTTTCCAGCAGCCGCTCGAATTTCAGGAACGGCTTATCGTAGAAAACCACATGGGTGACCTGCTCCGGCGAGAGCTTTGCCTCGGCGAGGCAGTAGCGCAGTGCGTTCAGCGGAAACCCGGCATCGTGTTTCCTACGGGTAAAGCGCTCTTCTTGGGCGGCTGCAATGATCTCACCGTCGCGAATCAGGGCCGCCGCGCTGTCATGATAGTACGCCGAAATGCCGACAATGACCATGCTGTCTAGAACAGCGTATAGATGAACGGTGCAATCGCGGAGCCGTGTGTCATGACAATGAGAGCACCGAGCAATGCCATCACGATTAGGATCGGGGCCATCCAGAATTTTTTCCGGGCCCGCAGGAAAGCGAACAGGTCTTTTAGAAAGTACACGTCAGGTCCTAAAAAAATGGCGTTGAAAGCGATAGCCTCCGCCCCCGTTGCAAGTACGTCGCAGGTCAATGAACGTTTGATTCGGAGGCGAAAATATATGCCTCCAATGTCGTGATTCAGAACTGGTTCTGCAAAGACTCAGGATCCGGTCCAGCCGGATTGCGTGTAATCCAGTAGCTCTCGGCCGCAGGATCGAAAGCAGTCGGCATGGAAATCTTGCCGCATTTCTTCATCAACCATCCGTACGGCGTGATCACACCAAAAAACAGGATACCCAATGCGACGGGACTGACAAATGCCGAGATGAGCAATCCGAGTTTCGTCCACCATCGGTTCGGCAGTGACAGTGCCTTGGGAATCAGCATCGCCAGGGAAAAGAATACCGCCGCCGCCATGAGTGCCCATGGGCGCGGCGATGCCCGCGACAGGGCCGGGTACATGGCGATTACGAGGAAGAATGCCGCCATGACGCATCCGAACATGCGGTCGGACGAGGGCTGCGGGACAGAGTGAGATGCAAGTGTTTCCATGCATTACGAAATTAGGGCCAAGCCGGTAAATCAAATCATGCTAGCAGTACGTATCGGTCGCGGATTGTAACAAATCAGATGATCGATCTACTTGTACACAGTTGCCGCGACGTGCTGCCGGCCTTGTTCGCGCTGTGTCAGACTCTAGACGAAACGCAGCATTGTCCATGCTCGTTTGCCGCGCGTATATCCCATCTTTATGGGGGCGCGGGGGGGGCAGAAGCGGTCACGTGCATTCGGGAAAGGGAATGCACCATGACACTGGTGCGGTAGCTCGCAAGAAGGCCCTGAGGCATCAGCTTCCCGAGTACTGCCGGCACCGATCCAGTCGTGGGCGGCTGCAGGCGTAGAACTGGTAGAGTGAAATCGGCTTGGCAAGTCCGAGCACGCTGGATTCGGTCCGGGCGAAGAAGTACTCCAGTACTTCGCGAATTTCGGACGCCGTATTGACGTGCTCGTGCTTCATCAGCAGTCCGTAGTCAAAGCCATACTTCATCTTGAATTCCAGGCCGGTAGTAAGCTTCCAACCCAGCGTCCAGAGAAACGTGCCTTCGCTCGGGATGGCTGTGCGCAGTTCTCCTCCTCCGGCGAGCAGCAGACCGCAGCGGGCGACGACTTCAGGCAGGTTCAGTACATGCTCGAATGCCGCAATCGATGTGATCCTGTCGTAGCGTGTGCCTGCAGGAATTTCGGAAATGTCCGCGTAGATGTTCCTGATCCTGGCGAGAAGTGGTGAATCCTGATAAAGGCTCGTGAATGGTTCGATGATATCGTAGGCCCCGGCCGCTGGTTCGTATTGCAGCTGATTTAGCGTGCCGGCGCCGATCTCCAAAGTTGTCCCGTGCTGTCTTTGTCCATTAGCGACATCCCGGGCCACTTTCTTGTGCATCCATGCTTCGACTCGTTGGGCGAGCGAGGCAGCTGTCGTACCGCCGTCGCGGTTCGACTTGTAGTGTTTGGAGTAAATCCTTTCGATATCGGCGGGGAGGGGCGGGCGCGTCTTGGGAAAATGACTGAATACGCGGGATGGATTGGTTTGCATGGACAGGGCTTAACTCCGGGTCAGCACATAGATACCAAGGAAAATGAGCGAGATCCCCGCAGCACGCTGAAACCCGAGCCCTTCGCCCAGCAGCAGCCAGCTCGCCAGCGCGATCAGCAGGAAGGTGCCGCCAGCCATCGCTGGCGACGCGACGGAAAGGGGATTGACCGAATAGACGCGCACCATCAGCACGAATGCGAGCCCGTACAGGACCAGCGCGGCGAACAACCAAGGTGACAGCCAAGACTGCAGATTCGTCCCCAGTCCCCCTGTCGTTCCAGCCTGCTTTGCGGAAAGTTGGGCGAAAACGTTGCAGAGAACGGCAATCACTGCGATTAGCGGTTCATTCATGGGTTTGCTTCTTTCGGATTGGGAGGGAATCGCGGGAGGTGCACGGCTTCAATGCAGGGGCGATGATACATCGATATGAGGGGAATGCGGTTTCAAGAGGTGTTGCTTTCAGTGCAACAATTGCCGTTTATGCCTGAAATGCCCCTGAAATGGAGGGCAATTCTGCGTCGCCTGCAATTTTTTCTTCTCCCGACGGTCACAGAATGGCGCCTAGGCAGGAACCCATTCCTTGACTTGAAACGCCGAAAAATCAACGGCATACAGATGCAGGCGTATAATGAAAGGTTGTTTTTGAAATGCGTTGTGCCGGCGGCAGTGCCGGACGCGTACCTGAAATTGACGGTCCATGCGGACCATGTTGAAAGCACTATGTCAGACTCCCAGCCAGCCACTCCGCAAACCGCCGCGGTCCGCTTTGAAGACTTCGGGCTCTCGGCCGACATTTTGCGAGCGCTTGCCGACCAAGGTTATGTCCACCCGACGCCGATCCAGGCCGAGGCGATACCCATCGTGCTGCAAGGCCGCGATGTCACGGGTGCCGCCCAGACCGGTACCGGCAAGACCGCGGGCTTTTCACTGCCCATCATCCAGCGTCTGCTCGCCCACGCAAACACCAGCGCCTCACCAGCACGACATCCGGTGCGCGCCCTGATCCTGACGCCGACCCGCGAACTCGCTGACCAGGTCGCGGACAATGTGAAAGCATATTCGCGCTACACCGCCCTGCGTTCCGCCGTGGTGTTCGGCGGCGTTGATATGACGCCTCAGACGGTGGCGCTGCGGGCTGGTGTGGAGATACTGATCGCAACGCCTGGCCGACTGCTCGATCATGTGCAGCAGAAAACACTGAACCTGTCGCAGACCCAGATCCTCGTGCTGGATGAAGCCGACCGCATGCTCGACATGGGCTTTCTGCCCGACTTGCAGCGCATCATCAACTTACTGCCGAAGCAGCGGCAGAACCTGATGTTCTCCGCCACATTTTCACCTGAGATCAAGAAACTGGCCAGCAGTTTCCTGCAGGACCCGGTGACCATCGAAGTCGCTCGCAGCAATGCGACCGCCGACAACGTGACGCAGGTGCTGTACAAAGTCGAGGAAGAGGCCAAGCGCGACGCCGTCACACACATCATCCGCGAGCGCGGACTGAAGCAGGTTATCGTGTTTTCCAACACCAAGATCGGTGCATCCCGCCTGTCGCGCCACCTCGAGAAGGAAGGCATCAAGGCGGCGGCGATCCACGGCGACAAGACGCAGGCCGAGCGCATGACTGCGCTGGATGCATTCAAGCAGGGAACGATTGAGGTACTGGTCGCGACCGACGTCGCCGCCCGCGGCCTCGATATCGCTGAACTGCCTTGCGTGATCAATTACGACCTGCCGTACAACGCCGAGGATTACGTCCACCGTATCGGTCGTACGGGCCGTGCAGGTGCGTCGGGCGATGCGATCTCGCTCTTTACAGACAAGGAATCGCGCCAGCTTGCCGATATCGAGAAGCTGATCAAGCACAATATCGCACGCCTGCAGCTATCTGGGTTTATTCCTCCCCGTTCTGCCGACCGCCGTTCGCGTTACGAAGAGAGCGAGGAGCGCAGCATGCCCGCAGGACGCGGTTCGCAGCAATACGGTCGTGGATCCTATGCGCCGCGCAAGGAAAAGGTCGATCCCTGGTTCCTCAAGCCCTACGAGCCGGCAGCTCTCACGCCCAAAGCCGAAGACGAGGGAGGCGGTACCCAAGGTAGTGGAGCCAAACCACAGAAGAACAAGATCGCTGCTCTGTTGGGCGGCGTGCCGAAGCGATGAGGTATTTCAGCGACTAATTGTCAGATGAACGCGGCATGCGCCGGAAATGGCTGAGCGCAGCGTTCTCATCCGTTCCTTGGCTGCGTCATTCCTGCTCACGCCATATGCAGGCCCAGGCATCCATTGCCTGTTTCCAGAAGTTCTCGATGGATGCGGCACGGTCAATGCCGAGTTTCAGGAACCGGCCTCCTTCGATCAATTCCTCGACCGGCTGCGACAAATCCAAGGCCCGCGCACCGGTTTGCTTCGATAATTTCTCACCCAGCTCGTTGGTTATCACAGGGACGTGCATGTAGCGTGGCGTCGGTACGCCAAGTAGGCGCTGCAGGTAGATCTGGCGCGGCGTCGAATCCAGCAAGTCTGCCCCCCGAACCACGTGCGTGACCCCCTGGTCTGCATCATCCACCACCACTGCCAGCTGATATGCCCAGAAACCATCCGCACGCCTAAGTACAAAGTCGCCGACCTCGGTCCCGAGCTGCTGCGTCACCATCCCAACCCAGCGATCCTCGAAACTGATGCGGCCTTCCTTGCCGTCGGGCACTCGCAAGCGATATGCACGAGCTGTCTTGGCCGGGGCGAGGCCGTTACGGCAGTTGCCCGGGTAGACTGCGGCACCGTCGCTCGCAATTCCTATCCGCGAATCGGCGATTTCCCGCCGGGTGCAGCCGCACGGGTAGATACAGCCGCCCAGGCGCTCCATGGCTGCTTCGTAAAGCGGCTTGCGCCGGCTTTGCCAGATGACTTCGCCGTCCCATTTCATACCGAAGGATTGCAGGCAGGCCAGGATGTTCTCCGCCGCGCCTGGGATGGTGCGTGTTTCGTCGACGTCCTCGATACGGACTAGCCACCGTCCATCGTGCACGCGTGCATCGAGGTAGCTCGCCATGGCGGCAACAAGCGATCCTTTGTGCAGCGGGCCGGTGGGCGAAGGAGCAAATCGCCCCGTGTAAGACGTCATGTGGTATCCACTCAATCGAACAAAGCATGAGTGTACGCCCGGCCGAGGGGGCTTGTAAGGTGGCGGGTGTCAGTGGAACTGCGGCACGCGCCTTGTCGCAGTGAAAATGACGCCCCATGGAGTCTCGGGGCAGACCGCTTTGGCAAGTTCCCATCCATGTTGGGCTAGCAGTCCACGAAAGTAAGTCTCCTGAAACCCCAATTCCAGCCAGCCGTTCTTCCGGATCGCCCACAACGATTCCCCATCCAGGCGCAAGCCCCAGGGAATCGGGAAGTCGTCCGCGATCGGTTCTGCGGCGAACACAACCTTGCCCCCGGGGGCGATGACACGATCGAGGCCGGCGATGAGGGATTGGTGATCGGAACAGTGATGAAAACACTCGAAGAACAGCACAGCGTCGAACTGCCTTTCGAACTGATGGAGCATGGAGAAATCGCCCTGGATCGCATCGATGTGCAGGGACTTGCGGCGCGCCCTCTCCTGGATCAGTTCGACGAAGTTCTTTTCGATGTCCACGGCGGTCACCTGGTATCCCATGCGCGCCAGCCACACAGTCGTATTGCCCCACCCTGGTCCGAATTCCAGGATGGAACTCTTCGGCGGTAGGTTCAGCGTGCGAATCAGGTGGCCGATGCTGATGATATGATTGCCCACTGTCTGCGGGCTTTCGGTATAGAAGGGGAAGGGGCGGGAAGCGGCCGCCTTCACATTGAATTCAGAGACCTCGTTGGTGACGCTGTAGGGCTTACCGTGCAGCCATTCATACATCTTCATTTGCGCCGCACGATACTCTGGCGAGTCCGGATCGGCGGGCAGGTCCAGCGGGAATCGCATGTGAAATTGTGTAAAGCCTCGCCTGAGCTCGTCGTCCGAGATGGCTGCCGCCTTGTCGAGCATCTTCAGCATTTCGTCCACTTCCTCCAGTGTCGTTACCAGTTTCGGCCCAGCAGGAGGCGGCTCGCTGGGGGTAGTCGATTGCAAAACGGGGGACGTGGCGGCAACAGGGACGGGCTGCGCGACCTTGCGCTTCAACCAAGTGGCCAGCGCAGAACGGCGGACGGCAGGCGGAACATAGGGCCACAAGCTGCGTGCCGCATCAATCAGAAATGGTCGCATCATCATGTCGGGTGTTCTCTTGCAGGTTGTATGGAATGTCCGGATCAGGGAGTACCCGGTGGCATAAGAATGCGTGTCCGACGTGTAATAAATGTTGTGAAATATCAAATGCCCGATCGCATACAGCGAAGTGCATTCAGACAACCCACAGTCGCCACTCCTGTATACTTCGATTCTTTTTGGCGGTTGCCGGCACTCAGATGCGGTACCCGCGCCGTACGTCCCTATTGATATGCTTTCATCCAATAATCCCGAACTTGATCCGGACCTTTTGTCGGAAAAGCTGAAGGTTGTTGCCGCGCACCGGCGCCGCTCCCAACCGCTTTTCATCAAACCGAAGGTCGTTGAATTCACTCCCGGAACCGGTTATACATATCAGACCACCGGTATAAGAGCCCTGATAAAACGCATTCCCGTAGTCGGTTCGGTTGCCGTTGCGTTGAACAGGCGCTTGCGAACGATCAAATCCCCGGGCCTCACCTTGAAGCAGCGCGTCATGCTGGTCCCGGTCATCGGGCCGGCGATCCATTTGGCGTACTCTATTCTCCGGCTGAACAAGATCCGGCACGAAATTTCCCAGCAACTGATCGAACTGCGTCAATTGCAACAAGCAGGAATCTCACAGGCAAATCAGCGCATCGACCAGCTCCAGTCTCTGGATATCGAGAATCGTCTGCGGAGGTTCGATGCCTTGGACATCGGCGCGCGGCTGAACCGTTTGGAAGCTCCGGATCTTGCGCTGCGCATGGACAAGGTCGAGGCCGCGATATGTGCAGTGCTGGCAGCGGACACCGATCGAGAGAATCGTCTCGCCACATTGCGGCAGGAGTTGCGGCGTCTCCAGGCTGCGACTGCAGCCGACGCGCCGGCTGCGCCTGCAACGGCCGGTGCTACACCGGCGTCGAAAGCAGTGTCGAACTTCGACGCAGACATTTTTTATACCGAGTTTGAGCGTGCATTCCGCGGGGCGCGTGAAGACATCCTCGAGCGGCTCAAGGTTTACTTGCCTTATCTCGAACATTTCCGCCGAGACGAGAGCGCGCGCGTCATCGATGTCGGTTGCGGACGCGGTGAATGGCTGGAATTGCTCGGAGGCGAGGGCTTGAAGGCTATCGGCGTCGACATGAATGGCGCGATGGTGGCAGCCTGCCGTGAGCGCGGACTGGAAGCAGAATGCGAGGATGCCATTGCCTACCTGCGCCGTCTCCCGGAAGGAAGCGTCGCGGCGGTGACAGGCTTCCACATCATCGAGCACCTGCCGTTCGAAACGCTGGTCGCCCTGTTTGACGCGGCGTTGCATGCCGTGCGCAAGGACGGCCTCATCATCTTCGAATCGCCCAATCCGGAAAACCTGCTGGTCGGTGCGTGCAATTTCTACACAGACCCGACACACTTGCACCCGGTTGTGCCCGCCGTGGCCGAATTTATGGCCCGCCAGCGCGGCTTTGCACGCGCGGAAATCCTGCGCCTGCACCCGTATCCGACCCATCTCCAGCTGCCCGAAGACAGCGACGTGGCGCGCCGCGTTAACCAAGCCCTGTACGGTCCGCAAGACTATGCGGTCATCGCCTGGAAGACTTATGCGAATTAAGGCAATTCATCAATACAGCCCCTCCTGCGCGCCGGGCGACGGCGTGACGAACGGGATGCTCTTCACGCGCCGCCTCCTGCGTGAGCTCGGCTTCGAATCGGAAATCTACAGCGACTACATTCCGGAACCGCTTGCCGCCGAAGTGATTCCGCTCGGCCAGCTCAAGCCGCAGGAAGGCGACCTGCTTTTCATGCACCACAGCCTCGGCCAGGATAACGTCGCCTGGCTGGAGAACCTGACTATTCCCAAGGTCATGGTCTACCATAACATTACACCAGTGCACCTGCTGCCCGAGGAAGGCGAAGTGCGCCGCCTTAGCGTGCTGGGTCGCCAGCAACTGGTGCAATGGGCGCCGGATTACATCGGGGCCATTGGCGATTCCGAATACAACAGCATGGAGCTGCGTGAGGCGAACTACTGCAACGTCACCACCATTCCGTTGCTCGTCGATGCCGACATGATCCGCCATGCGCCGTGGGATCCTGCTTCGGTGGCCGGATTGCGCGACGCCATCAACCTGCTGTTCGTCGGCCGCGTTTGCGAGAACAAGCGGCAGCTCGACCTGCTTGATGTGCTGGCCGAGCTGCTTCATTTCGCCGATCAGCCGGTACGCCTTATCCTTGCCGGCGGGATCAGTAGTTATGCCTACCAGGAGCGCATCAGTGCGCGCATCCGTGAACTGGGCTTGGAAGGCAATGTCCTGATTGCGGGCAAGGTGTCGAACGAAACGCTCTTTGGCCTGTACCGCATTGCGGATGCGTTTGTCTGCATGAGCGAACATGAAGGCTTCGGCATGCCGCTCATCGAGTCCATGCTTTTCGACGTGCCTGTAGTGGCTCGTGGGTTAAGCAGCATTCCTTACACGATGGGCGAGGGTGGCCTGATCCTCAAAAGCGGCGACCCGCGCGAAGCGGCAACTGTCCTCCACACCCTGTTGTCCGAACCGGGGCTGCGCCGTCGCGTCATTGCCGGCCAGCGCCGCAACGTCCAGCGCTTCGATACGGATTACCTGCGCCGTCAGCTGGCCGATTACCTCAGACAGCTGGATATCGAGTGCCCGCGTCCGCCGGCACCCGCCGATGCTGCCGCGCCCAAGCCTTACTGGCGAGTGGAAGGGCCATTCGACTCCAGCTATAGCCTGGCGATTGTCAACCGTGAGCTGAGCCGTGCACTGTCCGCACGTGGCAATGATGTTGGCTTGCGCAGTATGGAAGGTACAGGCGACTTCGACCCGAGCCCGGCTTTCCTCGCAGCCAATCCCGACTGCGCCGCCATGACAACGCGTGCCCTTGAGGCGCATAACCCGCCGGATGTTGCATTGCGATTCTGCTACCCGCCGCGCGTCGACGACATGCCCGGCTACATGCGTGTCGTTCACTCCTACGGCTGGGAAGAAACCGGTTTTCCGACCGAGTATGTCTCCGCATTCAATCGCAAACTTGACTTGGTGACGGTGCTGTCGCGGGAAGTCGAGAAAATCCTGCGCGACAACGGTGTCCGCATCCCGATGGCGGTCACTGGCGGCGGCGTCGACCATCTGCTGAAGGTGACGCCCAAGGCGCCGGACCTGAAGTTGAAGGGTTTCCGCTTCCTGCATATTTCCTCATGCTTCCCGCGCAAGGGCGTCGATGCGTTGCTAAACGCCTACGGCAAGGCATTCCGACAGAGTGATGACGTGACGCTGGTGATCAAGACCTTCCCGAATCCGCATAACGATGTCGAGCAGCAGCTCGAGCATTTGCGCCGGGAAGATCCGCAGTATCCGGATGTGGTCCTGATCAATCTAGATTGTTCGCAGGAAGAGCTGGTTGGACTTTATCAAGCCTGTGACGCATTCGTCGCCCCCAGTCGAGGCGAGGGCTTGGGTCTTCCCATGGCCGAGGCCATGCTGTTCAACCTGCCCGTGATCACTACCGCCTGGGGCGGCCAGACGGATTTCTGTGATGAATCGACAGCATGGATGTGCGACTTCCAGTTTGCGAAGGCAGAGACACATCTGGGCATGGCCCACTCGGTCTGGGCCGACCCGGACGTTGGCCATCTTGCTCGCCTGATGTCCGATGTGCACGGCGCCTCCGAGGAGGAGCGCTTGAAACGCACGCGTCCCGCACGAGAACGTGTACTGCGCGACTACACCTGGGACCAGGTGGCAGCGCGCACCGAGCAGGCCGTGGCAGCGCTCGCCGCACAACCGGTGTTCCGCCGCGAAGACAGCATCGGCTGGATCAGTACCTGGAACGCCCGCTGCGGCATCGCCACCTACACAGCCTTCCTGTCGGTCGCACTGACGTCCGACCGGATCACGATTCTTGCCCCCCGAACATCCGAGCGTATTGTGGAAGACGGAGCCAACGTCATCCGCTGTTGGAGCGCGGATCGTAGCGAAACCCTTGACGAGTTGTATGACACCATCGTCGCCCGCGGATTGCACGCAATCGTAATCCAGTTCAACTACAGCTTCTACACGCTACCGGCGATGGCGCGGTTGATTGACAGGCTCAAGGATGCCGGCATTGCTGTTCACGTCTTTTTCCATTCGACACGCGACGTCATGCACGGTGACCAGTTGCTGTCGCTCTCGAGCATTGCAAAGACATTGGCACGCGCTGACCGTCTCTATGTGCACGGCGTACAGGACATGAATATCCTGAAAGGCTTCGGCCTGATTGGCAATGTCGTCTTTTTCCCGCACGGCGTTCTGCCAATGCTGCCGCCTTTGACACAAGGCGAGCGCGCGGAACGTGGCCTGGACGGAAAGAAGATCGTTGCCGCCTACGGCTTCCTGCTACCGCACAAAGGCATCCGGCAGCTCATCGAGGCGTTCGCGCAGCTCGCAAAGGGCAATCCCTCGCTGCACCTGCTGCTGCTCAACGCGCTCTATCCGTACATCGACTCCGAACTCGAAAAGCAGGCTTGCGACAAGCTTATTGACGAACTCGGTATTGGCAACCGCGTCACATTCATCACCGATTTCCTGCCCGAGGCAGAATGCCTCGCTCTGCTGCAGACAGCAGACCTGATCGTGTACCCATACCAGCACACTCAGGAGTCCGCCAGTGGAGCAGTTCGCATCGGCATAGCTGCCGGACGACCGGTCGCGGTAACCCCGTTGCCGATCTTCGACGACGTCGCCGGCGCGGTCCATGTCCTGCCGGGCACCGAGCCGGATGCTCTCGCAAGCGGCATCAAGCGCCTGATCGAGGATCCAATGGAGATTGCGCGGCAGGCAGCGAAGACCCAGCAATGGGTCGCCGCGCGCGAATGGGCATTGCTGTCCGTGCGATTGCTCAACTTGATTGACGGGCTTGCCAATCCCCTGATGCCCGATGCTCGGAACGCTTAGACTGATTCTCGCGTTGCTAGTCGCGCTTAGCCACGCCGGCGTTAGTATTGCCGGCTTCAATCCCGGCGTGGTTGCCGTCGTATGCTTCTACCTGATCTCCGGCTACGTGATGACGGGACTGCTGCGTGACCACTACCCGGACGCGCGGCGCATCCCGCATTTTTTCCTGGACCGTGCACTGCGCCTGTTTCCCCAGTACCTCGTGGTGGCGGGCTTGACGCTGGTCTGGCTTATGGTAACCGGCAAGCACACCACGTTCCTGCAGCATGCGCCGCAATGGGGTGATCTTGCCGCCAACCTCACGGTCGTGCCGCTCAATTACTTCATGTACAACGGCACTGACCAGTTCACGCTGATTCCTCCCGCGTGGTCACTGGGAGCGGAGATCCAGTTTTACTTGCTGATCCCGGTGCTGCTGCTGTTTCGCCTGCGCGCGCTCGCATTCCTGGTCGGGCTGGTGATATTCGTCGCCGCTGCATGGGGATGGCTCCACACCGATACGTTCGGATACCGGCTCCTGCCGGGCGTTCTCGTTTTCTTCCTGCTGGGATCGGCGCTCTATGATGCGCGTATCGCGCGTGGCCATCGGGGCATTGCAGTCGTTGTTGCCGGTGTGATCTCTGCGATCACATTCACCCTCGTGCTTGAACATTACGGAAGGCTGTTATCGCCGTATAACCCGGAGACGCTGTTCGGCCTGGTCATCGGCCTGCCCTTGGTTTACTGGCTCGGCATGCTGCCGCAGCAAACGCTGGACAATCGCCTCGGAGATTTATCCTACGGGGTCTTCCTGAATCACTTTCTGATCCAGTGGGCGGTGACAGAGCAGCCGGTCGGTCATCTTGAACTTGGAATGTACCTTGCGATAAGTATCCTGCTCTCGGCCGTGACCCAGCGGCTCGTCGAGCGCCCGGTGCTGCGCTGGAGGCGCAACCTGCGGGTCGGCAGGAGCCGTTTTCAACCTTCGTAGTGAACGTTTACCGGCGGGGTTTCCTGGGCGGTTTGATGACGTAAGGGGGGCGCCCTTTGATCTCGTCATAGAGCCGTGCGAGGTAATGCCCAATGATGCCAAGGCTCAGCAGGATGGCGCTGCTCATGATGACGATCAGCAGATTAACTGTCGTAAAGCCGTCGAGCGCCTTGCCGTTAAATTTCTGTACCAAGCTCATGATGCCGATGATGGCGCCGAAAATCAGCGTCACTATACCGAGGTAGGACACCAGCTTCAGCGGAAGGCTCGAAAAGCTCGTGATGTTGTTGATTGCATAGCGCATCAGCGCCAGCTTGCCCCAGTGCGTCGTCCCGCCGTTGCGTTCCGCCACTGAAAACGGGATCTGCGCGCTCGGATACTGTGCCCAACCGATCATGGCGCGGAAAAAGCGGTTCCGCTCGGGAAAGGCAAGATAGGCGTCGATCACCTCGCGATCGAGCAGTTTGAAATCCGAATGTCCGCGCAGGTCGAGGTTGGCGAAGCGGCGGAACAGGCCGTAGAAGGCGCGAGCAAAGAGGCCTTGCGATAGCGTTTCGTTGCCCCGGTCCTGCTTCACGGCCTCCACCACGTACAAACCCTGGCGCCACAGCGCCGTCATCTGCAGAATCAGTTCAGGCGGATGCTGCAGGTCGCCGTCGAGCACGACGGCCGCATCGCCCGCTGCATGCGCAAGCCCGGCAAGAATGGCTGCTTCTTTGCCAAAGTTGCGGGTGAAGGAAATCGGCCGCACACGCTCGTCCTCGTGCGCGGCCAGTGCGATCTCGTCCGCCGTCTCGTCAACTGAGCCGTCATCGATGGCAATTAACTCAAGCGCATACCAGTCGCTGGCGGCCGCTTTCAGTATGGCAGCCAGGTTGGCGCGGATGATCGGCCCCTCATTGAAGACGGGAACGACCAGGCTGATCAGAGGCTTCGCGCCATGTTCACGCTCCTCCCTGGCCAGGATTGAATTCGTTACGACGTTCATTGCGAGACTTTCTTCAACGCGATACCGACAACCTGCAAGTCTCCGCTCCCTGCGAAGAATGTCCTGATTTCCAGCGGCAGCTTTGCACCGTCCGAGTCGAATGTGCCCTCGATGCGCGCTTGCGCACCCTCCGTTCCATGCATCGCTCCGGCGGCGATTTCACGCCCGCTGCCCGTGCCGCTCATCACGATGTCCCACCGTCCAACCTGCTGCGAGGCGTCGACGCGGCTTGCGTATTCTATTGCGTAATGGTAACGCCCCGGCGGGAGCACGATATACGGCCCGAAGGATAGGAAACCCGCCTTGTTCTTGGTAGCGGGTACCAGGCGGCCGTTCTGCAAGATGCCGATTTGTGTGCGCAGCATGGCGGCCGGCCACTCTCCGTGATCCTTGATCGGTGCGATTCGGACAGTCTTGAGTCCGCTGTTTTCCCAGTCGGCCCCGGCTTTGCAAATCACGGCAACGCGCCATTCTGCACATTCTCCGCGCCCGGACGCAGCACGGAACCCAGCAGGAATGATGAACGGGTTGTTCAGGTAGTCCGCAGGCATAACGTATAGCTGATCTTTTGCGAACTGGCCAGAGAAGGCGCGCGTATTGCCTTCGCAATCCACGTTCGGCCTCGCAATATAACCCGTGTCGAGCAGTTTTCCGTACTCCGCGGCGAGCCGCTGGAAGAACCAATACACGTTCACATCTGCATCCCCGCAACCGAAGGCCGGATAGATGTTGACCGTGTTGACTGTCGCCATGACTCCAGACCACTGCTCAAGATCGCCGGCGGGAGGTGCCGACGCCTTCATTGCGACTCGTTCGCGCAGGAGTTGTACGTCGACCCACTGCAGCGGAACGGAGACTGCGAGCAACAGCAGTGCCGTTGCGGAGCGTGCTTTCAGCAGGGGAGCGAGTATTGCGAACAGCAACAGATATCCGACTGGCCAGATAAACCGGCCACTAGCTCGGAAGGTGCCCGTAAGCCGATCGAAAACCGCCGGCAGGGGAAAGGACAGTATTTCACGCGCGCCGAAGTAAACCAGGTTTGTGACCGCGTACCCGACGAACAGCAGCAGTATCACGGTCAGCGCCGGATAACGGGTCGGGCCTTTCAGCAATTCACGCCCGTATGCTGCCAGCGCAAACGGAGCAAGAAGCAGCACGCCCGCGCCAAAGTAGTTGTACCCCTCGTACTGGCCCCCGGTAGCATCTGCAAACCGGTATTCGGCAAACTGGTGCTGCAACGCATCCCTGGCGCAAGCAATCAGCTGCCCGCCGCAGAACGGCGTGCTCAGGTTCGTCGAGTAGTATCCGTATCCGAAAGTAGTTGTGGCACCGTGGCCGAAGTAGCCAAGCAGTACGCCGACGGCAATGATCGCCACGACAGACGCCAGGAATCGCGTCAGTTGCCGCTTCCAGCCCTCGCTACCGATTGCCTGTTCAATGAGGAACGCCAGGAAAATCGGATAGCAGAATGCGAGGAAATAAGGATGCACCGTCAGGCCGAGCAGGTTCAGCACGATCAGTGCGCCGCTGGCTGCATTGCTGCTCCATTTTCCCTGCCGTCCCAGGAAATAAAAGGCAAAGGCCGTCAGGATGATCCCCTGCGTCATCAGCGAGGGATGGCCGATGCGCCACAGCAGGGCAGGCCATGTCAGGGCAAAGAAAGCGGCACATAGTGCTGCCAGTGCATGGCGAGCGTCAAGCACCCGGATCAGGAAGACCGCGGCGAGCGCCTGGGTAACGAACGCGACCGCGTGCCATAGTCCGAGATAATGAAAATCAGGCCACCATCCTGCGACAAGCTTGAACAGCAACGCCGCCACCGGGATGCTGTCGGTAAAAGCGATGCTGGTACCGGAAGGGTGGTTCAGGCGATCCGTGTGCAGCAATGGGAAATGCCACGAATCCTTGGCAAAGAACTTCCACCCCGCGACATGCTGGGATGCGTCGCCGTTCTCAAAGAATGCGCCGTGCCCTGCAAGAAAAGAGAGCGGGAAAAGGCAGGCAATGAACATGATGGCCAGCAGGACCGCCAATCCATACGCAAAGGCCGGTGAGCGCTCAACCAGGAGAGCATTGTGCAGTTTATGGAAAGGCGAGGGGGTGATGGCTGGACCCATGGACAGTCATTGTTATTCTAGATGCGAGTTGCGGCTGCCCGTAAAGGCAAGGGTCCGAACTATAACTCGCTCCGGTTCTTCTTGCTACAACGGGCATCCGGGCCGAACGAATCCGAAAGGAGGCGTATTCCTTTCGCAAGTCCTGCGCAAATGCAGGGCGACGGAAGCCAAAGGCTTCACGCCACCTTTTCCGGCTTTTCTGCCTTGTCGTCCTTTTGCAGCGTCTTGGACGCGCCGTTTGCCTGAGGTAATTCCTCCAGCCCGACGTTCGCCGCGTTCCGGAGCTGGTCAGGCCGATGGACGATCAGGATCGCACCCTTCTTCTCGACGATATTCATCTTCATCAGCGTATGCAAGGCACGCGACACGGTTTCGCGGCTGGTATTCACCATGATCGCGATCTCATGCTGCTTGGGCAGTCCTTCGATCACCTGCCGTCCCTCATTGGTATCACGGACGAATTGCTGGAGCTGCGCGAACACGCGCTGGAAAGCATTCGGAATGCTCAGCAGCGTACGCTGCCGTGAGGAGGCGCGCACGATCTGCGCAAAATGGGTAAGGACGCGCTCCGCGATCAGCGGGCGAGTGAAAATGAGCGCCTTTGCCTGTGCTGTCGGCAGAAATGCCACTTCCGACGTCTTCACTGACACCACCGACGCCGAACGCGGCTGGCCATCAATGACCGACAGTTCACCGAAGTATGTCCCTGGAGAAATGAAATGAATGCCGATCTCGCGACCGTCTTCGGTCACGTCCACTACCTGTAGCTTGCCCTGAAGCAGGAATGCCAAGCCATCGCCGGAATCACCCTTGCGTAGCACGATGTCGTGGCTCAGGTAGGTACGGCTGCTCATCAGCTTGGCAACGGTCGTCAGCGTTTCCTGGTCAATTCCTTTGAACAGCGGAATGTTGGCGGCGGTTTCTAAGGGGATGGGCATGTGGCTTCAACAGAAATCGGCATTTTGCGGCCCGACGGCATTCGTTTGGCGCAAGCCGGAGCAACAATAAAAAACCAATAACTTCAATCAGTTGTGTCTCTTGTCAGCCCCTAATTATTGCTCAAGACCATTCATTTCGCGTAAGAATTTTTTCGAAAAGTTCTGCAACAGGCAAACGGGCAACATATATGTTCGGCAACTACGAAGGTCGAAAGAGGTAACGCCACAGGAGGCGTGATCTCTGATATTTGCCTTACCTGCAAGTCGTCCCTTCTTCTTGGTTTGCGGCCAACAGGAATTACAGCCCCTTGAAGTTTGGCGAAGATTGCATCAACGTAATTCACATACGCTTCAATACCGAGGAAAGTGACTAAAAATTAACGAAAAGTGCATGCGGCGGCATCCACTTGCCTGCGCTTTCAAAAGTTACTGACTTTTAATACAACGTTATCGTCAGAAATATGCCCGCCAGCAATCCGAAGTGCTATACTTTTTCCCCAAATATCAACGTTTTACGCGTGTAGAAGAGGGGCAAGATGCAACCGGGTATTTCGACTCGCTGGAAGAAGTTCGCGGTATTGGTCTGTCTGACAGTAGGTTCCGCCTGCGCGCTGGCAACCGATCTCGCTGGTTCCGTCTCCTTCGTCATCGGCGACGCCAATGTCATCACCGAGGACGGCAAGACCCGCGGCGTGTCTCGTGGTGAGAGCATCAATGCCGGCCAAACACTGCAAACCGGCGCAACCGGTCACATCCACCTGCGTATGGTGGACGGCGCCTTCGTCAGCATCCGCCCGCAGTCGCGCCTGCGCATCGAAGACTACAAGTATGATGCCGCCAATCCGGCCAACAACCGGATCAAGTTTGTCCTGGAGAAGGGCGTCGCGCGCAGCATTACTGGCCGCGCTGGCGAAGCCTCCAAGGAGAACTACCGGTTGAACACGCCGCTGGCCGCTATCGGCATCCGCGGCACCGATTTCGTGGTCCAGGCCACCGATAACATCACCCGTGTCACCGTGCAGAGTGGTGCCGTGGTCATGGCGCCGCTCGCTTCGGATTGCCTGGCCAGCGCACTCGGCCCCTGCAAGTCCGCTGCCAGCCGAGTGCTGACCGCAGCCATGCGCGACGCCTACCTCGAACTGCGTAACCGCAGCGAAGCGCCGCTGCTGGTGCCTGCCGAAAAAGCACTCGAATCTCCGAACCTGCTCGCTCCTCCGCGTCCGGAAGAGCCCCGCCCATCCGCGGACAAGCAGTCCAAGTCCAACCCTGCCCTCGATTCGCGCGACCCCATCCGTGAAGCGGCTGTGGACAGTATCAAGAACAAGGTTGACGCGGCCGTTCCGATAACGCCGGCTCCGTTGCCTGAAGTCGTCGTTGTCGTGCCCGAACAGAAATTCTGGTGGGGCCGCTGGTCCAGCTATATCCAGCCGGGGCAGGAAAGCAGCAGCTTCGTCGCTGCGCTCGCGCCCGGACGTGAACTTGCTGTTGGCAATGACGTATTCGGCATAGTGCGCGAAGCCGGTAATGTGGTCCTGCCGCAGAGCGGCGTCGCCAAGTTCCAGCTCGGCGGCGCGGAGGCTTACGTAAAGGAAGGAAAAACCCTCGCTGCGGCCGCGGTCTCGTCGCCTAGCCTGACCATCGATTTCGGCGCAAGGCGTTTCGACACGTCGCTGACGGTCAACGGCAACGGTTATGCACCCGTTGCTGTCCAATCCAGCGGACAGGTGACTTGGCAGGGCGAGCTTCGTGCGGACGCGAGCCCAGACACCAAGCTGCAAGGCATGCTGTCGAAGGATTCCAGCCAGGCCGCCTATGTCTTCCAGCGCGATGTTTCCAATGGCTTGAGCGTCGTGGGCGCCACTCGCTGGTACCGCTGATATCAGTCGTTTCGATTGCAACGGCTGATGCTGCGGTATTTCTTGCTCGGCGTCTCGCTTTGCGCGGCACTGATTGCACCTTCCCTCATCCCCGGACTATTTACGCCAGTCGATCATGCGCTGAATGACTGGCGTGTCCGCTTTTCCATCGCGCCGCACGTCGAATCGCGACTTGTCATTGTGGACGTCGACGAACGCAGCCTCGCCGAGCTTGGTGCCTGGCCTTGGTCGCGCGATATTCTGGCGCGTCTGCTCAAGACCTTGATTGATGATTACGGCGTTGCCGCTGTTGCAGTCGACATGGTGTTTCCCGAGCAACGAGTCAATGACGACGTCCTGGCCGAGCAATTGCGCCGGCCACAGGTAACCGGCGCAGTCGTATATGACCTGGACCAGCGCAATCTCGCTGCATTGAATTTCGTCCTGCCGCCCACCATGCCAATCCACGCCGACGCGGGCGCGCCCAAGGTATACGGTGTCCCGGTCGTCACGAACCACGCCGGCTTGCTTCCTGGGCGCGTCGGCCACATTACGCCAATATTCGATTCCGACGGCGCGGTAAGGCGGTTGCCGCCGGTTGTATGTGCTGCCGGGACTGATTGTCGTCCCAGCCTCGCGCTCGCCACCTTTGCCGGCATGGTCGACAGCCCCCGGCTCAGCCTTCATCGTGGAAAGGGCCTGCTCGCACCGGCGTGGGAACTCGCCGTGCAGACCGACGACGGCGCCACGCTCATCACCCTCCCGGTAGGGGGCGACGGGACCATGATCGTTCCCTACCGCCATGCGCGTGACGACTGGACCTCGGTTTCCGCCGCCGACGTCCTTCGCCGCAAGCCCGATCCCGCCGTACTCAAGGGCGTTGTTGTACTCATGGGCGCCACTGCACTGGGATTGTCTGACGTTATTGCAACGCCGCTCGGCCCCATCGCTGCCGGCCTGGAGCCGCACGCAGAGATACTCTCCGCATTGCTTGACGACGATTTTCCCTATAGGCCCTACTGGGGGACTGCAATCGTCGGCGTGCTGATGCTGCCGTTCGCATTGCTGCTCGCTTGGCTGCTCGGCCGCCATGAAAAGCCGTTGCAACGCACGGCCATTTTCCCTGCCTGGCTCATGTTGTCCTGGATCGGCGGTGCCATGCTTGCCATGGCTGCCTTCGAAAAATTCCGGCTCTTGCTGCCATTGTCGCCGCTGCTGGTTTTCCCGCCGCTTGCTGTCCTGTTGATCCTGTCGGTTGAACTCTACCGGGCTGGCCGCGACCGGGCCGGCGTCATCGCGCTCTTGTCCGCCTATCTCCCCCGCCCGGTAGCGGCCAGGCTGACCGCCTTCGGTCAACTTACGACCGCCGTCGACGCATCAAGGCGTGAAATCACAGTCCTGTTCGCCGACATCCACGGCTTCGCCGGACTCAGTGAAAGCAGTACACCCGAAGTCGTCGCCCGCCTCATGCAGCGCGTCTTCACCGAAATGGCCGAAGCTGTCGTCAGCCATCAAGGCACGATCGACAAGTTCATCGGAGACGCAGTCATGGCCTTTTGGAACGCGCCCGAAGACGACCCGGATCATGCTGTGCACGCGCTTGCAGCCGCTCATGACATCCAACGCCGCATGGCTGCGCTCGCATCGTTCTGCGAAGAGCTCGGCCTGCGCCCGATCCAGGTGGGCATTGGGCTGGAAACCGGCCTTGCGCTCGTGGGGAATTTCGGATCCGCCCACCGCCGCACCTTCACGGCGCTCGGCGAACCGGTTATCCTTGCCAGCCGTCTTGAAGGGTTGACCACGTCATATAACGAATCAATCCTCATCGGACAATCTTGCGCAAGCGCTCTCGGTGCCGGACATCTCAGAGCGCTAGGCGCTGTACAGATCCGAGGACGGACGCAGCCCGTCACGCTTTACTGCCCGAATTGATGACCGATCTATTTATCGCTGCCACGATGAAAGCCGCAAGAAAAAGGCTCCTGCGCGGCAAGGAGGAGGTCGGTCTTGACTTGAGCGGCCAGGTCGACTCCCAAGGGCTGATTGCGCGAAGTGAAACCCGACAAGCGACGCCAAGAACAACCACGTTTCGCGCACAATGTGCGGTACTTCTGTTTGCTCTGTTCGCAAGCGAGCTGGCAGTACTTCCCGCGCGAGCTCAGCCTGTCGATGCGCAAAGCACCCACCCTGGGCAGGACACGACCTCCCTCAATGGCATTGTCCCCGGCGACCTCGATACCTATCCGGACGTCCGGGCTTACGTCGAGCAAGGCCGATTTGGCCAAGCCTTGTCGGCGCTGCAGGCAAAACAGTCCCGCCACAACGACGATCCCGCCTACTTCAACCTGCTCGGTATCATTGCCCTAAAGGCCGCCGACTACGCAACTGCCATCACAGCCTTCGAGCGTGTCGTCCTGATGCAGCCCGATAACGCCGGCGCCTGGCTGGATCTCGCGATCGCCTCGGCGGAGCTCGGCAATAGCACCAGTGCCGCCGCCTACTTCGACTATGTCGAATCCCAGTTTAATCCGCCGCCAGCCGTACGAGTCGTAATCTCAAGATATCGCGCCCGCATGGCTGCGCGGCAGGATGCGTCGCCATGGCAGGTATATGTCGACGCCATGGCCGGTGCCGATACCAACGCCAACAGTGGTGTTCGTACCAGCGCCATCCCGCTGACGTTCGGCGCGGAGCGCATCGACCTCCTGCTCGATCCTTCGTTCCGGGCGCGAAGCGACAGGTTCCTGTACGCCGGTGTCGGTGCGCGCTATCGCCAGCGCCTCGGCAACAATGTCGCGGAAATCGTCATGGAAGCGCGCACGCGTGAATACGCGCACGAAAAAGACTCTTCCACGATAGGTGCCAACCTGAGCGCCGGCCTGCATCGAGCAACTATCGTCGGCGACGCAAGTGCCTGGCTGCATGTCGAACGCCTCTGGCTTGGCGGCCGCTCATTGCTGAATAACCTGCGTGCCATCGTCCAGCTCGAACATCCCCGCGACGGCTGCAGGCTCGGACTGGGGACGGAGTTGGAATGGCGGCGCTACACCTCGCTCAACAACCTTGACGCCAACGTGGCTTGGGGGCAGTTAGGCGTTGCCTGTGACTGGAGGCTGGCTCAGATGCCGGTGCAAAGCATCCTGATCGGTCGCACCGGGCTCGACGACCCGATCGGTTCACGTCCCGGCGGTCAGGCACGCCATAACGAACTGATTGCGCAATTCGGCATGCCCTTGGCCTGGGGCGCGCGTGCCGACTTGAGCATAACTCTCGCCCAAACCCGTGACGCAGAAGGCTACAGCCCGCTGTTAGAGCAAAACGCCGCTCGTCACCTCGACCGCCACACTCTCAGGCTGACAGTGGTCGCACCGGTTGCTCCGGACATCGATTTCCATCTCCTGGCGGAAGACAATCGATTCAAGTCCAATCTTGCGTTATTTAACCAAAGTGGAAAAAGCCTCAGCGTCGGTTTCCGCTACCGATTCTGAAACCGGTCGCCGGGCGAGCGCTCGATACGCGTGACACATAGGGCGAGTAGGGCCGGGCGGAGTCCCGGACAGATCTTCCGCGTGAAACCTGTCCCCGAAAGGCACTTCCCCTACACGTTCGAAATCCAACATTTCCTTTAGACTCATTTGTTATATAAAAACCGGGAATGTATGAAATTTCGCCTGATGCAATTGCATTTACCAATCGTTACACCGCAAAAGCGATTCCAAAACGTCACTTTTGTTGGACTATGACAACATTGCTGGGTTAGAATCGCGTGCGTTGTACAAGCACCAACGTTCCGCCGCGTGTTGTTTTTAGTCAAAAAAAGAATGGGTGTGATGGCCATCACATTTATTCTTTACCCGGCTCAATACTATACGCAACAGCAACTGGCTGAACATTCAAAAGCTGGCTTCGCTGGGATCTTAACTTTTCCTTTTTGGGAGTTTTCTACATGGCAATTACCACTGAAATGCGTACTGATGTTGCTAACCTGTACGTCGCCCTGTTTGGCCGCGCTCCGGAGCGTGATGGCCTGGGTTACTGGGTTAACCAAATCGACGCCGGCAAGTCCATCGCTGCTGTTGCGCAAGAGATGTACAACACCGACCCGGCTCGTGCGTACTATCCGACGTTCCTGACCAACGACGAAATCGTTACCCGCTTCTACACCAACGTTCTGGGCCGCACCCCGGACGCAGACGGCCTGGCATACTGGTCCGCGAAGCTCGCAGCAACTGGCGCTACCAAGGGTTCCGTGATCGCTGAAATGATCACCGCTGTCCGTGCTTACGCTGGTAGCGACGCTGCTGCACTGACCTCCAAGGCACTGTTCGAAAACAAAGTGACCGTTGGTCTGTATTACGCAGTTGACCTGGGCGGCAACGACGTTACCAAGGCATCGAGCATTCTGTCGAACGTTACTGCTTCCGCTTCGTCCGTTGAAGTTGCGAAGACCGAAGCTGCTACCAGCGCAGGCAGCACCTACGCTCTGACCACCTCCGGTGACAATCTGACCGGCACGAACGGCAACGACACCTTCTCCGCAGCTGTTGTTGGCGCAAACGCGACCGGCACGACGCTGCAGGCTGGCGATGCAGCAAACGGCAACACCGGCACCGACACTCTGTCGATTGCGGTCTCTGGTGATGCAGGCGGTGCACACACCATCTCCGCTGTTACTCTGCAAGGCGTCGAGCGCGTCATGCTGAGCAACTTCGACACCAACGTAGGCGCGACGACCTTCGACATGTCCCTGACCAGCGGCGCGACCACCGTTGGCCTGTCGGCTAGCTCGGCAACCGGCGACACCGTGTTCAGCAACGCTGCAAACATCGTTGGCGCAGAAATGGCTAGCGGTTCCGGTGACCTGACCGTCAACTACGTTTCCTCCGTCGTTGCCGGCACGGCTGACACCCAGACCCTGGCTCTGAACGGCGTGACTGCTGGTACGTTCACTGCTGACGCTGGTATCGAAACGGTTGCGATCTCTTCCGCATCCACCGCTACCAAGAGCACGCTGACCGCGCTGTCCGCAACCGGCGCAACCAAGCTGACCATCGACGCTGATGCCGCGCTGACCATCTCCGGCCAGCTGGACACCAACATCAAGACTGTTGACGCATCGGCTTCCGCCGCTGGCGTTTCCATCGTCCTGGGTACGCAAGACCTGACCGTTACCGGCGGCGCTGGCAACGACAGCATCCGTATCGATGGCACAACGGTTGACACCAACGACTCCATCAATGCTGGCGACGGCACCGACACCCTGCAACTCACCGCAGCTGTTGGTTCTGCGACCGCTGGTGCCAAGCTTGCTGGTTTCGAAAACCTGTACATCTATCAGGACGTCGGTGCTACCGCGACTGTGACTCAGAACGCCAGCTATGTTTCCGGCGTGACCAACGTTGGTGTCACGAAGATGACCTACACCGACGACAACGATGCCACGGCTGATGCAGCTACCGTTACCGCAAACTTCACCAACATGTCCGCAACCCAGACCATGTCGATTTCCGGCATCACGTCTGCTGGCGATGCTGACGACAACGGTGCAATGACCGCGGTTGTGACGTTTGACCTTGCATCCGACACCACCAACGACAGCGGCACCCTGACCCTGGGTACCTCCACTGCTGCGGCAACCGTTGCCGGTGCGAACAACACGATCACCCTGAACGTGACGGCTGACGACTATGAGACTCTGTCCATCGTCAACCAGGGCGGCAGCCAGACCATCGGCACCCTGACCGCAGCGGACGCAACCAAGCTGAACGTGAGCGCCTCCAAGGCATTCACCATCACCACCCTGTCCGGTGCTGCAGTCAAGACCATCGACGCAAGCGCTTCGACGGCCAACGTTGTGATCGGCGCAACCTCCGTTGCTTCGACCATCACTGGCGGTGCTGGTAACGACACCTTCACTGGCAGCGGCTCGGCAGACTCCATCGACGGCGGCGCAGGTAACGACAACCTGACCGGTGGCGCAAACAACGACACCATCGTTGGTGGCGCTGGTAACGATACGATCACTGGTGGTGCTGACAACGACAAGCTGTACGGTGACGACGGTGACGATTCGTTTGCCGATGCTGGTACCGGCGTTGACTACATCGAAGGCGGTGCTGGCAACGATACGTTCACGGTTGCAACCTATAGCAACCTGACCTCGGCTGACACCATCATCGGTGGCGACGGCACAGACACGCTGGCTATCGGTGAGGACGGCAACATCGACCTGACCGCCGATATTACCCAACTCAGCAACGTCACTGGCGTGGAGCGTATCTCCTTCACCGGCCTCGCTGGCAACAACGATACGGTTACCGTCAATGATGGCGTGGTTTCGACCACCGGCGGCACGCTGACCCTGCTGAACGCTTCGAACTCGTCCAGCACCTGGAATGCTTCCGGCGTTCTGGCAAGCGCTTCGACCGTGATCTACACGCAATCCAGCACCGTGACCGCTGCTCAGACCTTCAGCATCGGTAACGGCAAGGACAGCGTGACCCTGGGTTCCGGCGGCGATACCGTTCAGGTCTCCAACAACGCATACCTGTCGTCCAACGACACCCTGGATGGTGGTACCGGTTCCGATACCCTGGCGTTCACCTACAACACGGCATCGAGCAATACCATCAGCGCTGCTCAACTGAGCAACGTCAAGGGCTTCGAGACCTTCAGCTTCGCGAACGCTACGAACGGCACCGCTGTGAACTATGTGCTGACTCTGGACGACACTATCGTTGGCAACCAGGTTGCAGTTGGCAGCACGTTCACCGTGTCCCGTACCGCTGCTAACACCGGTACGCTGAAGATCGATGGTTCGGCCGTAACCAACAGCTATGTCCTCGCGCTGAGCGGCGGTGCAGGTGTTGATACGCTGACCGGCGGTGCAGGCAACGACACGATCACCGGTGCCGCAGGTAACGACGTTCTGACTGGTGGTGCTGGTAACGACACCTTTGTTGTTACGGGCCTGACCCAGGCAGCAAACGGTTCCGATTCGATCACTGACTTCAGCTTCGGTACCTCCACCACTGCTGCAGACGTGATTCAGATCGATGTCACGAGCACGACCAAGGTCTTCGGCAAGGCAAGCACCGGTATCACCGCTGCTGCCGGCACCGAAATCCTGGTTCTCGACCAGGCGGCTTATCAGGACGCATCGGGTGCCCAAACTGCTGCACAAACTGCTTTCGGTGCAAACGACAGCGCCGCTGAAGCAATCGTGATCTGGCAGGATACGCTGGGTAACCTGAACCTGTCCGTGTACGCTGACGCCTCCGCGGATGCTAACGCCAACGGTACGCTCCAGAACTCGATGGTCAAGTTCTCCGGCCTGACTCTGGCTGGCGTGCTGAGCCTCATCGATGCAAACGACTTCTCGCTGATCTAAGCGAAACAGTCATCTACCGGAAAGGGATTCCTTTCCGGTAGCTTGCAGTTCTTATGGCCCGATTCTCGCGAGAGAATCGGGCTTTTTTGTATATCCTTTGGAATGTAGAAAGCAAGCAAACGAAATGGATGCGATTAAGGCAACAGGTCAAATACCGCGGAGGAAACGGGTCCATACCTTCATCGGCTGTTGTCCGCTTCGGCTCATCTTCGAGGATGGTAACGAAGGGTTAATTGGCCGTGGTTCGGGGGGGCTGCTTATACGCATGGCCGTAACTGCTGGACAGAAAGCGAGCATGCCAGTTATTGAGGTGGGTAATTTCTGTGAAGCAGCGCAGTGTGAAATCCAGATCGGCGGAGAACATCCCAATGCGAAGGTCTTCAATAATTCCTTAAGTGGCTTGCCGCTACTGAGAGGTTTTCTTAAGAATCAAGGTATCGCCACTTATCAAGCTACTCATCCCAAACCTACCAGGATTGGGCATGGAGTCATTCTTTCAAAAAGTTGCCTAATCAACACAGGTGCTGAAATCGGCACCGGGTCTGTCATTGGTTCGGGCGCGATCGTGACGCGATCTGCAATTCCTGACTGGTCCGTTGCTGCAGGCAATCCTGCCCGTGTTGTTAAACAACGCATATCGAAAGAGG